>NZ_JBHLYT010000001.1:0-145401 GCF_042431665.1 Mesorhizobium kowhaii
GACCGGCGGCTATATTCTGAAACGCGTGGATAGCTTGCTGATCGATGCGGCGAATGGAGTGGGCGACCACATCGCTGCGCTGATGCGTGGCGAGGCACCATCCGCACGGGTGATACAGTTTCGTCCCAGGGGCAGGAGCGCAAGCTCAAAGGCGGATGCGGGAGTGCCAACGATTGAATGCCGCCAGATTTGACGCCGTATTACGTCATATTATGAGTCGATCATAGGAAGTAGCTGGTGGGCCTACGGCGGCCCGGAAGATCGGTCTCCTCGGCGGCATTCTCACCTATGCAGTGGAGCTCGGGATCATCGAGCAGAACCCTGTGCATACCGTTCGCAAACCGAAGGACAGGTCAATGCCCGCCGTCTCAGAAAACAGGAGTATCGCACGCTCGGCGATATTCTGCGGCAGTCGGTCGAGGACGGACAATATGAGACCACCGCAGAAATGATCCGGGTGATCACCCTAACGGCCTCGCCAGCTCGACATCGACATTTGCTTTGTGATGGGATGGGTCAATGAACCAAGGACGCCGGAAGAGGCCGCCGAGTTGGGCTTGCCCTATCGGACCGGCGATCTAGCCGAGGTAGTCGACATTACTCGGAAATCCCGTCAGCGTTGGACGGTCGAGATCGACCAAGATTCTTGCGACGCCCGCATCGTCGATCCGGAGCGCGGCGAAGCCGTCGACGACGACGCTTGTCCATGTCGGTCGGTTACGATTTCACAGACCCTTTCGCAGGTCACCCTTCATTGTGACGACGGCAGCCCGCAGGCTGGGATTGCGCGCGCCGCTGTAGCCGAGACGAGTCAGTCGTCATGAGTGTCCAACAGAACGCCCAATTGCCGCACCCCCGCGCATTCAACGATCAATTCCTCTAAGTCGAAATCGGAGAGATGCGTTACGGCTCGCTTTCGAATGACCCTGATCGCGTCTGAAATAGACACTGGAGTGGTCTTGCTGTGATCGTCGAGATATTGCCCGATCAAGATCACGGCGTCGACGTCAACGTTCTTAGGAAGATCCCTCATATTTCGAGAGTATGACAACGGCGCCGAAAAGCAATGAACGCTTTGCAGGCGCCGGGTCGTTCGGATCGCGAGAGGCTGGGCGCTGTTCAAAGGTCGGGGTACCAAAAGTGACGAAATTGGCACAGCGGATGGGATTCAGTCCATGACCTCGGTTCGTTCCGCGATGCCGGCATGACGTTGCGTAAAGACTTGGCTAGAACGCTATTGCGGCGGGCCTGATTTCCCGCTTGGCCGGCGCCTAACCAGGCAACCTTCCCGATCTGGCGCCGGCCAACTTACCTGCGTACTGGACCACTTCTAAGCGAGAGTATCGGGACCTTGGGGCGATTCTGCGGATTCCGCCGAAGAATGACGCTTTGGGCACCTCGCTCGCCGCCACCTTGATTGCTCAGCGATGCGGCGGCAGATGCACAACCCAGACCGGCGCTTACGTCGCTGATCCTTGAGGACGAGGTGCCATCACGTTGGCAGGCTGAACCAGTTAGTATGGCAGCAGAGCAAAAAACCGCCTCACTATCTCGGCTTTGAAAACCGATAGCGAAGATGGACAACTCCGTGCTCGAGGGTTGTGGTTCCTATCAGACTGAGTTCGCATTTGCCGGCAAGCCCGCCGGGATATGAGACCATCCCCTGCACTCCCTGGTCGGCATCCAATGCTGGTGCCAGGGCCAGCGGGTTCAGTTTTCCGTTCATTGCTGCTATTTCTGAGATGACAAGAACCGACCAGCAGCGTGGGATGACGAGGCCCGATGAGTGTTCAACTTCCTTGCGACGCATCGGTCTGAATGCTCGTCATCCCGCCCAGATCATCCTGCGTTGCTAGGCACCGGAGTGTTGAGCAACTGCTGCTCCCACAGAAACGCGATGCCGCTGCCAGCGGCGTGGTGCTTGAGCACGTCCGTCAACTCTGCAGCGTGCTCGGTCCGGGCCCAGTCGCGCTGCCATTCGGACGCCAGCGCCAGCCAGGTCATCATGTTCGCGCCAGCCGCGATCATGCGCTGGATGGCGACCTCGTGCGCTTCGACCGACGTGCCGCCCGAGGCATCTGTGATGACCGTCACATCCCAGCCTTCGCCGAGAGCCTGGATCGTCGGCATCGCGACGCATATCTCTGTCCACAGGCCAGCGATGATCAGCTGCTTGCGGCCCGTTGCCTTGACCGCGTCGACGACCTTCTGATCCTCCCAAGTGTTGATGAACGTCCGGTCGATCACCTCCTGGCCGGGGAACACGTCCGTGATGTGGGGGAAGATAAGACCGCCCCGGTCAGCGATCACGCTGGTAAGGATGGTGGGGACGCCGAAGGCTTTGGCGACCTTCGCCAGAGCCGTCGAATTGTTGACCACCATCTGCGGATCGTGGCTGTTCAGGTTCGCGAGCTGATAAGGCTGATGGTCGATCAGAACGAGTACAGAGTCTTCGGGACGAAGAAGCGAATCAAGGCCGTTCCGAGGGATCATTTAAGACTTCCTTTCTCTGCCGCTATGGACGGCGATGGGTTCACGGGAGACATGCGCCAGCTGGGCGACGTTGCCTGGCCGCAATTTGCTGTTCCCTTTGGTGATGCGGTAGTGCCATAGTCAGGCAAACTGTGTCGCGAAATGAGGAACGCCGAATTGGACATCGAAGATCTGCAGACATTCGTCGCAGTGGCCGATGCAAGGGGCGTATCGGCCGCCGCGCGCCGGCTCGGCGTCTCCAAGTCAATCGTCAGTCGGCGGCTTTCCCGGATCGAAGCAGAACTCGGCGTTCAGCTTCTTGCACGAACGACCCGCGGTGCCGCGCTTACGGAAGCGGGGATCACGTTCAGGGATCATGCGGCCCGAGCCAGCGCCGAGATCGACACGGCCAGGGAAACGATCCTCCCAGCCGGTGATCTGCGCGGCCGCCTGAGAGTTGCCATGCCGCTTTCTTTCGGCCCAACCCACTTCGCCCCGGTACTTGCGGAAATGGCGCATCAGCACCCGCAGCTCCAGATCGATACCTCCTACAGCGATCGCTTCGTCGATCTCATCGCGGAGGGTTTCGACTGCGCGATCCGGGTCGGGTACCTTCAGGACTCCAACCTGATCGCGAAGCGCATCGGACCGATCGATGGAAAGCTCGTCGCAAGTCCAGATTATATCAAAACGCGCGGTTCACCTCAGACGCCGGCTGAACTCGTCACCCATCAGGCACTCATGCAGGGGACGGAAGCCTGGCAGTTCATGGATGGCGACAAGATCTTCACGGTTCAGCCGCAGGGCAGGTTCAAGGCCGACAACGCCACGGCGCTTGCCGCAGCAGCAGTGGCAGGGCTCGGCATCGCTTGGCTCCCCGATTGCATCACGCATGATTATGTGACCTCCGGAGCGCTCGTTCCGATTATGACACGCTATCCACCACCTTCGGCAGGCGCGTATGTCATCCGCCCACCTGGTCAGCATCCCGCGCGTAAAGTACGGGTTCTCACCGAGATGCTGATCAAGAGCTTCGAACTGAACCCACACCTTTGGGGGCTCGGCCGCTGAACACGAGCGCGAGGCCTAATCAAAGGGCAGGAATTCGAAGGTCGCTCTACTAATTAGGCCTTCGCCGCATCGAGCCGGACGATGGCCTGGACATTGCCGGCGGACGGCCCCTCTTCATCGAATTCCGATGCCGGCCAGGTATCGAGGATCGACATTCCCGAGTGCTCGGCCTACCCAGCCGAGTCGGCTGGGTAGGTGGAACCGCTGGATCCCACTTTGTCAAAAGGCAGCTCTGCGGTCGCCGCGACGCTATGCTGATCCGCGCGCAACCAATCGTCCTGGTAGGGTTATTGTCGCATTGGGCTCACGGCCCATGATCATGGCAACGGTCGCTTTTACCATCGCCTCGATGGGTTGTTCGTATGTCGTAAGATCATAGGCGGGCGCGGAGGCAAACAGCGTGTTGTCGAAACCCGCCACGGCAATGTCTGACGGCACCTTCAACCCGAATTCACTGCGGATGACGTCCATGGCGCCGAATGCCAAGACATCATTTTCACACAAAAGAACATCGATGCGGTCAGCGGGCGACACTTCGCCCAAATAACGCCGGGCAGCCGCCGCACCAGAGGTGGCGCTGTAGGAGTGCGCCACCAATTCCGGAACCTCGTCGATGCCGTGAAGTTGCCAGAATGCCTTGAACGCCCGTTGGCGGCCAAGCGCGGTCGACAGCGTCTTTGCTCCGGCCATGAAGCCAGGCCGCCTGTATCCTTTCCCATGCAGATGCCTGCATAGCTCGTTGATGGCCAACGTCGTGTCGCAGTTAATCGCGGGCACACCCGGGATCTGGCTGTCGCGCGCGAGAACGAACATTGGCGCCGCTCCGTCAAGCCTGACATCCTGCAGCATTTCGGTTCTGAACGCGGTGCCGCACATGACCACAGCATCGAGCTGGCGCTGATCGGCGTTTAGGAGCGCATGCACGTGATCGAAGTGCTCGTTGATGTTGATCAGAACGGCAACCAGACCCTCCGATTGAAGTTCCAAGGTGAGCCGCTCGAGGAATGACAGCTTGTAGGGATTTTCGAAGTCGTCGACGAGAACGGCCACCTGATGCGTAAGGTTGGTCGCCAGGCTTCGGGCAAGCAGATTGGGCCGGTAGTTCAGCTTTTCAGCGACGGCCATCACCTTGGCGCGGCTGTTCTCGGTAATCGACGCGCCCGGCGTGAAGGCGCGGATGACCGTCCATTTGGAGACGCCCGCCTGCTCCGCGACGTCTCTTGCAGTCGCCCTCTTGGCCATCGCTCTTCCCGTCCGCGCCGTCATATGGAACGCCTATTTCATTTCATCGCAAAATGAAATGAACATTGACATCCTTTTGCCGATGGTTATGAATATACACGTTTGCTACCGGTAGCAAAGAGATGATTGGTAGCCAGACGGGAGCATCGGCGCGTGTGAAGGCGCCGAAATACGGAGGAGAGGCGCCGCAAAGCCGCGCCCAATTTGGAGGAATCGAAATGAAATCGATGTTGAGGAAGCTTGCCTTCGGTGCGGCCGTGCTCGGCGGTCTGATGACCGGTGCCCAGATGGCTTCGGCGAAGGACATCAAGATCATCGTCGTCAGCCATGGCCAGGCCAACGACCCCTTCTGGTCCGTGGTCAAGAACGGCGTGACGGCCGGCGCCAAGGATGTCGGCGTCAAGGTCGACTATCGTGCCCCCGAGACATTCGACATGGTGGCGATGGGCCAGTTGATCGATGCGGCAGTCAATCAGAAGCCGAACGGCCTGATCGTCTCGATACCGGACGCTTCCGCGCTCGGGCCATCGATCAAGAAGGCAGTCGCCGCCGGCATCCCGGTCATCTCGATAAACTCCGGGTCCGATGTTTCGAAGGGCCTGGGCGCGCTCCTGCATGTCGGCCAGGACGAGTACAGTGCCGGTAAGGCGGCGGGAATGAAGTTGAAGGAGATGGGCGGCAAGGCCGCCATCTGCGTGAACCAGGAAGTCGGCAACGTCGCGCTCGACCAGCGCTGCAAGGGCTTCGGCGATGGCTTTGAAGGCAATGTGAAGGTGCTGCCGGTCTCCAACGATCCCGCCGATGTCCGCGCCAAGGTGAAGGCGGCGCTGAGTGCGAACGGCGACATCGACACCATCATGGCGCTCGGCGCCAGCACCGCCGGCGAACCCTCGCTTGCCGCCGTCAAGGATGTCGGCAAGCTCGGCAAGATCAATGTCGCCACTTTCGACCTTTCGGCGGATTTCCTGAAGGCGGTCGCGGCCGGCGACGCTGCGTTTGCCATCGACCAGCAGCAGTTCCTGCAGGGATATCTGCCGGTCGTCTTCCTGGCGAACTATGCGAAATACGGCCTGATCCCGGGCGGCGACGTGCCTTCCGGCCCGAACCTGATCACCAAGGACAAGGCGGCGCAGGTCGTCGAACTGTCGGCCAAGGGCATCCGCTGATCGCGGGCTGCCGATCCTCTGTGATTGTCGAAACCCCTCCCCGGTTTTCGGGGAGGGGTATTTGGCCGGCCAGGCGCCGGATCAGGCAATCTCCCGGTTTTCGGACACGAGCGCTTCGGCAACTTGGCACGCTTTGGGAGGGAGAAATCATGGTTCAGAACGAACAGACACCAGCGACTGCCACGAAATCCGACGAACGGATCCGGCAAGTCGGCTTTCTCACGCATATGATGCGCCGGCCCGAGCTCGGCGCCGTCGCCGGGCTTGTCCTGGTGGTGGTGTTCTTCTTCTTCACCGCCGACCCCTCGATGTTTTCGCTGTCCGGCCTGATGACCATCCTGGCGCCGGCGTCGCAACTGGGCATTCTCGCCATCGCCGCATCGCTGCTGATGATCGGCGGCGAGTTTGATCTCTCGATCGGCTCGATGGTGGCTTTCACCGGCCTGATCTTCGGCGCGCTGTTGACCAATTTCGGCCAGCCGCTCTGGATCTCCATCGCCTTCACGCTGCTGCTTGCAGCGGTCATGGGTGCGGTCAACGGACAAATCGTCATCAGGACGCGGCTGCCGTCATTCATCGTCACCCTTGCCTTCCTGTTCATCCTGCGCGGCCTGACCCTGGTCGGCCTCAAATGGGCGACAGGCGGCTCGACGCAGTTGCGCGGGATAGAGGATGTCGTCGGCGATGGATTGCTAAAACAGGTATTTTCGGGCGTCGCCTTCCAACCCCTGTTCACCTGGCTGGCCGAGCACGACCTGATCGAGAAATTCGACAATGGCGTGCCCAAGGTCACGGGTGTGCCTGTCTCCGTCCTGTGGTTCGTCGGAGTGACCGGGGTCGCGACTTGGGTGCTGCTTCGCACACGCGTCGGCAACTGGATCTTCGCCGCCGGCGGCGATCCAGTCGCGGCGAGAAACTCAGGCGTGCCTGTCCACCGTGTGAAGACCGGGCTTTTCGCGCTGACGGCTTGCGCTGCAGCACTCGTCGCCATCATCACGGTGCTTGATGCCGGCTCGACGGATGCGCGCCGCGGCTTCCAGAAGGAGTTCGAGGCGATCATCGCCGCCGTCATTGGTGGCAGCCTGCTGACCGGCGGCTATGGCTCGGCCATAGGCGCCTTCTTCGGCGCCATCATTTTCGGCCTCGTCTCCATCGGCCTGACATACACCCAGTTCGATTCCGACTGGTTCCAGGTCTTTCTGGGCTCGATGCTGCTTCTGGCCGTCCTCTTCAACAACTTCATCCGCCGCAAGGTGACAGGGGAGCGCTGATCATGGCTGATAGCAAAGCGGCGACCTCGCCGCCTCTCATCGAGGTCAACAATATCGTTAAGCACTATGGGTCGGTCATCGCGCTTTCGGGCGTTTCGATGAAGGTATCGCAAGGCGAAGTGTTGTGTCTGCTCGGCGACAATGGCGCCGGGAAGTCGACACTCATCAAGACGCTTTCCGGCGTGGTTCGTCCGACCAGCGGCGACTTCCTCGTTGAGGGCAAACGGGTCACCTTCAACAGCCCGCGCGACGCGCTCGATGCCGGCATCGCCACAGTCTATCAGGACCTGGCGATGATCCCGCTGATGTCGATCACCCGCAATTTTTTCATGGGTCGCGAGCCGCGCAAGGGCATTGCGCCATTCCGCTACATCGACTTCAAGCACTGCAACGCTGTGACGCATGAGGAGATGCACAAGATTGGCATCGACATCCGCGATCCCAATCAGGCAGTCGGCACACTCTCCGGCGGCGAGCGGCAATGCGTGGCGATCGCGCGCGCCGTCTACTTCGGCGCCAAGGTGCTGATCCTCGATGAACCGACGTCGGCGCTTGGTGTTGCCCAGACCTCGATGGTGCTGAAATACATCCACCAGGTGCAGCAGAAGGGGCTTGGGGTGATCTTCATCACCCACAACGTCCGCCATGCCTATGCCGTCGGCAGTCGCTTCACCGTGCTCAATCGCGGCAAGACGCTAGGCACCTGCGCGAAAGGCGAGATCAGCATCGACGAACTGCAAAATATGATGGCGGGCGGCAAGGAACTGCAGACCCTGTCCGACGAACTCGGCGGAACGATCTAACCTCGAAACAGGATATTGATGATGACAACGGCCCCAGCAACCTCGGGACCCTTTACCTTGGCGGTTTGCGCGGAAATGGTGTTCCGCTCGCTTCCCGTGCTCGACCGCCTTAAGCGGATCACCGAACTCGGCTTCGTCGCCGAAATCTGGGACTGGACGAAGCACGACATCGCCGCGTTGGCCAAGTCCGGCGCCTCGTTTTCCTCGATGACCGGCTATGTCACGGGGACGCTTGCCGATGACGCGGGCGCGGACGAGCTGATCAGGACCGCGAAACTCTCGATCCCAGTCGCCAAGCAACTGAACTGCCCGCGACTCAACCTGCACGGCACCGGGCTCGACGGCCAGGGCCTTCCGGTCGTCAAGTCCGAAGTCGTGACTGGCGCGATGTGGCTCAAGGCCCACGACACGCTCGAGCGCATCGCCGACCTTGGCGAGCAGGAAGGCGTGACCTTCGTCCTCGAAAACCTCAATGGGGCCGTCGACCACCCGAAAACGCCTTTCGCCAAGGCCGCCGACACGATCGCGCTGGTGTCGTCCGTCAACCGGCGGTCGCTCAAACTCAATCTAGACCTCTACCACGCACAGATCGGCGAAGGGAATCTGATCGAGCTGTGCCGCCAGGCACTTCCCCATATCGGCGAGATCCAGGTGGCAGATGTCCCGGGGCGCACCGAGCCCGGCACCGGCGAAATCAACTATCCAGCCATTGCCCGCGCCCTCGACGCAATGGGCTATCGCGGCGTCATCGGCATGGAGGCATGGCCGTCGGGCGACGACGAATTGGCACTCAGCCGCTTCCGCCAGGCTTTCACCGTCTAAGCCAGCCACTTTTTCAACATTCGAATTTCGGAGTATCAAATGCCTACCCAACGCCCTGTGAACGTCGCTTTGATCGGGGCTGGCCGCATCGGTTCCTTTCACGCCGAATCCGTCGCGCGCCGGCTTGTCGACGCAAACCTGGTCGCGATCGCCGACCCGGCTGAGGGCGCGGCGCAAGGGCTCGCCCGAAAGCTGGACGTATCCAACGCCGTGACCGATGTCTCGGCGGTGCTCTCCGACCCGGCGGTCGAAGCCGTCATCATCGCATCGCCGGCGCGCTTCCATGCCAGCCTTGCCGTTCAGGCGGCCGAGGCCGGCAAGGCCGTGTTCTGCGAAAAGCCCATGGCGCTGACCCTCGAAGAGGCCGATCGCGTGATCGCCGCCGCGTCCAGCGCCGGGGTGCCGCTGCAAGTCGGCTTCAACCGCCGCTGGGACCAGGCTTTCGCCGAAGGGCGCGCCGCGATCGATGCGGGCAAGGTGGGAACGCCGCAGTTGATCCGGTCGCTGACCCGCGACCCAGGCCCCTATGGCGGCAGTCCGGAAAAGACGCCGCGCTGGACGATCTTCTACGAGACGCTGATCCACGACTTCGACACGCTTGTCTGGCTCAATCCTGAAGCCCGGCCCGTGGAGGTGACGGCATTAGCCGATGCGCTCGTGCGCCCCGACTTCAAGGACAGGGGTTTCCACGACACCGCTGTCGTCACCATCCGTTTCGACAATGGTTCGATTGCTGTCGCGGAAGCTAATTTCTCCGCCATGTACGGCTACGACATCCGCGGCGAAGTCTTCGGTTCGGGCGGCATGATCACCATGGGCGACGTGCGCCGTTCGAGCATGACCCTCTTCGACAGCAAAGGCGTCTCCAGCGATACCTGGCGGCGCGACACCGACCATTTCGTGCATGGCTATACCGCGCAGTTGGCTTCGTTCGTCAACGCGGTTCGCAGCGGCGTGGTGACCGGGCCGACTGGCCAGGATGCGCGCACCGCGCTTGCGATCGCCCTTGCATGCATCAAGTCGGTGGAAGAGAGGCGCACCGTCTCGATGAGCGAAATCTGATGGGTGGCGCGAAGGTGCGGACATGTCCGTTTCGGAGGATGACACCAATCGGGCGGCGAGTTTTGCAGACCTGAAAAGATGGGTCGCTGGTCGCGAGATCGTTTTCCCGCCGCAAGTCAAGAAGTTGGCGGCGGCCGCCTTCGCGCATCCTGAGCTCCTGGCCTTTGAGAGTGCTAACAAGATCGCTGCGCAAACAGGCGTCTCGAAGACGACAGTCGCTCGATTCGCCAGGCTTCTCGGCAGTCGAAACCTGAAAGAGGCGAGGCGCATCTTTCGCGACGAGCTGCGGCGGCGCAATAGATAGGCGTCTGGCGAGAGAGCTGGTTAGGTCTTGCGCAAAATTGATCTCTTAAACGGTCGTGCACGGTACACAGCGAATCTATCGCGTCCAACGTCCCTCTGGCGGCCTCGGCGAGTCTGGCCGGGACTTTACTGAGTGCCGCCCGGGCCGGCCCCGGGCGGCATTTACGTCAAGCTGATGTCAGATGTCAGGCCGCCTCGCGGAAGCCAATGATGGCCTTGATCTCAAGGAATTCACCGATGGCCATCGGGCCCCACTCCCGGCCATTGCCCGACTGCTTGTATCCACCGAAGGGCGCAGCCAGGTCCAGACCGACGTTGTTGAGGTAGACCTGACCGGCACGCAGGCGCCGCGCCGTCGCCTCGGCCGCGCCACGCTCACCCTGCACATAGGCAGCAAGCCCGTAGGTCGTGTCGTTGGCGATCCTCACGGCTTCCTCTTCGTCGGTATAGGCGATGATGACCAGTACCGGACCGAAGATTTCCTCGCGCGCGATGGTCATGTCGTTACGCACGTCGGCGAACACCGTGGGTCGGACGTAGAAGCCGGTCTCAAGCCCTTCCGGGCGGCCAAGCCCGCCGGTTACCAACGTGGCCCCTTCATCGAGTCCGGCCTGGATCAGGCGCTGGATCTTGTTCCACTGCGCCTCGGAGGCCACCGGCCCCATCTTCGCATTGGATGAAGGATGCCCGACCGACCAGGCTTCGGCGGCCGTGCGGGCGTAGCCGATCGCTTCGGCGACCTGATCGACGTGAACCAGCATCCGCGACGGCGCGCTGCAGGACTGTCCGCAGTTGAGCATCATCTGCGCCACACCGCCTTCGACGGCAGATGCTAGATCGGCGCTGCGCAGGATGATGTTTGGCGATTTGCCGCCCAGCTCCTGATGCACCCTCTTGACGGTCAGTGCGCCGCTGCGCGCCACCTCGATCCCAGCGGCAGTAGAGCCGGTGAAGGAGACGAGGTCTACGTCAGGATGGCTTGTCAGCGCACTGCCGACGACACGGCCATCGCCATGAACGAGGTTGAACACCCCCTTGGGTACTCCGGCCTCGTGCAGGATCTCGGCGAAGATCGTGCCCGAGAAGGGCGCAATTTCGGACGGCTTCAACACCATGGTGCATCCCGCAGCCAGCGCGGGGGCCACTTTGGCCGCGATCAGCATCAACGGCCAATTCCACGGCGTGATCAGGGCGCATACGCCGACCGCCTCGCGCACGACTTCGCTCGAGCCCAGCGGCTCATCGAAACGGTAGTCGGCCAAAGCTGCGCGTGCGATCTGGAAATGGGCGACGCCGACGGTCACCTGCAACTGCTCGGACAGCCACTGCGGCGCGCCCATTTCGTCGCTCACCGCGGTAGCGAGGTCGCCCGCCCGCTTTTCATACGCAGCAATGATCCGATCGAAAAGCGCGACACGTTCCGCGACGGAGGTCCGTGAATATGTCTCGAACGCCTTGCGCGCGGCAGAAACGGCTTCGTCAACGTCGCTTGTATCGCCAAGAGCGACTCGGCCGACGACGGACTCGTCCGCGGGGTTAATGACGTCGAGCACGGCGTTGCTCGTGGGCTGTACCCAAGCCCCGTCGATATAGAATTGAAGATTGTTGCGCATGAGATCCTCATAAAATTTGAATGGTCGTTGGAAGCGGGTCCGCCGTAATTGGAGCGCGCGGCGTCGTGATCGACGGCGCAGGCTGATCCGGAGCGGTGTCAGTCCTTGTCGGATTAGGGGTCGAATTGGCGCATAGGGCACTCCATCGTCACTGATGAAGGCAAGGTATATTATGTAAACCTAGCGTCAATTAGGCACTTTAAGTAGCGCTGGTAGGGCAAAGTATACCGGACACGCTAAACGGTCGCCGGCGGTATTATTCGCGTCTGGATCATCGCCCGGAATACGGCGTCACTTTGCCAGCGCCGTTCCGCCAGCGTTGTCGGTCGGCGTTGCGTTCATGCGAATGACTGGAGCAGCGACCTGTCCGCGCCTGTCGTTCCGCTACCCGTGGCGTCGAACGTCTGTCGCGCCGCTGTTACGTCCGGCAGTTTCACAAGCGTCCAATTGTGCAGTTCCCGAAGCGGCTCCTGCAACGTGCGACCCAGCGGCGTGACCTGATACTGCACCGCGACCGGCGAAAGCGACATCACCTCTCGGGCTATCAGGCCGTTGCGCTCCAACCGGCGGAGGCACTGGGTGAGCGCCTTCTGGCTCACGCCTTGCAGCCGCCGACGGATCGCGTTGAAGCGCTGCGGACCGTCATCAAGCACGGCCAGCACCATCATCGACCATTTATCAGCGATCTGATCGAACAGGGCCCGGCTGGGGCAGTCCGACGAGAAGCAAAGCGGTTCGAGGTCAAGCATGCCAGTTTCCTTCGATATACGTAGGCGACTTAGGGTGCCTAATTGATGCTAGGTCTACATGATATACCTGTAAGGCTCATCAAACACAACGGAGTTCCTGTTCATGCCTCGTCCCGATACCAGCAGCTTGTTTCGTCCCCTCGCCATCCCGTCGCTTGAACTAAAAAACCGCATCGTAATGGCGCCGATGACGCGCCTCTTCTCGCCTTTGCCAAAGCGACGGCGGATGCCAAGCGGCTCGGGTTCGACACCGTCGAGATTCAGGGCGCGCACGGCTACCTTATCGACCAGTTCTTTTGGGCGGGAATAAATTTGCGTACCGACCCCTATGGCGGCCAGACAATCAAGGACCGCTCGCGCTTTGCTGGTGAGATCGTCACTGCGGTGCGCGAAGCGGTTGGTCCCGATTTCCCGATCATCGTGCGCGTCAGCCAGTGGAAGCAGCAGGACTACAGCGTGTGCATCGCGGACACGCCAGCGGAGATGGAGAACTGGCTGCTGCCGTTGGTCGAGGCGGGCGTCGATGTCCTGCACGTTTCACAGCGTCGCTTCTGGGAGCCCGAGTTCCCCGAGGTCGACGGCGAGAACGGTCTCAACGGCGCAGGCTGGGCCAAGAAAGTGACCGGAGCGGCCACGATCAGCGTCGGGTCGGTCGGCCTCGACAACGACGTCACCAACGCCTTTGCCGGTAAGGGGTCAACCTCAGCCAGCCTGCACCGCCTCATCGAGCGAATGGAGCGGGATGAGTTCGACCTGATCGCTGTGGGCCGGGCTCTGCTCAGCGATCCCAACTGGGCCGCCAAGGTCGAAAACGGCGATCATGCGGCCTTGAAGGGTTTCGACGCCGCTGCCTCGGCCGAACTGGTCTGATGCGGGCGGGACGGCTGGACAATAACTTCTTGCCGTCCTCCCATTAACCATTGCTCGACGGACTTTGGGCATGTCAACATCATCGGTGATGTCTCTTGCGCTGCGTTGACCGATCATGCTGCCTTCTTGAAAAAGCTGACCCTTCGATGCGACTTGGTCCGCTCCTCAGCCGTCGAGCACCCAGATTGCGAGCAGAAACGGACGGAATGTTTCGGGCGGAGGCTCCCTCTTCGAGTGACCCGTCGGTTAGGCTGAGCAGCTCGCCGCTTGGATAACTGATGAACACGTCAGCGTAGGGAGAGAGCATGGCGGCGACGATCACTTCGTCTCTCCAGTGACGTCCCATCGCGGTGGCGTCGATGGTCGACTCTATAAGTCGTCTGGCCGCGTCATCGCCCGATAGGAGTTTCTCGGAAAGCCAGCTCCGGAACGCTCGCCGCACCGGCAGAGAACTGCCGATTGTCTCGTAGAATTTGTCGAATGTAAGCGACGAGTGAAATGACCGTTCGATTATCCTGTCGAGCGCCCACTCGGCATAAATATCGTGCGCGACGAAATAACCGCCCGCGTTGACATCATACTTGATGATCTCATCCGCTTCCAACTGCGGCAGCACCTCATCGGCACCTTCGAGGGAGACGAAGAAACGACCCGTGGTTGCTCGTTTCCGGGCAATGTCCAGAAAGCACTGTTCCCGCTTGCGGTGTAAATTGTTGCGCGTGTTGCCCAAGGGGGCCACTCCAGCTGTTATGCAATCGATCGTTGCTCTTGGGCGCGCGAGCTTCTGGTCGAGCGTTTAATTCCCAGCCTCGCTGCTCAACGGGGTTGCTGGCAGCTTATCCCCAAAGAGAATGTGTTCCGCAGATGCCAGTCCTGACAGAAGTCCGTGGCTAGATCCAGAGTCAGGCAGCCACCACCGCCGCCTGTCGAGCGTTCCTCCGCAGCGCCTCCGCGGGCAAGCCGAAGGTCCTGAGGAACGCCCGGCGCATTCGTTCGCGGTCCGCAAAACCCGTTTCTTGCGCGACCACTTTAACCGAGTGCCGCCCTTCCTCGATCATGAACCTAGCAGCTTCCAACCGAAGCCGCTCGACAGCTCTTGCCGGTGACTGGCCGGTCTCGGCGAGAAACGCGCGGCTGAACTGGCGAGGGCTAAGGTTGGCGATAGCCGCAAGCTCTTCGATGGTGAGCGGGTTTCGGAGGTTTTGGCGGATGTGCGCCACGACCAACTCAATACGATCGGATTTCGGCGTCATGTCGAGGAGTGCGGAATGCTGCGTTTGTCCGCCCATCCGTCGTTGATTAATGACCATAAGCTTGGCAGTGACTTTCGCAACTTCGGGACCCAGATCCCTATCGATCATCGCTAGGACAAGATCGACTCCTGCGGTCATTCCAGCCGATGTCCAGATCGGACCGTCATTGATATAGATCCGGTCTTCCTCCATCCTGACATTCGGAAACCGAGCCTTGAAACTGGCCGCTTGAATCCAATGCGTCGTCGCACGGCGACCATCAAGAAGCCCGGCTTCAGCGAGAACAAACGCCCCGTTACAAAATGATGCCGTGCGCCTCGACACGCTGGCTGCTTTTTGCACGAAGGCGATCAAATTTGCATTCGATGGAGCCATTTCGAACGCGGTGATCGCGCCGACAATGATTGTATCAAAGTCCGGATCGCCGAATGCTTCGGTTTCAACGGTCAAGCCACAGGAAGATCGCACGGAACCGCCGTGTTCCGACAACAGGTGGAGGTCATAGTTGGTATCGGCTGGAGGTGGCTTCGCAAGTCCGAATCCCGTCATTTCGAATGCCGTCAGGGGCGCGAGGCTCAAGAGCTGGAAGCCGTGCGGGACAATGAGACCTACCCGATGCATGGCTGCTCCTGATGCCCGAAACGTGGATAGTAGCCCAGATGGGTGTCATCTAGGTGGCGTGCTCTGACTTCGAACCTAGCCGCTCCCGCGTGAGCCGGATGGCCAAGAGCGCCTTCGGCGCCACACTGACAAGCCTGGTTCAAGAGCCTACATTCTTGACAGCCCAAAGTCAGGCCGCCGCGACCGCCTCCCGTCGCGCGTTCCTGCGCAATATCTCAGCAGGCACGCCGAAGGTTCGAAGGAACGCCCGGCGCATGCGTTCGCGATCCGCAAAGCCGGTTTCCTGCGCCACGACGTTAACCGTGTGCCGCCCTTCCTCGATCATGAACCTGGCAGCTTCCAGCCGAAGCTGCTCAACGGCCTTTGCCGGTGACTGGCCGGTTTCGGCCAGAAAGGCACGGCTGAACTGGCGGGGGCTGAGATTGGCGACCGCCGCAAGCTCCTCGATCGTAAGTGGGTTACGCAGATTCTGGCGGATGTGCGCCAGAATCAATTCGATGCGATCGGACTTCGGCGTCATATCGAGGAGCGCGGAATGCTGCTTTTGTCCACCCATCCGACGCTGGTTCATGACCAGAAGCCTGGCGACCATTTTCGCGGCTTCGGGACCGAGATCATTATCGATCAACGCCAGAACGAGGTCGATCCCCGCGGTCATTCCCGCCGATGTCCAGACCGGGCCGTCATTGATGTAGATCCGGTCCTCCTCCGCTCTGACATCCGGAAACCGCGCCCTGAAGCTGGCTGCATGGGCCCAGTGCATCGTCGCACGTCGACCATTCAGAAGGCCCGCTTCGGCCAGCACGAACGCTCCGCTGCAGATTGAGGCGATCCGCCTCGACGCCCTGGCGGCTTCCTGCACGAACGCGATCATAGTGGCAGCGGAGGGAGGCATGTCCATCTCGGTGATCGAACCCACGATGACAGTGTCGAAGGCGGGATCTCCGAACGCTTCGGTTTCCAGCGTCATTCCCGAGGAAGACCGAACCAGGCCGCCATGTTCTGACAACAAATGGATATCGTAGCGCTGGTCGGCCGGGGGCAGGTTCACGATCTCGAACGCCGTCAGCGCCGCAAGGCTCATCAACTGAAACCGTTGCGGCACGATGAACCCAACCCGATGCATATTCACTCCTCGCGTCCCGAATTCACACACTACCTGAATTTAGTGCCATCGACGACACGTATTCCGAAATACTCGCTTGGCGTCCGCGCGCGGCGAGCCCCGCGTGCCCGGACCGACCCATGTCACGAATGGTGGCAAGAACGACCTACGCCGGAACCGCTGAAACCATTACAGTCGAAGCAACCAATAGATCTCGTTCTGCATGACGCAGTTTTCGATGGCCAAAAAGAAACTCCTTGATCGCCATCAATTCAAGCGCTGCGGCCTGCTGTTCGATAGTCGCCAGAACGACGCTGTCGAGAGTTCGTTACAGACAAGTTTCTTGCGGCACAGGCAGTCAATCGCAAACTTACCTCGGGGCTTCCACGAGGAAGAGAGGATGATGCATGTCTTCTGATCCCATCCAGTTCTCTGAGCACCGTATTCCGCGGAAAGAAGGCAGCCTCTATGCTCGAGATTACGCGGGCTCCGGCCCAGCTTTCGTGCTCATGCACGGCTTCCCCGACAATCTGCACATCTGGGATGACTTGGTTCCGCACGTGGTCGCCAGCGGCCGGCGCGTCGTGACGTTCGATTTCTTGGGCTTCGGCGCCTCGGACAAGCCTGCCGGCGCCATCTATAGCTTCAAGCAGCAACTGGGCGACCTTGAAGCGGTCGTCGCGGGTCTGGGCCTTGGGAAGATCGTCCCGGTTGCTCACGATTCCTCCGGGATGGCGACGCTCAACTACGCGCTCGCTCATCCGGACGGTGTCGACTCCGCAATCATGCTCAACTCGGCCTATAGCGAGAACTCCACGGTTCTTTGGCCCGAGATGATCACGCTCTTTGCGACCCGGAGCATGCAGGCCCTTGCAATAGCGATCGCCCAGAGCCCCGAACAGTTTGGCTGGCTCCTGAAATGGCAGCAGAAGAAATTTCTGGACCCCTTACCCGAGGTGCAAAAGCCCCATTTCAGCGCGTTCATCGGTCAACTGATCAGCGACAACTTCATCGTCCAACCTGGCGCCGGTCCGGCCTTCGTGCAGTTGGCGGCGGAATTCTTCGATGAACACGCCCGAAACGCCAAGCATCTGACCGCGCTCAAGACGCTCGATATTCCGGTCAAGCTGATCTGGGGACAATACGACCCCTACTTCCCCGTCGCCATGGCCGAGCGGCGTCAATCTCAGCTCAAAAATGCGTCCCTCACCGTCATACCGGCGGGCCATTGGCTGCAGGCCGATGAGCCCGCGCAAGTAGCGAAGGCGATGCTGTCATGAGCCCCGGTATCCTCGGCAAGCTCACAGTTCGCGTGGGCCGTTCGACCAAGCTCGCCCGCGCCGTTGGCCTCGTCGCGGTACTGGCGGCGCTCAGCCCGACCGCTTCGTTCGCTCAGTCAGCGACGCCTGCCGCGCCGCCGCCATCATCGGGCCTCGATGTCCCGACGACCAAGCTGCTGGCGATCGGCACCTTCACAGCCAAGGGGTCGCCGGAGCGGTGGAAGCCGCTCCTGCCCGCCGAAGTACGCGACACCGTGCGGCTCTATCTCGCTGGGAAAATCGACCAGTGGTACCTCAAGCAGGACCAGAGCGGCGTCGTGTTCATGATGAACGTCACCGATCCGAAGGAGGCGCTGGACCTGCTGGGCAAGTTTCCTTTCGGCCAGGCGGGCCTGATGGAGTTCCAAATGATTCCGCTCGGCCCGATCGCCCCACTCCGCGTGCTTTTGACCGAGCCTGCGAAGTAGTTCGCGGCTCCCCACACCAATTCGGCAAGAGGAACAGCAAAAATGTCCGATAACAAGAACCCGCGCGTTCATGCGAAGATACTGCCCGCACTTGCCGCCGTCGTTGGTCCGACAACCAAGATCCTGGCGATCGGCTCGGTAACGGCCAAGGGAACGCCCGAGGCGATCGCCCCCGTCCTTCCTCAGGAAGTCCGCGCAACGGTTCGCAACCATCTCGCCGGCAAGATCGAGCAATGGTTCTTCCAGACGGAGGGCTACGGCGTCGTGTTCATCGTGAACGCCATCAGTACCGCAGAGGCGCACGAACTCCTGGAAAAACTTCCTCTAGGCGTCGCCGGCATGATGGAATTCGAGTTGATCGCTCTCGGGCCGCTGGCACCGCTCGCCATGCTCATCGGCGAACCTCCGCGTTCGTAATGCGACCCGCGGGCCTCGTCGTGAGCTTGGTAGCGCTCCAGCTCCATCGGACCGCCTTGGTAGCTTCGTGACTGCCCGGTCGCACCGCTTCGCGTGCTTTTGACGGATACTGTGAAGTAGTTCGCGGTCCGTCCCCACACCGATACGACGAGAGGAACAGCAAAATGGCTGACGTCAAGAATCCGCGCGTCCATGCCGAGATATTGCCCGCGCTCGCTTCCGTTGTCGGTGCGACGACCAAGATCCTAGCAATCGGCTCGGTCACAGCGAAGGGCACGCCCGAGGCGATCGCCTCGGTCCGACCCCATGAGGTTCGCGCGACGGTTCGCAATCATCTCGCCGGCAAGATCGAGCAGTGGTTCTCCCAGACAGAGAGCCGCGGCGTCGTCTTCATAGTGAAAGCCACCAGCACGGCAGAGGCGCACGAACTCCTGGAGAAGCTCCCCCTCGGCGTCGCCGGAATGATGGAATTCGAGCTGATCGCTCTCGGGCCGCTTGCGCCGCTCGCCATGCTCATCGCCGAACCTCCGCGTTCGCAATGCGACCCGCGGGCCTCGTTGTGACCTTGGTAGCGCTCGAGGCTCTATCGCAAACCGGTCGAAGCGGACTGGGGCATGGTGAAGCCGCGTCGCGCGGACCAAAGATTACATCAACAATCCGCCAAGAAGGACCCGTCACGATGCCTATTGTCAAAGCCGCAGCCGTGCAGATCAGTCCCGTTCTCTACAGCCGGGAAGGCACTGTTGGCAAAGTCGTCAAGAAGATCTCCGAGCTTGGCCACCAAGGCGTCCAATTCGCGACCTTCCCGGAAACGGTCGTGCCCTACTATCCATATTTCACCTTCGTCGAAGCGCCTTACTTGATGGGTGCAGAGCACTACAAATTGCTCGATCAGGCGGTGACCGTGCCGTCCGACGCTACCCGCGCGATTGCCGACGCCGCCAAGCAAGCCGGCATGGTCGTCTCCATCGGCGTCAACGAGCGCGATGGCGGCACGATCTACAATGCGCAACTGCTGTTCGATGCTGACGGCACGCTCATTCAGCACCGCCGCAAGATTTCCCCGACCTATCATGAACGCCTGGTCTGGGGTCAGGGCGATGGCTCGGGGCTGCGCTGTGTCGACAGCGCCGTGGGGCGCATCGGCCAACTGGCCTGCTGGGAGCACTACAATCCACTGGCCCGCTATGCCCTGATGGCCGATGGCGAGCAGATCCACTCCGCCATGTATCCCGGTTCGTTCGCCGGCGACGGCTTCTCCGAGCAGATATCAGTCAATATCCGCCAACACGCCCTAGTGGCAGGATGCTTCGTGGTCTGTGCGACAGCCTGGCTGGATGTCGAGCAGCAAGCCCAGATCATGAAGGGCACCGGCAGCAGCATCGAGCCGATCTCCAGCGGCTGCTTCACGGCGATCGTTTCTCCTGAGGGCGAACTCATGGGCGTGCCGCTGCGATCGGGCGAAGGCGAAGTCATCGCCGATCTCGATTTCTGGGCGATCGACAAGCGCAAGCGTCTGATGGACTCGCGCGGTCACTATAGCCGCCCGGAACTGCTCAGCCTGCTGATCGACCGCACGCCGAAGCCCCATGTACACGAGCGCAGCGCGCATCCGGCACCGGAAATCCTCGGGCAGGCCGATCGGCTGGAAGACGTTGGGTCGCGTCCAGTCATGTCAGCACTCTCATGACCTCACGCCGGCATCTCCTTCTCGCTGGCGGCAGTCTCATCGCCGCGCTCGGCCTCCCGAAAGTGGCACTTGCGGACACGACGAAGGCCTCCAGGCCGCCAGTTCACCAACCTGCTCACAAAGGATCAAAGCTCATGACGACGGCAACGATGAACGACGGCGCGAAGATTTACTTCAAGGACTGGGGCGCCGGCCCGGTCGTGACGTTCTCCCATGGATGGCCGCTCACCGCAGACGCCTGGGACGCCCAAATGCTATTCCTGGGGAACAACGGCTACCGCGTTATTGCCCATGATCGCCGTAGCCATGGTCGATCAGATCAGACGTGGACTGGCAACGACATGGATACCTATGCTGACGATCTCGCCACGCTCCTTGAGACGCTCGACGTCAAGGGTGCAACGATGATCGGCCATTCAACGGGTGGAGGCGAGGTGGCGCGCTACATCGGCCGCCACGGCACATCGCGTGTGTCGAAAGCAGTTCTGATTTCCGCGGTGCCTCCGCACATGGTGCAGACTGCCACGAACCCGAACAGTGCGCCGATGAGCGTGTTCGATGGCCTGCGTTCCAGCCTTGTTGCCGATCGTGCCGCGTTCTTCAAGGAACTGGCGATGCCGTTCTTTGGCTATAATCGTCCCAACGCGAAAGTCTCGCAGGGCCAGATCGACTCCTTCTGGCTTCAGGGAATGATGGGTAGCCTCAAGGGCGAGTATGATTGCATCAAGGCCTTCTCCGAGACCAACTTCACGGATGATCTCAAGAAGATGACGATCCCGACCCTGCTCCTGCAGGGAGATGACGATCAGATCGTTCCTATCGACATCGCGTCCAGGCGTTCGGTGAAGATCCTGCCAAACGCGAGCCTGAAGGAATATGCCGGCGCTCCGCATGGCATGTGCGTCACCCACGCCGACCAAGTGAACGCAGACCTGTTGGCGTTCCTCAAAGGATGAAGGGGTGAAGTCAGTTGCCGATCGTCCTGCGGCAGAGAGGCTTCGTAGTGCGGCAGTGCATATGTATTCCGAGCGAGGTGGAAGATGAACGAAGCACAGCATGAGTTTCCGATTCTCGTGACCGGCGCGGCCGGACGGATCGGCTCGGTGGGCCGCACCGTGACGGAGCTGCTTCTCGCCCGGGGGTTCCGGGTACGGGCGCAGGTTCGCGTGGACGACGAGCGGGCCATGATGTTGCGAGATCTAGGCGCCGAGGTCGTGGTCGGTGATCTGCTCGACATCATGGCCGTACACCAGGCGATCGAGGGGTGCGAACGTGTCTGCTTCGCGATGTCGGTCGCACCGACCTATCTCGAGGCGGCGGCCAACGTCGCGGTGGTCGCCAAGCACCATGGCGTGAAGGCGTTCATCAATCTCTCCCAGATGACCGTCAACGAGATGGATATCTTCAACACGACCGCGAGCCCGCAGCAGAAGCAGCATTGGCTGGTGGAGCAGATACTGTCCTGGTCCGAACTGCCGGTGGTGGAAGTGCGACCAACCGCCTTCATGGAAGGCCTGTTCCTTCAGACCGCCAAAGCCGTCGCCATGCAGGACAAGATTCTGGCGCCTTTTGGAAAGGGCAAGAACTCGGCCATCGCCGCGGTCGACGTTGCTCGGGTGATCGCCGAGATCCTCAGTGATCCCGTCGAGCACATTGGCAAGACGTACCATCTGACCGGCCCGGTTTCGCAGGACATGGACGCGGTCGCACGCGAGTTCTCGGCGGCGCTCGGCCGCGCGATCTCGTACGTCGACGTTCCGCTGGAGATATGGGGGGAGCAACTTATTGCCTTCGGGATGCCACCCCATGTCGCCGCCCACGTGGCGACAATGGCGCAGCTTCATCAGGAAAACAGGTACGATCGGTTCAGCCATGATGTCGAAGGGCTAACTGGCGTACCGCCGATGAGCATTCGGGAGTTCGTACAACGAAACGCGCATTCGTTCGCGCCGGCCACGCCTGAATAAGCACAGTATCGTAGACAGGGGTCCGGCTTCGCTAAGGAGCGTGCTTGCGGAGGCAATCCGAGCAAAAAATATTCCGGTTGAAAATGCGTTCTCGTTTATCGTTGCGATGCAGCCCGTTCTCACGGGTTGCTTACTCGATCCGCCGGGCTGACACGCTCTGGCCCTGCAGATAAGTGCGACGAACTTCGGAGATGCAGGTTTGAAGTTCAACGCGTTTGCGATGCGGACCTGGGTTGCTTTCTAGTCACATTGACGTCTTACATTGGATGAATCTCATGATCGACCTTATGATTTTCGGAATCAGCATCGCGTTCAGCTTTGTAGCTTGGGGAGCGGTTTGCTCTCGCTACATTTGGCCATTTGTCCGATCCCGCTCATTGCCCGACGCGGCCACACCTCTGCTTTATCTCAATGTATTTCGCTTCGTTGGCGCGTCTTTCCTTGTTCCTGGTGTCGCGGGCTCATTGCCCAGAGCCTTCGCGGCGCCCGGTGCTTTCGGCGACTTGTTTGCAGTCGTACTCGCTTGGGTGGCCCTAATACTCCTGCGGAGACCGGCCGGATACGCCGCGCTCTGGCTCTTCAACCTGTGGGGAGCGGGCGATCTTCTATTTGCATTCTACCAAGGCCTCTTTGATGAAGACTTTCACCCCTCGGCACTGGGCGCCACGTTTTACATTCCGACCGTATATGTACCCCTTCTTCTGTGTGTACATTTTATGCTTTTCGCGCTTCTCCTGAGGGCCCGGTCAATGTCGACCAACGCAGCCGCCGGAAGCTAATAAGGCGAGTCCGCGAAGAACCGCTTCTGGCGGCGGGTTCAACTGATCGCCGCAACACAATTTGCGAACTTCTCAGCTGGGGTCTGATAGAACAAGGTCTTTCGCCCTCTACAAGCTGAGGGCACCAACCCTCATCCGGCGAGACACGCGACCGTGCTTTCGACGACGATCCTGACCGGGAGATGCGCAGCATCTTTCAGGGTGAGCGGCCGCTTGGAGGCGCACTGCAGACATTCCGGGTCTGACCGTCTACGCGCCTAGAAGTCTCATCACTTTCACATCGTCGAGCGGAGAACAGCCTGCATATGTTCCGCGAGGTCGAGTTCGCCGCGCGCCTCGATCTCCAAAAGATATCGGGCTTTGGCCAAGCGATCGCCTTCTCTGACCGCACGATAGGCGCAGATGGCCAGTAGCGCCCTCTCCTCCTCGCGGGCAGCCTTGATGTGGTGGCGGCTGCGGCTGCCCCTTTCGTGGACGGCCTTGCCGAACGCTGCGTACGCTGTCTTGTGCGCCTCAATCAGCGCTGGCAGGTCGTTGGATGGTTGCCATTCACGGCTCAGTCGCTCTTTGCCGAGAGCGTTTGCTGCAACGGTCGAGGCGACGACTGCGCTTCCGGAGTGGAAGAGCAAGGCGCGGCGGTTGATCCTGGACGTAGTGAGCCTCTCCTCTTCACTTCACGGCAGGCCAGATCGGATGCCGTGAACATCACCAGCACCGTAACACGACGGTTCGCGCATTCATGTCAGGATGGATAGCCCTCGACGGGGCATGGGACGAAGAACTGCCCGGTTTTGGCTTGCGTGTCTTCGCTTCGGGCAAGCGCAGCTACGTTGTGCAGTATCGCACTGCCGGCCGCTCGCGCCGCTGCACGATCGGCCTGCACGGAGTTTGGACTCCCGAGCAAGCCAGGCGCGAGGCGAAAGTCCTGCTGGGTCAGGTCGCAAGGGGCGGCAACCCCGCCGAGGAGCGCAAGCTCGATCGCGAGGCGATCACGGTCAAGGAACTCTGCACCCGTTACCTCGAAGATCTCAACAATGGGCTCGTGCTCGGGAAGAGGGGGCGACCAAAGCAACCCACAACAATCTCCACCGATGTCGGGCGCGTTGAGCGCCACATCGTTCCGCTGCTCGGCAGTCGACGGGTGCGGGACTTAGCCAAGTCCGACATCACCCAGGCCATGAAGGACATCATGGCGGGCAAGACACGCGCGAACGTCAAGACGGGCAAGTTGCGTGGGCGCGCAATCGTGCGCGGTGGAGCCGGCACAGCGGCTCGAACGATAGGGCTCTTCGGGGGCATTCTCACCTATGCGGTCGAACTCGGCATCATCGAGCAGAACCCCGTACATGGTGTTCGCAAGCCGCAGGACAGGGTCAACGCACGGCGTCTCAGCGAGCAAGAGTATCGCACGCTCGGCGATATTCTGAAGAAGGCGGTCGACGACGGGCAATATGAGACCACCGCAGAAATGATCCGGGTGATCGCCCTGACGGGCTGCCGACGCAGTGAGGTCATCGGCCTTCGTTACGGCGAAGTCGATATCGAGGGCAGTTGCCTGCGCCTGACCGACAGCAAGGAAGGAGCGTCCGTGCGTCCGATCGGTCTGCCGATCCTGGAATACCTGGAGGGTAGCCGTGACGAACAACAGGGTGCTGAAGACTATGTCTTTCCCGGCTGGGAGGATGACACGCCGTTCGGAAGCTTCCCCAGGCACTGGACGAAGCTACTCATGAAGACCGAGTTGGCCGGCATCACGCCGCATGTTCTGCGGCGCAGCTTCGCCAGCATCGCCAATGACCTTGGGTTCACCGAGGCGACGATCGCCGCCTTGGTCGGTCACTCACGAGGGTCGGTGACCAGCCGCTACATACACACCGTGGACACAGCGCTCATTATGGCGGCTGACGGCATCGCTGGCTACATTCAGGGCCTTCTCGACGGCGTTGCCTTTAGCCACACCTCCTATGCGCTCGATCGCGCTTCCAGGAAGTCAGCGCTTGCACACTTCCTAGGACAGACGAACTCATCAGCGCATAAAGGGGGCCACGCTGCCGCCTGACCAAGGGCGCCTTACCCTCCTCGCCGAAGGTAACCAAGAACTCGAGCCGTCGAAATGGAGCAACTCGACGGTGCCTGGCCGCGACGCGCGGGTGCCGCCAAGGTCTTTCCGAGCGTCCGTTTCTGGCGCGTTTTGGATATCACCCGACGGCTGCTTTGGGCCGACAACGGACCAGGCAGCTTCGAGCCCGCGGATATCGAAAGCGGACATTCACGTCGACGTGGGCACGATCATGATCTGACCCAGAAAAGACCGGGAGCGAGGTGCCAAGAGCTTCAACGTCGACGGGCGATTTAGGTAAGATCAGACAATCCTCGTTATGATATCGATGTTGCCCCGTGTCACTTTGGAGTAAGGACAAATGTCGTGCGCTTCATCCACCAGAATTTGTACGACATCACGCTCCAGATCCGGCACGGCAATATCCAGTTGGACGCTGAGAAAGTGGCCGTTTTCTCCGTAGTTCAGATTCACCTCGGCCTCGATGCTCACCCCTGCAGGCAGCGCGATTTTTCGTTCGTGGGCCGCAAATGCGATTGCGCTTGCGAAGCTGGCCGACCAGCCGGCCGCGAGCAACTGCTCCGGATTGGTGCCTATGCGCGCCGATCCGGGCGCCGAAAGCCAGATGTCCAGAAGGCCATCGGAGCTGCGCGAGGCGCCATTTTCGCGGCCGCCCGTAGTTGAGGTCCTGGCCGTGTAGACAACCCTTGCGATGCGGCTCATGGGCATTCTTTTTGCTGGCAGCGGTAACCGCCGGGGGCGGTTACCGCGAACTCGATCAGGCGTCGACCTCGACAACGGCATCAGCGAAGGCCTGCGGCGCTTCCTGGGGCAGGTTGTGCCCGATGCCTCCGGTGACAACCCGATGCGCATATCTCCCTGAGAACATCTTAGCGTATGCGCTGGCGTCCGGATGCGGCGCCCCATTGGCGTCGCCCTCGAGCGTGACCGTCGGCACGCCAATGACCGGTGCCTGCGCGAGTCGCTCCTCAAACGCGTCGTATTGCTGCTCGCCGGCGGCCAGTCCGAGCCGCCAGCGATAGTTGTGGACCACAATGGCCACGTGATCGGGATTGCCCAAGGCCGCGGCGCTGCGCTCGAATGTGGCATCGTCGAAGTTCCACTGGGGGGACGCGAGTTGCCAGATCAGCCTGGCGAAATCTCGTGTGTATTTCTCGTAGCCAGCGCGGCCGCGATCGGTGGCGAAGTAATATTGATACCACCATTGCAACTCGGCCTTGGGTACCAGCGGCAGCTTGCCGGCTTGCTGGTTGCCGATGAGGTAGCCGCTCACCGAGACCATCGCCTTGCAGCGTTCAGGCCATAGCGCGGCAATGATGTTCGCGGTGCGGGCGCCCCAGTCGCAGCCGCCAATCGTCGCCTTTTCGATGCCCAGTGCGTCCATCAGGGCGACAATGTCGGCGGCGATCGCCGACTGCTGGCCGTTGCGCATCGAATCTTGCGACAGGAAACGCGTTGGCCCGTATCCGCGCAGGTACGGCACGATCACGCGGTGGCCTTTCGCCGCCAGCGGAGGCGCGACATTGGCATAGGTGTGGATGTCATACGGCCAGCCATGCAGCAGGATGACGGGTGGGCCGTCGGCGGGTCCAAGCTCGGCATAGCCGACGCTCAGCACGCCGGCATCGATCTGCTTCAAGGGCCCGAAGGACGCCGCCACGGGCTCTCCCGTCGCCTCTTGCGCCTGTGCCGGGCCCATCAGGCCGAACTGAGTGGCGGCGAGAGCCATCGCGGTGGCGCCAAAGAACCGTCGGCGTTCTTGGTCGATCTCATCTGGGATATTGAGCGAATGCATTTGAGAACCTCTTTTGTTGTCCGGACGATCAGCCAAACGTGAATGCAAAGACCTCCACGCCCGAGTCGAGAAACTCGATCTCGAACTGGCGATCGACGATGGGTTTCGTTTGTCGAATCAGCTGGTACAGGCGCTGCTCTGTCACTGCACCTTCGCCCTTTTCATTGACGTCGACGCCGTAAGCCGTGCCTGGTGGCTGTCCGTCGATCAGCACGCGAAATCTCACGGACGTTCCCGGCGATGTCGGACCCATGACCAGATGAAGGTCGCGTGCGTGGAAACGGTAGACGATGCGGCCGTCGGGCTTGTTCAGTACGGCGTTTTCTTTCCTTACCGTCCAATCGCCAGACAGCGCCCACTCATTCAGGCGTAGTCGCGCCGGCAATTCGTAGGCATGCGGCTCGTCCAAGACTAGCTCGCCGCTGGACGCAAAATTCTGGGTGCGTTCATATCCGGAATAGTTTTCCGGAGACTTGAGGCTCTCCCAATCGGCCGCCGCTTCGATGCCGCTGGCATCTACCGACACAGGCTCACGATCGAATCCACCAGCGCCAGCCTCGGCCAGCAATTCCTGGATGACCATTTCCGATTGTTGGTATGACCCCTCGCCAAAATAATGATACCGGACAGGTCCCCGCGAATCGATGAAATAGAGTGCCGGCCAATACTGGTTGCTGAAGGCCTGCCATATGAGATGGTCGTTGTCGACGGCGATCGGATAATCGATCCGCAGGTCTTTCGCCGCCCGGTGCACGTTGTTCAGGTCTTTTTCGAATGCGAACTCCGGCGCGTGGATTCCGATCACCACCAAACCATGCTTCCGGTACTTCTCGTCCCAGGCCTGGGCGTAGGGAAGCGTGCGCAGCCAGTTGATGCAGGTGTAAGTCCAGAAATCGATGAGGACGACCTTGCCATGCAAAGCCGACGCCGTCAGCGGCGGTGAATTTATCCACTCGTGCGCCGCTTCGAGCGAAGCAAGCTCCGATTTTTCCTCAAGCCGGTAGGTAGAGAGTTCGTGAAGAAACGGAACCCGCATTGGTGTGGAGATTATGGACTGCGCCACGTTCGTGCCTCCTAGAAAACCGGCAATCGGAGCCCCGATTGCCATTGCTAGCGCCGCGGCGACCAGTACCTTGGTTGCTTTCATCAACGACGCCTTTTGGTTCGATCGATGTCGTCGCGCGAACGGTTCGAATGCGCACTCCGCGCCCAACCCTTCACAGCGGAAGCTCGTTGCCAGCCTGCTCAGCCACCATGTATTTCGCGTACCAGTCGGGCCAGTTCTCATCGCGCCGACCGCCGTTGCGCTTCTCGTGCTCGCCGTGGGCCTCCGACGCGCGTCGCAGCGCGGAAGCAAGATCCGCCTCGGAAGCGTAGATCGTGGTGCTGGAGTCGATGCGACCGGGAAACCGGCTGGTGATTTCCTGAAGCAACCATTCGTTGCCGTCCGGATCTTTGAAGGTAGCGAATGAAGAGTAGCTGCGTCGCTGGGGATCGCGGCCTTTCACCGTTGGCTTGCCGGGGCCTTCGCGATGAAACGCCTCGCTGACCTCGACGCCGCGGCCGATAAGCTCGGCGCGAGCCGATTCAATGTCCGAAACGACAAGATAAAGTCCGCTTGCAGAGCCGGGCGCGACCGTCGTGATCCCGGTGCCGAAGTGTATCGAGGCCGGCGAGCCGGGAGGTGTGAACTGTATCCCACGGAACGTGTCTCCAACGACAAAGTCAGCGTCGAGTCTCCAGCCCAGCCCTTCGTAGAATTGCTTGGCGCGCTCTACATTCGAGACGGGAATGACAACAACTTCGAGCTTCATGTCGAGGGATCGCGGCCGTTGTGTCTCAACTGCGATACTGCTGACGGTGCTAGTGATGTCCATATCTACCTCCTGCGTTAAGTTGCGTGAGAAGCTCGTCTCGCGTGCGGCTCGGGACAGAAGCCCGCTCCGCTCGTTTGAGATACATTTGTCGGAGCCGCCAGAACTCCATCATCAAGGCGTAGGACGCATTGCCATCGTGGCACCACGCAGCGTGTGTCGAATGCCGCGTGTTCTAGCCAGGTAAGCGCCGGCGACGCCGTCCGTTCAATCGAAGTACTCATGGCGGAAGCGGTTGGCCGGCGTGCTCCGCCACCATGTACTCGGCGTACCACTCCGGCCAGTTCTCATCACGCTGGCCGCCTGTCCGCTGCTCGTGCTCGCCATGAGCCACAGATGCACGCCGAAGCGCGGCTGCGAGTTCGGCCGACGAGACAAATGTGGCGCTGTCAGCGTCGACGCGGCCTGGCGCTCGCGCAGTGACCTCCTGCAAGAGCCAGTTGTTTCCGACCGGGTCGCTGAAGGAAGCCCACGAGGCGTAGCTGCGTCTTTCCGGATCGGGCCCGCTGACGCGCCCTTTGTCACCGGCATAGTGATACACTTCGCTTACGTCGACCCCGCGATCGGCGAGTTCGGCGCGTGCTGCCTCGATGTCCGACACGACGAGTTCACCAGCGGTTTCGAGGATGTCGAGCTCGATACGAGCATAAGGACCCGGTGCAACGCCTGAGCCGAAGACAACCGAACACTGGGAGCCAGGAGGCGTAAACTGGATGATATGAAATTCGTCGCCTATGAGGTCGGCGTCCAGCCGCCAACCCAAGCCGGCATAGAACAGCTTGGCGCGGTCGACATCGGAAACTGGAATGACTACGACCTCGAGCTTGATATCGTGGGATCGCGGTTTTTGCGTCTCAACTGCGGTGTTGCTGCGGGTAGTGGCAATCGTCATGTCTGCGTCCTCCGTTGAGTTTGATGGGAATGCTTCTTTGTGCCCTCCGGTCAGTTCAGTTTCTTTGCCGCAGCGACCTGAAGGCAGCGCGCAACTCGGCGGAGAAGAGCTCCGGCTGCTCCCACGCGGCGAAGTGGCCGCCTTTGTCGACCTCATGGAAGTAGATCAGGTTGGGATAGGCGCGCCGGGCCCACGTCTCGGGGGCCTGATAGCCTTCCCCCGGAAAGACCGTGATGGCGACCGGCAGCGAGACTTCGTTGGTCTTTTCAGGGTCGGCAAAAACGGGACTGCGCCCGCCGCCGTACTCCCAGTAAATTCGCCCGGACGAGGTGGCGGTGTTCGTCAACCAGTACAGAGTTATGTCGTCCAGCACCTCGTCCGGCGACTTTTCAGGGTCGCTATCGTCGTAGGTCCAGCCTGAAAAGCCCGGATGCCCGAGCATCCACGCTGCGAGCCCCGCAGGGGAGTTATTGATGGCGTAGCCTATCGTCTGCGGTCGGGTGCCCATCATCGTGGCGTAGGATCTATTCCCCATCTTGGCGGCCATGCTGAGCGCGTCGAATGCCGTGCGCTCCTTACCCGTCAGGCCTGCCGGCACTGGTCCGCCGGTGGCGAGCACAGCGGCTATCTCAGGTGGTACGACAGCCGGCAGGTTGACATGGATGCCAAGAAGTCCTGCAGGGGCCAGGCGGCCCATTGCATTCGAAACGGGGGAGCCCCAGTCGCCGCCTTGGGCGACGTATTCTGTGTAGCCGAGGCGCTTCATCAGCTCTGCCCAGGCTCGCGCAATGCGCTCTGTACCCCAGCCGGTCTCGGTTGGCTTGCCGGAGAAGCCGAAACCCGGCAACGACGGCAGGACGAGGTCGAACGCGTCCTCAGGACTGCCGCCATGCGCGGTGGGATCGGTGAGCGGGCCGACGGTTTTGAGCAGTTCCAGCACCGAGCCAGGCCAGCCATGCGTCATGATCAGCGGCAGGGCATGGGGATGTTTCGAGCGAACGTGGATGAAGTAAATGTCCACGCCGTCGATCGTGGTCATGAACTGAGGCAAGGAATTCAGCTTCGCTTCCGCTGTCCGCCAGTTGTAGGCCGTGCCCCAATACTCGACGAGCGGCCTGATCTTCGCGAGCTGAATGCCCTGCGACTGGTCATCTACGGTCTCCCGGTCGGGCCACCGTGTTTCTGCGATACGACCGCGAAGATCGTCGAGCGCTGTTTGCGGCACCTGAATTTTGAAGGGCCGGATCGAGCGATCCTCGACCGGATTTGCGAAGGCGGGCGCGGAGAGGGTGCAAAGCCCGAACACCAGCGCAGCCGCCAGTTGGTAGAGACTCATGGCTGCACCTTCTTGTCCGGAGTGTGGAACGTCATTGTTTGTTTAGTGAAGACATTGCCTTCGGGGTCCACCACCTCGATCAGGACCTTGTGCTGGCCGCCGAGCATGCCCACCAAGATGATGGTGTTGCTCTGACCGTAATCCGCCCACGCCCAAGGCAGGTCGTCGACGGTGACGTGCAGATGCCCGAGACGCGGAGACACGTTACTTGCGGCCGACCCACCCACAGGCAGGATGCGCAGATTCTCCACCCGGTACGGGATGAACACGACGCCGCCGGCCATTGGGCCCGGAAGCGGCGGCTCCACGATCAGCTTCGGCGCCGGCTCGTTGTCAAAGGGAACGACCGTGCTCTGGGCGAGCGCAGCGGTAGCGAGCACGGTGCAAGCCACAGCGGCGGCAAGCATCTTGATGAGGGGGTTCATTGCAGTCGCTCCCTTCGGAAGTTCGCTACGCAGCTACCGCATGGCGGAAGATGACACACGTCCGGTGCGCCATCCTCCGCCAACACGTCAGGTCCGCAACGTCTTGAATGTTGCGCGCACCTCATCGGTGAAGATCTTCGGCTGTTCCCAGGCCGCGAAATGGCAGCCCTTGTCTGTGCGGCCGTAATGCAGAAGCTTCGGGAACGCGCGTTCAGTCCAGCTCTTCGGCGCTGTGTAGATCTCGCTGGGGTTCGCAGTGGCGCCGACAGGAATTGTGATGCCCTTGGCGTCGAAGAAGCCGGCCTTCGCCGTTTGCGAGTGTTCCCAATAGAGACGCGCCGACGAGATCGCCGTGTTGGTCAGCCAGTAGAACGTGATGTTGTCGAGGATGTCGTCGCGGGTAAGGCCCTCCGGCTCTCCGTCGAAGGAGCGGGCGATCAGCGCACAGCTGTCCGCATCGTGATCGAGGATCCACGCCGCCAGGCCGGCCGGTGAATCGACGATCCCGTAGAGCGTTTGCGGACGAAGCGCCATTTCGTTGGCGTAGCCCAGGCCGTTCTTGTAGAAAAACGCGACCTGCTCGTAGGCGCGCTTCTCGTCGGGACCGAGATCGGCAGGGGGCGGGCCGCCAGAGGCAAGCGCCTTCACGATCTCGGGCGGAATGGTCCCCGGCATGTTCGTGTGGATGGCGGCCAGTTCGGGAGTTGCGATCAGAGCCATCTGTTCGGTGATAAGTGCTCCCCAATCGCCACCCTGCGCGACATACCGGTCGTAGCCGAGGCGCTTCATCAGCACGATCCACGCCCGCGCGATGCGCGCTGGATCCCAACCGGTTTCGGTTGGCTTGCCGGAAAAACCGTAGCCCGGCATCGACGGGATCACCACGTCGAACGCGTCGGCCGCGGCACCGCCGTGCGCGGTGGGATTGGTGAACGGATCGATGATCTTCAGGAGTTCGATGACCGAACCGGGCCACCCATGCGTGATGATGACAGGTAGGGCGCCCTGATGCTTGGATTTCACGTGGATGAAGTGGATGTCGAGGCCGTCGATCTCGGTCACGAAATTCGGCAGCGCCTTCAACCGCGCCTCGCATTTGCTCCAATCATATTCCGTTCCCCAGTACTTCATGAGCTTCTGCATCGTGGCGAGTTGCACGCCCTGCGTTGGCCCTACGGTCGCCGGGGTCGACCAGATCCGCCGGGAGGCTTCGTCGGATACGAGCTCGCGCTCGGGCCAGCGCGTAGCGACGATGCGCCGGCGAAGCTCGGTGAGCTCTTCCTGCGGGAAACTAACGGTGAAGGGGCGGATGCCATCGCTGGTTGATGCGGCGGCCTTTTGTGACGGGAGCAGGCTCGCGGCGCCTGCGGCGGCGATGCCGCCCGCGGCAGTGCCCAAAAGTCGCCGGCGATCCTGGTCGATTGTTTCGGAGGTTCTGGTCGTGTCCATGTGACTCTCCTAGGGTTGATGGATGCGATTTGCGCTGCTTGACGTACCCCCGGGAGATGGGATTAGCCCGTTATGCGTCGTGAGCTCTTGTTAGTCGCTGCCCGCCTGCCGCTTTTTTGAGCAGATAGGAGGCGCCAGACAGTGGAGACTCCCTATGGTGCGGGAGCGCTCCTTGACCTAAAGTAAGGCGCTGGGTGCAGGCGGCTCCCAAAAGAAGAGACGCCATGACGATAACGGCAAGTCAGGCCAAAGACAGATTGTCGTTTGGCCCTTTCTATTTGGCTGCGGGTGAAAGGCTCCTGACAAGAGAAGGCGCTCCCGTAGAGTTGGGCTCGCGCGCCCTTGAAATTCTCATTGTCCTGACTTCCGCGCCGAATGAAGTCGTCAGCAAGAAGGATCTGATGGCGCGGGTCTGGCCCGATGTGGTTGTCGAGGAAGGCAGCCTGCGGTTCCACATGACAGGACTGCGCAAGGCGCTGGGCGACGGAAAGGATGGCGCGCGTTACATCGCGACGCTTCCGGGGCGCGGCTATTGCTTCGTTGCACCGGTCTCGCGATTAGGCAGCCCACACGATGAAGCCCCGTTCGTCGCCGCCGGGTTTCCGCATGCGAATCTTCCAAACCGCTTAAGCAGAATGGTCGGGCGGGATGAAGACGTTCTCAAGCTGTCGGCGCAGCTGAATGCTTCGCGGTTCGTCACCATCGTTGGCGCCGGCGGTGTCGGCAAAACCACCGTCGCGATCGCAATCGGACATCATCTGATCGACGCATTTTATGGGGCAGTTCTGTTCGTCGATCTGGGAATGATCGGTGATCCCGGTCTGGTGACGACAGCCGTCGCCTCGATGCTTGGGCTATCCGTTCAAACAGAAGATGCCACGCCCAATCTGATCGCTTACTTGCGCAACAAGCGGATTCTCTTGATCCTCGATACCTGTGAGCATCTCTTGGATGCGGTGGCGCCTTTGGCAGCAAGCATTGTCGATGCGGCGTCACAGGTCCACATCCTGGCGACGAGCCGCGAGGTGCTTCGGGTCGAAGGCGAGCATATCTATCGGTTGGATGCGCTTGCCTATCCGCCCGACGAACCTGGCCTGACTGCGGCCGTTGTCCAGACCTTCCCGGCCACCCAACTGTTCGTCGAACGAGCGGTGGCAGGCGGCGCTCGTTTGGACATCGGCGATGCGGAGGCCCTGCTCATCGCAAGCATCTGTCGAAAGCTCGACGGAGTGGCGCTCTCCATCGAACTGGCGGCCAGGCGCGTCGAATCCTATGGGCTGCAACAGACCGCCGCACTTCTTGATCAACGCCTGACACTGCTGTGGCTCGGTTCGCGGACCGCGCCGCCGCGTCAGCAAACCCTGCAGGCGACGCTGGACTGGAGCTTTGGGCTCCTGACCGACCTTGAGCGCGTGGTGTTGCGCAGGCTCGCCGTATTCGTCGGTCATTTCACGCTCGATGCCGCACTGGAGGTGGTGACGAGCGCGACCCTCGATCGATCGACCGTCCTGGGCGCCATGGACAGTCTCGTCGCCAAATCGATTGTGGCGACGCGTCCGGCCGGAGCGATGATGCGCTACCGGCTCCTCGATACCACGCGCGCCTACGTTCTCGATATCCGGATCGATGATGCCGAGGCTGCCGATCTGGCAGTGCGCCACGCCGCCTACTATCGGAGATGGCTGGAGCAAACAGGGATCGGATGGCCAAGACTGGGGACCGGTGAGGAACGGGCTCCTCACTTCGCCGCCATCAACAATGTCCGGGCTGCCCTGGAATGGTGCTTCGGCAACAACGGAAACACCGACATCGGCATCGGACTCGCCATCGCTGCCGCGCCGGTTTTCCTGGCGATGTCCTTGTTGCCGGAGTGTCATCGCTGGTCTGAAAGAGCAATATTGGCTTCCGACGGTGCCGCCCTTGGCGGACTTGAGGAGATGCATCTTCAGGCCGCTCTCGGCGTATCCTTCATGTTCATGCGGGGAGGACGCGACAGGGCGCGCGTAGCCCTGCAGAGAAGCCTAGCGATCGCCGAGGAGCGCGGCGATCCGCTGGATCAGGTGCGTCTGTTGGGTCCGCTCAACATGTTCCATCTGCGGACGGGCAATTTCGTAACCGCCCTCGAAATTGCAAGACGTTGTTCAGCCACAGCCGCCGGTCTGGAGGATTCGGTCGCGATCGCGCTTGCACACTCGATCCTAGGCATCTCGCTTCACTTGCGAGGTGACCTCGCGGAAGCGCGCGCAGAGCTGGAGGCGGCGCTCGACCGTGGGCCGCGCTCTCAGCGGACCACGACGATCTATCTGGGCTTCGAAGGCAAAATCCTGGCCAGGGCAATTCTGGCGAGGAACCTTTGGCTGCAAGGCCATCCGGATCAAGCCATGGCACATGCTCGGCAGGCCGTCGAAGAGGCTGCCGCCATGGATCATTCTCTAACGCTGGCGATCGCGTTGATCTGGGCAATATCGGTCTTCCTGTGGACGGGCGACCTGAAGAGCGCCGAGGCGTACATCGACATGCTCATCGCCCGCGCGGAATCCCATTCCATGACTCCTTACCTGCTGGTCGGTCGGGGCTTCAAAAGCGAAGTCGCGATCCGTCAAGGCGATGCAAAAGGCGGTGTCGAGGGCCTGCAGACTTCAATACAGAAGCTGCACGCGGCACCTTACGAATTGCTCACGACTCCGCTCAACCTCTCGCTGGTCGGGGGATTGTCCGCAATCGGTGAGGTCGATGAAGCAACTGCGCTGATCGACGAGTCGCTTGGCCTCGTCGAAAAGAACGGCGACCAATTGTACCTCCCGGAGTTGCTGCGGGTGAAGGGAAGCCTCCTTCTCCAGTCGCAACGCAACCGCGACGAAGCTGCCGCCTACCTCATGCAGGCACTGGAGTTGAGCCGCAGTCAGCACGCGCGGGCATGGGAGTTGCGAACCGCAATCGACATGACGACGCTGATGGCCGGGCGCGGGGAGATCAATAGCGCTCGCGAGCTCTTGCAACCGGTTGCGGCGCATTTTGTGGAGGGCCTGAATACGGCGGATGTTAAGGCTGCCGAACACCTGCTGGCGACGCTCAGGTAGAACCTTCAATGCCACCGCCCCCTAGTGTCGTCCGCTGTCGGCGCATTTCGACGGTGGTATGGGCACTATCGATGTCGGCTTCGAGAGGGGAGGCGTGGCTGGCTGAATGGCCTACATGAGGGCACACCGGTCAAAACCCTCCGTGAACCGAACGTGCTGAGTGCTGCCTTCGGGAGCAGCGCTCAACCGTTCCACTGGATCATCGGACGCATCGCTTCCGCAGAAAATCAATAAATCCAGCGCAAATTGCACCAATTGGCGTCAGCCAGTCAGCGGCAAAGCGTGCTTCCGCTGCTTACGGGTTCCTTTGCCCCGCGTAAACGTATTTCACCTATGGTCATCTAAGATATTGTAATACAAAGAAAAAATGGCGCACCCGACAGGATTCGAACCTGTGACCTCTGCCTTCGGAGGGCAGCGCTCTATCCAGCTGAGCTACGGGTGCTTTCAGGACCGGCGATCCGGAAAACGAACCAGCCGGTAAACCGGCCAGCACGGCTTCTTAGCGGAAGCCGGCGCGGGCTTCAACGGCCAATTGGAGATTGGCGGCAGGGCCGAAGGTCGGATAGGCTGATCCGGTTCGCACTCGATCGCCGCCCGGCCGTGACCACAGTCACTGCCCCGCCTCACCCCGCACCGCCCGGCTCCTGCGTGGCGCGCGCTTGGGCTTCTTGGCGCCGGTCAGTTCGTGCATGGCGTCGAGCTGCATCTGCTGCATTTCGGCCAGCCGCGTCCACTGGCGCGAGATGAGGTAGTCGAGCTTTTCGTGCAGATGGCGCACTTCCAGCTCAGCCTTGAGGTTGACCCGGTAGTCGTTGAAGGAGCGCAGGCGGTCCTTGGTCTCCTGCCGCTTCTGGCTCATCATGATGATCGGCGCCTGGATGGCGGCAATGCAGGAGAGCAACAGGTTGAGCAGGATGAAGGGGTAGGGATCGAAGGCGCCCGCCATGCCCGCGACCAGGTTGATGCCGATCCACACCAGGAGCACGGTGCCGAACGAGATCAGGAACCACCAGCTGCCGCCGAAGGCCGCCATGTTGTCGGAGACGCGGTCGGCGAACGTCCGGTGCTCCTCGAACTCCTCCTCGCTGTTTTCGGAAATGGTGTCTTGCCTGGCGATGCTTTCGACCACCTGGCGGTCGAGCTCGGAGAATTCGCCGTGCTCCTGCTGGAGAAGCTCCTCCATGTAGCGCATGCGGTAGCGGCCGAGTTCCGCGCGGCTGATGCGGGCGCCGGCCGGCAGGTCCGGATGATCGGCGCGGATGCGGTCGGCAAGGCTCGGGCGCAGAGTGTCGATGCGCACCAGGTCGCGCTTGCGGAATTTCCGGCCTGATATCGCCGATGGTTTCTTCTTCGCCTTGCCACGCGGCAAGCCGGGTCCGGCCGGCTCCGAATCCGGCACGTCGGGCACCTCAGAGTGCTCGTCCGAACCATGTTCGGCCTCATGTTCGCCAATGGTCGGCGCCTCGAAATATTCGCCGCCGCTGTCGTTCTGGTTGTCTGCCGCCTGGTCGGGCGCTTTCGGGACGGTGCTCATGGTGCGGGCTCCTGTGGTGGTGCTCGGCGTGAGGATACGCTGAGGTGGTGAAGCATATCCACCGTCGCGGCTGATTTCGCAGCCTGTACAAGTGCTTGTGATCGGAGAGACGACGCCCCGCCGCTGCCGGCGGCGGCTCGCAGGCCGCGGACCATCAGAGACTTTCGAGATTGGCCGGAGCAACTTCGTCATCCACCGGCCAAGCGGACGCGCAGACCCGAGGATCCATGCCGTGACCTTGGCCGACGGGTACAGCGGAGCAGAATTCAGCACCGCAACAGCGCTCTGACGTCGCGGCATGGATCCTCGGGTCTGCGCTGCGTCGCTAAGCTCCTTGCTCCGCCCGTGGATGACGAAGCGGAGGATGACTCCCGTGGAAGGATGGAAACAAAAAACCCGCCTTGCGGCGGGTCGCTGGCGCAAATCAGCACCATGCCTAAAACAGTAGCATAACTGCCCTCACTTTGCAATCCGGCAGGGGCAGCCGGGCGCAATGCTTGCTACCGGCGGCTCGCCCTTCGCAGGCTCAGGGCGTTCGTCGTTCAAAAAGCCAAGCAATTGGCTTTTTGTCCGCTGCGCGGACCACTCCTCACTGCTCGGCGAACATCAGCCTGGTCTTGGTGTCGGCCATATCAGGCGACAGGCTGCGCTGGATCAGCGCCTCGACATGGTCGTTGCGCTGGCGGGCGCTGTCGGCGCCCATCACCACCACGATCAGCTGGCGGCCATCGGCATCGTAGGAGGTGACGATGTTGAAGCCGGAGGCCCTGATGTAGCCGGTCTTGATGCCATCGACGCCGCGCACGCGGCCGAGCATGTCGTTGTGGCCGCGCACCAGCCTGCCGCGGAACATGAAATCGCTTTCGGAGAAATAGTGGAACTGCTGCGGGAAGCGGGAATGCAGCGCCATGCCGAGCACCGCCATGTCGCGCGCCGAGGTGTGCTGGTCGTCGTCGGGCAGGCCGGACGCGTTGCGGAACACGGTGCTGGTCATGCCGATCTGGCGCGCCTTGGCGGTCATCATGCCGGCGAACTGCTCCTCTGAGCCGCCGAGATATTCGCCGACCGCCACCGCCACGTCGTTGGCCGACCTCACGACAATGGCGCGGATCGCCGAATCGACGTCGATGGTCTCGCCGCGCCGGAAGCGCATCTTGGTCGGCGGCTGCGAGGCGGCATGGTCGGACACCGGGATCTGCGTCTCCTTGGTGACGCGGCCTGACTCCAGCGCCTCGAACAGCAGGTAGAGCGTCATCATCTTGGTCAGCGAAGCCGGGTAACGCTGCGCCGTCGAGTTGACCTCGAACAGCTGCTTGCCGGTCTTGGCGTCGACGACGATCGCGGCATATTTCTGCGGCGGCGCCGGCACCGCCAGCACGGCATCCGGTGGCGTCGTGGTCGTGCAGCCGGCAACTAGCACCAACAGGGGCAGCACCAGCAGCGCAAGCGCCGCGAAAAGCCTCTGGATGAGCGGAAGGGGACGCGGGTTGGACAAGGGCTGGACTGTTCTGGTCATGCTGTTGCTGAGATGAGGCGAAGCTAACGTAACGCGCCAGCTGCGTCCATTTGGTTAATGGCGGTCATACCCAGGATTGTCGTGCCTTCCCAGGCTTGCCCCGCCCCGAAATCGCCTGTTTCCTGTCTCTTCTTGCCAAAGCCGCGTTTCCCGTGGGAAGGGGCGTGGCATCTGACGGCTTGGGGGGCTTGGGCATGACGAATATCGGGGCTGGCGGCGCTGCGCCGTCGCTTATCAGGGCATCTCTCAGCCGCACCGGCAAATGGGCCGGCAGTGTCGCCTTTGTCGGCGGCGCCGTTTCCGACATCCTCAATCCGCTGGCGCCGTTCGCCGCCTATGTCGCCCTGGTCGCCTCGGTCGCGGCGCTGATCATCGCGATTGCCATCGTGCTGCGGCTGGTGCTGGCGGCCAAGGCGCTGCCGGCGCTGGTGTTCGCCACCAGTGCGGCGGCCGTCGCCGGCGGCGTCTATGCCGTGCAGAAGGAGACCAATTCGCAGAACGGTGTGATCGCCAGCCTGGTGCCTGCTGTGGCCGGGCTGCAGCAGTCGATGGGCATCGTTTCGGAGAGAGTGGCCAAGATCGAGCAGACCGTCACGCAAACGCAAAAGACGGTCGAACAGGTCAAGCAGTCGACCGACACGGTGGCGAAGAAGACCGATGAGATCGCCTCCACCCAGCAGCAGCAGACGCAGCAGACGGCACAGGTGCAGAAGACCACCGAGGAGGTGAAGAAGCAGACCGAGACGCTGGCCGCCGGCCAGGCGCAGCAGCAGGCCCAGACCGAGAAGCTGCAAGCGACGACTGAGCAGATCGCCGCCTCGATCGACACCATCGCCAAGGGGTTTGCCGCCCTTGCCGCGCAGGGTGGGGCGATCGCCGAGCCGAAGCGGCCGGACGAGTTTTATCACAACGCCCGCGTCTACGAGTTGTCCGGCGACATGCTCAATGCCCGGCGCTCCTATCTCGCCTTTGCCGGCTTCGATGTCGATGCCATCGATCCCTACACGCGCTTTGCCACGCTGCTGCGGGTGCAGGACGGCAAGGCCGGCGCCCGCGAGGTGTTCGGCGCCCTGGCCGACAAGGGCAAGGCGCTGTCGATCAAGCTCGTGCATATCCAGCAGTTCGACGACGCCCAGCGCCTCGACAAGCTCAATGCCTTCATCGCCGCCAATCCGGATTTCGCACCGGCCTATTTCCTTTTGGCGCAGGAGTTTTCGGAGGACCGCCTCGGCGCCCAGACGCTGGCCGACAAGCGCAACGAGGCCAAGGCGCTGACCAGGTTCATGGCTTACGAGAAGGATGGCGGGCTGCTCAAATATTTCGTCGACCAGACCCAGCTTGCCGACTGGCTGGACCGCAGCCGCAGCCGGCTGGCAGCACTTGGCGACGTGCTCGACCCCTCTCGCTTCGTGCCGACGCTGACGCCGATGCGCTCGAACCAGGGCTGGTCGATGACCATCTCGCTGCCGGAACCGGCGACCGCCATCTCCTGGCGCATGGGCGACAGCGGTCCGTTCACCGACACCGGCTTCCTGGCGCTCAACGACCAGACCACCGGCAAGCCGATGCCCAATCCGAGTTTCGAGATGCCCGGCAGCACCGTGGCCGGCATTATCGCCGTCAAATATCTCGATATCAGGGGGCGCGAGACCGGCCCGTTCGACATCCGCTTCGACCCGGAGACGGCGCTGCAGCAAGGCGACAAGCAGATCCTCGACCAATTCTGGACCTCGTGGATCGCCTTCGACGCCGGCGGCAATCACGGGCTGGTCTATTTCACCCAGATGCTGTCCTACCGCTGCGCCATCAAGGAGGTGCATTACAGCCTGAACGGTGCCGCGCTCGACAAGTCGCTCGAGATACCGCCTTGCGACAAGAAGGACCCTTACGCCATCCCTTACGACGCCAAGGGCTATATCAAGGTTGCCGACAGCGTGACGTCGATGTCGGTGCAGGTCACCTATACGGACGGCACCAAATCGCCGGTGCGGGAATACAAGCGGCAGTAGCGCGGCCACCCTCCCCACAAGGGGCGGGTGAAGTTGATGCAAAATGCCGATTGCGGTGCTTGCGCAAGCCGCGCCGAAAGGGTTCTGTTTGCGCCTTCAGAATCGGTGAGAGCGCAATGACTATCAGCACGATCAAGGCAAAAGGCATTTCGGTTTCGCTCGACCTCACGGTCGGCCACATCGCCGACATGGTCGTCGACAGCGACGGGCGCCAGCTGAGGCCATTGCATCGCGCACCGTGGATCGACGAGCCGCGCGAGACGCTGCCGAAAGACCTGCCCGAGGGCACCGTTCGCCTGTCCGGCGACTTCCTCTGCGCGCCGTTTTCGCGCAGCGATGTCGAGGACGCGCCGCTGCATGGCTGGCCGGCCAACAGCGCCTGGGATGTCGCCGAGAGTGCTGCGACGAACGATAGCTGGCGCGCGGTCTTTCGTTTGCGGCACAGAGTGATGGGTGCGACGGTCGACAAGATCCTGACGCTGCGCGACGACCATCCCTTCCTCTACCAGGAGCATGTGTTTTCCGGCGGCCATGGCGCGATCTCGGTCGCCCATCACCCGATGACGGCGATGACGGGCGGCGGCAGGCTGGCCTTTTCGCCAAAGCGTTTTGCGGCGACGCTGGACGACCCGCTGGAGCCGGATCCGGCACGCGGCCGCTTCATGCTGGCCTATCCGGCGCGGTCCGCCGACCTCAGCCATTTTCCCGCCGCCGGCGGCGGCACGCTCGACCTGACGGAGTACCGCATGGGCGACCGTCGCGAAGATTTCGTCACGCTGGTCGAGGCCGATCATGACGGGCCGGGCTGGACGGCACTGGCGCGCCAGGCCGAAGGCGATCTGGTGCTGGTGCTGAAGAACCCGGCCGAACTGCCGATCACCATGCTGTGGCTCAGCAATGGCGGGCGCGACTATGCGCCCTGGAGTGGCCGCCATCGCGGTGTGCTCGGCATCGAGGACGGTCGCGCTTCCGTCGGCCATGCCGCGTCGATCGGCGACAACTGGCTGAAGCGCGAAGGCGTGGCAACCGCCTTTGCGCTCGGCGAAGCGCACCGCTTTTCCTTTCGCCATGTCATCGGCGCCATGCCCCTGTCCGGCGGCGAGCCGCCGCAGGAGGTCACCTCGTCCAACGGCCGCATGCGGCTGGCAGCCGGTGGCTCGACATGGGAGGTTCCCTTCGACAGCGATTTCCTGCGCATCGGCCAGCCGGTGGCTGCCTGAGTGCGCGGCATCAATGCGGGTTTGAAATTTCCGCCAACTGCCGCCAAGATGTGGCCGAAATCATCATGCGGAACATGGTGGATTTGAAGCTCCTGCCAGAGAGAGGCTCTCATGTCCGAAATCGCCCATCTCGCCGCCACCATCTTCAAGCGCGCCGGCAAGGCGCGGCGCTTCATCGTCGCCATTGCCGGGCCGCCGGGCGCCGGCAAGTCGACATTGTCGGCAAGCCTGCACGATCTGCTGCCCGAAGGTGCGGTGGAAGTGGTGCCGATGGACGGCTTCCACTATGACGACGTCGTGCTCGAGCGGCGCGGCCTGCGCGCGCGAAAGGGGGCGCCGGAAACCTTTGATTTTGCCGGCTTCGAAACCCTGCTGAAGCGCATCCGGGCCGGTGAACCCGATATCGCCATCCCGGTCTTCGACCGCAGCATGGAACTGTCGCGCGCCGCCGCCTCGATCGTCGCCACCGAGACCAAGTTCATCCTGGTCGAGGGCAATTACCTGCTGCTCGACGAGGAACCCTGGTCGCGGCTGGCGCCGCTGTTCGATTTTTCGATCTTTGTCGACGTGCCGCGCGACGAGCTCGAGCGCCGGCTGCTCGAGCGCTGGCATGGCCATGGCCGCTCCGACGCGGATGCCCGCGCCTGGATCGCCTCCAACGACATGCCCAACATCGACCGGGTGCTTGCCCGTCGCCGGGCCGCCGACCTGGTGATCGGCGATTTCGCTTGATTCTAAAGATTCTCCAAGGGGAACCTTAAGACTTTCAGGCCGTTATCGCCGACAAGGCAATTCTGCCAGAAGAGGGATTCCATCCGATGGCACAAAAGGCAAGAAAGCCTGCGCCCGCCAAGGGCAAGGCAACCCAATCGAAGGCAGGCGCCGGTCCGGCGATAGCCGAGCGTTCAAAGGACGCCAAACCGGCCTTCGGCAAGGCGGCACCGAAGAAAGTGGTGCCGGCTGCCGCGAAAGCCGCGCCCAAAGCCGCAAAGCCGAAAAAGCCAGCAAACGCCAATGATTCGCTGGCGGGCAGCGCCATGCGCACGGCCAAGGCCACGGCCAATGTAGCAGCCGGTGCCGTCGTCGTGGCGGCAAGGGGCGCTGCATCGTTTGCCGCGTCCGTCATGGGCAAGGGTGGCTCGAAAGCCAAGGCGAAGGCAAAGTAGCCGCGTTTTATCGAGGACCTGGCCGGCTTTAATTCATCCCTTCGCCGGGATGGTCAGGCCGTTTTGCACCGCGGGCCTGGCAAGCCCGCGCTCCAGCCATGCCCCGACATTGGCGAAATCATCGAAGCCGACGAGTTCGCGCGCTTCGTAGAAACCGATCAGGTTGCGCACCCAGCCGAGCAGCGAGATATCGGCGATGGTGAAGTCATTGTCCATGATCCACTTGCGGCCCTTCAGCCTGCCGTCGAGCACACCGATCAGCCGCCGCGATTCATCGCGATAGCGCTCCAGCGGACGCTTGTCGGCGATTTCGCGGCCGGCGAATTTATGGAAAAAGCCGACCTGGCCGAAGATCGGCCCGATCGAGGCCATCTGGAAGAACACCCATTGGATCGTCTCGTAGCGCCGCGCCGCGTCCGCCGGGATGAGCAGGCCGGTCTTTTCGGCGAGGTAGAGCAGGATGGCGCCGGATTCGAACAGGCCGATCGGCTTGCCGTCCGGACCGTTCGGATCGATGATCACCGGTATCTTGCCGTTCGGGTTGAGCGACAGGAATTCCGGCGTCCAGCTTTCGTTCTTGCCGATGTTGACCAGATGCGGCTCGTAGGGCAGGCCGAGCTCTTCCAGGGCGATCGATATCTTCACCCCGTTGGGCGTTGTGGCTGAATAGAGCTGGATCTGGTCCGGATGCTTGGCCGGCCAGCGCGTTGCGATCGGAAAGGCGGACAGGTCAGCCATGGAAAACTCCTGAACGGGGGATTGGCGCCTAGCGGCGCTGGTTTTGGCGGGTCCCACAAGGATTAGGCGGACGGCCGATTCTGATCAATATGGCGGCGACAGTTTCGCCATGCACGGACAGTCAATGGAAACAGCCTGGGATCAAACGGCGTTGAAGGCCAGCACCGCATTGGTGCCGCCGAATGCGAAGCCATTGCTGATCGCCGTGCGCACCTTGCGTTCACGTGCCACGTTCGGCGTGACGTCGAGGTCGCAATCCGGATCGGCTTCGCGAAAATTGGCCGTCGGCGGCACGATGCCTTCACGGATCGCCATCACGCAGGCGATCATCTCCAGCGCGCCCGATGCGCCAAGGCAATGGGCATGCATCGATTTGGTCGACGACACCGACAGTCTGTAGGCATGGTCGCCGAAGACGCGCTTGATCGCCGCCGTCTCGATCTGGTCGTTGGCCTTGGTACCGGTGCCATGGGCATTGAGGTAGTCGACATCCTCGGGATTGAACCCGGCGTCGGCGAGGCAGGCGCGCATGGCGGCCGTCGGTCCTTCGATGGTTGGCGCGACGATGTCGGACGCGTCGGCGGAAAGGCCGGCGCCGGCAATTTCGGCAAGGATGGTGGCGCCGCGCGCCATGGCATGCTCGTAGCTCTCCAGCACCGCCATGCCGGCGCCTTCGCCGAGCGACAGGCCCTGGCGATCGGCCGAGAATGGCCTGCAGGTGTCGGGCGCCAGCACCCGCAAAGCCTCCCAGCCCTTCAGGATACCCCAGACCAGCGGCGCATCTGTGCCGCCGGCGACCATCACGTCGGCGCGGCCGAGCCTGATCTGGTCGACCGCCGAGGCGATGGCGTGATTGGACGACGAGCAAGCGGAGGTGACGCCGAAAACCGGACCGCGCAGGCCGAGGCTCATGCTGACCTGGCCGGAGGCCGCACTGGGCATCACCTTTGGCACGGTGAAGATACCGGCGCGGTTCTTGCCCTCGATCAAGATGGCGCGATAGCTCTCTTCGATCGCCTCCCAGCCGCAGACGCCGACACCGACGATGGTGCCCATCCGATAGGTGGTGGCTTCGTTCGAGACCAGGCCGGACTGCTGCATGGCCTCCCTGGCCGCGATCACGGCCAGCAGGCTGAAGCGGTCCATCGACACCAATTGCTTGCGGTCGACGCCATGATCGGGGAGCGTCTTGATTTCGCAGCCGACCTTGACCTTCAGATCATGCAGCTGCGGACTGCTGATCTGGCCGATGGCCGAGCGGCCGGCGCGCATCTCGTTCCAGATCGCGGGCGCGTTGGTGCCAAGCCCGCAAATACCGCCCATGCCGGTGATGACGACGCGCTGCCGCATTCAGGTCAGGCTTTTTTCACGATCAGCGCGCGAACAGCTTCGACCATGTCGCCGACATTCTTCAGATTGCTCCAGGCATCAACCGTGTTCATCTCGATCTCGATGCCATATTCTTCCTCGAGATCGAAGATGATCTCCGTCAGCTCGAGCGAATGGATACCAAGCGAGGTCAATTCAGTGTTGGCGGTAATTTCTTCGCCGCCCGGCTCGGCATGAGCCTTGATCTTCGCGATGATATCCGTTGCCAGCTGGTCGGCCATTCGGTTTCTTCCCCACTATGTCGCGTTTCCCGACGCCAATTGAGCAGCGCCCCTTTTTCTCCTGGTATCAAGCCGCCGTCTTCGCTCTATACCCCCGCCAAGCGCTGCATGACCGTACCAAGGTGGTTCCCTCTATAGAAACCGAAAGGTTGTCAAGCAACAAGCTATATCGAGCCATATATCGACAAAGCCGCCGGAGTGCTTAACGTGCCCGCATGGATACGATCGAAGATGGCGGGATTTCGACGCAGCGCGCTGCGGGCGTGGCGCGGCTTTCCTGCGCTGTCGGCGACGGTCGCACGCGCCTGCGGCGCCTCTATCAGGACGGTGCCGCAAAGATAAGGATGCCGGCGGTCTCGTCCGATCCGCTCGAAGCGGTGCTGATCAACACCGCCGGCGGGATGACCGGCGGCGACCGTCTCGCCTGGCACGTGGATGTCGGCGCGGCGGCCTCGGCGTCGATCACGACCCAGGCTTGCGAGAAAATCTATCGGGCAGCATCCGACCGTGCCGAGGTGCGGGTCAAATTGTCGGTCGGTGAAAATGGCCGCATCGCCTGGTTGCCGCAGGAAACCATCGTCTTCGACCGGGCAGCGTTTGCCCGCACGCTCGACGTCGAGCTTGCCGTCGGGGCCGAGGCGCTGGTGCTGGAGGCTGCCGTCTTCGGCCGCCTGGCCATGGGCGAACGCGCCACGCAGGGCAATTTCCATGACCGCTGGCGTGTCCGCCAGGATGGCAACCTCATTCATGCCGAGGATTTCCGCATCGGACCCGATATCGCGGCCACGCTCGACCGTCCGGCGATTGCCGGTGGCGCGATCGCCATGGCGACGCTGCTGCTGGTGTCGCCGCGGGCCGAGGCCCTGCTCGATCCGGTTCTGGGGATCGTCGGCGACCAGGGCAGCGCCAGTGCCTGGAGCGTGAAGAAATCTGGCAAGCTTCTTGCGAGGCTCTACGCTGGGGACGGCTATCGGCTCCGCCAACGGCTGGTTCCGCTCGTCGAATTGCTCAACGGAAGGGCGGGGCTGCCTAAATTATGGTCACTGTAGGTCTGTCTATGCCAGTCCAGGGAAGCGCATGAACCTGACGCCGAGGGAAAAGGACAAGCTGCTGATTGCCATGGCGGCGATCGTGGCGCGCAAGCGGCTCGAACGCGGCGTCAAGCTCAATCATCCAGAAGCGATCGCGCTGATCACCGATTTCGTCGTCGAGGGCGCCCGCGATGGCCGCCCGGTCGCCGAATTGATGGAGGCCGGCGCCTATGTCGTCACCCGCGCGCAGGTCATGGACGGCATCGCCGAGATGATCCACGACGTGCAGGTCGAGGCGACGTTCCCCGACGGCACCAAGCTGGTGACCGTGCACGAGCCTATCAGGTGAGGAGAGAGAGATGCTTGAGCTGCGTCCCAATTGCGAATGCTGCGACAAGGACCTGCCGCCGGAGGCGGCGGACGCGCTGATCTGCACCTTCGAGTGCACCTTTTGCGCCGACTGCGTGGAACACGTGTTGGGCGGCACCTGCCCCAATTGCGGTGGCAATTTTTCGGCGCGGCCGATCCGGCCGGCGGCGATGCTGAAGAAATATCCCGCTTCGACCAGGCGCGTTCTCAAAGCCGAAGGGTGTGGCCCCCGCAAGGCCGCGTGAACACTGCGACACACGAAAGGCACATAGAATGATGTCCGCCAAACGCCTATGCCTGTCTGCGATCCTGCTGCTGGCCGCCGCCATGCCGGCCTATGCCCATGTCGGCATCGGCACGACCTCCTCCTTCATGGCCGGCATCATGCATCCGCTCTCCGGCATCGATCATATGACGGTGATGATCGCGGTCGGCCTGTGGGCGGCGCTCAAGGGCGGCAACGCAATCTGGGCCTGGCCGGCGGCTTTTGTCGGCGTGATGCTGGTTGGCGGCGCGCTCGGCATGCTGCATATGCCGCTGCCCTTCGTCGAACCCGGCATCCTGGCGTCCGTCGTGGCGCTCGGGCTGCTCGTGGCGATGGCGGTCGATCTGCCCGTATCGGCCGGCGTCGCCATCATCGGCCTGTTCGCGCTGTTCCACGGCCACGCCCATGGCACCGAGGTGCCGGAAAATGCCGGCGGGCTCGAATACATGGCGGGCTTTGCCATGGCGACGGCGCTGCTGCATGCCACCGGCATCGCTGCCGGGTTCGGGCTTGGCATCAGGTTCCGTGGTGTTGCCCGCGCCGCGGGCGCGGCCTGCGCGGCGGTCGGTGTCGGCCTCGTCTTCGGCGTGTTGTGAGGCACGATGATCCCGGGCGAAATCATCACCAAGGACGGCGACATCGAGCTCAACAAGGGCCTGCCGACCGTCACCCTGAAAGTGGCCAACAGCGGCGACCGGCCGATCCAGGTCGGCAGCCACTACCATTTCTTCGAGACCAATGAGGGGCTGAGATTCGACCGCGACCGTGCGCGCGGCATGCGGCTCGACATCGCCGCCGGCACGGCCATGCGCTTCGAGCCTGGCCAGGAGCGCGACGTGACGCTGGTGCCGCTCGGCGGCAAGCGTGAAGTCTACGGATTTCAGCAGAAGGTGATGGGCAAGCTGTGAGATCGATGGCGTCGAGCGCTCTCGGCCCTTTGATGCAGCCGGCGGGCCGGACGCCGGCCCGCCGCACCGCGTCGTCAGCTCGCCTTCTTGGTGATCAGGGTCAGCGCGCCATTGGGCTCCATGCTGGCGGCGATGACCTGCGCCGAGCTGAGCCCCTTGGCTTCGAGCGCCGACTTGACCTTGGGCGTGGCGTCGATCGAGCTACGCAGTTTCTGCAGGCCGTCATCGCCGCGCTGGGCGATCACCTGGTTGACCTGCGTCTGGGTGTCCTTCGGCAGCTCCGTGATGTCGACGATTTTGACGCTCTGGATCGTCGGCACGGCCGGCTGAGCCTGGGGCGCGGCTGGAGCAGGCGTGGTCGGAGCGGGCTGCTGCTGGGCACTGGCGGCGCCCGCCAGCATCAGCGTGGCGGCGGCGGTAATCAATATTGTTTTGCGCATGGATTTTCCTTCCATCGATTTGGCAAACGGACATTTTGGGGTGACCCCCTAACCTCAACCGCCAAATCGGATCAGAAGGTGTCGCCCAGCGGGTCATTGCGTGACCATTGGATGGCGACAATGTGCAGCCGGGCTTCAATCCAACGGCATTTTGGCAAACCGCATTTTGGCAAGCCGCATTTCGGGAGCAATCGCTGATGGCCAGAATTACCCGCGCCGCCTATGCTCAGATGTATGGCCCGACGGTGGGCGACAAGGTCCGGCTTGCCGACACCGAATTGTTCATCGAGGTCGAGAAGGATTTCACCATCCACGGCGAGGAGGTGAAATTCGGCGGCGGCAAGGTGATCCGCGACGGCATGGGCCAGAGCCAGGTGTCACGTGCGCAAGGCGCGGTCGACACCGTCATCACCAACGCGCTGGTGGTCGATGCCAGCGCCGGTATCTTCAAGGCCGATATCGGCCTGCGCGACGGCCGCATCGCGGCAATAGGCAAGGCCGGCAATCCGGACACCCAGGATGGCGTCACCATCATCATCGGCCCCGGCACCGAGATCATTGCCGGCGAGGGCAAGATCCTGACTGCCGGCGGCTTCGACGCGCATATCCACTTCATCTGCCCGCAGCAGATCGAGGAAGCGCTGATGAGCGGCATCACCACCATGCTCGGCGGCGGCACCGGCCCGGCGCATGGCACGCTGGCGACCACCTGCACGCCGGGACCATGGCACATGGCCCGCATGATCCAGTCCTTCGATGCCTTCCCGATGAACATCGGCCTGTCGGGCAAGGGCAACGCTTCGCTGCCCGCGGCACTCGAGGAAATGGTGCTGGGCGGCGCCTGTTCGCTGAAACTGCACGAGGACTGGGGCACGACGCCGGCGGCCATCGACTGCTGCCTGTCGGTCGCCGACGATTACGACGTGCAGGTGATGATCCACACCGACACGCTGAACGAGTCCGGCTTTGTCGAAAACACTGTCGCCGCCATCAAGGGCCGCACCATCCATGCCTTCCACACCGAGGGTGCCGGCGGCGGCCATGCGCCCGATATCATCAAGGTCTGCGGCCTGCCCAACGTCATCCCGTCCTCGACCAATCCGACCCGGCCTTACACGGTCAACACGCTGGCCGAGCATCTCGACATGCTGATGGTCTGCCATCATCTGTCGCCGTCGATCCCCGAGGACATCGCCTTTGCCGAAAGCCGCATCCGCAAGGAGACCATCGCGGCGGAAGACATCCTGCACGATATCGGCGCCTTCTCGATCATCTCGTCGGACAGCCAAGCCATGGGCCGCGTCGGCGAGGTGGCGATCCGCACCTGGCAGACCGCCGACAAGATGAAGCGGCAGCGCGGCTCGCTGCCGCAGGAAACCGGCAACAACGACAATTTCCGCGTCCGCCGCTACATCGCCAAATACACCATCAATCCGGCCATCGCGCACGGCCTGTCGAAGGACATCGGCTCGATCGCGGTCGGCAAGCGTGCCGACCTCGTGCTGTGGAACCCGGCCTTCTTCGGCGTCAAGCCGGACATGGTGCTGATCGGCGGCATGATCGCCGCAGCCCCGATGGGCGACCCCAACGCCTCGATTCCGACGCCGCAGCCGATGCACTACCGGCCAATGTTCGGCGCCTATGGCAAGGCCAGGACCAATTCGTCGGTGACCTTCGTCTCCAAGGCGGCGCTCGAGTCGGGGCTGCATGGCAGGCTCGGCGTCGACAAGCAGTTCGTCGCCGTCGAAAATACCCGCGGCGGCATCGGCAAGCATTCGATGGTGCTCAACGACGCCACGCCGCATATCGAGGTCGATCCCGAGACCTACGAGGTCCGCGCCGACGGTGAGTTGCTGACCTGCGAACCGGCGACAGTGCTGCCGATGGCGCAACGGTATTTTCTGTTTTAGGGTCGGGTCCTACAACGCATCTGGACGCACCATGGACGAACAGAAGAAAGCAGCCCTGATTTCGAGAATGGGGCCGGTGGAAGCGTATAATGGCGGCGTTACTCCACTCACTATGCCACTGATTACGCTGGAGCAGTATTTTGACGGAGCCGAAGGGGAAGCTGGACTCTTGTGCAACAGCCATGAGGCCCCTGACAATGACATGGTCCTGGTTGCATTTAAGTCGATACGAGACAAACCCGAAGTCCACGACGTTCGGATAGCAATCACCCAGTGCGATACCAAGGAATGGCCCTTCTCGGACAAGGTCGTCGTCATCACACGAGCGAGCGAAGACGATGTGATTGGTTGGCTGCCGTCTGGCTTTGAGCCGGACGACACATGGGAGGGAGACGTAGATCACCTGCCTGCCGAGAAGATTGAGATTCCTCCCGGTTTCCGAAAGCTATGGCTCTGGTATGATTGAAGCTGCATCTGTCGAAGCAGCTCATAGAACCAGGCATGGCCACCGAAATAGCCTCTCCACACGATATCTTCCCGCATATCCGCATCGTCATGGGCATGGTGATCGGCACCCGCCTGCTGTCGGGGCTGGCGCGCATCGTCCAGCATCCCGGCCAGTACCGGCTCTATCCGGTGCATCTGGCCTGGGTCGGTTCGGTGCTCTTGATGCTGGTGCATTTCTGGTGGTGGGAATTCGGCCTCTACGCCATCGAGACCTGGACCTTTGGCAAGTACCTGTTCATCATCTTCTATGCGATCACGCTGTTCCTGCTCTGCGCGCTTTTGTTTCCGGATTCGATGCTGGACTACACCAGCTACGAGGATTTCTTCTATTCGCGCCGGGCCTGGTTTTTCGGCCTGCTGGCGGCGACCTATCTGCTCGACGTGGTCGACACGTTGTTGAAGGGACCGGAGCATTTCGCCCGCTTCGGCAACGAATACCTGTTCCGCACGCCGGTCTTCGTCGCGCTGTGCATCGCCGCGATACTGGTGCGCGACCGCCGCTTCCACATCGCCTTTGTCGCGACCGCACTCGTCTATCAGATATCGTTCATCCTGCGGCTCTTCGACACGATCGTTTGAGCGCCATTGGGATGGTGTCAGGGATCATCTAAGCTGCTCGGGAAAGGCAGGTTTGCGCATGTACAAGGCCGTCGGATCGCGTGGATCCCGGGTCAGCCGCGTTCTCTGGATGCTCGAGGAACTCGGGCAGCCCTATGAATTCGTCGAGGTCAAGTTGCGCTCACCGGAAGCCTATGCGCTCAACCCCTCCGGCAAGGTGCCGATCCTGATCGACGGCGAGCTGACGGTGACGGATTCGGCGGCGATCTGCGTCTATCTCGCCGACAAGCACGCGGACAAGGGCATGGGCGCAAACCCCGGCCTTTCCGGCCGCGCCGAGATGGATTCCTGGATGCATTTTGCTCAATCGGAATTCGAAGCACCATTGTGGAACAAGCTGCGCCATCGCTTCCTGCTGCCGAAGGAGGTGCGGGTCGATGTTGGCCCCGCGGCCGCTCATGACTTTGCCTCGGAGCTCAAGGCGCTGGACCGGCGACTGGGCGACAAGCCCTTTGCATTGGGCGACCGGTTTTCGGCCGTCGACGTGCTGCTCGGCGATATGGGCGGCTGGGCCCGCGCCGGGCGGTTTCCGATCGAATCCGAGCGCGTCAACGCCTATTTCAACCGCGTGCTGGCGCGGCCTGCCCGTGCAAGGGCGCAGGCTAGTGGGGGATCCATGAAATGAAACTCGACATCCGCACCGACTTCACCAAATTCCCGCGTGCCGTCTCGGTGCTGACCGCCGGCAATGCCGGAACCATCGCGCCATCCGGTCGTGCCGTTCTCGCCCATGACGAGCGGCATCTGCGCCGCCGGGCCATCGCACTTGCCGACGGCAGCAAGGTGCTGGTCGACCTGCCCGAGCCCGTTGCCCTGAACGACGGCGACCGGCTGGTGCTGGAAGATGGCGGCCATATCGAGATCATCGCGGCGCCGGAAGATGTCCATGATATCCGCGCTCGCGACGCCGTGCATCTGGCCGAACTCGCCTGGCATATCGGCAACCGTCATCTCGCCGCAAGCATCGAGGCCGGGCGCATCCTCATCCTGCGCGATCATGTCATCAAGGCGATGCTGGAGGGGCTGGGCGCCACGGTGACCGATGTCTCCGAGCCGTTCAAGCCGGTGCGCGGCGCCTATTCCGCCCATAGTGGGCACAGCCATGATCACGGCCATGCGCATGCCGAGGCGCATGCACACAGCCATGGTGAAGCGCACAGCCATGGCGAGTCGCATTCCCATTCGCACAGTCACGCTGGCCACCACCACGATCATGACTGACCGGCCTTCGAACATCGCCCTGCTGCGACTGATGGCGTGGCTGTCGCCGGCCTTTCCGGTCGGCGGCTTTTCCTACAGCCACGGCCTCGAGCGCGCGGTGCATGACGGGCTGATTGTCGATGCGAAAAACCTCGCCGACTGGCTGGAAACGCTGGTCGAGATGGGCTCGGGCTGGAACGATGCAGTGCTGTTCGCTGAGGGCTGGCGCCGCGCACGCGCGGCCGGTGATCTCGACGAGATTGCGGCACTTGCCGAAGCGCTCGCCGGCTCGCGCGAACGCCACACCGAGACCATGCTGCAAGGCGCCGCCTTCCTGAAAGCGGCGGCGGCCTGGCCCAACCCTGTGCTGGAACGCCTGCCCGCCGAATGCGCCTATTGCGTCGCCGTCGGCGCCGTTGCCGGCGGCAACGGCATCGCGCTTCAGGACGCATTGTCCGCCTTCCTGCAGGCCTTCTTCTCCAACCTCGTCCAGGCGGCGATCCGGCTCGGCGTCGTCGGCCAGAGCGGAGCGACCGCGCTGCTTGCCGGCTTCGAGCCGCTGGCGTTGTCGACTGCCGGCCGCGCCGCGCGCTCGACATTGGATGATCTCGGCGGCTGCGCCTTTGTCTCCGACGTCATGGCGATGAAGCACGAAACCCAGTATTCGCGATTGTTCCGTTCATGATCCTTCTCGCCTTCGCGCTTTCAACCGTCCTGCTGCTGATCACCGCGCTGCATGTCTATTGGGGCATCGGCGGCATCTGGCCGGGCAAGGATGCGGCCTCCTGCGCCCGCGCCGTCGTCGGCTTTCGCGGCGTCGATGAAATGCCGACGCCGTTCGCCAGTTTCGCGGTTGCGGCGTGCCTCTGTCTGGCGACGCTGTGGCCGCTGGCGCTTGAAGGCGTCTTTGCCTCGCCCTTTCCCAAGCAAGGCCTTGCCGCCACCTCGCTGCTCATCGGGCTGGTGTTCCTGGGGCGCGGCATCGCCGGCTTCACGCCATGGTGGCGACGGCTGGCGCCGGAACAGCCTTTCGCGCGGCTTGACCTGCGCTATTACTCGCCGCTGTGCCTATTGATCGGGCTCGGCTTTGCCATCCTCGCCATCACGGAGTTTCCCGCATGACACAGAAAAATGGCCCGCTGCGCGTCGGCATTGGCGGTCCGGTCGGTTCGGGCAAGACGACGCTGACCGAAAAGCTGTGCAAGGCGCTGCGCGACGAATTCTCGATCGCCGTCGTGACCAACGACATCTACACCAAGGAAGACGCCATGATGCTGGCGAGGCTGCAGGCGCTGCCGGAGGATCGCATCATGGGTGTCGAGACCGGTGGCTGCCCGCATACCGCGATCCGCGAGGATGCCTCGATCAATCTGCAGGCGATCGCCGAGATGAACAAGAAATTCCCCGATCTCGACATCGTCTTCATCGAATCCGGTGGCGACAACCTCGCCGCCACCTTCTCGCCTGATCTCGCCGACCTGACGCTCTATGTCATCTCGGTGTGCCAGGGCGAAGAGATCCCGCGCAAGGGCGGGCCGGCGATCACCCGCTCCGATTTCCTGGTCATCAACAAGAGCGATCTGGCGCCTTATGTGAACGTCAATCTCGATGTCATGGAGAGCGACGCCGGCCGCATGCGCGGCAAGCGGCCGTTCGGCTTCACCGACCTGTCGCGCGGCAAGGGACTGCAGGAGGTGATCGACTTCATCGTCGAGCATGGCGGCCTGCGGGCCGGCGCCACCACCAGCACGGCAGCGTAGGCAAGAACATCGGCGTCCGGCAGGTCTCTGCACCAAGCGAAAGCGGTTGCGAGCCTCGGCTGGTCGCGGCATTCTCGCCTCTTTCACGGAGTGTCTTCGATGAGCATCGCCCGCCTGCAAAAGGAAACGCTGACCAACCTGCCCTTCTACGAAGAGCGCGTCGATCTCGCTTGTGCCTTTCGCTGGACGGCGCGGCTCAACATGCACGAGGCAGTGGCCAATCATTTTTCGCTGGCGGTCAACGACGACGGCACACAGTTCCTGATGAACCCCAACCAGGTGCATTTCTCGCGCATCAAGGCGAGCGACCTGCTGATGATCGACGCCAACGATCCCGACACCCTCTCCGGCCCGAACGCGCCCGATCCGACGGCGTGGGGGCTGCACGGCGCCATCCATCGCAATGTCCGCCACGCGCGCTGCGTCATGCATGTCCATTCGATCCATGCCACGGTACTGGCATCGCTCGCCGATTCGACCTTGCCGCCGATCGACCAGAATTCGGCGATGTTCTTCAACCGCCATGTCGTCGACGCCCATTATGGCGGGCTGGCCTTCGAGGAAGAGGGCGAACGCTGCTCGCAGCTTCTCGTCGATCCCAAGGTCAAGGTGATGGTGATGGGCAATCATGGCGTGCTGGTCATCGGCGATACGGTCGCCGATGCGTTCAACCGCATGTTCTATTTCGAGCGTGCCGCCGAGACCTACATCAAGGCGCTGTGGACCGGGCGCCCGCTGCGCACGCTGTCCGACGCGATCGCCGAGAAGGCGGCGAGCGAAATGGACGACTATCCCGGCCAGGCCGAACGCCATCTCAGCGAGCTGAAGGCGATCCTCGACGAGCAGGAACCGGTCTACCGGAATTGATTGCCTGAAAGCTAAAGCCCGAGTTGGACGCGCAATTCCTCGGCGCTGTTAATGACGATAGCACCGGGCGGGCCAGCCATCGGCACTTCCGGCCAGAAGATCGTTGTCATGCCCGCCGCCAGCCCTGCCATGGCGCCCGGCCAGCTGTCGTCGATGGCCACGGCTTGCGTGGGATTGACGCCAGCGAGATACGCGGCGCGCAGGAACGGTTCGGCGTGCGGCTTGCCTTCGCGCACGTCGTTGCGGCTGATCGTCTTCATGCCGGGATAAGTGAGGCCGACCATGCGCAGATTGGCGTCGACGATCATCCGGTCCGAATTCGACACCACGGCCTGCGCCACGCCCTTTGCCCGCAGCTCGTTGAAGATCTCGATCGCGCCGGGACGTGGCTGCAAGCGCTCGACCAGCGGCAGATAGTGCTCGTATTTGCGCATGATCCAGTCGTCGAACGGCAGGTCCAGGCCGAACTCGTCGCGCATCATCTCATAGACCGGCCAGGCAGCAACGCCGAGCACCCGCTCATGCAGGTTGGCCGGCGGGACGAGGCCGACATTGCGCATCGCCGCCACCAGGGCGGCCTCGTGCAGCGGTTCGCTGTCGACCAGCGTGCCGTCCATATCCCAGAAAACCGCTTTCAGCGTCATGCAAGGCTCCTTTTTGCGATCCCTTAAAGGGTTTACGCAGGGAGATAAACCTTCGGGATCGCAGAACGTGCCACCTGTTAGAACTGAAACCGCTTGTCTTTCTCAGGCGCATTCATTCTCGGAGAAGGAAATCCGTGCAGCATGCGGGCCAGTGCGTGCAAGCAATTGCCCTCGAAGATTGACAATTGCGCAGCGGGCCGTTCCCTGCAAGAGTAGAAGCGGACCGCGCTCATGACCGGCGGTTTCGGGAGGCAGGACGTGAATACCCGGCAGGATGGCGGCAGCAACAGGCTGGACGACGCGGCGCGCGCCGGCTGGCTTTATTATGTTGCCGGCAACACGCAGGACCAGATCGCCACCACGCTCGGCATCTCGCGGCAGACGGCGCAGCGGCTGGTGTCTCTGGCGGTGTCGGAAGGCTTGATCAAGGTGCGTGTCGACCATCCGATCGCCAACTGCCTCGATCTGGCGGCACGGTTGAGATCGCGCTTCGCGCTCGATCTGGTCGAGGTGGTGCCGAGCGATCCCAATTCATCCTCCACCACGATCGGCATCGCCGAGGCGGCCGCCGCCGAGATCGAGCGGCGGCTGCGCTCGCCGACCCCAATCGTCATGGCGATCGGCACCGGGCGTACGCTGAAAGCGGCGATCGAACAGCTGCCGCCGATGGAATGCCCGCAGCACAAGGTGGTGTCCTTGACCGGCAACATCTCGCCGGACGGCTCGGCCGCCTTCTACAACGTCATCTTCACCATGGCCGACAGGGTCAAGGCGCGATCCTTCCCGATGCCGCTGCCGGTCATCGCCTCTTCGCCGGAGGAGCGCGAGATGCTGCTCAACCAGCCGATGATCCAGCCGACGCTGGCGCTGGCCGCGGAGGCAGACGTCACCTTCATCGGCATTGGCGACCTCGGTCCCAAGGCGCCGCTCTATGAGGACGGTTTCATTTCGGAGAGCGAATTGAAGGCGCTGCAGAAGGCCGGCGGCATCGCCGAAATCGTCGGCTGGGTGTTCGATCGCGAAGGCCGCATGATCGAGGGCATCACCAACGACCGGGTGTCGTCGGCATCGCTGCCGTCGCGCGAAAAGTCACTGGTAATTGCACTGGCGATGGGCGAACGCAAACTGCCGGGCATCCTGGCGGCCGCCAACCGGCGGCTGATCAACGGCCTCATCACCGATGAGCGGACGGCCGCTGCCCTGCTGGCCAGCATCTGATCCGAACCCCTGTTGCTTGCTGGATGTAGCGGCGTCGCCACCAATTTTTGATAGAAAGTCAGCCGGGTTATTTTCCCCGCCCGAAAGGGTCGTTGCCATCGAGGAAGCCGAGATCGCGCTGCAGATGCGGCGACAGGTCCCTGATGTCGAGATGCGCCTTCCTTTTTATCGCGAACCAGCCAAATCCATCCGTGAGCCACGAAATCCAGCGATGATCTGGAGCGGGAGTGCACTTTTGCTGCGCCATGGTCATGATCGTCAACCTTCGCTATCCTGAACCCCAATGACGGGTTGACACTGAATGTCGGTCTTGCCGGCCGGCTTTGCCAATCGAACATCGATCATGGCCCATAAGGAGGCCTTATGCCTGACCTCAGCTCGCGACAGCTTTCCCAACTCCCGCCGCTGCAAGCGATCAGGGTGTTCGACGCGGTGGCGCGGCATCTTTCCTTCACCAAGGCCGCCGAGGAACTCGGCATGACACAAGCGGCGGTGAGCTATCAAATCAAGGTGCTGGAGGAGCGTGTCGGTGCCGCGCTGTTCCTGCGGCGGCCGCGACAGATCGCACTGACCGAGGCTGGACAGCGCCTGGCGCCTGCTGTCGGCGAGGCCTTCGCCATTCTTGGCCAGGCCTATGCCGCGGCGCGCGCCGGTGCCGACGGGTTGCTGTGCGTCACCACCGTGCTGACTTTTGCCTCGAACTGGCTGGCGCATCGGCTGGGCTCGTTCCAGATCGCTCATCCCGCACTTGCCGTTCGGCTCGAGACGTCGAGCCGCCTGACCGACTTCGCCCGCGAGGATGTCGATATCGCCATCCGTTCGGGCGGCGGCAAATGGCCGGGCCTGGAGGCGCACAAGCTGCTCGATGCAGATTTCACGCCGATGATGAGCCCGAAGCTCGCGGCAAGCATCGGCGGCGTCAACGAGCCGGCCGACCTGTTGCGGCTGCCGATCCTCGATCCCGGCGACATCTGGTGGACGGAGTGGTTTTCGGCTGCCGGCGTCAACTCGCACGACCTCGCCAGACGACCCGGCAGCAGCATGGGCGCGCAGGCCTATGAGGCCAATGCGGCCATCGCCGGTCATGGCGTGGCGATCCTGACCCGGGCGCTGTTCAAGGCGGAGCTCGCCGACGGCCGCCTGATCCAGCCTTTCGAGCTGGTTGGCGACGATGGCCACGCCTATTGGCTGGTCTATCCGGAAGCGCGCCGCAACGTGCCGAAAATCCGCGCCTTCCGCGACTGGCTGCTGACTGAGATCGCCTGCTGACAGGCAAGCCCTCCGGCAAGCCGATCCTGCCGACCTTCTGTCCTGTCGCCTGAATACAAGGCGGCCGGCGAAGTTGGCTTGGCAATTTTCTCGCACCCCCATTGTCCATCGGCATCACCCAGTGCTGCGCTGCAGCATCGAATCCGGCTTGACATAATTGACGCCAGGTGAGTAATTGCTCAAAGCCAAGGCAAATGCTCATCTTGGTTTATGGGAGGAATTTGATGAAACTTCGCACGCTCACCCTGGGCTTGTTGTCGGCCAGCGCTCTTGCGTTCGCCGCACATGCCGAATCCATCACCATCGCCACCGTCAACAATGGCGATATGGTCCGCATGCAGAAGCTGACCGACGACTTCACCAAGGCCAATCCGGACATCAAGCTCAACTGGGTCACGCTCGAAGAAAACGTGTTGCGCGAGCGCGTCACCACCGACATCGCCACCAAGGGCGGCCAGTATGACGTGATGACCATCGGCACCTATGAAGTTCCGATCTGGGCCAAGCAGAGCTGGCTTCTGCCGCTCGACAAGCTCGGCGACGACTATGACGCCAAGGACATCATCCCGGCCATCGCCGGCGGTCTTTCGGTTGACGGCAAGCTCTATGCCGCGCCCTTCTACGGCGAAAGCTCCTTCGTCATGTACCGCAAGGACCTGATGGACAAGGCCGGGCTGAAGATGCCCGACGCGCCGACCTGGGACTTCATCAAGCAGGCCGCCGACAAGATGACCGACCGCGCCAATGGCGTGAACGGCGTCTGCCTGCGCGGCAAGGCCGGCTGGGGCGAGAACATGGCCTTCCTGACTGCCATGTCGAACTCCTTCGGCGCACGCTGGTTCGACGAGAACTGGAAGCCGCAATTCGATCAGCCCGAATGGAAGAACACGCTGCAGTTTTATGTTGACCTGATGAAGGCCGACGGCCCCGAGGGCGCGTCCTCCAACGGCTTCAACGAAAACCTGGCGCTGTTCCAGCAGGGCAAGTGCGGCATGTGGATCGACGCCACCGTCGCCGCATCATTCGTTTCAGACCCGAAGAACTCCACTGTCGCCGACAAGGTCGGTTATGCGCTGGCGCCCGACACTGGCCTGGGCAAGCGCGGCAACTGGCTGTGGGCCTGGTCGCTGGCCATTCCCGCCGGCACGCAGAAGGCAGATGCCGCCGAGAAGTTCGTCTCCTGGGCAACCAGCAAGCACTATGCCGAACTGGTCGCCTCGAAGGAAGGCTGGGCCAATGCTCCTCCCGGCACGCGCTCCTCGCTCTACGCCAATGCCGAGTACCAGAAGGCGGCTCCGTTCGCCAAGATGACGCTGGACTCGATCAATGCCGCCGACCCGACGCATCCGACCGTCAAGCCGGTGCCCTATGTCGGCGTCCAGTTCGTCGCCATCCCTGAGTTCCAGGGCCTTGGCACCACTGTCGGCCAGCTCTTCTCGGCGGCTCTTGCCGGCCAGTCGAGCGTCGACGATGCCTTGAAGCAGGCTCAGGACGCCGCCACCGCGACAATGACCGAAGGCGGGTATATCAAGTAGGCTCCTCCCGGTGCCGAATGCCGGTCGACTCCTTGACCGGCAACGGCCGCCCGAGTCCCAGTTCGGGCGGCCGCCTTTGAAGGCTCTTGAAAATTCAGTCTGACCATTGAAGGGTGACCGTCATGGCTACTCAGCAGACCCGTTCGCTTGCCCGTTTCATGATGGCGCCATCTGTCGTCCTGCTGCTGGTCTGGATGGTTATTCCACTGGCGCTCACGCTGTGGTTCTCCTTCCAGCAGTACAACCCGCTCAATCCGATCCGCGACGGGTTCGTCGGCTTCTCGAACTACGCGCTGTTCTATTCAAACCCGGCCTTCCTGCAATCGATCCTCAACACGCTTACGCTGGTGATCAGCGTGCTGTTGATCACGGTGATCGGCGGCATCCTGCTGGCCCTGCTGATCGATCAGCCGATGTGGGGACAAGGCATTGTCCGAATCCTCGTCATCTCGCCGTTCTTCGTCATGCCGCCGGTGGCCGCATTGGTCTGGAAGAACATGATCATGCACCCGCAATACGGGGTCTTTGCCGACATCGCGCGCTTCTTCGGCGGCCAGCCGATCGACTGGTTCGGGCAGCATCCGATGACGGCGATCATCATCATCGTCGCCTGGCAGTGGCTGCCCTTCGCGACGCTGATCCTCTTGACCGCGCTGCAGTCGCTCGACGGCGAGCAGAAAGAGGCCGCCGAGATGGACGGCGCCGGCTTCATCAGCCGCTTCATCTATCTGACGCTGCCGCACATGTCGCGCGCCATCACCGTCGTCATCCTGATCCAGACGATCTTCCTTTTGTCGGTCTATGCCGAGATCCTCGTCACCACCAATGGTGGCCCTGGATACGCCTCCACCAACCTGCCCTTCCTCGTCTACCAGAAGGCCTTGCTGGAGTTCAAAATCGGCCAGGCATCCGCCGGCGGCATCATCGCTGTCATTCTCGCCAACATCGTTGCCTTCTTCGCCATGCGCGCCGTCGGCAAGAACCTGGACAAGTAAGGGAGGATACGATGGCACGCTCAGTCACCACCCAGCACAAGACAATCGCGACCGTTGCCGCCTGGATCGTCGCGCTGCTGATCTTCTTCCCGATCCTCTATACGATCATCACCTCGTTCAAGTCGGAGCAGGAAGCCATCCTGGGCTTCAACCTGATCCCGTCGGGGACGTTTGAGAGTTACACCGAGGTTCAGGCGCAGAGCGGCTACTTCAAGTTCTTCCTGAACTCGGTGTTCCTGTCGGTGGGCTCGACCATCCTGGCCTTGCTGGTCGCCATACCGGCCGCATGGTCGATGGCTTTCTCGCCGGGCAAGTGGACCAAGGACATCCTGATGTGGATGCTATCCACCAAGATGATGCCGGCGGTCGCCGTGCTGTTCCCGATCTACCTGATCTTCCGCAACCTCGGACTGCTCGACAGCCGCATCGGCCTGATGGTCATGCTGATGCTGATCAACCTGCCGATCGTGGTGTGGATGCTCTACACCTACTTCCGCGAAATCCCGGGCGAGATCCTCGAAGCGGCGCGCATGGACGGCGCTTCGCTGTGGAACGAGATCATCTATGTGCTGACACCGATGGCGGTACCGGGCATCGCCTCGACGATGCTCTTGAACATCATCCTGGCCTGGAACGAAGCGTTCTGGACGATCCGGCTGACCACCACGGAAGCCGCTCCGCTGACCGCCTTCATCAGCTCCTTCTCGAGTCCTCAAGGGTTGTTCTGGGCCAAGCTTTCGGCCGCCTCCACGCTGGCCATCGCGCCGATCCTGATCATGGGCTGGTTCAGCCAGAAGCAGCTGGTGCGCGGCCTGACATTTGGTGCGGTGAAGTAACAGAAATTGCCCGAAGCAATCGGCAGAAATAACCCCTCGGGGAGGAAACCATGGGAAACATCACGCTCAAGAACGTCTCCAAATCCTTTGGATCGACGTCCATCATCCCCGGCCTCGACCTGGTGATCGAAAATGGCGAGTTCGTCGTCTTCGTCGGTCCGTCGGGTTGCGGCAAGTCAACGCTGCTGCGGCTGATCGCCGGGCTGGAGGACACCAGCGGCGGCACCATCAACATCGATGGCCGCGACGTCACCGGTGAAGCGCCGGCCAAGCGCAAGCTGGCCATGGTGTTCCAGTCCTACGCGCTCTACCCGCATATGACGGTGGGAAAGAACATCGCCTTCCCGCTGAAGATGGCGGGCGAGGACCAGGCGACCATCGACAGGAAGGTCAAGGACGCGGCGCGCATCCTTAATCTCACCAACTATCTCGAACGCAAGCCAGGACAGCTCTCGGGCGGCCAGCGCCAGCGCGTCGCCATCGGTCGCGCCATCGTGCGCCAGCCCTCGGCCTTCCTGTTCGACGAACCGCTGTCCAACCTCGACGCCGCCCTGCGCGGCACGATGCGGCTGGAGATCAGCGAGTTGCATCATCAGCTCAAGACGACGATGGTCTACGTCACCCATGACCAGGTCGAAGCCATGACCATGGCCGACAAGATCGTCGTGCTGAACGCCGGCAACATCGAGCAGGTCGGCTCGCCGATGGAACTCTACAAGACGCCGAAGAACCTGTTCGTCGCCGGCTTCATCGGCTCGCCGAAGATGAACCTGATCGAAGGGGCGCCGTCGGCCAAATACAGCGCCAAGACCATCGGCATCCGTCCCGAGCATATGGAGATTTCGACCACGGCGGGCGAATGGAAAGCCATCGTCGGCGTTGCCGAGCATCTCGGCTCCGACACCTTCCTGCATGTCCAGGCCGATGGCGTCGGTCCGCTGACGGTGCGCGCCGACGGCGAACTCGCCGTCCGTCACGGCGACACCATCTATCTGACGCCCGACAAGGCCAAGCTGCATCGCTTCGGTGCCGACGGGAAGGCTATGTGAGCATGCGCCTGGCCGGCAAATCCGCGCTGATCACGGGTTCGGCCCGTGGCATCGGCAGAGCCTTCGCCGAAGCCTATGCCGGCGAAGGCGCCACCGTTGCCATTGCCGACATCAATCTCGAGGCTGCGCAGAAGACGGCCGCCGAGATCGGCGGCAAGGCCTATGCGGTCAAGCTCGACGTCACCGACCTCGCCTCCATCGAGGCGGCGGTGAAAGCCGTCGAGACGAAGACCGGTGGCCTCGACATCCTGATCAACAACGCCGCCCTGTTCGACCTGGCACCGATCGTCGAGATCACCAAGGCAAGCTACGACAAATTGTTTTCCGTCAATGTCGCCGGCACGCTGTTCATGCTGCAGGCCGCCGCTCGCTCGATGATCGCGCGGGGCAAGGGCGGCAGGATCATCAACATGGCGAGCCAGGCGGGGCGGCGCGGCGAGGCGCTCGTCGGCGTCTATTGCGCCACCAAGGCCGCCGTCATCTCGCTGACCCAGTCGGCGGGGCTCGACCTGATCAAGCATCGCATCAACGTCAACGCGATTGCCCCTGGTGTCGTCGACGGCGAGCACTGGGATCACGTCGATTCGCTGTTTGCCAAGTATGAAAACCGGCCGAAGGGCGAGAAGAAGAAACTGGTCGGCGAGGCGGTGCCGTATGGCCGCATGGGCACGGCGCAGGATCTTACCGGCATGGCGGTCTTTCTCGCCAGCAGCGACGCCGAATACATCGTCGCCCAGACCTACAATGTTGATGGCGGCCAGTGGATGAGTTGAGGCGGGGACGGCCTCTGCTCCTCGTCCCTCCGCGGGGAGCAGAGGCCGACATCAAAGGGCGCATCGATCTCGGAAGGGTGTGCCACCCCTAACCCTCTCCCCGTGAAAAACCGGGAGAGAGGGGAGTAACGAAGGCCGAAGCCCGGCCAAAGGGTAAATCAGATGACCGTGAAACTCTCGTCTTCAAACCTCGCCAAGCTGCCCGCCAAGGTCGCCGGTCCGAAATATGACCGCGCGGCGCTCAAGGCCGGCATCGTGCATTTCGGCGTCGGCAATTTCCACCGCTCGCACCAGGCCGTCTATCTCGACGACCTGTTCAATTCGGGCATCGGCCATGACTGGGCGCTGGTCGGCGCCGGGGTGTTCGAGGGCGAGAAGATCGGCCGCGGCAAACTGCAAGAGCAGGACTGGCTGACCACTGTGGTCGAACAGGACAGCGGCCATATGAGCGCCCGCGTCACCGGCGTCATGATCGACTTCCTGATGCCGGGCGATGCGGCCGGCATCATCGAGCGGCTCGCCGACCCGGCCATCAAGATCGTTTCGCTGACCATCACCGAAGGCGGTTACTTCATCGATCCGGCCTCCGGTGTCTTCAACCCGACCCATCCCGATATCGTCGCCGACGCGCAAGCGGGCGCGACGCCGAAGACGGTGTTCGGCATCATCCTCGCCGGGTTGGTCCGCCGGCGCGATGACGGCATCGTGCCGTTCACCGTCATGTCCTGCGACAACATTCCTCACAACGGCCATGTCACCTCCGACGGCGTCATCGGCCTTGCCCGGCTGATCGACGAGGATCTGGCAAATTGGGTCAGCGAGCATGTCGCCTTTCCAAATGGCATGGTCGATCGCATCACGCCGGCCACCACGGACCGCGAACGCGGCATTCTGGCCACCGAGTTCGGGCTGGAGGACAACTGGCCGGTGTTCTGCGAGCCGTTCCGGCAATGGGTGCTGGAAGACCATTTCACCGACGGTCGCCCGCCGCTGGAAAAGGTCGGCGTGCAGTTCGTCAAGGACGTCGCGCCCTACGAATTGATGAAGATCCGCATCCTCAATGGTGGCCATGCGACGATCGCCTATCCGGCCGGTCTGATGGACATCCACTTCGTCCATGAGGCGATGCACGAGCCGCTGGTGCGCGGCTTTCTCGACAAGCTCGAGCATGACGAAATCATTCCGACCGTGCCGCCGGTGCCGGACACGGTTCTGGAGGATTACTACCAGCTCATCGAGAGCCGCTTCTCCAATCCCAAGATCGGCGACACGGTGCGCCGGCTTTGCCTCGATGGCTCCAACCGCCAGCCCAAATTCATCATCCCGACCATCGCCGACAGGCTGAAGGCCGGAAAAGGCGTCGCCGGCCTGGCGCTGGAATCAGCCCTTTGGTGCCGCTACTGCTTCGGCACGACGGACAGCGGCGCCGTCATCGAGCCCAACGACCCGAGCTGGGACCGGCTGCAGGCGACAGCAAAGGCGGCAAAGGACGCCCCCGCCGCCTGGCTTGCCATGGAGGACATCTATGGCGATGTCGGCCGCGCCACGGCGTTTGTCGAGGCCTTCGCCCATGCGCTCAACGTGCTGTGGGCGAATGGCACGCGCGCGACGCTGACGCGCTACCTCGCCGGCGAGCTCTGAGACCATTCGACGCCATGACGCCTGAACTGGTCATCTTCGACTGCGATGGCGTGCTGGTCGACAGCGAGGCGCTCTCCGTCTCGGCGCTGCTTGGCATGATCCGGCTTGCCGGCGGCAGCATTGGCGAGGATGCCGCCTACGAGCATTTCCTCGGCAAGAGCATGAAAAGCGTGCGCGAGATCCTTGGCCGCGACTTCGGACTTCATATCACCGACAGCCATCTGACCGACATGCGCGTCGAGCTGATGCGCAGGTTTCGCGAAGAGCTGAAGCCGATCCCTGGCGTCAAGGAGATGCTGCCGAGGCTCGGGCTGCCGTTCTGTGTCGCGTCCTCGGGCACGCTCGACCGCATCCGCTACGCGCTCGACGTCACCGGATTGCTTGGGCTGATGGAGCCGCATCTGTTCAGCGCCGGGATGGTGACCAGGGGAAAGCCCGCACCGGACCTGTTCCTCCATGCCGCCGCCAGCATGCGAGCCCATCCGCGCAAATGCCTCGTCGTCGAGGACAGCCCGGCAGGCATCACTGCTGCGCGGGCGGCGGGCATGCGCGTCTTTGCCTTCACCGGCGGCTCGCATGCCGGCAACCCGACCTTGAAAGCGCTGCTTGCGTCGAGTGAACCGGACTTTATATTCGCTGACATGCTGCAATTGCCCGATCTGATTGCAGGCCTGGGAGCGAGAGTAAGAGCATCTTGACGAAACAGTTCGTTTGCGCGGTCGATGTCGGCACCGGGAGCGCTCGTGCGGGCATTCTCGACACCACGGGCACATTGCTCGGCCGCGCCGAGCGGCCGATCGCCATGAACCAGCCGAATCCCGATCACGCCGAGCATGATTCGCGCGATATCTGGTCGGCTGTCTGCACCGCCGTGCGTGCGGCGCGGGAAAAAGCCGGCGTCGCCGCCGAGGATGTCGTCGGCATCTCCTTCGACGCCACCTGTTCGCTGGTCGTGCGCGACCGGCAAGGCGGCCAGCTCAGCGTCTCGGTCACCGGCGACAGGCGCTGGGACACCATCGTCTGGCTCGACCACCGCGCCATTGCCGAGGCCGACGAATGCACGGCAAGTAGCCATGCCGTGCTCGACTATGTCGGCGGCGTCATGTCACCGGAAATGGCGACGCCGAAGCTGATGTGGCTGAAGCGGAACCTTCCTGAAACGTGGAATGAAGCCGGCTATTTATTCGACCTGACCGATTTCCTGGCTTGGCAAGCGACCGGATCGCTGGCTCGTTCGCAATGCACGCTGACCGCCAAATGGACCTATCTGGCGCATGAAGAGACTGGCTGGCGCCGCGATTTCTTCGAGATCGTCGGCCTCGACGATCTTTTCGCGCATGGGAACCTGCCCGAGAGGGCCAGTCCGGTCGGCACCGATATCGGTCCGCTGACGGCGCAGGCGGCCGCGGATCTCGGCCTGACTGAAAAGTGCCGGGTCGGCGCCGGCGTCATCGATGCCTATGCCGGCGCGCTTGGTGTGCTCGGCGGCTTTGCCGGCGACCAACAGGACATTGGCCGGCATCTGGCGCTGATCGCCGGCACGTCGAGCTGCGTCATGGCGATGTCGCCCGATCCACAGCCCTTCGCCGGGGTCTGGGGCCCCTACTATGGCGCGGCACTGCCAAAGCTGTGGCTCTCGGAAGGTGGCCAGTCCGCCACCGGCGCCCTGCTCGACCACATCATCCGCTGGCACGGCGCCGGCGGCGAGCCGGATGCCGCCATGCATGCCAAGATCGCCAGGCGTGTCGCCGAACTGCGCGCCGCCGAAGGCGAGGCGCTCGCAGCAAGGCTGCATGTGCTGCCCGACTTCCACGGCAACCGTTCGCCGCTCGCCGATCCGCACGCCGTCGGCGTGGTCAGCGGGCTGACGCTGGACTCCTCCTTCGACAGCCTGTGCAAGCTTTACTGGCGTACCGCCGTCGGCATCGCGCTCGGCGTGCGGCATGTGCTGGAGGCGCTGAACGAGAATGGCTACCTGATCGACACGCTGCATGTCACCGGCGGCCACACCAAGAACCCGCTCTTGATGGAGCTCTATGCCGACGCCACCGGCTGCACGGTGATCGAGCCGCTGGCCGACGAGGCGGTGTTGCTCGGCACCGGCATGGTCGCGGCAACCGCGGCCGGGCTTTTCCCCGACCTCAACGCCGCCTGTCTTGCCATGCAACAGGGCGGTAGGACGCGCGCGTCAAACCCGAAATCGGCCGGCCGTTTCGACCGCGATTACAAGGTTTTCCTCGAGATGCACCGGCAGCGGCAGATGCTGGACGCGATCAGGTAGGACGCTGAGGTCTATCCGCTGGCTCAATCTGTTCCGGCCCCTCCTCCCTTGCCTTCATGTCGCGTTTCGTCCAAAAGCTGGCGCAAACGCCGCGAAACCGAAGGTTTTGCCGTTTGAAATGCGGCTTCCGGCTCGATCCCGACGTGCCGCACTTGGAAAGAGCGGAACAATGTCTGCGATCGAAGCCGGCGCTCGCGCGCCGGAAAATCTTTGGCGTCAGGAAATCAGGGCGACACTGGCGCTCGCCTGGCCGATGGTGCTGACCAATCTCGGCCAGACCGCGATGACGACCACCGACGTCATGATGATGGGTCGTCTGGGGTCGGATACGCTGGCCAGCGGCGCGCTTGGCGCCAACCTCTATTTCATGCCGCTGATCTTCGGGCTCGGGCTGATGCTGGCAACCTCGCCGATGATGGCCACCGAGCTTGGCCGCCGCCGCCATTCGGTGCGCGACCTGCGCCGCACCGTGCGCCAGGGCCTGTGGCTGGCGATCTTGATCTCAATCCCGATCTGGCTGGTGCTTTGGCATGGCGAGGCCATCCTGCTGGCGATGGGCCAGGAACCCGCGCTTGCACATCAGGCCGGGATCTATCTGCGCTGGCTCGAATGGGCGGTGCTGCCGTTCTATGGCTATATCGTGCTGCGCTCGTTCATCTCGGCGCTGGAGCGGCCGGGCTGGGCGCTGGTCATCGTCTTCGTCGCCGTCGCCTGCAACGTCTTCTTCAACTGGGTGTTCATGTTCGGCAATCTCGGCGTGCCGGCGATGGGCATTGCCGGCTCGGGCCTTGCCACCTCGCTGTCCAGCACGCTGATGTTCGGCGGCATGGCGGTTGTGGTGATGCTGGAGAAGAAGTTCCGACGCTACCATCTGTTCGGGCGCTTCTGGCGCGCCGACTGGCCACGCTTCAAGGGCCTGCTGCGGCTCGGCTTGCCGATTGCCGGCATCCTGGCCTTCGAGGTGACCATCTTCAACGCCGCGGCGCTGCTGATGGGCCTGATCGATGCGGATTCATTAGCCGCGCATGCAATCGCCATCCAGATCGCCTCGATCAGCTTCATGGTGCCGCTCGGCCTCAACCAGGCGGTGACGGTCCGCGTCGGCCTGGCGCACGGCGCCGGCAATCCGGAAGGCGTTTCCCGCGCCGGCTGGACCGCCTTTGTCATCGGCGTTTCGTTCATGGCGCTGATGGGGCTGGTGATGATCCTGTGGCCGCATCTCCTGATCAGCGCCTTCATCGATCTCGCCAACCCGGCCAATGCCAGGGTGATCGCGCTTGCCGTGTCGTTCCTGGTCTTCGCAGCCCTGTTTCAGATCTTCGACGGCGCGCAGGCGGTGGCCGCCGGCATGTTGCGCGGCCTGCACGACACCAAGGTGCCTATGATCTACGCCGCGATCGGCTATTGGGGCGTCGGCCTGCCGCTCGGCGTGCTGCTCGCCTTCCATTTCGGCTTCCATGGCGTCGGCATCTGGATCGGCCTGTCGTCGGGGCTGGCCGTGGTGGCGGCGCTGCTGCTGGCGCGCTGGCTGCGCCGGGATCGCCTGGCGCCGCCGCTCGCCTTCGGCCATTGAAAGCAAGACGACCGCTGGTTCGGCGGCCGTTATGTCCCAACATTGTGGCTCAATAAACGGCGCCTTCAGAACTGCCGCGAACGTCCGCTAAGCGTCCCATTAGTCCCAAACACGGGTTCGCGCCCATTCCCCCCCTTGTTCGATCCCCAAGACCATGACGGTCTGTTTACGTCGCTCATGGCCACCCCTCCACTTGATTTGCCAAGGGGATGGTTTCTCACTCTGCCGCCACTGGCTTGGCAATTTCGGATCTGTGCACTGACAGCGACAGCAAGATGATTGCTCCAAGTACGATCGCAGCCCCGAGCGCCCCGACCGACGACAGCCGCTCATCTAGAAACATGGCCGAGCCAATCGCTCCGAACACGCTCTCTGCGCTGACGATCACGGCGGCGTGGCTGGCGGACGTGAACCGTTGGGCGATCGTCTGTATGCCGAAGGCGCCCGCGGTCGAGAAGATGCCGAGCACCGCGAGTTCTGGAGCCGCGTCGCTGATCGCTGCCATCGATAGATTGCCGTGAAGGGCGCCAAGCGGCAGGGTGATGACGGCAGCGCCGAGGAATTGAGCGGCGGCAGTGACTGGAGCGCCGTGGGTCTGCATATGGCGCCCGAGTTCGACCATCCAAAGCGCGTAGCATGCGGCCGATAGTATCGCTGCGAGATCGCCCTGACTGAAGCTGGCGGTCAATCCGCCGGACAAAAGTAGCACGCCGACCGACGTCACCCACGCCGCAAGTCCGACGGCCGCGGTCGGTCGTTCGCCGATCAGGAGCCACGCCGCAAGAGGGGTCATCACCGTTGCCGTGCTCACCAGGAAACTCGCATTGGTGACCGAAGTGCCGAGATAGGAGACCTGCTGGATGGCAATGGAAATTGAAAACAGCGCGCTGACTTTGATAAGACTCATCCAGTAGCCCGGCTCAAGCTTCCTCCCCCGTTCGAGCATCATCAGCGGCGCGGCCAAGAGTCCCGCGATCAGGCAGCGCATGCCTACGGCGCTGAACGGATCGAGATGATCCAGCACAGTCTTCTGCGCGACGTTGCCGAACCCCCAAAAGGCGGCGGCAAGCAGCAGCAGACAGTTGGCCTGCACCTTCGACATATCGATGTCCTGGCAAAGCTTGCGCCGCAAAGGGGCGGATCGGTGATCTAGCTAACCGCCGGCCAGCTTGTTCAACTGGTTGCAATATGGGCGAGCGCCGACGGGGACGATCTCATAACCGGCTTCGATCAATTGGAGGCTCATCTCCTCGAAGTGCCGCTTTGAGCCGCTGACGATCGATTCAGGCGTGTAGTTCCAGCCCTTGCGGGCAGCATTGGCCAGGATGTCGGCATATAGGCGCATGCTGGCGATTTTCACGTTTGATTCCAGCAACTGTCGGCACCCGCTTGCGAACGAAGGCGACGGTGGGGCGGAAAAACCCAAGACCGTGCATGCCAGCACTATGGATACAGAACGCATGGAATCCCCCTTGCCTGATGCTTGTTGCCGTTAGGGAAGCTTGCACCGTGTGAGCCTGCGGCGGCATCGGGCAGATGCGGTATTCGGCCTACTGCATTTGTAGTATTCTTCCGCCAGGGAAGGAGGTCTCTTCCAGAGACGGGGTCCACCATGCTGCCCAGCGATGCTTCGAAAGCTCAGGCTCTCGATGCCCTGTCGGCTCGCGAGCGGGCGGTCGCGGAAAAATTTGCAGCCGGCCTGACCTATCGGGAGATCGGCAAGGCGCTTTTCATTGCCCCGACCACTGTTCGCACCCACCTTGCGACCATCTACGAAAAACTTGGGGTGCGTAACAAGATCGGGCTCGCGGCGCACTTTACCGATGCCTCCGGCGCGCCGTCGGAGGCACGTCTGTCCGACGCCGCGCCGATGCTCGCCATATTCCCGATCGAATGCCTGAATTCCGAAGAGCGCTGGCGCCGCTTTGCCGACGGCCTGTCGTCTGACATCACCATCGACCTGGCACGATACGCGGGTTTGCCCGTCATCGCTTTCCACACGATGAAATCGCTGGGCAGCAAGCCCGCCGATTTCGCGGCCGACGGCAAGGCGCTCGGCGTCGCCTATATCGTGTCGGGTCAATTGCGCGCGGACGACCAGAGGGTTCGATTGACGATAGAGCTTGCCGACGCACGCAACGGCGTCAGCCTGTGGAGGGAGCGTTACGACCGCCCGGTCGAGGATATTTTCGCGCTCCAGGACAGCCTGACCGAAAGCATCATCAACGAACTCGTCGGTAGTTACGGAACGCTGGCCACGGTCGGCCGCAATGCGGTTCGCCGCAAGCCGCCGACCAGCCTGCGGGCCTATGACTGCTATCTGCTTGCCATCGAACAGCACACCACGGTCAGCCGCTCCGGCACTGCAGAGGCAATCCGACTGTTTTCACGCGCGCTGGAGCTCGACCCTACATTCGCCAACGCTTGGGCCGAACTCGCTTATGCCTATTCGATCGAGGCCTGCAACGGCTTCGGAGACGATCTGCCAACATCGATCGAGAACTGGCGGACCGCGGCCGAAACGGCGCTGCGGCTCGACCCGAGCGACAGCTGCGCCCATGCTTGCCTTGTCAATCTCAGGGCATGCGTCGGCGACCTCGATGGGGCGGAGCGTGCGTATCGGTGCGCTTTCGAATACGGCTCCCACCATGCCGGCATACTGCCGCTGCTGGCCGGATGCAGAGCTCTTGTCGTCGGCGATCCGTCCGAGGCGATCCCGCTCATCGAGCGTGCGATGCGCCTCAACCCACTGGCCCCGCCCTGGTATTTCGGCATGCAGGGCCGCGTCCTGTTCGCCGCCGACCGGCATGAGGAGGCCATTGCGGCGCTGCGCAGAAGCTTGCCCGAGTCGCCGGACGTGCTGATGTTCCTGGCGCTTGCGCATGCGGCCATGGGCGAGACCGGCGAGGCGGCCAGGATCGCAGCCCGCCTGAAAGCTGACTTTCCAAGCTTTTCGGTCGAACGCTTCATCGCAGGCTACCCCGTGAAGAACCCGGACGCGTTGCTTGCCATCCGCCACGGCGCCGAACTGGCAAGACTCCCCTAGGGTTCTGCCCAATTCCGAAAACCCGAGACGATCGCTGACTATGCGGTGCTGATCCAGAACGCGGTGAAAGAGATTGGAGGCGTCATCGATATCAACATCACGGAAGCGGCCTTTGGTGACGGCAGTACGTTTGTCCAAGCGTCTCGAAATGGCGCACCCGCGGTCTCCAGAGCGGTCGCCGGTAATATCCGCTTTAAGGCAGTGGCACAGGTAACTTTAATGACTGACATAGGCGCTAGTTGCCCGTTCCGGCGGCCGGCTCAAACGGCAAAACCTGACCCTAGTCGGACATTCCAGGCCCAAATTTTCTCCCAAATAGCGGATCTTCAGCGGAACTCACCGCTTTGACCCAAACTGGAAACTGGAGTGACTAGTCCATCGCCCCGCGCCGAGCCGGCATGCCGGAGCCTTCGCCAGCGACACAATGATCGCCTCAGCCGTCGACATTGTCCTCGCTTCGTGAACGACTGCACCCTTACGATCGAGCACGCAGACAGCAGACATATGTCTCTTCCATTGAGATATCCAAACCTGCACGCCGGAACCACTGGACCTCAGGCCAAACTCGCCCGCTTTGCGCCTTCCCGGATCGCGGTGATGGCCACAGGATTTGTGACCGGATATCCCACAATGAACCCCTCTGGAGTGAACTCGGGGAACTCGGTGCGCAGTCGCCCTGCGATCTTGCTCGCTCCGGCCTCATCCCCAATCAGCGCGCAGGCCATCGCCTGGAACAGCAGGGTGGCAGGCGAGTGGGCCGGAGCCTGGTGGAAGGCCGTCAGGCACTCCTTGTACTGGCCAGAGACAAAACAGCATCGGCCAAGCATTCCGTGATACCAGGAGACTTGGGAATTGTAGCGGATCGCCCGGCTCGCAAGTTCGCAGCCCTTCTGTGGGTCGCCAGCAACGAACGCCAGATTTCCCGCGAGCATGGCCAGGTTATCGGCGCAGTGGGGCGCGGCCGAGAGGATTCGGTCCTGCTCATCGAGAGCGGCGTCGAAATTTCCCTGCAAAGCCCAAAGTGACGCAATGCAAAGGCGCGCATCGGTATCGCCCGGATCAAGCTCCAGCGCCCTTTCCATGCACTGCGCAAATCGCTGCATTGCAGCGGCCCTGTCGCCGATAAAGCCATTGAACGCCCCGACGCTGTAGGCGAGTCCGAGCAAGGTCCATGCTCGCGAGAGCCCGGGATCGAGTTCCACCGCCTTGGATAGAAGACGGATTGCTTCCGCGTTGGAGAGCCGGGTGTAGAGGTCGTGCTGCTCGGCGCCGAGCAGATAGCAATCATATGCCTGCAAATTCGCCGGAGGCTTGCGCCGCACGACATCCCGCCGGAACTTCACCAGTCTCCCGCCGCAACTGGCCAGAACGTTGACGACGTTTTCGGTGACCATATCCTGCATCGCGAACAGGTCGTCGCCCGACTGATCGTACCGTGCCGACCAAAGGTCGGCTCCGCTGCCGGCATCGGCAAGCTGCACGGAGACGCGGATCTGACCTCCGGCGGCCTGCAGGGTTCCCTCAAGGACATAGTCTGCGTTCAGTTCGCGCCCGATGGACCGGATGTCGCCGCCCCTCCCCCGGTATGAAAGCATGGTCTGGCGGGAGATGACGGCAAGGTCAGGATAGCGCGCGAGATCGGCAATGATGTCCGCCGACAAGCCGTCCGCCAAGCGGTTCCAACGCTCGTCCGAGCCAAGGTTGTCGAACGGTAGGACGGCCATGACCGATGGCCCGGATCGAGCATGGGCAAGAGATTGTTCGGATTTATTACGGTGATCCGCAAAGAGGGCGGCCAGCGCCGTTTTGCTGGAAACGCCAAGCTTCCGATAGATCGTGGACAAGTGCGTTCTGACCGTGGCGGGCGATATGAACAATGTCCTGCCAATTTCCCGATAGGACATACCCTCGGCGAACTTGGCGGCAACGACCCACTCACGCTCGGAAAGCGCTTGCAGCAGCTTTGTTGGATCCACATGTTGGAGCATTATTTCACGTATCGGATCAGCAGAATTCCGGGAAACTTTAGCACAGTTTTCTTGGCTGCATGATCGAAATGCTGCATTTGCACTCCGAACTGAACGGCAGCTTTCCGCCAATGCGACCGTTCATTTATCGCCACAGGAACGTCAACGGGTCGCGGATCGCCGTATGGCTGCGCGCCAGCCGTTTGATCTTCCGACGGAAGGCAATCTTTCCGTCGGCGTCGAAACCGACGATATGAAAGACCTCCTTGCCGATGTCGATGCCGATCGTCGTCGGCGCTGCGATCTCTGCTCGGGTTTCTATGGACTGCTTCTCCTTCCCTTCGCGGGCAACAGTCTTTGCAGACTAACCCGCCGGCGAAGCAGCCGGTTCATCCCATTAGCGGAAGTTCGCTTCCGCTCAGCCGAACTCACGCCCATGACCCAAGGCTGCCGTTCAGTCTCGCGATCTTGAAGGTCCGGAAAAGCGGTGCGAGCCGACATTCGCCTAGGCCACCTTGGGTGTGTGTTTGCTCCGAAAGCGAAGATATGAATTGTAGAGTGTTGCTGTCCGGCGCGCGACGGTCGTGATAGATTTCCGGCCAGCGAGGTTAGCATCATGCCGGAGATCGCCTCTTGGCTGGCCCGCCTTGGGCTCGACAAGTACATTGAGGCGTTCAGCGCGAACGAAGTTGATTTCGATGCACTTCGGCATCTCACGGAAGACGACCTGAGGGAGCTGGGCCTACCCGTCGGCCCGCGTCGCAAGGTTCTGGCGGCGATTTCCGCATTGGACGACGACACCATGTCGCCCGCGAGTTCCGTGTCCGCTCCGGGATCAGCGGCGCCTGTACGCGAGGCCGAGCGGCGGCAGCTGACCGTGGTGTTCATCGACCTCGTGGGGTCGACCGAGCTGTCACAGCGGCTCGATCCGGAGGAAATGCGCGACGTCATCCGTGCCTACCAGAGTGCGGTGTCGGCGGAGATTGCACGCTACGAGGGTTTTGTTGCCAAGCTCATGGGCGATGGCGTGCTCGCCTATTTCGGCTGGCCCAGGGCGCATGAAGACGATGCTGAACGGGCAGTGCGCGCAAGCCTGGCGGCAACAGCGGCGACCGCTAGCCAGACGACGCCATCGGGCGAACCTCTTGCAGCCCGCATTGGCATCGCCACCGGCCTTGTCGTGGTCGGCGACCTGGTTGGCGAAGGGTCAGCGCAGGAAGAAGCGGTCGTCGGTGAAACGCCCAACCTTGCGGCACGCATGCAGGCCCTGGCCGAACCGAACACCGTCGTGATTGCCGGCGGCACGCACAGGCTGGTCGTCGGGTTGTTCGACATGATCGATCTCGGCCACCGCCAGCTCAAGGGCTTCGCAACTCCCATCCGCGCCTGGCGTATTATCGGCGAGGCCGACACGGAGGGGCGCTTTGATGCGCTGCATGGAGTTGCGACGCCTCTGGTGGGGCGATCCGAGGAACTCGAGCTTCTGCTTCAACGCTGGCAGCAGGCTCGGGCAGGAAACGGCCAGGCGGTATTGCTGTCTGGTGAACCGGGCATCGGCAAATCGCGACTGATAGCCGCGCTGGAAGAGCGATTGAGCGCCGAGCCGCACGCCCGGTTGCGCTATTTCTGTTCGCCCTACCACCTGAACAGCGCGCTCTACCCGGTGATCAAGCAGCTCGAGCGTGCTGCGGGACTGGTGCGCAGCGACAGTTCGGAGACGAAGCTCGACAAGCTCCAGACTCTGTTGGGACAGGCTGTCCCCGACATTGCCGAAACGGCACCATTGTTGGCGGAGTTGCTGTCGATCGATACCCTTGGCCGCTATGCGCCCCTGAAGCTGACACCGCAGGCGTGTAAATCACGTACGCTGACAACCCTGCTCCAACTACTCGAAGGATTCGCGGCGCGACAGCCGGTTCTGATGATTATCGAGGATGCCCATTGGATCGACCCGACGACCAGCGAATGGCTCGACATGCTGATCGACGGCCTACAAAGCGTGCCGGTTCTTCTCATCATCACCTTCCGCCCTGAGTTCAAGCCACGGTGGACGCCGCTATCGTACGTCACCGCGGTATCGCTTAGACGCCTTGATCACGATCAGGGATCAGCGATCGTCGACCGGGTGGCTGGTGGCAAGATGCTGCCCACCGACGTTAGAAACCAAATTCTGGCCAAGACCGAGGGCGTGCCCCTATTCGTCGAAGAACTGACGAAGACTGTTCTCGAGTCCGGCCTCCTTACCGATGAAGGCGACCACTATATCCTGTCGCGGACGTTGCCCTTCCTTGCGATCCCGTCGACGCTGCACGATTCGTTGATGGCCCGCCTCGACCGGCTCGCTCCGGTCAAGGAGGTGGCACAGATCGGCGCCTGCATCGGCCGTGTCTTCCAGCATCGTCTGCTGGCTGCTGTGACCGGCTACGATAATGCCCGGCTCGAGGGCATCCTGCAGCAACTTGAAAAGTCCGAACTCGTTTTTCGGCGCGGCGTCCCGCCCGAGGCGACCTACACGTTCAAGCATGCATTGGTCCAGGACACTGCCTATCAGAGCCTGCTGAAAAGCCGGCGGCAACACATCCACGCCAGCATCGCGTCAGAGCTGGAGGCGCAGTTCCGCGAGATCGTCGAGGCCGAACCTGAGACGCTGGCGTACCACTACGCTGCCGGCGGCCTTCCTCAGCAAGCCGTCGACTTTTGGCTGAAGGCTGGCCAACAAGCCCTGAAGCGATCGGCCCATCCTGAGGCGATTGCCAACTTAGGCAAGGGACTCGAACTGGTTGCGTCCTTGCCGGACGCAGAGAGTCGCCTGCGACAGGAGATTCATCTCCAGACGGCATTGGGCGTGACCATGATGGCAACCAGGGGCTTTGCAGCGCCGGAGGTCCTGCAGGCCTTCTCCGAAGCCCGTACGCTTTCCGAGAAACTGGGTGACACGGACCAGTTGTTCGTCGCGCTCTGTGGTGAAGCCTCGTACCACATGATTTCCGGCAATTTGCCCGCCGCTGACGAACTCGGCCTTCAGTGCCTGGATCTCGCGCGGGCATCCGGCGACCAGGCCCTACTCCTCGAGGCACATCATCGGCAATGGGCCACCAAATACTACATCGGAGACTACACTGCCGCCGAACACCATTTAGATTATGGTATCGCGACCTACGATCCCGATCGGGATCATCGCTTGACTTACATTTATACCGGACACGACCCAGGCGTCTGCTGCAGGAACTTTTCTGCGCTGATGCTTTGGCTTCGCGGTTATCCTGACCAAGCCCTTGTCCGTTGCCAAGAAGCCGTAACCTTGGCCGAACGAGTATCTCATCCCTTTACGATGGCGATGGCGCAGTCGATCTTGACCGACCTTCATCTCTTGCGGCGCGAACCCGCCGAAGGGCGCCGCTATCTAGACAAATCAATCGCGCTGTCAAAGGAATTCGGCCTGCGGCGCGAGATGTCCGAGGGCAGATTCCAACTCGGCTGGGCGCTCGCTGAAGAGGGGTATTTGGTGGATGGCATCCGGGAGATGCGCGAGGGACTTGCAGCTATCACAGCGATGGGTGCGGGAGCTGGCTTGCAACACAACCTCTGTGTTCTGGCGCGGGCCTGCGGCGAGTGTGGTGGGGCAAGCGAAGGGCTGCCTCTATTGGATAGGGCGTTGAATATCGTCGCAGAGTTCGGTTCGAAACATCTTGTGCCTGAGCTGTTCCGCACCAAGGGTGAACTCCTGCTCCAGCAAAATCCCCAAGATGATACCGCCGAAAGCTGGTTCCGAAAGGCCCTGATCCTAGCCTGTGACCAAGGCACGAAATCGCTGGAGTTGCGGGCGGCTCTTAGCCTCGCGCGGCTGTGCCACGCTCGGGACCGAGACGAAGAGGCTCGCGACCTGCTGACTCCTGTATATGCTTGGTTTACCGAAGGTCGCGATACGCGCGACCTCGTCGAAGCAAAGGAACTACTCGATCAATTTAGATAGATGCACTTTCAGAAGCACCAAGATCAAACCGAGCACGCCGAGCATCAGCGACTGACCCTGGCCACTAACGTTGAGGTCTACTTTTGCGACCCTCGGTCGCCATGGCAGCGCGGCTCCAACGAAAACACCAACCGATTGCTGCGCCAATATCTACCGCGTGGCACCGACCTGTTCTTGCATAGCCAGGCTAAGCTCAGCGCCATCGCGCGGCAGCTCAACGAACGCCCCAGAAAGACCTTGCTCTATAAGACCCCAGCGGAGAAGTTCGCTGAGTGTGTTGCAGCGATCGGTTGAACCCGCCACCCAAAGGAGGCATTCGAGCGCTAACCGCGGGACAGCTTACTGGCTTGTAGCCGCCGTCGATGGCGGTCAACACAACATGCCTTCGGCTCAGCGGACCGCGGCGCGTCGCTCGAGCGTACGCGGCGTATTGCGTCAGCGGAAAGCACATGACGAAAAAGAGCAGCGCCACCAGCCCGTAGACCTTGAAGGGCTCGAAGGTCGCATTGTTGATGGCGTTGGAGGTCCGCACCAGCTCCTCGAAGCCGATGATCGAGGTGAGCGCCGTCGACTTGATAAGCTGCATCAGGAAGCCGACGGTCGACGCGCGGGCACCCCAAAACCAGGGCAGGATTCAGTGCCGCGTTGCGACGGGCGCCCGACCTGTACCCAGCGTCTTGGCGAGCGTGATCGAGGGCAGTTCACCGAACTGCCGACTGTACTCGCCGGAGAAGTGGCCGAAATGCCAGAAGCCAAACCGTGACGCCACATCTGTCACCGTCCGCTCGGAGGAAGGGTGGGTGAGAGCCCGGCGCACGGCGTTGAGGCGCAGTTCGAGCAGCATGGCTTTGGGGGGACGGCCAAAGGCCTCCACGCAGGCCACGAAGAGCGTGCGTTCTTTCACTCCCAATGCCTCGCACATTGCGCTGATGTTCACGGGCGCCTCGACATGGCCCAGCAGCATGTCCCTCAGCTTCATAGCAACAAGCGCGCGCCGGTGCAGCGGTTCCGCGACATCGGTTGACGGCACCATGCCGAGGACAACATCGACGATCTGGTCTTCGATAGCTGTCAAGGCGTCCGGTAGGATGGCGCCGTCGGCGCCGTTGAGCAGCGACCGCAGAAGTCTTGCCAGGGCGGTCCCACGCTTGACGATCTCCTGCTCGGCCATCTTGAACGGTCGGTCCAGATACTTCCTGTCGAGGCCAGGTGCGCCTCGGCGAATCTGCATCCAGTGCTCGATCTGGTCGACCGGAATGACCGCCTGAGCCAGGTCGGTATGGCCATTTGCGATGAAAGCAATGTCGTCACAAGGCCCGGCCAGCACCGGTTGACCGCTCGCAATTTGCCGCCCGCGCACATGCAGCGATCCTTCCGCGACGATCGGAAGGCCGACGAACCAGCAACGTGCCGGCGCGCTGCCGCGCTGCATGATCCCCGGTTTCCAGCGTTCTCGTCCGATCTGCAGCGTGTTGAGGACGACCATGCTCAAGCTGCCTTCGAAGCGGCCGCGGCCGATATGGTCGTATTTCTGATCCCAGCCGACCGCACTCGCGGCCATCATGTCGAAGTCCGTGTAGCGGGCCTTGACGGAAGCCAGGATCTCTATCCGACGATTGTCACCACCGACCGGCCACCCCATTGGCATTCCCTCTGCGGGCTCATCCAAGTCTCTATTATCAGACCTCACCTCGATCGGCTACCGCAACGGCATCTGCGGCTGCTCGCCGCTGCAGGATTCGGATAGCGGCCCGCCTTGGTGGCGCGTACCGTCAAGTCAGATCCTGGCCCTGCGTGGATCGAGAGAGCCAGCATCGAACCTTTTAATCATGGCAATCGGGAGCCGTTTCAAACGGAGGTTGGCTTGGGATTCCTATCGCGCGACTCTCATCTTGGAACCATCGCGGCCCTGCTCCCGGCCATGCTCTTCGGCACCGGTGCCTGGGCCGAGGACAATACCCAGGATCTCGCCAAGAAGCTGTCCAACCCGATCGCGTCGCTGATCAGCGTGCCGTTCCAGTCCAACTACGATAGTGGCTATGGGCCGAACGATGGCCAAAAGGCCTATGTCAATGTCCAGCCGGTTATCCCGTTCACGCTGAACGACGATTGGAACCTGATATCGCGCACCATCGTGCCGATCGCCTGGCAGCATGACATTGCAGGACCATCTGGCGACCAGTTCGGCCTCGGCGACATATCCGAAAGCCTGTTCTTCGCGCCGTCCAAGCCCACCGCAAGCGGCATCATCTGGGGCGTCGGCCCGGTGTTCCTGTTGCCCACCGCGACCGACGAATTGCTTGGCGGCCGAAAATGGGGAGCGGGACCGACAGCCGTGGTCCTGAAGCAATTCGATGGCTGGACGGTCGGCATGCTGGCCAACCACATCTGGTCGTTTGCCGGCGACAGCGATCGCAGCGACATCAACTCCAGCTTCCTGCAGCCCTTCGTCTCCTACACGACCAAGGACGCCTGGACCTTCACGCTGAACACCGAGAGCACCTACAATTGGGAGGCGCACCAATGGTCGGTCCCAGTCAACTTCCAGGTCTCGAAGCTGGTCGTCATCGACAAGCAGCCGATCAGCCTTACCGCGGGTGTGCGCTACTGGGCGGAGAGCCCGGACGGCGGACCCGACGGTTTCGGTTTCCGCACCGCGATCACACTCCTGTTTCCGAAAAAATGATTGGGGCGAATACGACAAACGATCCACGGAGGAGCACCACAATGACGATATTCTACACACGGGGTCTCACCGCAGCCGCAGTCTTCGGTGCGCTGAGCTTCACGGGCGCGTACGCGCAGACGCCAGGCAGTGTGGACACGCGCATCGGCAAGCTGAATTTCGAGCAGGGGTTTCCAACCGAGGAGACGACGCGCAAGGTCTTCGACGAGATCGACTACCAGCGGGCCGTGCAAGCCTACTTGTGGGCCTATCCGGCGGTTTCGTTCGAGTCCATCCGCATCGGGGCCAAACGCGACCTCGGCGCTGATCTCAACGACTTCGTCATCGCCGACAACTATGCCGACCCGAAGGCCGTCTGGCTCACCGCCAACGACACCACCATTTACGGCTTGACCAACGTCGACCTTGGAAAGTCGGGACCGGTCGTCGTCGAGATCCCGCCCGGCGCGATCGTCGGAATCATCGACGACTTCTGGCAGAGATCGCTCACCGACGTCGGCCTGCCCGGGCCCGACCGCGGGAAAGGCGGGAAGTTTCTCCTGCTCCCGCCCGGCTACAAGGGCGACACTCCGCAGGCCGGCTATTTCGTCGTTCAGGCAACGACGAACAACCACAACATCATGATTCGCGGCATCGTTCAGAACGACGACAAGGACGCCGCCGTCGCGAACGTCAAGCAGGTCAAGGTCTATCCGCTGAGCGAGAGCAGCAATCCCAAGGCGAACAAATTCTTCTCCATGTCGGGGAGGGATTCCGACACGATTCCGCCCGAGGGGATGGCATTCTGGGAGCGGCTTTCGGGATACATCAACAACAACCCTGTCCAGGAACGGGACCTGTTTTACCTGGCCATGCTCAAGCCGCTGGGCATCGAGAAGGGCAAGGAGTTCAAGCCCGACGAACGGCAAAAGGCCATCCTCGAGGAGGCTGCACGGATGGGCGATGCCATGGGCCGCGTGATGCTGTTCGAAGGACCCGACCGGTTCCACCAGGTCGGGGAAGGTCTCGGAGTCGAGCCGTTTCCCGGAACGAGGTGGCACTGGGTGTTCCAGGTGAATCCCATCCAGAAGACCGATACGTATGGGCAAATCGATGAACGGCTGCACTACACCTATGGTGCGATCTATACCACGCCCGCGCTAGGCGTGATGAAGGCCGGTCCTGGCGGAAACTACATCCAGGCGTTCAAGGACAAGGACGGTAACCGCCTCGACGGCGGAAAGTCTTATCGCCTGCGCGTGCCCGCCAACGCACCGGCCGAGCAGTTCTGGTCGTTGACGCTCTATGACACCGCGACCCGTGCCATGATCAAGAACTCCCCGAACGACTCTGCCCGCTCGTCGCTCGACAAGCTCAAGACCAACGCCGATGGCTCCATTGACCTTTATTTCGGACCCGCCGGAACCTCGCCCGCGGGTTTGGAAGCCAATTGGATCGAGACGGTCCCCGGCAAAGGCTTCTACCCGATGATGCGGTTCTACAGCCCCAAGGAAGGATTATACGACGGGACCTGGAAGCTGGCGGACATTGAGTTGGTGAAATGACGCAAGAGATTGTGAGGAGCTTCAGATGAAAACCACGCAGCCCAAAGTGCTGGTCACCGCTGCAGCCGTACTGGCGCTTATCGTCACCACAATGGCAGCCAGCGCCGAAACGGACATACCCAAGTCCATTGTTACACCCGATTCCGTCGAGACACGGCTCGGCACGCTGGATTTCAAGGACGGCATGCCGAGCAAGGCTACGCTCGACAAGGTTTACGAAAACCTCGACTTCGTGCACGCGTTTGACGCATTCATGAATACCTACCAGGGCGTCAACATATTCGACATGCGCAAAGGATTGCTCGAAGCGGGAGTCAAGGACAACGAAATCATCCTCTTCTCCGAGCTGATGGACGCGAAGTCGCTGTACCTGACGGCCAATGCGGACACGATCTATTTCCACGGCTTCATCGACCTGAGCAAAGGCCCAATGGTGTTCGAAGCGCCGCCCGGATCGCTTGGGTTGATTGACGACATGTGGTTTCGTTGGGTGGTCGATTTCGGCGGTCCTGGACCGGACCGCGGCGAAGGCGGGAGGTATCTGATCCTTCCGCCCGGCTACGACGGACCGGTGCCCGAAGGTGGATTCTATATCGCACGTTCCAGAACCAGCCGCGTGCTCGCGTTCGGCCGCAGCTTCATGCAGAACAGCGACCCCAAACCCGTGGTCGACCTCATCAGGCGGACGGCCAAGAAAAATCTGATGTTTTGATGCTGCTCGGCTTGTGGGAGGTAGCTTCCGGGAATGTCGCGGGAGCGCGCGAAACCGTTCGCAAAATTCAAGACTTGTATCCTGGCATCCAGCTTCCGGGGCCACTCGATGCGCTTTCGAGGATGCCCTGATGGAAGCTAGTGCAGCCTCGAAATATGCGCTTGCCCACGTAACTTGCCTTCTGTCTCTGGGCTCTCACGCAATATACAAGCCCTTTGAGGGCCTCACGACGTACAGTCCGCGAAGGGAAAAGACCCATTCTGGGAAGGCAGCGCGGACATTCATGAGCAGAGAACGGCAAACAAAGGAAAGGCAATACCATGTGCCTCAAGCATTGACCGCCGCCGGGAGATGGAAGTTCTAGAACTGGCGCAACTACCAACTGCAGCATAGTTATCCGCGATGTCTGCTTCTGGGTGGAGACGAAATTTGCCTCTATGGCCGACATTGAGGCGCAAAGTGGTCATGCGCGCCTTCACCTGTGAGAGTCTGCTTCGGGTCAAAAGCTGACGAATCCTGAAGTCGTCAACGACCAAAAGGGGGAGTCGGGCGCTGGACTAGCCGCCGGGACAGCTCCCCGAAAGCAAAAAACGGCCGCCGGTGCCCGGCGGCCGTTTTTCATTCTCGGTTAGTTGCCCTCGGACGACATCGCGCCGAGCAGCCTGCGGATGTCGCCGAACCTGGCGATCGACCCGAACACCAGCGCTGCCACCGCGACGAAGAACACCGACACCGAAGCCATGGTCGGCGTGTAGCCGTAGCGCAGCGCGTTGAAGATCTTGATCGGCAGCGTCTCGGTGGTGAAACCGATCGTCATGTAGGCGACGATGTATTCGTTGAGCGACAGCACGAAGGCAAACGCGTAGCCGGAGACGAGATAGGGCAGGATCAGCGGCAGCACCACCGTCTTCAGCACGGCGCGGTCGTTGGCGCCCATGGTCGCGGCGGCCTCGACCAGCGAGCGGTCGATCGAGGCGAAGCCGAGCGACAGCGTCACCAGCGGCAGCGTCACGAAGAAGATGGCGTGGCTGATGATGGCGGTGAAGAACTGGCCAAACAGCCCGACCGTCGCCCAGAAGGTGAGGAAGCCGAGCGCGGTGATCACCGGCGGCAGGATGAAAGGGGCGAGCCCCAGCACCTGGAAGATGTTCGCCCAGGGCGCGATGCGCCGCCACAGGAACCAGGCGAGCGGCAGCGCGATGGCGACCGCGATCGCCGCCGAGCAGACGGCGAGCGTCACCGAATGGATCAGCGCCAGCCGCCATTCCGGATCGGCAAATATCTGACCATACCAGGCGAGCGAGAAGCCTTTCGGCGGGAAGGTCAATTCCTGCCGCGCGTTGACCGAGACGCCAGCGACAACGATCAGCGGCGCGGCCAGGAACAAAGCCACGACGGTGAAATAGAGCCGGCGAAGGAAGGTAGCGGTCATAGTGCGTTCTCCTTGCGCCCGACAAGCAGCATCAGCCCGACCAGCGCCAGCGAGATCAGCACCAGGAAGACCGCCATGGCCGCCCCGAACGGCATGTTGGACTGGTAGATCGCCTGGTCGGTAATCAGCACCGACAGCGTCCAGTGGCGCGGACGGCCGAGGATCTGCGGCAGCAGATAGGAGCCGAGCGCGAAGACGAAGACCATGATCAGCGTCGCCACGATGGTGTTGCGCAGCGCCGGGGTAACGACGTTGAAGAAGGCCTTGACCGGCGAGGCGCCGAGCGTGCGGGCGGCTTCGAGCAGCGTCGGGTCGAGACGCACCAGGGCCGGATAGAGCACCAGGATGGTGTAGGGCAGTGCCTGGTAAACCATGCCGGCCAGCACCGCGCCGAAGGTCGGCAGCAGCGCCACCGGCTTGTCCATCAGCCCGAGCGCGACGAAGAGATTGGTGATGCCGGCCGTCTGCGAAAACAGCGTCGACCAGGCAAAGCCGATGATGACTTCCGACAGCGACAGCACCGACAACAGGCCGACCAGCCACAGCGTCTGCACCCGGCGCGAGCGCTTGGTCAGCAGATAGGTGAACGGAAAGGCGATGCAGACGCAGCAGACGGCGACCAGCACCGCCAGCATCAGCGAAAAGCCGAGCACGCCGGCGAAGAAGGTGGTCAGGAACCGGGCATAATTGTCGATGACGAAATCGGGCGTGTAAAAACCGGCCGGATTGCGCTTGAAGAAGCTGACCGCGATCATCGTCGAGAACGGCACGACGAAGAACACCACGAGCATCAGCCCGGGGAACAAGAGCGGCGTATAGTCGGCGAATGATTTCGGGACTTCGCGTCTCATGAGCCGAGCACCACGCAGCTCTCGGGGGGCAGGATGACGCCGACCTTTGCGCCGACAGAGACGTTGGGTCTTTCGCGCGGCGTCGCCACCGCGATGATGCTGGTGCCGCCGACCTCGACGAAGGTTTCGATGGTGCCGCCGAGGTCACGCACGAAGGTCACCTGGCCGGTGATGGCGCGGCTGCCGGGTTCGCCCAGATGCACGTCTTCGGGACGGATCGACACCGAGGCCTTGGTGACGCCGGCCGGCATGGCGAGGCCCGGAATGGCGGTGCCGAGGATGGTGGTGCGCCCGGCGCTGTCGACCTCGGCCGGTAGAAGGTTGGTGATGCCGATGAAATCGGCGACGAAGGCGTCGGCCGGCTTGCGGTAGATCTCGATCGGCGGCGCTGCCTGCAGGATCCTGCCGTTGCCCATGACCACCACCAGGTCGGCCATGGTCATCGCCTCGCGTTGGTCGTGGGTGACGACGATGGTGGTGATGCCCAGCCGCTGCTGCAGCTGGCGCAATTCCACCTGCATGGCCTCGCGCAATTTGGCGTCGAGCGCCGAAAGCGGCTCGTCGAGCAGGAACAGCTTCGGCGACAGCGCCAAGGCACGGGCGATCGCCACGCGCTGGCGCTGGCCGCCAGACAGTTTCGCCACCGGCCGGTCGGCAAAACCGGGCAGATGGATCAGCGTCAGCAACTCGTCGACGCGCTTCTTCTGCTCTTCCTTCGAGGCGCCGCGGATGCGCAGCGCATAGGCGATGTTGTCGCCGACCGAAAGATGCGGAAACAGCGCCAGCGACTGGAACACCATGCCGAGATTGCGCTTGTGGGTCGGCAGCGGCGTGATGTCCTCGCCGTCGAGCACGATGGCGCCGCTGGTCGGCTCCTCCAGCCCGGCGATCATGCGCAGCAGCGTGGTCTTGCCGCAGCCGGATGGTCCAAGCAGGCAGACGAAGGTGCCATGCGGCACATTGAGCCGCACATTGTCGACCGCGATGAAATTGCCGAAGGCCTTGGTGATGGCGTTGATATCAAGTCCGGACATGGTCACCTCTCTCGGGCATTGCGCTGCAAGGGCCGCCGGATACTGCCCGGCGGCCGGCTAATGCATGTCGCCCAAAAGTGGCTCCCGGTTTTGGGGCAACGACATGCATGAAACAAAGACCTAGAGCGCGGCGCCTGAATCCGATCAAACGCGACGCGCTTTAGGCTGCATGCGGTTTGGCTCAGCCGACGATCAGTTCCGTCCACTTCTGGTTGATCCAGTCGGCCTTCGACGTATAGAGGTCGTAGCGCGGAATGATCGGCTCGATCTCCGACGACACCGATGCGAACTCGGCCGGCGTCAGGTCGAGCACCTCCTTCTTCAGCGTCGGCGTGGTGCCGACCTTGCGCGACATCACGCCCTGCATCGACGGCTGGCTCATATAGTCGATGAAGACATGCGCCTCGTCGACCTTGGTCGAAGCGCGCGACAGGACCCAGTTGCCGGAGTCCTGGATACCGCCCTCCTTCGGGAAGGTGGTGCGGACATGGAAGCCGTCGGCGATCGCGAGGCCGGTGACGTCGTGATAATACTGGCCCATCGGTATTTCGCCCGACTTCAGCGCCTGTTCGAACTGCGCCTCGTCGCGATACCAGAGGCGCACATTGGGCTTGACCTCGGCAAGTTTCTCGAACGCCTTGTTCAACCCTTCCTCGGTGTCGAGGGCATTGGTGCCGCCCATGAAGGTTTTGGCCGTCACTTCGAGCAGGAACGAGTTGGAGGCGAGCGCCAGCAGGCCGAGCTTGTCCTCGTTCGCCTTGTCCCAGAACGCCGCCCAGGAGGTTGGCGCTTCCTTGTAGACATCGGTGTTGGAGACCAGCGTGATCCACCAGGCCACCGCGCCGATGCCGGCGACGCGGCCATCCGGATATTTGTTGATGAAGCGGGGCAAGAGGTCGCCGTAATGCTTGAACCTGGAGGTGTCGAGCGGCGTCCACAGTTCGGTCGACTGGCCCTTCAGCGTCGAGGTCTGCGACATCATCGAAAGATCGGCCGGCGCCTGGCCGGCCTTGGCCGCCTGTTCGAGCTGCACCAGCCACGCCTCGCCTGTCGGCTCGGCGACCGATTCCACCGCGATGCCGGTGGCCTTGGTGAAGTCGGGGAAGACGTGCTCGTCGAAGGATTTCTTGAAGTAGCCGCCGTAGACGCCGACCTTGAGCGACTTGTCCTGCGCCCGCAGGATCGACGGCATGGCGAGCACGCCGGCCGTCGCCAGGCCGGCGCCAAGCACGCTGCGCCGGCTGACGGGTGTTGCGATCAATCTGTTCATCTGGTCTCTCCTCTGTTTATGCCGGATCCCCGGCTGGTTCCCTTAATTCCGTTGCTCGCCGCTTTTTTGCGGCTCAGTGAGCGGCCGCGCGTCGTTCGAGCGTACGCGCGTATTGCGTCAGCGGAAAACACATGACGAAAAAGATCAGCGCCACCAGCCCGTAGACCTTGAAGGGCTCGAAGGTCGCATTGTTGATGGCGTTGGAGGTCCGCACCAGTTCCTCGAAGCCGATGATCGAGGTGAGCGCCGTCGACTTGATAAGCTGCACCAGGAACCCGACGGTCGGCGCGCGGGTGATCGAGAACGCCTGCGGCAGGATGATCAGCCTCAGCTCCTGCAGATAGTGCAGGCCGAGGCTGGCGCCGGCATCCCACTGGCCACGCGGCAGCGCGTCGACGCCGCCGCGCCAGATCTCGGCGAGATAGGCACTGGCGAAGAAGGTGAGGCCGAGCACCGCCGCCGTCCATGGCTCGATGCGCAGCCCGAGCATCGGCAGGCCGAAGAACATCAGGAACAGCTGCATCAGCAGCGGCGTCCCCTGGAACAGCGCGATATAGCCTGACGCAAGGCGCTGGCTCCATTTATTCTTGGCGATCCTGAAGAACAGCACGACCATGCCGACCACGCCGCCGCCAACGAAAGCGGCCAGCGACAGCAGCACCGTCCAGCGGGCGGCGAGCAGCAGGTTGCGTACGATGTCCCAGAAGGTGAATTCGATCATGACACGCCAGCCCCCAGGACGCGGCGTCCGCCCGTGACCAACAGCCGGCGCAACGCCATCGACAGGGCGAGATAGACCATCGTCACGACAAGATAGGTCTCGAAGGAACGGAACGTGCGTGCCTGCAGCATATCGGCCTCGTAGGTAAGCTCGCGTACCGCGATCTGCGACACCACGGCGGACTCCAGCATCATGATGACGATCTGGCTGGTCAGCGCCGGAAAGATCACCTTGAGCGCCTGCGGCAGCACGATCTTGATGAAGACCTGGCGTGGCCTCAAGCCCAGCGCCAGGGCTGCTTCCGTCTGTCCGCCGGGCACCGCGTCAAGCCCGGCGCCGACGATCTCGATGGTGTAGGCCGCCATGTTGAGCGTCATGGCCAGGATGGCGGCCAGCACCGGATCGAGCCTGATGCCGAGGCTGGGCAGTCCGAAGAAGATGAAGAACAGCTGCACCAGGAACGGCGTGTTGCGGATCACCTCGACATACCAGGCGATCGCCCGTTTGAGCAGCACGGGGCCGTTTCGCCGTCCCGCGGCACCCAGGATGCTGAGAAACGTTCCCGCCAGCGTGGTCACGGCGATCAACAGGATCGTCGTGACCGCTCCGCGCGCTATGTGGCTCGCAGCACCTGGAAGCCAGGCAAAGGCCACCGGAGCTCAATCCTTGAGGTTGTCGGGGTTGAGCGGCGTCTTCAGCCAGGCCTGCGAGCTTGCGTCCAGCTTGCCGTCCGCCAGCATCTTGGCGATGGCGTCGTTGACCGCCTTCTTCAGGCTGTCTTCATTCTTGTTGAGACCGATATGCGAAGGCGAGGTCAAAAGCTGGAACTTCTGCTCCGGCTTCAGCACGTCCTGCTTGGCCAGCACCTGCGCGCCGACATCGTTGCCGACGACCATCAACTGCGTCTGGCCGGAGATGAAGGCCTGGATCACCGAATTGTAGTTGTCGAAACGCTTGATGTCGGCCGACGCGGGTGCTGCTTCGGTCAGCGAGGTGTCTTCGAGCGTGCCGCGGTTGACGGCGATCGACTTGTCGGCAAGGTCTTCCTTGCCTTTGACCGCCAGCGCCGCCGGACCGATCACGGCGATGTAGTAGGGCGCGTAGGCAGCAGCGAAGTCGATCACCTGCTCACGCTCCTTCGAATAGCCGACGCTCATCAAGAGGTCGACGCGATGGTCGTTCAGGTACGGGATGCGGTTCTGGCCGGTGACGGCGACGGGGTTGAGCTTCACCTTGAGTGTGTCGGCAATGTATTGCGCGACATCCATGTCATAGCCCTTGAGGCTCATGTCGGCGCTGGCCGAGGAGAAGGGCGGGAAATCGGCGAAGACGCCGACATTGATGGTGCCGGCCTTGGTGATGTCTGCCAGCGCGTCGGCATTGGCAGCCTGTGTGGTGAAGCCGAGGCCAGCGGTTCCCAGCATCAGAACGGCGGCGATGGATGATTTGAGTGTGATACGGATCGTCATTTTTATTCCCCTCTGGAGGCTTTGTTTGTTTGGGTCGGCCGCTGGCTCCAGCACGGCGGCCGCCTTTGCTTTTCTAAAGATCAGGCTCCCTTGCCGGATATCGTCGGGCTGAACACCATCAGGCTCAGGATCTCGAACAGCACCTGTGCCGCGGCGTGCGCCGTGTTTGTGGTCGCGTCGTATTGCGGCGCCACCTCGACGACGTCGCCGCCGACGATGTTGAGGCCCTTCAGGCCGCGCAGCAGTTCGAGCACTTCGCGCGTCGTCAACCCGCCGACCTCAGGCGTGCCGGTGCCGGGCGCGAAGGCCGGATCGACGCTGTCGATGTCGAAGGAGACATAGGTCGGCCCGTCGCCAACGATCTTGCGTGCCTTCTCGATGATGGCGGGAATGCCGAGGCCCGTCACCTCCTCGGCATGGACAACGGTCATGCCGGACTCGTAGGTGAACTCCCACAGATATTCGGCCGAACCGCGGATGCCGATCTGGATCGTGCGCGTCGGATCGAGCACGCCGTCGAGCACCGCGTTGCGGAACGGCCCGCCGTGGTGGAACTTGGTCATGTCGAACAGGCCACTGGTGTCGCAATGGGCGTCGATGTGGATCAGGCCAACCGGGGCTTTCTTGCCGACGGCCTTCAGGATCGGGTGGCTGATCGAATGGTCGCCGCCGATCGACAGCGGGATGACGCCGGCATCGACGATCTGGTTGGTGCGGCGCTCGATATCCTCATGGCTGATCTCGAGCCGGTAGCGGCTGCGGAACGGCGTGTCGCCGATGTCGGCGACCCGAAGTTCATGCGTCGGGGCGCATTCCAGCACGTGATTGTAGGGGCCGATGCGCTCGATGGCGCGCAGCGCCCTTGGCCCGAAGCGCGAGCCCGGCCGGTTGGTGACGCCGAGGTCCATCGGCACGCCGATCATCGCCACCTGCAGGTCGCCGAAATCCGGATTGTCGGCTGCTATTTCGCGGTAGGGCGCGGCAAGGAAGGTCGGGATGCCGGAATAGGGCGCCAGCCGCGTGCCGGTCTTGGAAAAGATCTTGTCGGCGACGCGCCGGAACTTCGGGTCGAACATCTCGCCGCCATGGCTCTCGCCATATTTGCGACGCAACGCGTCGAGCTTGCCGCGATCGTAACCCATGTCCGCTCCTCCTGCCGGGTTGATGCAGTGCGGCCGCCGGTGACCTTGGCGAACCGACCGTCATCCGGCCGGGTCGTTGTCCCGCTGGCTGCCTGCAGATTTCACGTCTTGATGCTGTTCCGGACCAAAGTGTCTGGCAGCCGCTTTGAAAAATCAATTGATATTGTTACGGTGTTGGCTGTGAGAAAATCTCACAATCAACTCCGAGCACGATCTCATCCGAAAACCGGCCTCCACTTTTCGGGATCGTGCTTCAATGGATGCCCATGGCCAAGCGCCTGCCACCGCTGAATCCGCTGCGCGCCTTCGAGGCCACGGCCCGCCATGGCTCGCTGACCAAGGCGGCGAGTGAGCTGAATGTCACGCATGGCGCCATCAGCCACCAGATCAAGGCGCTCGAGCAGTCGCTTGGCGTCAAGCTTTTCGAACGCGCCGGCCAGCGGGTCAAACTGACGCCACATGGTGCCGAGCTGCTGCCGGCGGTCTCGAGCGCCTTCGACGGCATCGCCGCCGCCACGCAGCGCATGACAAGGCCCGCGAGCAGCGGCACACTCTCCGTCTCCTGCGTGCCGGCATTGCTCTTGCTGTGGATGACACCGCGACTCGGCAGTTTCATGGCGCAATATCCTGACATCAGGCTGACGCTGATCCCTTCCAACGACGCCAAGGATATCCGTGCGCCGCAGATCGATGTCTGCGTGCATTACGGCGACGGCAGCTGGACCGATTGCTGGATGCGCAAATGGTCGGGGCTCGAACTGTTTCCCGTGGTCAGCCCGACATTGATCAACAACCGTCCGATCCGCAGCGTGCGGGATCTCGCCGACCATGTCTTCCTGCATGGCGACGACGGCCGCGAATGGCATACCTGGCTGGCGGCCGCCGATGCGCTGGACCTGGAGCGCGGCCGCCGCCATCATCTCGGCGACGCACGCATGGCGGTTGAAGCCGCGGTCCACGGCCACGGCGTGGCGCTGGGCGATTCGGTGACGGCGAGCTCGCTGCTGGCCAGGGGCATGCTGGTGGCGCCGTTCAGCCTGTCGGTGCCGGCGGTCGACGATTTCTACGTCGTCTGCCGCAACGAGATGAAGTCGACGCCGATCGTGCAGCTGTTCATCGACTGGCTGTTTGCCGAGAAGGCGCAGGATGACGGCCGCGCCGATGCGCCGGTGGCGGGCCGCGTCGTCACCCGCCGCAAGCGTCCGGCGCTCAGGGTCATCGGCGGCAGAACCGGGAGCTGACACCGGCCTGTCGTTGGCGGCGACGGCCGAGGCATGCAGGGTTTTCTTTTTGTCGGGCCAGCCTGAAACCGGGCAGCGTTTTGGCCAATTCGATGCTATGAGGCCTGTCGCGGTTGTGAGTAGCAGGCAGCGAAGGCGGTGTTGAAACATGGCTAAGACCGATATTGCGCGGCGTGTCTACAACCACACCTGGAAGCTCGACCCGATCGTGCGCAGCCTGCTCGATACCGATTTCTACAAACTTTTGATGCTGCAGATGATCTGGGGCATGTACCCCAAGGTCGACACGACTTTCTCGCTGATCAACCGCACCACCTCTGTGCGGCTGGCCGATGAGATCGATGAGGGCGAACTGCGCGAACAGCTCGACCATGCCCGCACCTTGCGCTTCAGCAAGAAGGAGATGATCTGGCTCGGCGGCAACAATTTCTACGGCCGCAAGCAGATCTTCGAACCGGAATTCCTCGCCTGGCTGGAGAATTTCAGGCTACCGGAATACGAACTGTCGAAGCGTGACGGCCAGTATGAGCTCACCTTCAGCGGGCCGTGGATGTACACCACGCTTTGGGAAATTCCGGCGCTCGCCATCATCAACGAGTTGCGCTCGCGCGCCGCCATGCGAGCGTTCGGCCCCTTCGCGCTCGATGTGCTCTATGCCCGCGCCAAGGCCAAGATGTGGGCCAAGACCGAACGGCTGAAGGCGCTGCCCGGCATCCGCATTTCGGACTTCGGCACCCGCCGGCGCCATTCCTTCCTGTGGCAGCGCTGGTGTGTCGAGGCGTTGAAGGAAGGCATCGGCGAGGCCTTCACCGGCACCTCCAACGTGCTTTTGGCCATGGACAACGACCTCGAAGCACTCGGCACCAACGCGCATGAACTGCCGATGGTGTTCGCGGCGCTTGCCAACTCGGAAAAAGAGCTGAAGCAGTCGCCCTACAAGGTGCTGCAGGACTGGCAGCGCTATTATGGCGGCAATCTGCTGATCGTGCTCCCCGATGCTTTCGGCACGGCCTCGTTCCTGCGCGACGCGCCGGACTGGGTGGCCGACTGGACCGGTTTTCGTCCCGACAGTGCGCCGCCGATCGAGGGCGGCGAGAAAATCCTGTCCTGGTGGCGCGACAAGGGCAAGGACCCCCGGCAGAAATTGCTGATCTTCTCCGATGGGCTCGAGGTCGAGACGATCGAGGAGACCTACCGCCATTTCAGGGGCAAGGTGCGCATGTCGTTCGGCTGGGGCACCAACCTCACCAATGATTTCGAGGGCTGCGCGCCAACCGAAACCAACAGCCTGGACGCCATATCGCTGGTCTGCAAGGTCACCGAGGCCAATGGAAGGCCAGCGGTCAAGCTTTCCGACAATCCGGCCAAGGCAACCGGCGACGAGAAAGAGATCGAGCGCTATTTGCGCATCTTCGGTCAAAAGGACCGCGTGGAGCAATTGGTCAAGGTGTGAGGGGTGATGGAACTCCTCCATAGTTCGAGTTCCTTCGCGCCCCCCTCTGTCCTGCCGGACATCTCCCCCTCGAGGGGGGAGATCGGCAGTTCTACCGACCGCGCTTCCTCTGCAACCCTGACAGTTGGCGAAAGCCAAAATGACCGCGCAATCTCTCCCTTTGAGGGGGAGATGTCCGGCAGGACAGAGGGGGGTGCCGTAGAGCGCCTTTCTTCGAGAACTCCGCCCGCATGCCTCATCGCTCTGCTGGCCCTCCTGTCGCCTACCCCAGCCTTCGCCCACGCCTCCGACCGTGGCCACGTCCTGCTCCTGCCGACCGGCTACTATCTGGTCGGCGGGGCTTTCGCGGTGGCCGTCAGTTTCCTCGTGCTGGCGCTGCTGCCGGGGGATTGGCTCGATCGTTTCTGGCGCCGACGCCTGCCGCTGTTCAGCTTTGGTAACAACGCCCGCACCGCCGTCAGCCTGATCTCCTTTGCCGGCTTTGCACTCCTCATCGCTGCCGGCCTTTTCGGCAGCCGCGACCCGCTCTCCAACCCGCTGCCGCTGATGATCTGGACGCTGCTGTGGGCAGGCGTCACGCTGCTGCAAGGTGTCTTCGGCGATCTCTGGTCATGGCTCAACCCGTGGTATGGGCCGTGGCGTCTTGCCTCTCGCCTGTTCGGCGCGGGGGATGAAGGGAGATGGCGGCTTCCCCGGTGGCTCGGCTGCTGGCCGGCAGTCCTGTTGTTCTTCGCCTTTGCCTGGTTCGAACTCATCGATCCGGCGCCCGACGATCCGGCGCGGCTGGCATGTACTGCCGGCCTTTACTGGCTGCTGACCTTCCTTGCCATGCTGGCGTTCGGCTACCGCGACTGGAGCCGCAGTGGCGAGTTCCTGTCGGTCTTCTTCTCTATGGTGGCGCGTTTCGCCGTCGTCGAGCGCAACGAAAACGGCCAGTTGGCACTGTGCTGGTCGGGCGCCAAGCTGCTCGCCGCCGAGCCGTTGCCGGCCAGCGGCATTGCCTTCCTGCTTCTTGCCCTGTCGTCGGTCTCCTTCGACGGCCTGTCGAAAACTTTCTTCTGGCTCGGCCTGTTCGGCATCAATCCACTCGAATTCCCGGGCCGCACGGCGGTGATCGGCAGCGGCAGCCTCGGGCTTGTTCTGACGTTCGTGCTGCTGGCAGCGGTGTTCATGCTCGCCGTCTGGCTCGGCCTGCGTCTTGCCGGCAGCACTCAGGCCTTTGGCGAGGCAGCCGGCTTACTTGTCTGGTCGATCGTGCCAATCGCGCTTGCCTATCATGTCGCGCATTACCTGACGTCGCTGCTCGTCGACGGCCAGTATGCGCTTGCGGCGCTGTCCGACCCGTTCGCGCTGGGCTGGAACCTGTTCGGCACCGCCGACATGCAGATCGAGGCCGGCATCGTTGCCGGTGCGTATTCCGCCTGGTGGCTGTGGAATGTCCAGGCCGGTGCCATCATCCTTGGCCATGTGCTCGCCGTCCTCGTCGCCCACGGCTTCGCCTGGCGCCTGCACCCACAGCCCTCCCGCGCAGCCCCCAGCCAGTTCCCGCTCACCGTGCTGATGATCGCCTATACGGTCTTCGGCCTCTGGCTGCTCGCCACGCCGACGGTTGGCTGAGCCGTTTGCGCGGGAAAATAAACCGGGATTCTCCTAGGCAACCGGCATTGCCGTGTCCGGACTTTGGTGATTTAGTTTGTACACATGCAATTTTTCGACTTCCGGAAATGAGCGGACTTGACGCTCGGAACGCTGAACAAGGGGAACGGCATCATGGACAAGAGCAAGACCTTCGACCTCTCGAAAACCGGTCTCACCCGCCGCACGGCGCTGAAGGGGCTGGCCGCCACCGCCGGCCTGGTCACCGCGCCAGGCTTCGTCCGCTATTCCCAGGCGCAGAGTTCGGCGCCGATCAAGATCGGCTTCCAGTCGCACCGCACCGGCATCGGCGCCGCCTATGGCCGCTGGTACGAGAAGACCACGGCTGCGGCGGTCAAGGCGATCAATGCCGCCGGCGGCATCAATGGCCGTCAGGTCGAGGTGATCATCGAGGATGACGGCACCGATCCCGGCCGTGGCGCCGAGGTGGTCGGCAAGTTCGCCACCCAGCATAAGACCGACATCGTCTTCGGCACGCTGTTCTCGCATGTTGTCATCGGCTCGGCGCCCGCCGCCGGCGAGGCCAAGATCCCCTACTTCGTCGTCAGCGAAGGCCACCATGTCGCCTCGACCAAGCTGAACCGCTATGTCTTCCAGCCCGGCATCACCGACGTGAAAAGCCAGATCCAGTCGATGGCGCCGTGGATCGCGGCCAATGCCGGCAAGAAGGTGACGCAGATTTTCCCGGATTTCGCCTTCGGCTACGACCACCGCGACTACCTGCCGCCGGCGCTGAAGGCGCAAGGCGCCGACGTCATCGCGCAGATCGCCATCCCGCCGACGGAATCGTCCTTCACCAAATACTTCCCGCAGATCCCGGCCGAGACCGAGGTGATCTACCACGTCATGGTCGGTCCGGCCGTGCTCACCTTCGTCAAGGAGCTCGGCGAGTTCTACGGCTCCAACCGGCCGCAATTGTTCGGCTTCATGGATTCGCTGGAGGCCACCGACATCAACAGCCCCGGTCTCGAATTTTTGGACGGCAGCCATTTCTGGGAGGGTTCGCCGCGCTATGCGCAGGCCGATGACAGCGCCGCGCAGAAAGCATATCGCTCCGCCGTCGGCATCGACGACAATGGCGCCGCCGTCGGCGATCCAAAGGACGTCTCCACCGCGTCGCACATGTTCGGCTGCTGGGAAACGCTCTATGTCGTCAAGAAGGCGATGGAGGACGCCGGCTACAAGGGGCCTGAAGACCGCGCCAAGCTGGTCGAGGCGACCGAGGCGCTGACCGCATTCGCCGAAGGACCCGAGCATCCGCAGGGCGCAAAAACCTTCAACGGCAAGATCCACCAGTGCTTTGGCATCCAGAACATCTCCAAGGTCGAGGGCGGCAAGCTCAAGGTCGTCCACAAGACCAAGATCGAGGATGGGCTTTACGAGGCTGAAGGGGATTATACGACGCAGGCGCTGTGAGCCGAGTTCTTTAAGCGCAGTGCCCTTCGGCCCACCCCCCTCTGTCCTGCCGGACCCGGCCCTTCGCTGTCGCTCCGGGCGTTCGTCGTTCGGAAAGCCAAGCTATTGGCTTTCCGTCCGCTGCGCGGACCACTTCTCACCCCCCTCAAGGGGTGTGCGTCTCGCACCTGCCTTGGGCATATAGCCGATGCACTTTGGTCCCCACCTCCTCCTCGCTGCCCTCGAAGGCCTCGTCACCTCCGCCGTGCTGGCGCTGACGGCGCTTGGCCTGTCGCTGGTGTTTGGCGTCATGCGGGTGGTCAATGTCGCCCATGGCGAGTTCTTCATGCTCGGCGCGGTGCTGGCCTGGGCGATCACCACGGCGATCGGCGGCCATCCGGCGCTCGGTTTCCTGGCGGCATTGGTGATCGCGCCGCTGATCGTCGGCGCCATCGCGCTGGTCGCCGAACGGCTGGTGCTACGCCGGCTCAACTACAATCCGGAAGCCACCATCGTCGCCACCATCGGCATGCTCTACATCATCCAGCAGCTGGCGCTGACCTTCTACGGTCCCGAGGCGCGGCCGGTGGAGCCGCCGTTCAGCTATCGCATCCTTTTGCCGTGGTTCGGCTATTCCGGCTACAAACTGTCGATCATCGCCGCCTCCGCGCTTCTGCTGGTGGCGACATGGCTGGTGCTGACGCGCACGAAGATCGGCCTCATCATGCGCGCCACGCAGTATGACAGCGAAACGGCGCAGGCCTTCGGCATCCCGGTCGGCCGCGTATATGGCGGCGTCTTCGCGCTCGGCGCCATGCTGGCGGCCATCGCCGCGGTGCTGATCGTGCCGATCAGCCAGGCGCATTACCTGATGGGCCAGGACCCGCTGCTGCTCTCCTTCATCGTCGTCATCATCGGCGGCCTCGGCTCGCTGCGCGGCACGGTCGTCGCCGCCGTGCTGATCGGCCTGTCGGACGGCATCATCTCGATGTTCTTCTCGCCGACGCTGGCCAAGATCATCGCCACTCTGCTGGTTGCCATGGTGCTGGTGTTCCGGCCGCAAGGCCTGTTCGGGACGGCATCGCGATGAGCGAAGCTTCGCCGGCAAAGGCCTACGCTTCACATCTCGGCGTCATCGCGCTGCTGTTCGTGCTGAGCTTCCTTTTGCCGGAGTATTATCACGGCCTGCTCGCCCGCATCATGGTGCTGGCGGTCTTTGCCATGGGCTACAACATGCTGTTCGGCTATGTCGGCCTGCTCAGCCTCGGCCATGCCATGTTCTTCGCCGCCGGGCTCTACGGTGCCGGCCTTGCCGTCATCCAGCTCGGCTGGAGCGTGCCGGCGGCATTCGCCGCAGGCCTCGGCTGTGGTGTCGTTCTTTCACTGGTCATCGGCCTGCTGGCACTGCGCACGACGGGCGTCGCCTTCATGATCGTCACCATGATGTTCGCGCAGGTGTTTTACCTGATCATCCTCTACTTCGCGTCATGGACCGGCGGCGACCAGGGCATGGTCGTGCCGCAGCCGGCACGTGTCCTCACCTTCGGCGCGACAGCGCTCGACCTCACCAACCCGACCGTGCGCTACATGAGCGCGCTCGGGTTGTTCTCGCTCGTGCTGCTGATCACGCTTGCCATTGTCCGCTCCAGATATGGCCGCGTGCTGGTCGCCATCCGCGAGAACGAGGAGCGGACGAAGATGCTGGGTTACGACACCTTCTCCAACAAGCTCGCCGCCGTCGTCATCTCCGGCATCATCTGCGCTGCCTCGGGCGCCGCCTATGCGCTGCTGTTCGGCTATGTCGGCTCGAGCTTCGCGTCGGTGCAGTATTCGATCCTGCCGCTGCTCTGGGTGCTGCTCGGCGGCGGCGCCACGACGCTCGGGCCGCTGATCGGCACGCTGTTCATGTATTATGTCATCGACATCACCAGCGGCTACACCTCGGCCTATCTGCTGATCGTCGGCGTGGCCCTCATCCTGCTGGTGCTGTTTTTCCCGAAAGGCATTCTCGGCAGCATCCGGCAGCGTTGGCTCGGGTGGCTGCCATGACGCCGCTTTTGACCACCAAGGGCCTGTCGCGCAACTTCGGTGGCCTGCGCGCTGTCGACAGTGTCGATTTCACCTTGATGCCCAGCGAAATCCGCGCCGTCATCGGCCCGAACGGGGCTGGGAAGACCACCTTCGTCAGCCTGGTCAGTGGCCGCATCCAGCCATCCTCGGGCATGATCGTCTTCGATGGCGCCGACATCACCGGCCTGCCGGCCTATGTCCGCGTCCGCCAGGGCATCGCCTACACGTTCCAGATCACCAGCGTCTTCGCCAACCTCACCGCCTACGACAATGTTGCATTGCCGGTGCAGCGGACGCTGAGCGATGGCCGCTCGAAGGGCGCGGTGCGAGCCGGCGTCATGGCGGCGCTTGAACGCACCGGCCTTGCCGACCGTGCCCATATGCCGGCTGGGCAATTGTCCTATGGCCACCAGCGCCTGCTGGAAGTGGCGATGGGCCTGGCGTTGAAGCCGCGCCTGCTGATCCTCGACGAGCCGACGCAAGGCCTGGCCGACAGCGAGATAGACAATTTCATCACCCTGGTGCGCGAGATCGCTGGCAGTGCGACCGTGCTCCTGATCGAGCACAACATGCCGGTCGTCATGCAACTGGCCGACCGCATCACCGTCTTCAATGCCGGCAAGATCCTCGCCGAAGGCACGCCCGAGGCGATCCGCGAGAACGTAGCTGTTCAGGAAGCCTATCTGGGGACCGCCCCATGACCGAGACGAACAAAGCGCAGACAAAGTCCGAGGCGTTGGTGATCTCGGGGCTGGACTGCTTCTATGGCGAGGTCCAGGTGCTCTATGGCCTCGACCTCGTGCTGAACAAGGGTGAGGTGCTTTGCCTGTTCGGCCGCAATGGCGCCGGCAAGACGACGGCGCTCAAATCCATCATGGGACTGGTTCCCTCAAGTGCCGGCTCGATCAGGCTCGATGGCAAGGAGTTGACCGGCCTGCCGGCGCATGAGGTGCCGAAGGCTGGTGTCGCCTATGTGCCGCAGGGAAGGCGGCTGTTCGCCGAGATGACGGTGGCCGAAAACATCGAGATCGGGCTGATGGCGCGCGGCAAGGGCAAGGCGACACGCGAAAGCGTGCTCGATCTCTTCCCGCTGCTGCGCCAGCGGCTGAGGCAACGCTCAGGTACCTTGTCCGGCGGCGAGCAGCAGATGCTGGCGATGGCGCGCGCGCTTTGCCTGGAGCCGCAGGTGCTGCTGCTCGACGAGCCGACCGAAGGGCTGATGCCGTCGATGATCGCCAAGATCCGCGAGACGGTGTCGACGCTGCGCGACATGGGTGTCTCGACCATCCTGGTCGAGCAACGGGTCGATGCGGTGTTGTCCGTAGCAGATCGCGTCTCGTTCATCGAGAACGGCCGCAACCGCGAGACGGTCGATGTCGAGGAATTGCGCGCCGACCCGTCGGCAGTGCGTCGCTATGTCGGCGTCGGATGACTTGGCCCTACGCGGATCCGTCAAGGGGCCTTCACACGGAACTCTAAGCATTCAGCGCGCCGCTCGCTTTCGTGCGCACAAATGCCAGGCCGGCAATTGCGAGATCGCCAACCGCCATGCCGCGGAACGCGAATGCTGTTCGCTCATTTGCGCTCTGACGACCCGGCACGTCGCCGGCGACCAAACCTGTCAGGTCGCCGACGACGAGTTCGGGCCTCACCATCGGCTTGCTCATATGCGCCTCTTGCGCCAAATCGTCTATGACGATGCGATCGAAGACAGCCATGGTCTCGGGCAACCAAGGCAGGGCCAGATCGGTCATGGTCGCGAAGGCCCCGGTCTTCAGCCAACGCGCATCCAAAAATGGAACCGGCTCAGGCACCAAAGTGACTGTCGTCACCACGATGTCAGCAGATTCGACCGCCGCTTTGGCGGTATCACTCGGTACCGCGATTAGACCACGCCTCTCAGCTATCCGACACAGTGCGTCACGACTGCCTTTGCCCCGACCAAAGGCCCGAATCTCTTGCAACGGAAAAAGATCGGCCAGAACCTCGAGGTGACCGCGCGCCTGAACGCCGCATCCGATGAACGCGACGCACGCCGAGCCGGCCCGGGCCAGACGCTTGGCCGCCACGGCGCTTAGACCGGCCGTGCGCTTCGAAGTCACCCAATTGCCATCTATCACAGCAAGCGGCAGTCCTGTCTCACCGTCGAGAAGGGTGACCAGCGAGTTCAGGGTTGCAAGTCCCCGCTCGGGGTTACGGGGGTTGACCACCAGTGATTTGGTCGCCAGCACCGGGGGCTCGGTCGCGACACCGAGAGTTGCCATGATGTAGCGGTCGTCGCCTGGCAGCACCACCGCCTTCGGCGCACACCATACCTCGCCCCGCCTCAGACCGATGATCTGTCGCTCGATTTCGTCGACCACATCGGACGTCGAAATCGTTAGGCTATCCAGGAATTCGGCTGACAGGTAGGGCAGGCTCTCGGTTTTGATGGTCATTGTCGCCCCAAGAGTAGCTTGCTCTCGATAAGCATTCCTCAGGTTCAATCGAACCTGGTCCCGCACCTCTCTTCGCTAATAGCAGAAATTGCTGACCGCGCATACGCAAGCGCTATCTCCCACTGGTAGCTCTATGCCGGCGGCCGCTGGCCGATCCCAGCTTCGAAAGCGATGCGCTGATCACGCGATCTGACAACCGCCCGACCACTCCGCGTGATCACCTTAAAGGGGGGCAGAACGAACCGGTTATGGTTTTTCGGTTCACCCGAAAAACAGGAAGCCGGCGATCAGGAAAGTAGGGATCAGCACCAGGCCGGACCACACCATGTAGCCGAAGAAGCCAGGCATCTTGAAGCCGCGATGCCTGGCGATGGCAAAGACCATGAAGTTGGGCGCATTGCCAATATAGGTGTTGGCGCCCATGAACACCGCGCCCGTCGAAATCGCCGCCAGGGTCGAGGCGAACTCCGTCATCAGGTGCTGAGGGTCGCCGCCGGCGAGTTCGAAAAACACCAGATAGGTCGGCGCATTGTCGAGGAAGGACGACAGCGCCCCGGTCAGCCAGAAATAAGCGAGATCGTTGGGCTGGCCGGACGGAGAACTGACGAGTGCCACCAGCGGCGCCAATGCCCCCTCATGGCTTGCCCTGAGGATGGCGATGACCGGCACGATGCAGATGAAGATGCCGGCAAACAGTTTCGCCACCTCTGATATCGGGCCCCAGTTGAACCCGTTCGCTTCGCGGTGGCTCTTGTATGAGAGGGGAAGCGACAGCAAGGCCAGCGCCAGGACGATTGCGTCGCGCACCAGATTCTGCAGCTCGAGACTCACGCCCAGCACGGAAAAGCTCACTCCCGGCTTCCAGGCCGCCGACAGCAGGATCGCACCGATCACACCCGCCAGCAGCGGAAGGTTGGCCAGGCCGCGCAGGCGCACCTTCGTATCCGGTGTCGGATCCTTGATCTTCGGTGCTCCGCTTTCGCGCCGATGCAGGATGATGTCGATGCCTAAGAAGACGGCCAGCACGACGCCGCCGACGAACAGCGTCTCGCGCCAGAGGTTGGCGCTGGTCCAGAAAAAATCGACGCCGCGCAGGAAACCGACGAACAGCGGCGGGTCGCCGAGCGGCGTCAGCGAGCCGCCGATGTTGGAAACCAGGAAGATGAAGAAGATGACGACATGGGCGTTGAACGGCCGGTTGTCATTGGCGCGCAGGATCGGCCGGATCAGGACCATCGAGGCGCCGGTCGTGCCAATCACCGAGGCCAGGATCGCGCCGGCGAGCAGCAGCCCGGCATTGACCAGCGGCGTCCCGTGGATGTTGCCGGCAAGCAGGATGCCGCCCGAAATTGTGTAGAGCGCAAACAGCAGGATGATGAAGGACATGTATTCGGTGAGCAGCGCGTGCAGCACCGCCTCGGTCGCACTGGGAATGCCAAAGGCCAATGCCAGCGGCACGATCACCAGCGCCGCCCACAGCGCGGTGATCTTGCCATAGTGATGCTCCCATATGTGATGGAACAGCAGCGGCCCGGTGGCGATCGACAAAAGCAGGCCGGCAAAGGGCAGCGCCCACCACAGCGACATCGCAGCGCCGGGCAGAGCGTGTTCCTCCGCTGCCAAGGCTTGTTCCGGAAACAGCATTGCGACGGCGATCGCAGCGCCAGCCCCTGTCGCAATCCGCGAAAAGCCCCTGTTGCACCCCACGGTCCGTTCAATCCAGGACGTGGTCTTCGAGCGTCACGCCGGCATCGCGCATGCGCTTCAGCATGGCATCGAGCGAACCGTTGAGATCGATGCCACGGCAGGCATCGAGCCGTACGGTGGTTTTGAAACCTTGGCTGATGGCGTCCAGCGCCGAAAACGCAACACAGAAATCGGTCGCCAGCCCGACCAGCGTCAGCGTGTCGATGCCGCGCTCCCTGAGATAGCCGGCAAGGCCGGTCGGCGTCGTCCGGTCGTTCTCGAAGAAGGCCGAGTAGCTGTCGATGGCAGGCCGAAACCCCTTACGAATGACGAGCTCCGCCTTGGTCCAGGCGAGGCCGGAGTGGAAATCCGAGCCCAGGCTACCCTGGATGCAGTGGTCCGGCCACAAGGTCTGCTGGCCGTAGGGCATGTCGATCATCGTGAAAGGCTGCGAGCCTGGACGGCTGGAGGCAAAACTCGAATGGCCGGCCGGGTGCCAGTCCTGTGTCAGCACGACATGATCGGCGTGCCGGATCAGGTCATTGACCAGCGGAACGATCTCGTCGCCGCCGGCAACCGCCAGCGCGCCGCCCGGACAAAAGTCGTTCTGCAGGTCGATGACAACAAGCGCTTCGTCGGCCATAGGGCCTCCCTCTTTGTCTCGGGCTCCGGTGAAAAATGCGACTGTCGCGACCGGAGGCAGAAACTCGACCAGATGGCCGGCTGCGTCAACCTCTGGCGGCATAACAAATGCGTGCCGACCGAGCTGCCGCAAACTCCGGCTTTGACAATTCCCGCCGTCTTGATATCATTTGCATACGAACGAATTTCGCCCAGCGCCGATGCTGGCAGGGTCTTTCGAAATACCGGTTTCTGGAAGGCCCCATTTGGGAAGGCAAAGCGTGATCCGTTACGCGAAACCCACCTCGGTCGACGAAGCGCTCGCTTTGCTTAGCGAGAGCGCCTGGCGCATTCTTGCCGGCGGTACCGATTTCTATCCGGCACAAGGCAGCAAGCCGTTCCGCGACAATGTTCTCGACATCAATGGCCTGGCGGCGCTGCGCGGCATTGCCGAGACGGATGACCACTTCGTCATCGGTGCGCGCACGACCTGGACTGACATCATCCGCCATCCCTTGCCGGCGGCCTTCGATGCGCTGAAACAGGCGGCGCGTGAGGTCGGCTCGGCGCAGATCCAGAACGTCGCCTCGGTCGCCGGCAATCTCTGCAACGCCTCGCCGGCCGCCGACGGTGTGCCGGCCCTGCTCGTCCTCGATGCCGAGGTCGAACTGCGCTCAGTGGCGGCGACGCGTCATCTGCCGCTGCAGGGCTTCATTCTCGGCAACCGCCGAACCGCCTTGCAGCCCGGCGAAATGGTTACGGCCATCCGCGTGCCGAAGCCTGCTGCCGGCACGTCGGCTTTCGTCAAGCTCGGCGCGCGGCGCTATCTCGTCATTTCCATCGCCATGGTGGCGGCGCGTCTGGTCGTCGAGAAAGACATCATTGTGGAATCGGCGGTCGCCGCCGGCTCCTGCTCGGTGGTGGCCAAGCGCCTTGCCGGCGTCGAAGCCGCCTTGCGCGGCTTGCCCGCCGGCCAAGCGCTCGCCAATGCGGTCCTGGCCGCGCCGATGGCTGAACTGTCGCCGATCGCCGATGTGCGCGGCAGCGCCGAATACCGGCTCGATGCGGTGCGCGAGATCGTTGCCCGCGCCGTGCTCAATGCCTGCGGGCTGATGAATGATCCCGAGGTGGTGGCGGCATGAGCCAGGTCTCGCCTGACGTGCGTGAAGCTCTGCCCGATCTGGGCGGCGTTCAGCCTCGCCCCGGCCCCGAGCGAGCCGACATCGCCTTCGAGGTGAATGGCGCCGCCATCTCGGTCAACGTGCCGCCGCTGCGCCGGCTGTCCTCGGTGCTGCGCGACGAATTGCTGCTGACCGGCACCAAGGTCGGCTGCGACGCCGGCGACTGCGGCGCCTGCACGGTGCTGGTCGACGGCGATCCTGTTTGCGCCTGCCTGATGTCGGCGGCTTCCGCCGCGGGAACGGCGGTTACAACAGTCGAGGGGCTCGCCAATGGCCGGCTGTCGGCGCTGCAGGCCTCGTTCCTCGACCATGGCGCGGCGCAGTGCGGCATCTGCACGCCGGCGCTGCTGGTCGCGGCAACGGCATTGCTGGACAAGAAACCCAACCCGACCGAGACCGAGGTACAGGACGCGCTGGGCGGCATTCTGTGCCGCTGCACCGGTTACCGGAAGATCATCGCGGCGGTGATGGATGCCTCCCTGCAGGCCGGAAGCCTCGATTTCCGCTTGCCTCGATCGGGCCATGCGATCGGGTCGTCGCCAGTCAGGCTCGATGGCGTGCCGAAGGTCACCGGTGGTGAAAAATTCGGCGGCGATTCCTTCCCCGCTGAAGCACTGGCCGTGCTGGTGGTGCGCTCGCCGCATTATCATGCCAGCTTCGCCTTCGGCGACCTCGATGGCTGGGTGAAGGCGCATCCCGGCATCGCCGGTATCTTCACAGCAGCCGACATTCCGGGCAAGAACTGTTTCGGCGTTATCGGCCCATTCGCCGACCAGCCGGCGCTGGCCGAGGGTTTTGCTCGCCTTCGCGGCGAGGCGGTGGCGCTGGTCTCCGGCGAGCGCGAGGCCATCCTCGATCTCGACCTGTCGGATTTCCCGGTCCGCTGGAGCGAACTGCCGCATGTGCTGCAGCCTTGCGAAGCGCAGGCCAGCGGCGCCAGGCTGATCCATGAAAACCGCCCGGCGAACCTGCTCACCTCCGGCTTTGTCGAGCATGGCGATCCCGAGGCGGCGCTCGCCGGCGCTGCCTTCACCGTGTCCGGCGCCATCGATACCTCCTATGTCGAGCACGCCTATATCGAGCCGGAAGCCGGCTATGCATATCTGGATGGCGACACGCTGGTCGTCGTCGCTTGCACCCAGGCGCCCTATATGGACCGCGAAGAGACCGCGAAGGTGCTCGGCCTTGCCGTCGACAAGGTGCGCATCGTGCCGACCGCAACCGGTGGCGGCTTCGGCTCGAAACTCGACGTCTCGCTGCAGCCGCTGATCGGCCTTGTGGCGCTGAAGACCGGCCGACCGGCGGCGCTCGCCTATACCCGCAACGAATCGATGATGTCGACCACCAAGCGCCATCCAGCGGAGATGACGGCGACCATCGGCGCCGATGCCGATGGCCTTATCACCGGCATGATCTTTGCCGGCGACTTCAACACCGGCGCCTATGCCAGCTGGGGGCCGACCGTCGCCAATCGCGTGCCGGTGCATGCGTCCGGCCCCTACGCGACGCCTAACTATCGCGCCGAGGGCCGCGCCATCCACACCCATGGGCCGATCTCCGGTGCCTTCCGTGGCTTCGGCGTGCCGCAGGCGACGATCATGCAGGAAACGCTCTATGACGAGCTGGCTGGGAAGCTGGGCATCGACCGGCTCGAGTTTCGCCTGAAAAACTGCCTTCGGAACGGTTCCGAAACGGTTACCGGACAGCGGCTGGACTCCGGCGTCGGCATTGCCGAGTGCCTCGAGTCGTTGCGGCCGCATTGGGCGCGCGCGAAGACCGATGCGGATGCATTCAACGATACCAACAGGGATAGAAAGCGCGGCGTTGGCGTGGCCTCCTGCTGGTATGGCTGCGGCAACACCTCGCTGCCCAACCCGTCGACCATCCGCGTTGGCATAGCGGCCAACGGCACGATCATCCTGCACCAGGGCGCGGTCGACATCGGCCAGGGCTCGAACACGGTCATCACCCAGATCTGCGCCGATGCGCTTGGCCTGCCGCTGGAGAAATTCCGGCTGAAGAGCGCCGATACGGCCATCAGCCCCGATGCCGGCAAGACATCGGCCTCGCGCCAGACTTTTGTCACCGGCAAGGCGGCCGAAAAGGCGGGCCGCGCCTTGCGCGAAAAGATCCTGCGCTTTGCCAACGTCTCGGAGAAGGCATCCCTGCGACTGGACGGCCCGGCGATCGTCATCCGAGAGGGTGAGGCCACGCGCCACATCGATCTGGCGACCATCCAGGCGGATGCCGACGGCTTCGTCTTCCGCGCCGAGGAGACCTACGATCCGCCGACTCTGCCGCTCGATGCCAAGGGCCAGGGCAAGCCCTATGCGGTCTATGGCTACGGCGCGCAGATCGCCGAGCTCGAAGTCGATCTCAAGCTCGGCACGGTCAAGCTGATCAAGATCACCGCGGCGCACGATGTCGGCAAGGCGATCAACCCGCTGCTGGTCGAGGGCCAGATCGAGGGCGGCATCGCGCAAGGCATCGGCATGGCGCTGATGGAAGAGTATATCCCCGGCCGCACCGAGAATCTGCACGACTACCTCATTCCGACCATTGGCGACGTGCCGCCGATCGAGACGATCCTGATCGAGGTTCCCGATCCAGAAGGACCGTTCGGCGCCAAGGGTCTGGGCGAGCATGTGCTGATCCCGACGGCGCCGGCGATCCTCAACGCCATCCGCCATGCGACCGGCGTCCTGGTCACCAAGGTTCCGGCGACGCCGACGCGTATCCGCGCCGCCATTCGCGAAAAGGAGGCGCGCCCATGAGCGAGCTTGCCGAACGCTTCGAAACGCACGATCCCGGCGAGAAGCTGATGGCGGAAAAGATCCGCTGCGATGCCTGCCCGGTCATGTGCTACATCGCCGATGGCCGCACCGGCGCCTGCGACCGTTACGGCAATGTCGGCGGCAAGATCGTGCGCATGGACCCGCTGACCATCCTCGACCACGCGGCCGAGGCCGGCGCCGCCATGGTGCCGTTCGTCGCCGAGGGCGAGGCATGGGACGGCGAACTCGTCAACACCGGCCGCCGCTTCGTCACCGCCATCGGTGCGGGCACCACCTATCCCGATTACAAGCCGGCCCCGTTCATCGTCAGCCAGCAAGTCGAGGGCGTCGATCTCGTCACCGTCGTCACCGAGGGCATTTTCTCCTACTGCGGCGTCAAGGTGAAGATCGACACCGACCGTCATATCGGACCCGAAACGGCAACCGTGCGATCGCAAGGCGAAGCGATCGGCCATGTCACGACGGGCGAATACGGCTCGCAGATGCTGTCGCTGGGCGGCGTGCATCACCTCACCGGCGGCTCGAAGGCCGAAGGCCGCGCCACCTGCGACGCGCTGCTCAATCTGTGCAACCGCAAGCCGGTGGAACTGGCCATCGACGGCGGCGCGACCATCATCGTCGAAGCCGGCAAACCACCTGTTATCGACGGCAAGCAGGAACACCGCATGCGCGTCGGCTGCGGTTCGGCCACCATCGGCATGTTCGCCACGCAATGGCGCGGGCTGGTCGACGAGGTGGTGGTGGTCGACGACCATATCACCGGCGTCGTTTCCGAACATCAGGCCGGCAAGGTGCTGGGCTGGCAGGATACCGGGATCAAGATTGTCGGCCGCCGCTCGACGCCGGGCCGCTACTTCAAGGTGTCCGAGCCCGGCCTCGGCTGGGGCGGCACCAGCATATCCGACCCGCTGTCGATCCTTGGCGAGTGGAACGCCAAGAAGGGCGCGCGGCCGGGCCTGTCGCTGCTGATGGTTTCGACCACCGGCGAGCAGTTTGCCTATTACGAACTCGATGACGAATTGAAGCCGGTGCAGAAGCCGTTTCCGGAGCGGCTGCAGAAGTCCGTCGGCCTGATCGAGGACAATTGCGAGCCGGCGCTGTGCACCGTCCTGTTCATTGGCGGCGCCGGCGGCTCGCTGCGCGCTGGCGTTACCGAGAACCCGGTCAATCTCACCCGTTCCGTGCAGGGCCTGAAGACTTATGTGACGGTCGGCGGCGCGCCGGTCTATGTCTGGCCGGGCGGCGGCATCACGCTGATGGTCGATGTCACGCGGGTGCCGGAAGGCGCCTTCGGCTATGTGCCGACCCCGGCGCTGGTGGCGCCGATCGAATTCACCCTGCGCCGCGATGACTACATCCGGCTTGGCGGCTACGAGGCCGAGATCCGCAGCGTCGAGGATATCGTTGCCAAAGGCGGCGAATATCACAATCCGCGCCGTGGCACAGGTGCCGCGGCCGGCAATCCATGGCCGCCGCTGGCTCAATTGCACCGTGTGCCCCCGAACGGGGCCGGGTGATGTCTGACCCGCAAGCGCATTGGCTGCAGGACGGCAAGCGGCTGCATCTCAACCACGGGCCGATCGACCTGATCGTCGAGGCCTTTGGCGAGGCGCACGAATGCCGCCAGGCCTATGAGCAGGCGGTGGCGCGTTTCCAGACCGTCCTACCCGAGCTGGTGGAGGAATTGCCTGAATTGCGCCAGCCGGCCGCGCTTCGGCCGCGCGCTTTCGCTGGTTCGACAGCGCAGCGCATGGAAGCGGCTGTCGTGCCGTTGGCGAAAGATTTCATCACGCCGATGGCCGCCGTCGCCGGCTCGGTAGCCGACGAAATGCTCGCGGCCATGCTTGCCGGCCGGAAGCTTGAGCGCGCCTATGTCAACAATGGCGGCGACAGCGCGATCCATCTCGGCGCGGGCCAGTCGATGACGCTTGCCATCGCCGGCACCGGCCACGGCTTGGCCGACCGCATCGTCATCCGCGCCGAGGATGGCGTGCGCGGCGTCGCCACCAGTGGCTGGCGCGGGCGCTCGTTTTCGCTTGGCATTGCCGATGCCGTCACCGTGCTGGCACGAACCGGGGCCGAGGCCGATGCCGCCGCGACGCTGATTGCCAATGCCGTCGACCTGCCAGGGCATCCGGCCATCCGGCGTGTGCCGGCGCGCGATCTGGCGCCGGACAGCGACCTTGGCGACCGGCTGGTAACGCAAGAGGTCGGCCGGCTTTCTTCAGCGGAAATCGCCACAGCGCTGGACAGCGGACTTGCCGTCGCCGAAGATTTCCGCCGCAGAGGATTGATTGCCGCATCGGCGCTGTTTCTTGCCGGCCAGACCCGCATCAGTGGTTCCATGGCGCTTGCCGCGCCCAACAAAAGCCCAGGGAAGGAAGTTGCCCATGCCTGAGTTTCCGATCCGCAAGATCGCGGTTCTGACCGAAGAGATCTTTCACGAGGGCGGGCCGGTGGCCAAGGTGCCGCGCCGACGCGCCGCCGCTATGGCGCTGGTCAAGAACCCGTTTGCCGGGCGCTACGTGGAAGACTTGCAGAGCGCCATGGACGATCTGAAGCCGCTCGGCCTGCTGCTGGCCGACCGGCTGATCGCGGCACTCGGCGGCGACGTGAAACAGATCGACGGCTATGGCAAAGGCGCCATTGTCGGCTCCGCCGGCGAGCTTGAGCACGGCGCGCTCTGGCATGTGCCCGGTGGCTATGCCATGCGCGAACGGCTCGGCGACGCCAAGGCGATCGTGCCGTCGGCAAAGAAGGTCGGTGCCTTCGGCTCCAGGCTCGACGTGCCGCTCGGCCATATCAACGCCGCCTATGTGCGCAGCCATTTCGACGCCATGGAAGTCGGCATCAGCGACGGCCCGCGCCCCGAAGAGATCCTGTTCTGCCTCGCCATGACCTGCGGCCCGCGCGTCCACGACCGCATGGGCGGCCTGGCGGCCGGGGATATCAAGGCCTGGGACGGGCTGCGGTGAGCGCCGAGGACAATCTGCTCAAACTGGTCGAGGCCGAAGAGCCTGACGAAAACGACTATCGCTTGCAGGAGCAGGTCGGTTTCATCCTGCGCAAGGCGCATCAGCGCCATGTCTCGATCTTTGCCGCGCATATCGCCGATCTGACGCCGCCGCAATTCGCGGCACTCGCCAAACTGCGCGACGTCGGCGAGACCTCGCAGAACCAGCTCGGCACGCTGATCGCCATGGACGCGGCAACGGTGAAGGGCGTCATCGACCGGTTGAGGGCTCGCGGCCTTGTCGATCTCTCCAAACATGAAGTCGACAAAAGGCGCCTGCTGGTCAACCTGACGGCTGAAGGCCGCGACGCGGTCGAGCGCCTGATCCCGCTTGCCCGCGAGATCACCCAGGAGACGCTGGCCCCGCTCTCGGCCAAGGAAATCGTCACATTTATGAAGCTGCTGGCGAAATTGGCCTGAATGCCGTCACAGCCAGGTGTCTCCGTGCAGAAAGCGTTCAGAGCTTGAACACTTCAGAACAAAGCTCCCGCAGTTTCGGAAAGACGCCCCTGCCGCCAGTAATCACCAGCGTTCCGTCCTGCAGCACCGTCTTCGGATCAGGTTTCACCACCATGCCACCGGCTTCTTCGACCAGAAGCATGCCGGCCAGGCAATCCCAGGCGTTCATGTGCTCCTCGACATAGCCGAGCAGCCGGCCGGAGGCGACATAGGCGAGCATCAAGGCGCCGGATGCGTTGCGGAAGAAGACACCGCCTTCGGCCAGCAGCATGCGGACCAGCACGGCGACATTTTCGGTGTCGGCGCGGTTTGAAAATCCGGTCCCGACGGAGCCTTCTTCCAGGCTGGTGACCGCACTGGTCTTGATCGGTCTGCCGTTGACGAAGGCGCCGCCGCCGAGCCTGCCGTGAAACGTCTCGCCGGTCGACGGTTCGTGGATCACGCCAACCACGGTTTCCCCGTCCCTGGCGCAAGCGATCACCACGCACCAGGCCGGGATGCCGCGCACGAAATTGGCGGTGCCGTCGATGGGATCGATCACCCAGACATAGCCCGTCGAGCCCGCCACCGAGGCATGCTCCTCGCCGACGATGCCGTCTTGCGGATAGTCGGCGGCAACGGCAGCGCGGATGAACAGTTCGACCTCGCGGTCTGCTTCCGAGACCAGGTCCTGATGGCCCTTGCTCTCGATGGTCAGGCTGTCGAGGTCGCGGAAATATTTCAGGCCGAGGTCCCCGGCACGCCGCGCCAGTTCGATGGCAAACTGCATGCGTGAGTCATGGTCATTTTTCACGGGGGAACTCGATCTTGCGGACGGGTGCCCCGCCCTTAGCAGAATCGGACCGCACCTTCCAAGCCGAGAATATCAGGCCGCCTGCGACAGCGATTTGTGGGCCTCGGCCAGGATCTCGAACGACCGCACACGGGCCGCATGGTCGAAGATCTGCGCGGTGACCATCAGCTCGTCGGCGCCGGTGCGGCGCACGAAGGCGTCGATGCCTTGCCGAACCGTTTCCGGAGACCCGACGACAGCGCAGGACAGCGCCTGGCCGAGCATGGTCTTGGCCATCGGATCGAGATCGCGGTCATAATTCTCGACCGGTGGCGGCAATCTTCCGGGCCTTCCGGTGCGCAGATTGACGAAGGCCTGTTGCAGCGAGGTGAACAGCAGCCTCGCCTCCGCATCGGTGGGCGCGGCAAAGACATTGAGGCCGAGCATGACATGCGGCTTGTCGAGCTGCTCCGACGGCTGGAAGCGCGAGCGGTAGATGTCCAGCGCGTGATCGAGTTCCGCCGGCGCGAAATGCGAGGCAAAGGCATAGGGCAGCCCAAGCATGGCGGCGAGCTGCGCGCCGTAGAGGCTGGAGCCGAGGATCCAGATCGGCACGTTCTGGCCCTCACCCGGCACGGCGCGGATGCGCTGGCCTTCCCCGGCCGGCTGGAAATAGCCCATCAGCTCGACGACATCCTGCGGGAAATTGTCGACGCCGGCCTCGAGATTGCGGCGCAAGGCGCGTGCCGTGCCCATGTCGGTGCCGGGCGCCCGGCCGAGGCCGAGATCGATGCGGCCCGGATGCAAGGCGGCCAGCGTGCCGAACTGCTCGGCAATCACCAGCGGCGAATGGTTCGGCAGCATGATGCCGCCAGCGCCGACACGAATGGTCCTGGTGCCGCCGGCGACATGGGCAATGACGACCGCGGTTGCCGCACTGGCAATGCCCGGCATGTTGTGATGCTCGGCCAGCCAGTAGCGCTTGTAGCCCAGCCGCTCGGCATGACGGGCAAGATCGAGCGAGTTGGCGAGCGACTGCGAGGCATCGCTGCCTTCGATGATCGGCGACAGGTCGAGAACGGAAAGAGCGGTCATGAACGGGATCCTGTGTAGGGACCGCATGTAGGAAGCGCCTGGCGACGCCGCAAATTCAAAAATATTGATCAGCCTTTTGCGGATTCGGGATCGGCGACGTCATCTTCCACGACGACTGCCGCGTGCTGCGCGGCGAGGAAGTTGCCGACATGGCTGAGCCCGTCGAAATGATCGCAGAATACCTTGATGACGACCAGCAGCGGCACCGCTATCAAAGCGCCGACGAAGCCCCAGAGCCACGACCAGAAGGCGATGGCGATGAAGATCGCCACGGCGTTGATCTCAAGCCGCCGGCCGACCACCATCGGTGTCACGAACTGGCCTTCGACGATGTCGCACAACAGCACAAAGGCCGGCGCCAGCAGCGCGTAGGAGATGGTGTCGAAGCTGATCAGCGCCATGATGGTGACAAACACGATTGTCATCAGCGCCCCGACATAAGGCAGGAAGTTGAGCAGGGCGGCGGCGACGCCCCAGACCAGCGGGTTGGGCATGCCGAGCGCCCACAGACCAAGGCCGGTGACCGTGCCGAGGCCGGCATTGATGATGGTGACGGTGAGCAGATAGTGCGAGATTTCGCGCTCGACGTCATAGACGACGCGCAACGCCCGCTTTTTTTCGCTGAGGCTGGCGAAGGACTGGATGATCTTCTCGTAAAACATCGTGCCCGAAGCGAGCAGGAACAGCGACAGCACGAAGATGATGGTGAGGCTTGTACCCGCCGACAGGATGTTGCTGGCCGCTGACGACAGCATGCCTGACTGCGCCACCGCCACCTTCTGGATGCCGGGCTCCTGCGACGTCTGGGTCAGCTGTTCGATCTGATGCGAGATCTGCATGATTCTCTCGAGCGGACGCCGCAATTGCGCCAGCCGTTCGGTGAGCTGCTGGCCGATCGACGAGGTGTTGTTGATCAGGTCGATGATCGGGCCGCTGAGCAGATAGCCGGCGCTGGCAAAGATGCAGATCGATAACAGCACCAAAAGGGTCGCCGAAACCACTTCGGGGATGCCGTGCTTGCGCAGAAACCGGACGATCGGCGTCAGCGTCAACGCCAGCAGGAAAGCCAGCATCACCGGCATGAAGAAGGCACGGGCGAAGTAAAGCGCGTAGATGGCCATGAACAGGAAGATGCCGACGAGCAGCGAACGCATCAGATGCGTGTCCGCGCGAGCCGCGACGCGCGGATCCGGTCCATCGGCAAGGCCTGCGCCCAAGGCAGTGGGTTCGGTTTTCATGCTCGCCCCTCGAGCCGGCGTCCCTTCCGCACGGCAATTGCCCGCATGAAACGCAGAGTTACGGGCGCAGGTTCCATGAGCCGGCTTTGAGTACGAGACCGCCTGGCGTGAGGCTTGGCAGGAAATCAGACGGCAGCAGCGCAGCGATCGATCGAAATATTACATGGCGTGTAATTGAGACCACGCCTTCGACAAGCCTAATACAGGCAGGCCTTCGCGACGCCAAAGGGAGCAACGACCCGCCGTGGCGCAATGCGAAGGTGTGCGTGCAATCGGAAACTGATCTTGGAAGAGGACGTTAGAAATGCAGAGATTCAACCTTCAGACAATCGAGTCAGCGCCGGAAAAATCCAAGCCTGCGCTGAAGGCGTTGGAAGAGAGATTTGGCTTCCTTCCGAATGCTCTGGCGACGATGGCGAACAATCCGGTTCTTCTCAACGGATTCGTCGGCATCTTCGGCAGCTTTCACGGCGGCAGCTTCGATGAAATTGAAAAACAGGTCCTGCTGCTTACCAACGCGGTCACGATCAAATGCCCCTGGACCGTTGCCGCGCATTCGACCTTCGCCATCGAAGACGGGATTGCCGAAAGCGAAGTCAAGGCGATCCGTGATGGCCGGTTGCCGAGAGACCCGAAATATGCGGCACTCTCGGCGCTGACGAAAGCGCTGATCGAGAACAGAGGAAACGTGAGCGATGCGGACATCGACGCGTTTGTGTCGGCGGGCTATTCGAAGGCCCAGATCCTGGAAGTGGTGACCGGTGTCGGCATTTCCACCGTGGCGGCAACCACCACCAATATGGCCGGCACGCCGATCGAGGAACGCCTTCAGCCCCAGGCGTGGTCCGCTGCGGCCTGAATCAATCGGCAGCGCATGGATTGGCCGATGCCATCCATGCGCTGTCGGGCGTATGCGCCGTGTGTGGTGCAGGTGGTTGCGAGGATACCAGCAATGAAATCGGCGGAACTCACGACCAATATGATGCCGAACCTGGGCGTGCTCCTGCGCCACTGGCGTGATCTGCGTGGCAGAAGCCAGCTCGATCTATCGCTCGATACCGGCATTTCGCAAAAGCAGATCAGCTTCGTCGAAAGCGGCCGCAGCGTTCCCAGCCGCCAGACCTTGATGGCCATCGCCCAGGCGCTCGATATGCCCTTGCGCGACCGCAATACATTGCTGCTGGCGGCAGGCTACGCGCCGATGTTTTCCGAAAGCGCGTGGGACAGCGCGGAGATGACGAGCGTGACCAATGCCTTGAGGCGCATGCTGCGGCAGCACGAGCCGTTTCCCGCCCTGGTCATGGATCGATACTGGAACGTGCTCATGGCCAACGAATCCGCGCCGCGCTTCTTTGGCTGTTTCATCGACATGGGCGCTCGCCAGGGACCGCGCAACATGCTGCACCTGATGTTCGATCCTCAGGGCATGCGCCCGTTCGTCGCCAATTGGCAGGATGTGGCGAGGAGTTTGTTCGAACGTGTCTATCGCGAATCCCTCGGCCGCGTCGTCGACGAGAAGACCAAGGCCTTGCTGGCAGAGCTGCTCGCCTACCCGGACGTGAACAGCGACTGGAAGAACCCCGTGGCGATCGGCTTCATGCCGTTCATTCCTTTGGGTTTCATCCGGGGAGACCGGGTCCTCAACTATTTTTCGATGGTCACCACTGTCGGCACGCCGCAAACCGTTGCCGCCCAGGAACTGCGCATCGAGTGCATGTTCCCGGCGGACGAGGCGACCGAGATCCATCATGCCGAGATGATGGCGGCCGCCGGTAACCCGTAACGTGCAACGGCCGCGCTGCTCAGGCGACGGGCGCTGCCAGCGCCGGCGCGGATTTCGCCGTTTCCTTGCGCACGATCGGCGCCACCCTGGTGCCGTAGAGCTCGATTGCCTTCATGATCCTGGCATGCGGCATGGTGCCGATCGCCATCTGCAGCAGGAAGCGGTCATTGCCGAAGATCCTGTGCTGGGCGACGATCTTTTCGGCCACCTGCTCGGGATTGCCGACGAACAGGGCGCCATTGGGACCGCGCGACTGGTCGAAATGCGCCCGCGATGTCGGGCCCCAGCCGCGCTCGCGGCCGATGCGGTTCATCACCTCCGCCTGCGGACCATAGAAATCGTCGGCCGCCTGCTCTGTGGTTTCAGCGATGAAGCCGTGCACGTTGATGCTGGTGGCGAGGCTTGCTGGATCGCTGCCGGCGCGCTTGGCCGCCTCACGGTAGAGATCGAACAGCGGCGCGAAGCGCGCCGGCTCGCCGCCGATGATGGCGAGCGCCAGCGGCAGGCCGAGCGCCCCGGCACGCGCTGCCGATTGCGGCGTGCCGCCGATGGCGATCCAGACCGGCAGCCTGTCCTGGAACGGCCTCGGATAGACGCCGCGATCGTTGATCGGCGCCCGCAGATTGCCGGACCAGGTGACCTTCACATGATCGCGGATGGCGAGCAGGAGGTCGAGCTTTTCGGCGAACAGCTCGTCATAGTCCTCCAGATTGTAGCCGAACAGCGGGAAGGATTCGATGAACGAACCACGCCCGGCCATGATCTCGGCGCGGCCGCCCGACAGAAGATCGAGCGTGGCGAACTGCTGGAAGACGCGCACCGGATCGTCGGAGGACAGGACGGTGACCGCGCTGGTCAGCTTGATGCGCTTCGAGCGCTCGGCGGCAGCGGCCAGCGCCACGACCGGCGCGGAGGCGGCATAGTCGGGCCGGTGATGCTCGCCAAGACCGAAGACGTCGAGGCCGACCTGGTCGGCCAGTTCGACCTCCTCGATCAGGTTGCGCAGCCGCTCATGCGGGCCGATGGCGCCAGGGCCTGGCTGCGGGCTGACGTCGGCGAAGGTGTAGAGACCGAGTTCCATTCGAATGTCATCCTGGTGTTGGGTTTTCGCGCTAGAGCAATTCCAGGAAAGGTGTGAAACGGTTTTCCGTCCGGAATTGCGTCAAAACAGAGAGAAGGAGCGGTTCACCGTTTCGGTGAACCGCTCTAGAGGTAGCGACGCGTCAGCCCCGCCGCCAGAGGGGCGGACGGTGAACAGTGCATGTCGGTTCCGGTCGAAAAGGCGTCTCCCGGGTGCAACATCCCGGAATTTCATGGCTGGCATGCCGTTTTGGCGCTTGAACTCTCGGTATTCGCGCGTATGTAAGCGTCGCGAATTGACTTCAGGGAAGTGGACTTGGCTATCTACAGGGAAAAAGACATTTTCGAGCGGCGCAATGCCGCAAACGAGGCAAAGAAGGCGCTTCTGGAGCGCTTCAAGTCAAAGCCGACGGCAGACGATCCTGCGGTGCTGGCACGACAGGCCGAACGCAAGGCAATCCTCGAGGCTCGTCAGATACGCGAGGCTGAAAAGGCCAGGCTGAAGCAGGAAAAGCTGGCACGCGAGGCGGTCGAGAAGGCCGAGCGCGAGGCGGCAGCCGAAGTCGCACGCCTTGCGGCCGAAGAGGCGGCACAGGCTGAAGCCAAGATTCGGGAAGCCGAAGAAAACGAGCGCATCGCCCGTTTGCTGGCCGACGAAGCCGAACGCAAGGCCAAGCGCGACGCGCGTTATGCGGCGCGCAAGCAGCGCACGGGCAGGACGCCGCCAGGCTTCTCCGCCCGCTAGCCTCCAGGCAACGGAAGCAATCTGCTTCGAAGATCAGGGTCGCCTTGCAGCGGCCCTGAACGTGTTTGTCCAATGCCTGTCGCCCAAAAGTGGTCCCGGTTTTGGGAGGACGACATGCATAAAAAGCAAAAACCCAAAGCGCGTCGCCAGAATCCGTTCAAACGCGACGCGTTTTAGAGCAATTCCAGGAAAAGTGTGAAGCGGGTTTCCCGGGAAAAGCGCGTAGCGCTTTCCCTTAGGGAATTGCGTAAAACAAAGAGATAGAGCGGTATGGTCAGGCGGCGAACTTCAGCCCCATGATGCCGCAGACAATGAGCGCAATGCAGGCCAGCCTGATCGCGGTGGCCGGCTCGCCGAGCAGCCAGATGCCGAGCAGTGCCGTGCCAACGGTGTCGATGCCGGTCCATACCGCATAGGCGGTACCGACGGGCAGCGCCTTCAGCGCCAGGCCGAGCAGGGCGAGGCTGACGATCATCGAGGCAACGGTCAGTACGGTCGGCACCAGCTTCGAGAAGCCGTCCGTGTATTTGAGACCGATTGCCCAGCCGATCTCGAACAGGCCGGCAAAAAACAGAAGAATCCACGACATCGACAACGCTCCATCAAAGCATCGGGCCGAATTCGATTTTCGGAATCCGATGCTCAATCGACAATGGCGGGTCGTCCCGGCCGGATTTTCGGGGAAAGTGCGAGGTCGTCCCCGCCACACCAATATAAGAATTTCGAGCGCTCGATCAACAACGACCGGCAACAACGTTGCCGATCGCAATCCCATTCGGACGGGTATTAACCGGACCTACTTGTCCTTGAGCTTCATCGCCTTGACCGGCGGCGCTTTCAGGGCCGGAGCCGGGGCGGGCTTCTTGGCGTCCTTCTTCGGCTTGCGGGCTTCCTTGCCTGCCTTCATCGCACCTTTAGCCATGATTCGTTCCTCCGATTGCGGGAAGCGAAGTGAAACAAGAGAAACGTCCGACTGCAAGAGGCCAGTGCCTGTCGACGCCGCCAGCCGGCCGCTTTCAACCGGTTTCTAATTTGCTCGTAAACCATGGCGGTCCGTGCCATGGTTGTCTTCGCACTGCAGCATCAGCCCGGCTTTTCGTCGGGCGATGAACAGGCAGGCCGGTCAGGACGACAATGCGAATCCACATCGGCTGCGAGATGAGCTTCGACTTTCCGCAGGAAACGCCGCTCATCGCAATGCTGAATGTCCACTATTCCCGCGCCTCCGACCTCGAGCGGCCGGACTTTTTGACCTCCAACCCGCCAGTGCCGATCGAGAGTTACCGCGACAGTTTCGGCAATTGGTGCAACCGGTTCGTCGCCCCGCCCGGGCGCTTTACCTTCGGCACCGACGCCGTGATCCGCGATCCCGGCACCTTCGAGATGGGCGACCTGATGGCCTGGCAGCACGAGGTGCGCGACCTGCCGGCGGATACGCTCTTGTTTCTGCTGCCCAGCCGCTTTTGCGAGAGCGACCTCCTGGCGAGCGAGGCGTGGCGGCTGTTCGGCCACACGCCGCTTGGCATCCCGCGCGTACAGGCGGTCTGCGACTTCGTCCACAATCATATCGTCTTCAACTACGGCAATGCGCGGCCGACACGCACCGCGGCGGAAACCTATCGCGAGCAGAGTGGCGTGTGCCGCGACTTCGCCCATCTCGCGGTCACCTTCTGCCGGGCGCTCAACATCCCGACGCGCTACTGCACTGGCTACATCAGCGACATCGGCACGCCAAAGCCGTGGTCGAGCATGGATTTCGCCGCCTGGATGGAAGTCTATCTCGGCGGCCGCTGGCATGTCTTCGACCCGCGCAACAATGCGCCGCGCATCGGCCGCATCCTGATCGCCTCCGGCCGTGACGCGGCCGACGTGCCGCTGACCCATATTTTCGGGCCGGGCACGCTTGCCGGCTTTAAAGTTTGGACCGACGAGTTCGTCTAGCAGACACCTGCGCCGCACCCTGAACGACTGGACAGTTCGAGCGTTGTGAATGGCTGTGGAGCTTCTACGAGTGCTTCGCTAAGTTCGCAGCATCGAAGAGGGCTAAACACCATGGCCGGTCATGGCGGCTCGAAAAGAGTTATCTACGCGGCGCTCGCCGGCAATTTCGCCATCGCGCTGACCAAGTTCGCCGCCGCCTTCTTCACCGGCAGTTCGGCGATGCTGTCGGAAGGCGTGCACTCGCTGGTCGATACCGGCAATGGCGGGCTGCTGCTCTACGGCATGCACCGCGCCGCCCGCCCGGCTGATCGCACACATCCACTTGGTCACGGCCGCGAGCTCTACTTCTGGAGTTTCATCGTCGCCCTTCTTGTCTTCGCACTGGGCGCCGGCGTGTCGTTCTACGAGGGCGTGATCCACATCATGGCACCGGAACCGGTCGCCAACTCTGAGGTGAACTACATCGTTCTCGGCCTGTCCTTCCTGTTCGAGGGCAGCTCCTGGCTGGTGGCGCTGAGGGAGTTCCGCAAGCAGAAGGGCAAAGAGGGCTGGCTCCAGGCGCTGCAATCGAGCAAGGATCCGAGCGTCTACACCGTGCTGTTCGAGGACAGCGCCGCCCTTCTCGGCCTGATCGTCGCCTTTGCCGGCATCCTGGCAGCGAAACTGCTCGAGATGCCGGAGCTCGATGGCGCCGCCTCGATCGGCATTGCGCTGATCCTTGGCGCGACGGCGATCTTCCTCGCCCGCGAAAGCAAAGGCCTGCTGATCGGCGAGCCGGCCTCACCAGAGGTGCAGAAGAAGGTGCTGGCGATCGTCCAGCAGGACCCGGCGGTGCAGCGGGCGAACGGCGTTCTGACTGTCCACATGGGCCCGCAAGAGATCGTCGCCGCCCTCAGCATCGAGTTCGAGGATCATCTGACGGCCCCAGACATCGAGGCCTGTGTGGAGCGTATCGAGAAGCGGCTGAAGACAGAGATGCCGGAGATCGCGCGGCTGTTCGTCAAGCCGCAGACGACCGGGACCTGGGAGCGGCGGCGCAAGATTGTTGAAGCCGCGTCAGGAGACGAGCCGGATCGGGCCGGTTAAGATGCGGGCGAAGCAGGGAGAAGCAAGATGAAAATCGACGGCGGCTGCCATTGTGGCGCCATCACCTACGAGGCGGAGGTCGACCCGGAAAAGACCAGCATCTGCCACTGCGTGGATTGCCAGCAACTGACCGGCACGGCGTTTCGGGTGACTGTTCCCGCGTCCGAGGATCACTACCGGATCACCAAAGGTACGCCGAAAATCTACACCAAGACCGGGGCGAGCGGCGCCAAGCGCGCCCAGGCCTTTTGCGCCGACTGCGGTTCGCACCTTTACGCCACGTCGGTCGGAGATGGTCCAAAAATCTATGGAATTCGAGCGGGAACCGCGCGGCAACGCGAGGATTTGATCCCGACACAGCAGAAATGGCACCGCTCGGCGCTGCACTGGCTGCCTGAATTTCAGGGCATGACGACCGTGGAGGAGCAGTAGCCAGCGGCTCAGTCGTCTCCTTCGACGACCCTCAGCTGGAGCTGTCCGGTTTTCGAATCGGCAACGCGGGCGCCTGTCTCGACTTTCGCGGCGGGAGGCCGTGATGTGGCGTCCGGGCTGGCCTCGCCGTCGGGCTGGGCGCCGAACTCCAGCGCCTCGATCTTCTGGCCACGCCTGGTCACCTTCGACGTCGAAACGAGGATGTCGTCGATGTCCTTGGCCGACTGGCCGAAATGGACCTGCAGCTTGCGCACCCGCTCGTCGACGCGCGCAACGTCCTCCATCAGCCGGATGACCTCGCCCTGGATCAGATGCGCCTGTTCGCGCATGCGGGCGTCCTTGAGGATAGCCTGGATGACCTGGATCGACAGCATCAGCAGCGACGGCGAGACGATGACGACACGGGCGCGGTGCGCCTTGTGGACGATCGCCTCGAAATTCTCGTGGATCTCGGCGAACACCGATTCCGACGGTACGAACATGAAGGCGGTGTCCTGCGTCTCGCTCTGGATCAGGTATTTTTCCGATATATCGCGGACATGGATCTCGATGTCGCGGCGGAAGGCCTGGGCGGCGACCTTCTGCAGGTCGGCGCCATCGGCGGCGCGGATGGCGTTCCAGGCTTCGAGTGGGAATTTGGCATCGATGGCCAGCGACGGCGCGCCATTCGGCATCTTCACCAGGCAGTCGGGCCGGCTACCGTTCGAAAGCGTCGCCTGGAATTCATAGGCGCCATGCGGCAGGCCGTCGGCAACGATCGCCTCCATGCGCGACTGGCCGAAGGCACCGCGCGTCTGCTTGTTGGAGAGGATTGCCTGCAATTGCACGACCTGGCCGGCAAGCGACTGGATGTTGCCTTGCGCGACATCGATGATCGCCAGCCGCTCCTGCAATTTGGCCAGGCTTTCATGGGTGGATTTGGTCTGCTCGGTCATGGTCTGGCCGAGGCGGCCGGTCATGGCGTCGAGCCGCTGGCCGATGGACTGCGTCAGCTCCGCTTGCCGTGCCCCGAACACTTCGGCTATGGCGCCCATGCGGCCCTGCATCTCGGCCTGGCTTTGCAATATGCCGGCCATCCGCGCCTCGGCATCGCGGGCATGGTCGGCGGCTTCGGCAGCGGCAACGGCGCGCGCCTTGGCCGACCGCCACAGCGCGATGACAAGCGCCACGAACAGGCCAAGAAACAGCAATGCGCCGACTGCCAGCGCATGGCCGAGCGTGATCGTGGAGGCACCAAGCCGCGCGACAGGCTCCGAAAGGATGGATGTCAGATCATTCATGTGGACAGCATAGCCGATTCGCGGGGCTGGCACAGATCAAAACGTGAACGAGCCTCAAGCGCACCGGTTGACGCTTTTCGCTGGAGGTCTTAGGTGGAACGCCATGCCGATCAAGCCGCTCATCATCCTTCCCGACCCCATCCTGCGCCAGGTTTCCAAGCCGGTGGAGCGCGTCGACGCGCCTTTGCGCAAATTAGCCGACGACATGCTGGCGACCATGTACGACGCGCCCGGCATCGGGCTGGCGGCAATCCAGATCGGCGAACCCGTGCGCATGCTGGTGATCGATCTGGCCAAGGAAGACGAGACGCCGGCACCGCATGTCTTCATCAATCCGGAAATCCTGGAGAGCGCCGACACGCGCTCCGTCTACGAGGAAGGCTGCCTGTCGATCCCGGACTACTATGCCGAGGTCGAACGCCCGGCAGCCGTGCGGGTCAAATATCTCGACCGCGACGGCAAGCTGCAGGAGATCGAGGCCGAGGGGCTGATGGCGACCTGCCTGCAGCACGAGATCGACCACCTCAATGGTGTCTTGTTCATCGACCACATCTCGAAGCTGAAGCGCGACATGGTGGTGAAGAAGTTCAAGAAGCTCGCCAGGGACAAGGCGCCGGGCAAGCTGGTGGGATAGGGGAAATGCCCCTTCGCGTCATCTTCATGGGCACGCCGGAGTTTTCGGTGCCGACGCTGCGGGCCATTGCCGAGGCCGGACATGAGGTCGTCGCCGTCTATACGCAGCCGCCGCGCGCCGCCGGACGGCGCGGACTGGAGCTGACGCCGTCGCCGGTGCAGCGCGAAGCGGAGCGGCTGGGCATCGAGACGCGCACACCGGTATCGCTCAAAGGCGGGGCCGAGCAGGCCGCTTTCCGCGCCCTGCAGGCCGATGTCGCAGTGGTCGTCGCTTATGGCTTGCTGCTGCCGAAGGCGGTTCTGGAGGCACCCCGGCTTGGCTGTATCAACGGCCATGCCTCGCTTTTGCCGCGCTGGCGTGGCGCCGCGCCTATCCAGCGCGCGATCATGTCCGGTGACAGCGAAACCGGCATGATGGTGATGCGCATGGAAGAGGGTCTCGACACCGGCCCGGTGGCAATGGTTGAAAAATGCGCCATCGAACCCGATATGACTGCCGGCGATCTGCATGATCGGTTGATGAGTGTCGGTGCTGCACTGATGGTGGAAGCGCTGGCGCGACTGGAAAGGAACACCCTGACATTTGCCGGCCAAGCGATGGAAGGGGTGACCTACGCCAAAAAAATCGATAAATCCGAGACTCGCGTGGACTGGACTCGCTCGGCGAGCGCGGTCCACAATACCATTCGTGGCCTGTCACCCTTTCCCGGTGCCTGGTCCGAGATGGAAATTGGCGGCCGCCTGGAGCGGCTGAAACTGCTTCGCTCGACGCTGTCGCAAGGCGTCGGCGAGTCGGGAGGAATTCTCGATGACCGGCTGACGGTCGCCTGCGGGGCAGGTGCGATCAGCCTGGTCGAAGTTCAACGGGCGGGCGGAAGGCCCGCTGCCGCGTCGGAGTTCCTGCGCGGGGCCAAGATCGAAAAAGGAATGAAATTCTCATGAGCATGATGTCGATACGCGCGGCGACGCCGCGGGATCGCGAGGCGATCCGCCTCGTCGAGGAACACGCTTTCGGCCAGCAGGCGGAGGCCGGACTGGTCGACGCGCTGGTTACCGGCGGCGACGCCGTAGCCGAACTGGTGGCGGAAGAAGACGGCCAGGTGGTCGGCCACATCCTGTTTTCGCGGCTGTTCGTGCAGAGCAGCGGCAAGAACTTTCCAGCCGTGGCGCTCGCGCCGCTGGCGGTGGAGCCCTCGTTCCATGGCAGCGGCATCGGCGGCGCGCTGATCCGCGAGGCGCATATCCGCCTCAGGGATGCCGGCGAGACGCTGGCCGTGGTGCTGGGCGATCCGGCCTATTACAGCCGTTTCGGCTACAGCCATGCACGCGCCGACAAGTTCGAGAGCGAGTACCAGAGCGAAGCACTGCAGGCACTGGCCTGGGGCGATGCCCCGGAAGCCGGCAGGCTGGTCTACGCCTCGGCCTTCGGCACGGCACTCGCCGCGTGAACGGCGACAGCCCTAAAACGCGTCGCGTTTGAACGGATTCAGGCGACGCGCTTTGGGTTTTTGGTTTCATGCATGTCGTTTTCGCAAAACCGAGGCACTTTTGCGCGACATGCATTAGAGCCGGATGATTTCAGGCCGAAGACCTGAAATCTGAATCCGCCTCTAACTCAAAGAGATAGAGCATGATGTCGTCCGAAAACTGCTTCACACCTTTCGGCATCATGCTCTAGCATGCCGCGTTTTCGCCTCGACATCGAATATGACGGCAGCCTGTTTGCTGGCTGGCAGCACCAGGCGGATCAGCCTTCGGTGCAGCAGGCGATCGAACAGGCGATCGAAAAATTCTGCGGCGAAGAGGTCAGGTTGCGCGCCGCCGGCCGCACCGATGCCGGCGTGCATGCGACCGCCCAGGTGGCGCATGTCGACCTCGTCAAGGCGTGGCCGGGCGACAAGGTGCGCGATGCCGTCAACGCCCATCTGCAGGCGGCCGGCGCGCGCGTCGCCGTCCTGAAGGCGACGGCCGTCGCCGACAGCTTCGACGCGCGCTTCTCGGCCACCGGCCGCCACTATCTCTACCGTATCCTCAACCGCCGCGCTCCTGCAGCGCTCGACAAGGGCAAGGTGTGGTGGGTGCCGAAACGGCTGGACGCCGACGCCATGCACGAAGCGGCAAAAGTCCTGCTCGGACGGCATGACTTCACCACCTTCCGCTCGACCCAATGCCAGGCCAACAGCCCGATCAGAACGCTGGAGCGGCTGGATGTGAGCCGGGCGGGTGACCTGATCGAGGTGAAGGCTTCGGCGCGCTCTTTCCTGCACAATCAGGTGCGTTCGATGGTCGGCTCCCTCAAACGTGTCGGCGAAGGAGGCTGGACCGTTGCCGACCTGAAAGCGGCGCTCGAAGCGCACGACCGCGCCGCCTGCGGCCAGGTGGCGCCACCCGACGGGCTGTTTCTCATTGGCGTCGATTATCCCGAGGGCGTCGATTACCCAGGCGTCGACTATCCGGAGATGAGCCCGGAGAGGCTCTGAGACCCGACATCGTCCGGCACGGTGATGCCGAGCAGCATCTGCAGGCCGAACAGCACCAACAGCGAGGCGATGAACATGCCGACAAAGACAGCGCTGCCGACGGCTGGGCCTCTGCCGATGGTGGCGTTGGTCATGCGCCAGGTCAGCACCATAGACAGGGCAAACAACAGCAGCGACACGGCACTTGATATCTGGTTTGCCGACGACAGGAAAAGCCTGATCAGCGCCGAGGGCAGCATCAGCCAGGCGGTGATGGCAGAGGCCCAGTTGCTGGCAACGACATAGTGGACGAAGCGGCCGCCAATGCCGGCGCGCGGCGCGACCAGGGCCAAAACGACGAGCGGCAGCACCCAGGAGCCGATATCGACCGTCGCCAGGCGCACCAGCATGCTGAAGCGCCCGGCGAAGGCGTCGGGATCCCCGATCTCGTTGGCGATGCCGACCCAGCCGACGATCAGCGCCGGCGCCGCAACGATAATGGCGAAAAAGGAATTCCAGAAGCCGTCAGCCGACAGGTCGAGCAGGCGCAGGCCGTCGGCCTTGCCGAGCATCAACCGCCAGGCGCCCGTCAGCGAAGCTTGGGTTTCGTCGGCCGAAAGCATGCTCATCCCTGCCCGAACCAATCTTCGATGAAGCGCTGGTAGATTTGCGTCAGCGTTTCAAGATCGGCAATGGCGACGCGCTCGTCGACCATGTGCATGGTCTTGCCGACCAGGCCGAATTCGACCACCGGGCAATAATCCTTGATGAAGCGTGCATCCGAGGTGCCTCCCGAAGTCGACAGCGTCGGCTCCTTGCCGACCGCCGACTTGATTGAGCCGCGGAGCGTTTCGATCAGTCTGTCGTCGCGGGTCAGGAAGACATGGCTCGGCCGGTCGCGCCAGACCAGGTCGTAGTCGACCGGTGTCTTCTTGCCGCTCCGGTATTTCTTGCGCTTGGCCGCTTGATCGAGCCGGTTGTGGATCTCGGCCTGCACGGTCTCGGCCGTCCAGGTGTCGTTGAAGCGGATGTTGAAGGTCGCGGTCGCCTTGGCCGGAATGACATTGGTGGCCGGGTTGCCGACATCGATGGAGGTCACCTCCAGATTGGTCGGCTGGAAATCCCTGGTTCCCTTGTCGAAGACAGGATGCAGCAAGGCGTCGACCAGGCCCATCAGGCCGCGCACCGGATTGTCGGCAAGCTGCGGGTAGGCGACATGGCCCTGACGGCCATTGACGGTCACGGCGCCGGACATCGAGCCGCGGCGGCCGATCTTGATCATGTCGCCAAGCGCGTCCGGGTTGGTCGGCTCGCCGACGATCGAGGCATCCCATTTCTCGCCCCTGGAAGCCGCCCATTCGAGCAGCTTGACCGTACCGTTGATGGCCGGCCCTTCCTCGTCGCCGGTGATCAGCAGCGAGACCGAACCCTTCGGACCGCCATTGTTCTCGATATGGCGCGCCACGGCGGCGATGAAACAGGCAATGCCGCCCTTCATGTCGACGGCGCCACGGCCATACATCTCGCCATTGGCGATTTCGGCGCCGAAAGGCGGATGCGTCCAGGCGGCTTCGTCGCCGACCGGCACCACGTCGGTATGGCCGGCGAACATCAGATGCGGGCCGTTGCCGGAACGCCTTGCATAGAGGTTCTCGATATCCGGCGTGCCATCTTCCGAAAACACCGGCCGATCGACCAGGAAGCCGAGTGGCTTCAGCATCGTCTCCAGCGCGGTCAGCGCGCCGCCTTCGGCGGGCGTCACCGAAGCACAACGGATAAGGGCGGCGAGGTTTTCGGCGGGATCGGTCGGCAGCGTCATGGCAAAAGCGATAGTCGAAAGCGGAGGGCCTGTCACGGCCAGACATAAGGGCCAGTGATGGCGCCGACATTATGGTTTTCATGTCGTATAGTTTGCGGGCCGGTGCGGAGCGACGGGATGGCAAACGCGGACAGAAGGATCGTCATTGCCGGCGCCGGCAGCATCGGCTGCTATGCCGGCGGCTGCCTGGCGCTTGCCGGGCGCCGGGTGATCCTGCTGGCCCGGCCGCGCATCGAGGCGGCATTGCGGCAGCGCGGATTGCGGGTCAGCGACCTCCAGGGCCGCGACAGCATGATCGCGCCTGACGCGCTTGTGGTCACCGCCGATCCGGCTTTCGCCCTGCCTCAGGCGGACGTGATCCTGGTCACGGTCAAGAGCGGCGCGACGCAGGACATGACAGACCTCATCAGGGCCCACGCCCGCCGCGATGCGGTGGTGGTCAGCCTGCAGAACGGCGTCGACAATGCCGACAAGCTGCGCGCCGGGCTCGACGGTCGAGCGGTGCTGGCCGGCATGGTGCCGTTCAATGTGGTGCAGTCTCCGGACGGCGAGTTGCCGCTGCGCGTGCATCGCGCCAGCGACGGCAAGGTGATGATCGAAGACGGCGACGCCGGCCTGGTCGGCCTTCTCGGCGTCGAAGGGTTTGCGGTCGAAGCCCATGGCGACATGAAGGCCGTGCTGTGGGGCAAGCTGCTGATGAATTTGAACAACGCGCTGGTGGCGCTGTCGGACCTGCCGCTGGCGAGAGAACTCGCCGACCGGCGCTGGCGGCTGATCCTGGCCGGCCAGATCGACGAGGCACTCGCGGCGATGAAAGCGTCCGGCATCGAGCCGGCGCGGATTGCCGGCTTGCGGCCGGCACTGCTGCCGAAGGTGCTCAGGCTGCCGGACTGGCTGTTCAGGCTGCTGGCGCGGCGCATGCTGGCGATCGACCCGCAAGCGCGCTCGTCGATGTGGGACGATCTGCATCGCGGCCGGCAGACGGAGATCGGCGAATTGCAAGGGGCGGTGCTCGGCCTCGCTGAAAAAACGGGTACGCCGGCACCTCTGCTGAGGAGCGTCAGCGCTCTGGTGCGCGCGGCGGAATTGGCGCGGCTTGGCTCGCCGGGCCTGGCGCCGGAGCAGGTTGTTGCGCCGCCGACTGGCCGTCGATCAACGTGATCTTCTGCCAGATTTTCCGCGACAGGTTGGACGCCAGGTTTTCGATGTCGTTGACGCCGTCGATGACCACGTCGTCATTGACCGACTGTGCGAACAGTGCCGCGATCTTGCCGGTGATCGACAGCATTTCGGAGCAATAGTCGAGGTAGCGCGCGAGATCGGCTGCATTGGTGATGCGGGCCGGCGAATGCGAGGTCGGCTTGAAATTGACTGAGAGGGCTGCCGGATCCTTGGTCAGCTGGTGCATGTCGATGACATGGATCAGCGAACGCAGGCCGTGCAGCTGGCGAAACACCCGCTTGCGCTTGATGCGCTCCTCGGTGCGGATCAACGCCAGGAAGCCGAGCACGGCGAGGATCATCATGTTGATCGTGGCTTCGATGCCCTGCACCGACTGAACCGCATCGTCAGCCTGGGAGATATGAATGAGCGGCAGGATGGTGCCGACGAACAGGAAGATCAGCGCGCCGGCGACGACGGCGGCGACGATGAGCCCGCGCAGCCACCAGATCGGCGCTTCGAGCGCCTGAGCCGCCTTGGCCAGATCCCGCGACAGCGACACCAGTTCTGCGGCGACGCCGCGCAGTCCGGCGTCGGGAAAACGCTCCGCGACGCGGCCCTCCAGCCGTTCGGCGGTGTCGATGATCAGTTTCGGATCAAGCGTGCGGTAGCGCATGTCCGATCGGCCCTCAGGGTTGGTCCGGCTCGTTGGTGCGCCGGCCATAGCGGTTGGGTCCAGGCTGCCCTGGAAACAGGCACAACACAAGGAAGGCGACGATCGAGACCACCGGCACGAACAGGATCAGCGCGGCAATGCCCGGCTTGTCGAGGTCGTGCAGCCGTTTGACCGCCAGCACGATGTTCGACCACAGCGAGGCTATGAAGGCGATGAAGAAGATGAACGACCACATGTTGCTCTCGGCCGAGCCTTCCGGCACCAGCGTGAAGCGGTAAAGCGGAAAGGCCTGTATGATGGCAACGAGCAACCCGCCAAGAAAATAGGCCGCGCGACTGACGCGGCCCGAGGTTTTGAAGAAAAGCCAGGTAAGATCTGATCTGTCAGGCAAGCGGGTCCGGTCCATATTGATTGGCACCCCTGGCGCCTTCGAGAATGCCGCATTCCACCAGAAACCAGATCGCGCCTATGAAAGGCACCAGCATGATCAGGCTCCACCAGCCCGACTTGCCGCGATCATGCCAGCGCTTGGCGTAGACCGCGAGTGCGAAATAGATCGAGGCCAGCGCGGCGAGGATGCCGATGATACCGATCTGGGCGCCGCTGGCGGTGGTGATGCGTGTCCCTAGGATCGCATCGAGAATGAAGGCAACGATACCAATGGCGAAAAAGACCCCGACTGCGGCCCAGAATTTGGCACGATTGATGCGACCGTCGAAACTCGTCAGCAGATATTTCCAGTCCATGTCCACCCCTCCGTGTTGAACCAGCGCGACGGATTGTCGCGCCGGCGGGAAGGTGCGCTCGCTTTGCGCAAAGATCAATCGCGCAGCAATTCGTTGATCGAGGTCTTGGACCGGGTCTTGGCGTCGACGCGCTTGACGATGACGGCGCAGTAGAGGCTTGGGCCCCAGTTTTCGCCTGGCACGTTCTTGCCCGGCATCGTACCGGCCACCACGACGGAATTCGGCGGCACTTCGCCGTAGAAGACTTCGCCGGTGGCGCGGTCGACGATCTTGGTCGACTGGCCGATGAAGACGCCCATGCCGAGCACCGAGCCTTCGCGCACGATGCAGCCTTCGACCACTTCCGAGCGCGCGCCGATGAAGCAATTGTCCTCGATGATGGTGGGGCCTGCCTGCATCGGCTCCAGCACGCCGCCGATGCCGACGCCGCCCGACAGATGCACATTCTTGCCGATCTGGGCGCAGGAGCCGACCGAGGCCCAGGTGTCGACCATGGTGCCGCTGTCGACATAGGCGCCGACATTGACGAAGGACGGCATCAGCACGGCGCCCGGCGCGACGTAGGCGGAGCGGCGCACGATCGACGACGGCACGGCGCGGAAGCCCGCCTTCTCGAAGTCGACGGCGCTCCAGCCGTCGAACTTCGACGGCACCTTGTCCCACCACACGGCTTGGCCCGGACCACCCTTGATGATCTCCATCGGGTTGAGCCGGAAGGACAACAGCACGGCCTTCTTCAGCCACTGGTTAACGTGCCATTTGCCGTCGGCCTGCCGCTCGGCGACGCGGGCGGTGCCGCGGTCGAGCAGGTCGAGCGCCGACTGGATGGCATCGCGGGTTTCGCCGCGCGTCGCCGTCGAAATCGCGTCGCGTTCCTCGAAGGCCTTCTCAATGGTCTTTTCGAGGCTCGCCAGATCGGGCTTCGACATGAATTCGCTCCATTACCAAGCTGTTAAGGGGCTGCGCCTTAACCTGTTTGAAAGTCGCGCGGACCCCTGGCAGGCTTTGCCTGCCTGGGTCTTTGCATGTAGCAGGTTCTTGTCGCAAAACCGCCGGACACTTTTGCGGAACCTGCTTATGTTAAGGCTCAATGAGGGTCAATCGCGGCTGCGTCATGGGACGGCGCAACTGAAGAATTCGGACGGGTAAGCAATTATGACTCCTATGGAAAAGGCGGGGTGGACGCCGCTGCCGCATTCGGACGAGGATCTGGAGCGGTCGAAGAGCGTGCCGGACACGCCGCAGACGCGTGCCGAGACCTACCGGCTCGCCTGGAACGATCCCGAGTTCATGACGCGGCGCGAATTGCGCGCGGTCAGGCTGCAGCTCGAACTCTTGAAACCGGAAATGATCCTGGCCGAACGCGGCATCCGTTCGACGGTGATCCTGTTCGGCGGCGCACGCCTGCCGGAACCCGGCGGCGAGGCCTGGGCGGCCAAGAACGAGACGCAGAAGAAGAACCTCGAGGAAAACAGCAAATATTACGAGGAGGCGCGCAAATTCGCCCGTCTCTGCTCGCAGCAGTCGGCGGCTTCCTATTACCGCGAATATGTCGTGGTGACCGGCGGCGGGCCCGGCGTGATGGAAGCCGGAAATCGCGGCGCCCACGACGTCGGCGCACCGTCGATCGGCCTCAACATCGTCTTGCCGCACGAGCAGGCGCCGAACGCCTATGTGACGCCGGAGCTGTGCTTCAACTTCCACTATTTCGCCATCCGCAAGATGCATTTCGTCATGCGCGCCAAGGCCGTGGCAGTGTTTCCCGGCGGCTTCGGCACGATGGACGAGTTCTTCGAGACGCTGACCCTGATCCAGACCGGACGCATGGAGCGCGTGCCGGTGATCCTGTTCGGCAAATCTTTCTGGAAACGGGCGATCGATCTCGATTTCCTCGCCGAACAAGGCACGATCAGCCCCGGCGACCAGGACATCATCGATTTCGTCGACACCGCCGACGAGGCCTGGGGGATCATCAGCCGCTTCTACAAACTGTGAGAGCAGGCGGGTCAAGGTTCGTCGACATTCAGGTCAGGCCGGCTCGGCATCACCTGAATATCGATGAACCTCAGGCGGTGACCTCGACGATGGCCGTCAGGAAGCCGGCGAGGTCGTCGGTGACGAAATCGACATCATCCTCATTGGCCGGGTCGCGCTCCCAGATCTCGGAAAAGGTCGGTTCGAAATTGCGCGGCACCACGAGCACCGTGGTCATGCCCAGCGACTTCGGCACCTCAAGGTTGCGGGCAAGGTCCTCGAACATTACGGCATTGTGGCCGGTGACGGCGTGGAGTTCGGCGAATTTCTCGTAGGTCTGGCGCGCCGGTTTGGGATTGAGCCCGGCGGCGACGATATCGAAGATGTCGTCGAAATGATCAAGAATGCCGAGCTGGCGCGCGGTGCGTTCGGCGTGCCTGCGGTCGCCGTTGGTGAAGATGAACTTGCGGCCCGGTAGCTGGCGGATGGCGGTGCCGAGAACGGGATCGGGCACCAGCCATGAATAATCGATGTCATGCACCTTTTCGAGGAAATCGTCGGGGTCGATGCCGTGGCGCGTCATCAGCCCGTTCAACGTCGTGCCGTATTCCAGATAGAGCTCCTTCTGCAGCTTGCGCGCTTCCTCGCGCGGCAGCGCCAGCAGTTCGCCGACATAGGCGGTCATCTTCACGTCGATCTGCGAGAACAGATTCGAATGATGCGGATAGAGCGTGTTGTCGAGGTCGAACACCCAGTCGGTGACATGGGCGAAGCGGGCGGGGTCAGGCAGCGTGGTCATGCGCTCCTTATGGCATGAAACGGACATTCCGGAAGAGACTTTATCCACAACTTATGCGCGCCGAGAGTCGCGGAAATAGCGTCACCATTCAAATTTTAGGCATCGGGGAAAGGTAGCCTTCAGGGCTTGCTGGCACAGAGACAGACCTGTGGGAGCCTGCGATGAATAGCATAATTTTGAGATCCGCCGCCGTTGCTTTTGCCTCTGTCGCGGCCTCTCTCCTGCTGACGCTGATCATCGTTCCGGCGATGGGATTTCCGGTCAACCGCACGATCTGGCTGACCTCCACGCTGTGTCCGCTGGTCCTCGCATGGGTCGCCAGTGCAAGCACTTTCTGGCAAAGCGACAGGCTGAAAAGCGCGCATCGCGACCTCGCCCGAGCCCATGCCCAGCTCGCCGCCGCGCATCGCCGCCTGGCGGAAAAAGCGAGCCGCGACGACATGACCGGCATGCTCAACCGGGAAAACTTCTTTGCCGCGCTCGACGGTTCCCGCCGCAAGTCCGATCGCGGCGCGCTGCTGATCATCGACGCCGACCACTTCAAGAGGATCAACGACAATTTTGGCCACCTGACCGGCGATGACGCATTGCTTTTGATCGCCAGCGCGATCGAGCGCGGCGTGCGCAGCGGCGATGTGCTCGGCCGCATCGGCGGCGAGGAGTTCGGCGCCATCCTGATCGGCGCCACAGAGCAGGAGGCCAAGCGCGTCGCCGAGCGCATTCGCCGCGAGGTCGAGCTGATCCGCTTCCGGCCCGTCGACGAGCGGACCGTTCCGCTCACGGTCAGCATCGGCGGAACCGTCTGCGGCGAGAATATCAGCGTATCGGACCTGATGCGCGCCGCCGACCGGCGCCTCTACCAGGCCAAGCACCGGGGCCGCAATCTGACGATCCTCGATACGGACATTTCCGAGGCGGCGTGATCAGCCGGCCGATCCACTAAAGCGCGTCGCGTCTGAATGGAATCAGACGACGCGCCTTAGGTCTTTGTTTTTATGCATGTCTTGTCTCAAAACCGGAGTCACATTGGGCGACATGCCATGGACCCGGCCCGTTAAGGAAATTCTAACCCTGTTCGCGCTCGGTTGCGCCGTTTACCCGGTTTTCGCTGCTTTGCGGTTAGCGTGGCACGATACTGGCTTCCGCAGCGATGCATGTGTCGTTTCGGGACCTGTCGTTCCGGGAACGCCCTGCGCAGTCGAAGCCCCATCCGAGAGACCAGTCATGAGTTTCTTCAAGAACATGTCCCGCCGCACGATCGTGCAGGCGCTGATCGCACTGCCGGCCCTGTCCTTGTTCCGCAAGCTGCCTGATGCCGATGCCTCGCATTCCGATCCAACACGGGCCGATCCAACAAGGGCCGATCCGAACGAGATCGTCGAGGTCAATGGCTGGATCCTGAAGCGGAGCGATCTGGCATGATCTTCGACAGCTATGAGGCGTTTCGCGCTGCGAATTTCACCGCCAAGGTCTGCATCCTCGGCTCCGGCCCGGCCGGCACCACCATTGCCCGCAAGCTTGGCGCTGCCGGCATTCCGGTCGTGGTGCTGGAGGCCGGATCGAGGGAGTTCAGCGACGAGTCGCAGGATTTCTACCGTGGCACCACGGTCGGCGATTTCTATTTCGATCTCGACATCACCCGGCTGCGGTTCATGGGCGGCAGTTCGAACCACTGGGCAGGCTGGTGCCGCGTGCTCGACAAACAGGATTTCGAGCCGAAGGCCTGGGCGCCGGATACGGGCTGGCCGATCCGCCGCACTGACATCGAACCCTATCTGCCGGAAGTGCACGATATCCTCGAACTTCCCGATTTCCGGCCAGACATTCCGATTTCCGACGACATTCGCTGGGTGCAACTGATCAAGAGCCCGGCGGTGCGCTTCGGCGAAAAATTCGCCGACGAACTCGACAAGAGCAGGAACATCGCGGTCGTGCTCAACACCTACGCCACTGAACTTGCCGGCGACGGCAAACGCGTGACGGGGGCCAGACTATGGTCCAACGGACAGGATGCCGGCGCCTTCAGCGCGGACTATTTCATTGTCTGCACCGGCGGACTGGAGAATTCGCGACTGCTTCTGTGGTCGAACCAGCGCTCGAACGGCGGCGTCGTGCCGAATGCAACAGCGCTTGGCCGCTACTGGATGGAGCATCCGACCTTCGAGGGCGGCAACGCCATCCTGGCCAATTACAACGAGTTCGAGGTCGATGCCGTCAACGAGGCCTTCTTCTCGCCGACGCTTGCCGCCATGGAGCGGCTGCAAATCATGAATTTCGGCATCAGGCTGATCGAGACGCCGTATCCGGGCGTCAAGAGCCTGATCGCCGACCTCGCCTGCACGGCGCCCGACATGGCCGAATGGATGTCCGCCAAGCTCAGCCAGAATCTGCGCTGCGCGGCCCAGCTCTATGTTGCCTGGGAACAGGCGCCGCTGGCCTCCAACCAGATCGAACTGTCGAAGACCGATGTCGACCATGCCGGCGTGCCGCGCATCGAGCTGCACTGGAAGAAATCTGAACTGGAACGCCGCACCCTTGTCGAAGGGCTTAGAATGTTCGGCACGACGCTGATCGAGAAGAATCTCGGCCGGGTGCGCATTGCCGACTGGATCGCCAATGGCGACGACTACCCGACCAACGACGAAACGGCGGGCCATCACCACATGGGTGGCACGCGCATGGGCACCGACGTCACCAGGAGCGTTGTCGACGCCAACTGCAAGGTGCATGGCATGGACAACCTCTATGTCGGCGGCTCCTCGGTGTTCTGCACGTCGGGCGAATGCAATCCGACGACGACCATCACCGCGCTCGCCTGCCGGCTGGGAGACCATCTGAGCAAGGTGGTCGCCGTCTGACGGTTCCACTGCAACGTCTCGGGTCGTTGAAGCATCCCGACAATACCGGCGCCAATGATGGCGCAGGTAGATGCGCGGCATGGCTCAGAAGCCGTAGACGGCTAGGCGCACCAACACCGCGGCAGCGGCCAGCGCCACGAGCAAAATACCGAGGCCGATGGGAGATCCCCATCCGTACCATTCCATTGCCAGCTTGGCATATTCGAACTCTTCCTCATGCGAGAGGGCGCACGCTGTTGAATCAAGCTCATTTTTCGCTCCATGATGGCGGCTGGCTCTTGCCTTGTGGGCACTGCAGCCGCATATTGCTATAATGGTCTAAATGTTAGACAGATTGATAGTTAGATGATCGAAATAAACTCGTCAAGTGTGAATCGCGCCGAAATGACGGCGGCCATCGGCCTTGCCATCATGCAATGGCAGGACGCGACGCAGGCCTATGACGAGGCGGTGGGGGTGAGGCTGGGATTGAACATGGCCGAACGCCATTGCATCGGGCTGCTCCATGGCGGCCCGCAATCGGCCGGCGCGATCGCCACTGTGACCGGGCTGACGCCGGCCGCTGTGACCGCGCTGATCGACCGGCTGGAGGCGCGGGGCCTGTTGACGCGCACGCGCAGTCTCGAGGACAGGCGCAAGGTGGTGATCGAGGCGACCGAGGCCACGCGGGACCTGTCGGCGCGCTACTACGGCGCCATCGCGCGGGAAGGCGAAAAGGTCATCGCGACCTTCAGCGACGCCGAGCTCGCCACAATATCGCGCTTCGTCAACGCTGCACTCGACCTGCAGCGCGCCCAGCTGGCGCTGCTGAAGGCCGAGGCCGGCTGAACGGTTAGACCGTCGCCGGATCGAGCGCCGGCTGGCCCTTGCGGCGCGCGACGATCGCCTCGAAATCGGCGGTCTGGAAAGCATCGCGCAAGGCGTCGAACGACGGCAGCACGAAATAGGCGCGCTGGAACTTGTCGATCTCGTAACCGGTGCGCATCACCGTTTCGAGGTCGAAGGGCACGTGGTGGGCGTCCTTGCCGTCAACGGCGAATTGCAATTCGGTGAACGACGACATCAGGCCGGCGCCAAAGGCCTTCAGCTGCTGGCCACCCTCCTGCATCAGGCCGTATTCGGCCGTGTACCAGTAGAGCCGGGTGATCATCTCGTCGCCGCCCAGTGCAATGATGTCGCCGGCCTTGCGGCCATACATCTGCATGAAGTCGGCAAACACCGGTTGCGACAGCACCGGCACGTGACCGAAGAAATCATGGAACATGTCCGGCTCGACGATGTAGTCGAGTTCCTGCCTGGTCCGCAGCCAGTTGGTGACCGGGAAGCGGCGGTTGGCGAGATGGTCGAAGAAAGGTGCGGCGGGAATGAGACCCGGCACGGCGACGATCTCCCAGCCGGTCAGCTTGCGCAGCTTGGCGCTGATGTCCTCGAAGTCGGGGATGCGGTCGAGCAGGCCGAGCTTCTCGACGCCGTCGAGATAGGAGTGATGGGCGAGCTTGCGCGTCAGTTTGGTCTGGCGGTCGCACAGCGTGCGCCACACCGCCTGCTCCTCGGTGCTGTAATCGTAACCCTGCGCCACGGTGAAATCGGCGCGGCAGACCGAATAGTCGCCGCGCAAGCCCTGCGCCGCGCAGTCTCGGGCATATTCGGCAACGCTCATCGTGGTCATGGGTTTTCTCCCTGCAAATCATGAATGGCTGACGTGCCGAAAGGCTAGCCGGATTTGCCGAGGCAAATTGATTTTGATGGTGGCTCGAACGCGATATTCGAGATAATATTAACTCGAGAAACACTTCTGTGGAGTGAGAATGCCTCAATTCGATGATTTCGAGATCAAGATGCTCGATGTCCTGCAGCGCGACGGGCGCAAGCCGGTGTCCGAGTTGGCGCAAGAGATCGGCCTGTCGACGACGCCGTGCGCGCGGCGTTTCGAGGCGCTGCAGGAGGCCGGCATCATCAAGGGCTTTGCCGCGGTGATCAGCCGCCGCGCGGTCGGCCTGATGGTCGAGGTGTTCATCCAGGTGCGCCTCGTCAGCCACAGTGACGGCTCGCCCGAAAGCTTCATTGCCGCCGTGCAGCGCATGGACGAGGTGTCGTCATGCTGGACGATGACCGGCGACCACGATTTCCTGCTGCATGTCATGGTGCCGTCGGTCGACGAGCTCAACGCTTTCGTGATGCACCGGCTGATGCGGCTCGACGGCGTGGGTGACGTCCACACCCAGCTGGTGCTGCAGAACATCAAGGGCCCCGGCCACGTGCCGCTCGGCCACCTCAGGCGGTGATGGTGCCTGCCTTGCGCTTCCCTGCGGAAAAGCTGCACGCAAACTGCTGAAACGGGCCAATCGGGCGTCCATATCACCGGCCAGCATGCGCGGACCAACTGCCCCGGAGGTCCGCCATGAAAGTCGTCCTGATCAATCCACCGCACACCGCCATCGGCAGCCGCGTGCCGGACGATCACCTGCCGCCGCTTGGCCTGTTGGCGCTCGGCGGCCCGCTGATCGATGCCGGCCATGAGGTGCGCCTCGTCGACGCCGAATTCGGGCCGATGCCGCTCGACCTGGTGGTGCGCAATGCGCTGGACGATGATCCCGATTTCGTCCTGATCGGCCATTCCGGATCGACCTCGGCGCACCCGACCGCCTTGCTGATCGCGCGCATGATCAAGCAGCGCGAGCCGGCCACCATCATCATCTATGGCGGCGTGTTCCCGACCTATCACTGGGGCGACATCCTGACTGATACGGACGTCTTTGACTTCATCGTGCGCGGCGAGGGCGAGGCGACTGTCGTGGCGCTGGTCGAGGCGCTGGAAATGCACCAGCCGCCGGCAAGCGTGGCCGGCATTGCCTTTCGCGACGATCTGCGCCGCCCCTTCGCCACGCAGCCGGCAATGACCATCGCCGACCTCGACGCCTACCGTGTCGGCTGGGAGATGATCGACCACGGCCGCTACAGCTATTGGGGCGGCAAGCGTGCCGTGGTCATGCAGTTTTCGCGCGGCTGCCCGCATCTGTGCAACTATTGCGGCCAGCGCGGCTTCTGGACCCGCTGGCGGCATCGCGATCCGGTGAAATTCGCCAGGGAGATCGCCTGGCTGCATCGCGAGCACGGCGTCGAGCTGATCAACCTTGCCGACGAGAACCCGACCGTTTCGAAGAAAGCCTGGCGCGCCTTTCTCGACGCCATGATCGCCGAGAACGTACCGGTGCTGATCGTCGGCTCGACCCGCGCCGACGACATCGTGCGTGATGCCGACATCCTGCATCTCTACCGCAAGGCGGGCGTCATCCGCTGGCTGCTCGGCATGGAAAACACCGATGAGCAGACGCTGCAATTGATCCGCAAGGGCGGCAGCACCTCATCCGACCGCGAGGCGATAAGGCTGCTGCGCCTCAACGGCATCCTGTCGATGGCGACCTGGGTGGCCGGCTTCGAGGATGAAGGGTTTCGCGACCTGTGGCGCGGCTTTCGCCAACTCATCGCCTACGACCCGGACCAGATCCAGGCGCTCTATGTGACGCCGCATCGCTGGACACCGTTCTTCAGGATCGCCCGTGACCGCAAGGTGATCCAGAAGGATGCCCGCCTGTGGGACTACAAGCACCAGGTGCTGCAGATGACGCGGCTGAAGCCGTGGATGCTGTTCTTCAGCGTCAAGCTGATCGAACTGGCGGTGCAGTCGCGGCCGAAGGCGCTGGCGCGCATCCTGTTCCACAAGGACCCCGAGCAGCGGCACTCGATGCGCTGGTACACGCAGATGGGCCGCCGCGTCTGGTTCCGCGAGGTCTGGGGTTTTCTGGCCCGCGACGGCCGGGTGAAAGACGGCCCGACGCTTGCCGAATTCTGGGGCGCGCCGCAGGACGCCGAGGAGGAATCGATGACCGTTCGACATCAGGCGCGCAAGCTGACTTTGCCCGGGATCACGATTTCGCCGAATGCCTGACCGCTCGAAAGAGCTTGGACCGCGGCCCAATGTCATCTCTTGAAATAATATACGTCGCGTATGCGTATTGACATACGCAGCGTATGTGCCCACATCCGACATACGGGGCGTATGTCAATAGCCGCCCCGAACAGTGGAGCGCAGCGATCCAAAACCACCCTGAAGCCTTGCGAACGGCTCGCCCTCCCGGCGAAGCCAATTCGCGATCGTCGGGAGGCCTGGCCTGCCTTGTCTAGATGGAGTGAAACTATGACCAAACGCGACGCGATCTTCCCTGCCGGCCGGCAGGCTCTCTACGAGATCAACCGTTACTCGGCGGCGATCCGCTCGGGCGACTTTCTGTTTGTCTCGGGCCAGGTCGGCAGCCGCGAGGACGGGTCGGCCGAGCCGGTCTTCGAAAAGCAGGTCCAGCTTGCCTTCGACAATCTCGCGGCGGTGCTGAAGGCCGCCGGCTGCACATTCGACGACATCGTCGACGTGACCACTTTCCACACCGATCCGGCCACGCAATGGCCGGCGATTGACGCCGTTCGCCTGAAGGCGTTCGGCGAACCGCCCTACCCGAACTGGACCGCGGTGGGCGTGAACTGGCTGGCGGGCTTCGATTTTGAAATCAAGGTTATCGCGCGCCTTCCGCAGCCCGCCTGATAGATTGGCAGCAAGCTGCCAAGGGTGTCGCTCAGGGCACGATCAGCGTGCCGGCGCCGTGTTCGGTGAAGAGTTCGAGCAGCACCGAATGCGGCGTCTTGCCGTTGAGGATGACGACGCCTTCGACGCCGCGCTCGATCGCCTCGATGCAGGTCTCGACCTTGGGGATCATGCCGCCGGAGACCGTGCCGTCCCTGATCAGCGCCTTGGCCTCGGCCACGGTCAGTTCGTCGATCAGCTTCTTGTTCTTGTCGAGCACGCCTGGCACGTCGGTCAGGAACAGCAGGCGCGTTGCCTGGCAAGCGCCGGCAATGGCGCCGGCGAAGGTGTCGGCGTTGATGTTGTAGGTGTGGCCGTCGCGGCCGGGCGCCACCGGCGCCAGCACCGGGATCATTTCGGAGCGCGCCAGAAGGTCGAGCAAGGTACGGTCGACCTCGACCGGCTCGCCGACGAAGCCGAGATCGAGCACGCGCTCGATGTTGGAGTCCGGATCGATCATGGTCTTGCGCGCCTTTTCGGCGAAGACCATGTTGCCGTCCTTGCCGCACAGGCCGATCGCCCATTCGCCCTCGGCGTTGATCAGCGCCACTATCTCCTTGTTGATCGAGCCGGCCAGCACCATCTCGACGATTTCGACCGTCTTCTGGTCGGTGACGCGCAAGCCGCCCTCGAACTTGGATTCGATGCCCATCTTGGCCAGCATGGCGCCGATCTGCGGGCCACCGCCGTGGACGACGATCGGATTGACGCCCGATTGCTTCAACAGCGCGATGTCGCGGGCGAAGGCCTTGCCGAGCTCGATATTGCCCATGGCGTGGCCGCCATATTTCACCACGACGGTCTTGTGCTCATAGCGCTGCATGTAGGGCAACGCCCGCGAAAGCAGGGCGGCCTGCATTTCGGCGGTGGCGGTTATCTCCGTCATCGGCTTAGTTCCTGGCTCTTGGTTTATACATGTCGTTGTCCCAAAAACCGCTGGACACTTTTGGGCGACATGCACTGGGTTTATGCATGTCGTTGTCCCAAAAACCGTCGGACGCTTTTGGGCGACATGCACTTGGAAAGGACGGCGGCGTCTTAGCGGGAATTGGCGCCAGCCGCAAATGGCTTTGCTGTCATATTCGAGCGCCTCACGACGTCGTCATCATGACGGCACCCTCAGCGGCGCCCTGCGGCACAGCCAGCCCGAGATCTTCTCCATCTGCGCGGCAAGCGACAGCAGCGTCTCCTCGTCGCCAGGACGGCCGGCCGCCTGGATGCCGAGCGGCAGGCCGGCATCGGTGACATGCACCGGCAGCGCGATCGACGGCTGGCCGCTGACATTCTGGATCGCCGGCCAATGGGTGAACCAGAGGCTCTTGTCCATCATCTGGCCGAACAATGGCTTCAACTTCAGCAAGGCGCTGAGATGAAGCTTGTCGAGCAGGTTTTCGATGAGTTCGTCGGCGCCTTTCGGGTCCATGCCGCCGCAGGCGAGTGGCGGGTGAGCGATGATCGGCATCAGCACGGCATCATATTGCGCGGTCTCCGCGATCAGCTGCCGTGAGGCGGCATGCAGCCGCTGCAGGCCGGCATAGGTCTCGCCGGCCGACACCAGTTCACCGAAGCGGGCGACCACGCGCGTCGCCCGCTCGATGTCGCCCAAAACGGAACGGCCGACACGCAGTGCTTCGGCCCGCATCGTGCCGGCGACGGCAGAGGCCACGCTGCTGGCAAAATCGGCGAAGAAATCGCGGCCAATAAAGGGCAGGTCGATGTCCTCGACCGTATGGCCGCCCTCGCGGGCGAGCGCCACCGCAGTGTCGAGCGCAACAAGCGTCTCGGCCGAGACCGGCAGGCCAAGCGGCGACTTGCGGTACACGGCCAGCCTGAGCTTGCCGGGATCGCGCGCGGCAGCAGCGGTGAAGCTGCCTTTCGGCGGCAGCGCGGCATAGGGCGACAAAAGGTCGGGCCCGTGGGTGAGGTCGAGCAGCAGCGCGCAATCGCGCACCGAGCGGGTGAGCGCGTGGTCGACGACCATGCCGTACCAGCTCTCGCTCACCAATGGCGTCAGCGGTATGCGGCCGCGCGAGGTCTTGAGGCCGACAAGCCCGGTGCAGGCGGCAGGCACCCGGATCGATCCGCCGCCATCCGAGGCATGCGCCACCGGCACCACACCGGCAGCGACCAGCGCTGCAGCACCGCCGGACGAGCCGCCGCTGGTATGGCTGGTGTTCCAGGGATTGCGGGTGATGCCGAAGGCCTTGGATTCTGTCATCAGGCGCAGCCCGTGTTCGGGCGACGTCGAGGTCACGATCGGAATGAGCCCGGCGGCGAGATAGCGGTCGGTCAGCACCGAATTGACATCGGCCAGCCATGCCGGAATGCGGCTGCCGCCATGCGTCGGCACGCCCTTGATGGCGATGCCGAGATCCTTGATGGCGAAGGGAACGCCGGCCAGCGGCAGCGAGCGGTCGACGGTCTTCGCGCGGGTCCGGGCGGCGTCATAGAGCGGCTCCGCGCTGGCGTTGATGTCGGGACGGGTGGCCTCGGCACGGGCGATCGCCGCTTCGGTCAGTTCGACCGGTGAGATCTCGCCCTTGCGGACCAGATCGGCAAGGCCGGTTGCGTCTTGCGCCCACAGTGTCTGTTCAACTGACATGCGCGTTCCCCCCACCATTGGGAAGACAAGCTAGCCAGTGGCGATTTCATTGGCAATCGACGGACAGATCCGGGCTGGCAATGTGGTAAGTCTGGCGTGCACAAGGCCATTTCCGTCGTTGCAAATACATGGCAATCCCCTAATTTGCCTGCATGGCGCCGCAGGACATCACCAAGCTGATCGTCCGGACTTCGATGAAGGATCGGGCTGCGTTCGATCTGCTCTACCGGCAGACCAGCGCGAAACTTTTCGGTGTCTGCCTTCGTGTATTGAACGACCGGGGAGATGCAGAAGAAGCCCTGCAGGAAGTCTTCGTCAAGATATGGACGAAGGCGGACCGTTTTGCCGTCTCAGACTTAAGCCCGATCTCCTGGCTGGTGGCGATCGCGCGCAACCACGCGATCGATCGCGTCAGAGCGCGCCGCAAGCCCGCCCTCGATATCGATGCCGCGCTCGATGTGGCCGATCCGGCGCCGGGGCCTGAAGCGATGGTGGTGGCGGGCGGAGAATCCGAACGCATCCATCATTGTCTCGATGAGCTGGAAAAGGACCGGGCGGCGGCCGTCCGGGGCGCCTATCTCAAGGGCGAGAGCTATGCCGAACTGGCGGAGCGCCATGGCGTGCCGTTGAACACGATGCGTACCTGGCTGCGCCGCAGCCTGTTGAAACTCAGAGAATGTCTGGAAAGATGACGCTGGCAGAGGACACCGGACCGGAACGTGGAGGCGACGACTTGCTCGCCGCCGAATACGTTCTCGGCGTGCTGCCGGCGGAGGAGCGGCAGATTGCGTCCAGGCGCATCGACGCGGAGACCGAGTTCGCCCGTCTTGTCGACGGCTGGGAGGTCTCTCTCTCGCCGCTGGCCGCCGCCTACCCGGAAATCGAGCCGCCGGCTTCGGTCAAGGCTGCCGTCGATCGCCGCCTGTTCACGTCCACCGCAGCCGTGACCACGCCCGCTGAATCGCGCGGCGGGCTGTGGTCCAGCCTGGCCTTCTGGCGTGGCCTCGCAGCAGTGGCGGTCGCCGCGCTGGCGATCTACATAGCCGTACCCACCCTCAACCCGCCGGTCGAGCAGCCGCAGGCGCGCCTTGTCGCCTCGCTGGCCGCCGATGGCAGTGATGTCAAATATCTCGCCGTCTACGATGTCGCGCATCACGAGGTCGGCCTGTCGCATGTCTCCGGTGAGCGCGCCGCCGGCAAGGACTTCGAGCTGTGGATGATCGAGGGCAAGAACCCGCCGGTCTCGATGGGCGTCATCCCGGCCGGCGCGACGGCGCATATTGTGGTCTCGCCGGCTGCCCAGCAGAAGCTCGCCCAGGGCGCGGTGCTCGCCGTCAGCCTCGAGCCGGCGGGCGGTTCGCCGACCGGACAGCCGACCGGACCGGTGGTCGCGGCGGGCGATCTGAAGAGCATCTGACCGGGTTCCCTGCCGACAATAGAAGACTTTCAGTCTATCTTCCGCAGCTGATGTCTAATCGCGCCATTGAGCCGGCAAAACGCTTCGCGCGAAAATCTCCCGGCGACGTAAATAAAATTAAAAAAATCCCGATGTTTCTGAAACTCCCGCTTTTGTGTCCCGTATCTCCTCGCGTCCCCAAAGATGGGAAGAGAAAACCCGAGGAGTTTGACATCATGCGTAGATACGCCACCCTTTTGCTTGCCAGCACGATCGCCGTTTCCGCTCTTGCCACCGCGGCCTATGCCGAAAACCCGATGGTTGGCGGCGCCGCCATGTATGCCAGCAAGAACATCGTCGAGAATGCCGTGAACTCGAAGGACCACACCACGCTGGTTGCCGCCGTCAAGGCGGCCGGCCTGGTCGAGACCCTGCAGGGCGCCGGTCCCTTCACGGTGTTCGCGCCGACCAACGACGCCTTTGCCGCGCTGCCCGCCGGCACGGTCGAAACGCTGCTCAAGCCCGAGAACAAGGACAAGCTCACCAAGATCCTGACCTGTCATGTCATCGGCGCCAAGGCGATGGGGGCGGACGTCGCCGCGATGGCCAAGGCTGATGGCGGCGCCCACAAGGTCAAGACGGTTGGCGGTTGCGAACTGTCGCTCAAGGCAGACGGCGGCAAGGTCACCGTCACCGACGAGAACGGCAACGTCGCCAATGTGACGATCGCCGATGTCGAGCAGTCCAATGGCGTCATCCACGTCATCGACAAGGTTCTGCTCCCTAAAATGTAAAAGATCCCATGAGGCGACGGGCGGCGGAACTCAGGTAAGGTTTCGGGGTCCGACATCCTAACCCTGGAGACGTCTCATGAATCTCTCATCCATTGCTCTGCC
>NZ_JBHLYT010000002.1:0-582862 GCF_042431665.1 Mesorhizobium kowhaii
TTCAACAAGTCCAGCCCAAGTCGCGGTGAAAAAGCCGCCTCAACCATCCGCGCCGGCTCGCTGGCGGCAAACGCGCAATCGCGCTCATGAATAAGACGGGCTAGTCGCAGGCGACCTTGAAGATGCCTTGGTCCATTTCACACACGCAAGAAAGGTAGAGAAGCTGGAAAAAGCTCCCGCTAGCCACAAAGCCAGACCTACATGGGAGTATGTCGACTACATCGAAAAAATGAAAATATCTGAAGCAAAAAACCTTTACTCCGAACTATGTTCAATAGTTCATCCCGCCGCTGATTCTGTCTCGATGCTATTTTCATCCGACGGCGATTTCTTTACGGCGTCTCCGAATCATGAAAAAAGGATATTAGAACACAGCGTTGCCAAAAGCCGGGGTGTGCTCTCCGACGTACTGATGGCGTCTTGCAATCCGCCACTGCTGATATTGAAAGTGCTCCACAAATTCAAATTGTTTACGCCGTTGCATAGCCTGAATAGCTACAGCTTCGACAATATTACAATTTGGCCAAAAATCGAAAAGGCTTTGCGCAATTAAATCTGTTGAGCGAACACGCTTCCGACTCGGCATCCAGCGCGGTCACAGTTTCGCCATTCCTTCGACAGATGCCAATTGTGACAACGACATCCTAAACAAAAACAATGGTAGACACGCTCACCCCCGCCGAGCGCTCGGAGCGCATGTCCCGTATCCGATCATCGGATACCTCACCCGAGCTATCAATTCGCAAGGCGCTGCATAGGCTCGGCTTGCGCTATACGCTTGCAAACAGGGACCTGCCAGGTAAGCCGGACATCGTTTTCCGGCGCAAGCGTATCGCGGTGTTCGTGCACGGCTGCTTCTGGCATCGCCATGAGAACTGCAGGGTCGCCAACATGCCCAAATCAAATACAGCTTTTTGGCAAGAAAAATTCGACCGCAATGTTGCGCGAGACCAGAGGGCTCGCGCGCAACTCCAGAAATTAGGCTGGAGGGTCGAAATCCTCTGGGAGTGCGAGCTTGGCCCCACGAACGTCGCACGGATAGCGAATTTGCTTGCATTAATCGTAAGAGCTAATGAACCGCAATAAAAACTGTATCCGCAGTACTTTTCTCTAGACTTTTCCCAAGCACTATCGAAGTTTAGGCGCTTGGGGGAGCGATGGCGGTGACGCCACTATCTTTTGGGTCGGTCAACGACGCGATAAACGACATCTTTTTCGATGGGCGCTTTTCTGCGCAGCCCGTTTACTTGTCCATGGACAACGGCATGCGCAGCGAGTTCGCTGAGCGCTTTGGCATTGACCCTAATACGGCCGAATCCGCGATTTGCGACAGTGTCAGGCCGACATTGGCGCGTGCGGGCGACCCCTACGCAAGGTATGCTCTCGACACGCGGATATGGAAGCGGTCTGGAATGCGGAGGCCACCGCCGTTCTCAGCGCTCCTCTTTTCGTTGGCCTACGCCGCCGAGCTTATGGAAGCCGAGGGTGACTTCGCCAACAGCAATTACTATTACCGGCTCTCGCAAGTCACCGGCATCGAGCGCGATATCCTGAAGCGCTACCGCAACTCGCCCGAGCCCCTTTGGCTCGCGTTGAACGATTGGCTCGTGGCCAACAACCATCTCCTTGGACGCCCAACCGCACGACCAATGAGTTCGACATGGCGATACGTCGGATGGTCGATCTCGCAAGCGATTGTGCGCGCAAGCGACCGGGACCTTTTTCACGACCTGTTCGAGGGCTTCGGATTCTCTGGAAGCGAGGCGATTTCGAAGCGGGACATGGTCCACTACCTCGCCAACTGGATGCTGACGAGCAGGCCAAATGCGCGCCTCAAGAACGCCTGGAGCAAGCGTGAGCTAAGAGAGCGTGTAGCCGAGGCCGCAATCGCGGAGCTTGCCAGCTGGAACAGCGGCTCGGGCACGACCATAGCAGGAACGCAGGCACGCGCGACAAGGCTCTCGCTGCTCGCCAACCTCGTCCCGCGGCTTGCGGGCCCAGTCCTCGAACTCCATCTTGGCCACCTCGGCGAGGAAGCCAGCCCAGCGACCCTTGTGAATGAAGTCGGGTCCTTTCAGATAGCCAACGACGAATTCGGCAACTTCGCAACAATTAGCCCATCACCATTCCTCGCCGGGGACGCGGCGCTCGGGCAGCTGCATGCGTTCAAGCAAATCGGCTCCGCCCGCAGGCTTGAATGGCAACCACGACTGGTCGTCCCCTTCGCCAAGCCGGAACAAGGCGCCCTATGGGTCGAGGCAACGCGAGTAGGCTTCGGCGTACAGCACCTCCTGCTTGTCCGCGATACAGGCAGACTGCCAAAAATGGTGGAGTCCTACCTTATGAAGGCAGCGTCGCGGCTGCCGACTATTGCAACGGCAGGGAAGCTTAAGGGCCTGCCCGCTGGCTGGATACTCTATGGCGACGTCCAGATCAGCCGGACAGATATTCACCCGGACTCATATGACCTCGAATGCCTTGTGCCGTTCGGCGAAGGCAGCGTCCTCGACTTCCAAGGCGGCTTGCAGCTACTGCCTAGCTTTTACCATTCCAAGTCCAGTCCGGTTGCTCGTCTTGCCGTGCCAGCCGGACCCGCGCGCCTCGAGGCAGCCGCGCCAGTTGCGGAAGGCACTATCGCGTCCACGCCATCGGCAGGCAAGGAAGTCGAGCTACGGCTTGGCTCCAACATGGGCGAAGCCCTAGTGCTGCGTGGCTATGAGGGAGAGGAGCTAGTTGAGGAAACGGAGGTCTTTTTCAGGGACGCAGACAATCCCACGCCGTTGCATCGCGATGGCCGCGGCCAATTGGAATATGCCTCCATCTTGTCAACGGGCAAGCCCGCGTTCACGCCATCGGTTGCCGTCCGTGGCATGTCGGTCGCGGGCGAGGTCACGCATCCAGGCAAGGTCGACCAAGGAAGCGGTGAACCGGCCGCCGTGCTACCCGAAGGCGGCGCTGTGGAAGATGTCCAGGATGCTACCTACTCGCGTGCGGTCGAGCAACATGTGGCCCGCGAAGCGTGCATAGAGAACGGCTACCACGTTTGGCGCTTCCCCATGATTCCCGCGGACACGCCACGCGGGACGCCGGTCGAGGGACGCTGCACGAGCTGTTCACAATCGCTGGTCATCGTGTACCGGCAAAGGAAAAAGGTGCTGCCGGCGGCGGCCTTGGCTGCCCGCATACCACTCCCTCCCATGCCGTTGCCTACGAACGATGACACTCATCCAGTCGACCACGACTTGCTCCTAGATGCCTTGTCATTCTTCGGTAGCGGATCGTGGAGCAAGTTCGTGGCCTTGCTGGATGCGCTTACGACGGAACCGCAATTCGCACGACAGGTTGCCGAAGAATACGCGGCACTCGGCCTCGTTGATGTCGAGCTGAGGCCAGGTTCCAGCGCCATCCGGTCGTGGAGTGTGCCTGCGCCTGCCATTAACTTCTTCGGCGATAGGCAGGCCTTCCTTTCTGGATTCCGTTCTGGCGACCTAGTCCAGCAGCTACAGCAAGCTGTGGTGGATGCTGGAGGCAAACTTTCAAGCGCGCCGCAGGGTGGCGGGCCCTCGGCCCTCTTCTTCGAGGGCATCGACGACAGCGTCTTGCGGACAGCCATCGATGGAATCCATGACCCGCACGGCCGGCAGGTTGCGATCAACGTGCAGCCGGCACTTTCCATCGCGGGTGCGTGCCTCGCGATGCCGCCGTTGGAACAAAGCCTTGTCCCGGTATCCATAGGGCGCGCAAGAAACCTCCAGCAGTTCAACCCGCAGTCCGCACACTGGAAGGACGTTGAAGGGGTCCGTGGCAACGGTTGCTACCGATGGAACGAGGGTTCCCAGGCCTACGCATATGTAGGTGCCGACGGAACCGCCAAGGGCGGCCCATACCAAATCACCAAGTTACTCGCCGCGCGCGCGTCGCGGATGCGGCTGCACGCATACGATGCGAGCAAGCACGCGTTCCGGTCGACACTCGGCTGCGAACCGCCCGGGCTCCTCTCACGCGCCCTTGTTGCTTGCTCCGGCCGGCTGCCGGCGAGGGACCGTGGCATAACGATCCATACCAGCGTCACCCCAGAAGTCGGGCTGGCGACCATGAAGGTGCTTTACGGGGAAGTGTAGATGATCAGCGCAAATCCAAACAGCGTAATAGACTACATCCGCGAAGCCTACCTTCGATACTACGATAGCGCCTTCTGGATGCGCGATCCCAAGGTTATGGAGGAACGACGGAACATCCTGCTCGCCGACGGCGTGATGTCACGCAATCCGCTCATCGAGGCCATACCACAATATCCCTCCACCGATCCAATCGAAGACGTTTGCAAGCGCGCGGGACTCGACCCCTTCGTGGCCCAACACCTTGCACGGGTGGTCTTCGGGTCCACAGGCCCTGTGAAGCTACGCAGGCACCAAGCCCAGTCCCTCGAGACCGCCACAAAGGGAACCGCAAGCGGCGCGCGGAACGTAGTGGTCACCTCTGGCACTGGCTCCGGCAAGACTGAAAGTTTCCTGCTCCCCCTCCTCGCCAGCCTCTTGCAGGAGCGCAAAGACGGTGCTGGCCTTGGCACGCTCAACCGTTGGTGGGCTAAGGAGTATGGTCCCAACGACACTCAATGGAGGCACTCGCGTACGTCTTCGAGCAACCAAGTCGTGCCCGCTGTCCGCGCGCTCGTACTGTATCCGACGAACGCACTGGTCGAAGACCAAATATCCCGCCTGCGGCAGGCCGCATCGCGCGCTCGGGATATATTCGGGAAACCGCTGTTCTATTTTGGCCGGTATACCGGCGCTACGATTGGCTCTACCTTTACGCCACCCGCAACCCTCAATGCGTCTGCCCGCACGCGGATAAATGAAATCGGTCGGGAAGTCCTCGGCATAGAAAACGACGTCGCGGCAATCCGCAAGCATATGGAATCCCAAGGCCGTTTGACGGCTGACATCCTCACGACATGCAGCCAGTTCCAGGATCCTTCCATCGGCGAGATGCTGACGCGCTGGGACATGACCTCGGCCGCACCCGACATCCTCATCACCAACACGAGCATGCTCAACATCATGCTGATGCGCGATGTCGAGGCGCCTATCTTCGAGCAGACGAAGTCATGGCTCCAATCAAACCCCGCGAACACATTCACGCTCGTGGTGGATGAACTCCACAGCTATCGCGGAACGCAAGGCACCGAAGTCGCGCTTGTGGTCCGCAACATGCTCGACCGCCTAGGTCTGGTCCCGGGATCCAAGCAGCTGCGTTGCATCGGCACGAGTGCCTCCCTGGATGGGGAGGCCGGCAAGGAGTACCTTGAACAGTTCTTCGGGGTGGATCGGCAGTCGTTCTCCATCTTCGCTGGCGAGGCACGGAAGTTCCCTGCTTCGCTTCCGGTCGACCCGGAAGCAGTCCGGGTGAAGGAATTGCTGAGCGGAACCGAGAACGAGGCCAGGGAAGCACTTTCGGGCATGGGCTTCTCGCCCCGCGAGGCCATCGCCGCTGCCTGCGCCACGGCCGGCAAGGCAACAACGATCGATCCCACTACTGGCAAAGACGTGCAAGTAACGAGGCCCGTCCCGCTCCCAGCGTTGTCGCGCGCGGTGTTCGGCAAGGATGTTGACGAGGACGTGCTCACCGCCTTGTTCATCGCTGCTAAGCTCGAACAGAAGGAAGGCAGTCAGGCATTTGAAGAGCCCCTGCCCACCTTCCGCTCGCACATGTTCCTGCGCCAAGTGCAAGGCATGTGGGCTTGCTCCAATCCAGGCTGCACAGAGGTGCAGGAGGAGTATCGCTCCGAACGCCGCAAGTTCGGTCGCTTGTTCAAGTCACCAGCGATGAAGTGCGAATGTGGTGGCCAGGTACTGGAGCTGCTCTATTGCTACGACTGCGGGGAAGCATTCCTCGGCGGGTACATCGTGCCAGCGACTGATCCCCAACTTGCCGCGATGAACTTGACGTTCCTTGAAGCCACGCCACCAACTGGCACGACTGACAAGACTAGTCAGGTCAACGAGCGCACGTGGGATGAATTCCGCTGGTACTGGCCCAGCGGCACGCTTGGCCAGGGTCAGCGCGCGACCTGGACCCATGAAACGCCATCCAAGAAGCAGGTGCGCTTTCAGTTCCAGCGAGGTACCCTCAACCACTACTCAGGCGAGCTAAGCACCGACACCTCGGCCGCGACCGGCCTCACACTGGCCGTTTCGGGCAACCTTGCCGCGAATGAAAGCGTCGCGGCGCTCCCCGAGGTTTGTCCGTGCTGCCAGAGCGACAAGCGCAGCCTCAATTCCATGCCCAAGAACAGGAAACCGTTCTTCCGCGGAATCGTCATCAGTCCTGTCCGCGGACTCCGCACCGGTCTCAACATCACCACGCAGTTGGTGGCCGACCGCGCGATGTACTCTACGGGCGACGGCCAGCAAGTCGAGAAGATGATTGCCTTCACTGACAGCCGCGACGATGCGGCCGATTTGGCGGCCGGGCTTGAACTAAACCACTTCCGCGACCTGGTGCGGCAGCTTGTCTACTCGACGATCCAACCACGCAAGGTCCCGACTAGCGACGAACTATTGCAGTTCATCGGGATGGACACCCAGGACCCCGCCTTCAAGCCCATCTTCGAAGCCGCCGAGAAACTCACGCCCGGCATCTTCGACGCGGTGCAGCTCAACAAGTTCGTCCCCACGCAGCAACGCAAGGACCTAATCGCACGCCACGATGCCGCCGCCACGAGCCAGCGTACCGGCTGGCCTACGCTGGTCGTTTCCATGCGCGACGCCTTGGTCGGGCTCGGGCAGAATCCCGCCGGACCAGCCGCAAGCCTAGCCACGGACAACGGACGCGACACCGGAACTCCGTGGTGGAAGTTCTTCGACCCACCTACCAACGATGAATGGGAGATGGTCGCACCCAGCGTCGCAATACAAGGGCGCCGACGGTTCGTAGAGGAATTCTCCACGCAACTGGCAAAGTCCCTTTTCGATCGTGCCGGACGCGATATGGAATCCATGGGAGTCGCGCGCATCGAGGTCGACGGCACGCATGGCACAAACCTCGGCATGGACGAGGCCAAGGCAAGTTGCGTCATCTCCAACGTAATCCGCATGCTCGGACTCGCGCAGTACATGGTCGGCGAAAAAACCCGCAACTCGACGGCCGTGCCCAATGTTCTCAAAAGCTACATCGAGCGCGTTGCCAGTGATCTCAACCGCGATCCAACGGAATTGGGAACCACCATCGGCGACCGCTTGGATGGCCTCGGCGTCATCAATGCTAACTGGCTCCTGCATATCGAGAAAGAAGCCACGCTGAAACTTGCCGTAGTGCCGCGTGGCGACCGCAAGTTACACCGGTGCAACAGCTGTTCGCGCTTGACGATGTCCATCGAAGTGCCGGTCTGCACGACGCCGCATTGCCTGTCAAAGTCGTTCAGCGTCGTCGACAATCCAGGCGATGACTACTACGCCTGGGTCTCGAAAGAGCCGCCACACCGGCTGTCAGCGGCGGAGCTCACCGGCCAGACGAAGCCGATTTCCGAGCAGCGCAACCGCCAGCGCCTATTCAAGGGCACCGCGTTCCTTGACGGCGAATCGCCGCTGGTCAACGGACTTGACGCACTTTCAGTTACGACCACGATGGAGGTCGGCGTCGACATCGGCTCGTTGAAGCTCGTGATGATGGCCAACATGCCGCCCCAGCGCTTCAACTACCAGCAACGCGTTGGCCGCGCGGGGCGTGCTGGTCAGGCGTTCTCGTATGCCGTCACGATTTCCCGAGGCGCTGCTCACGATGATTACTATTTCAACAATCCCGAGCGCATGACGGGCGACCTGCCTCCCCAGCCGAAGCTCGACTTGTCGCGCCCGGAAATCGTGCGTCGCGTTATTGCGGCCGAGTGCCTGCGCCGCGCGTTCCTCCAAGCCACGCCATTGCCGGAGCGTAATGAGGAAAGCCTCCATGGCATCTTCGGCCGCGTCGGCGAATGGGTTTCCACCTACCGCAGCCAAATAGCCAGCTGGCTCGCAAGCTCGACCGAGGTTGACAGCGTGGTCGAGCGCCTTGCCGCGCACACGCCGCTCGCGGGGTTCACGGCCCAGCTCGCGAAGGTCATCCGCGATGAGCTCGTTCCCGCAATCGACGCGGCCGCTTCGAACCAACGCCTGATCCAGGAGGAACTGAGCCACCGTCTGGCGGTCGCGGGCATCTTGCCGATGTTCGGCTTTCCGACGCAGGTCCGCAGCCTCTTCCAGGACAAGAGAGCGTCCAAGCTAGATGAGGTCGTCATAAGTGACCGACCAATCGACCACGCCGTTTGGGCGTTCTCGCCAGGTTCGGAGATTCCTAAAGACAAGCGGCTGAACACCGTCTCTGGCTTTGTCTTGCGGCGCGAAGGGCCTACGGGCGTGTTTAATGAACAACAGCCACTCGGCAGACCCGTCACCTATACGCGCTGCACGGACGATGCATGCGGCACGATTGCCGCCACTACCGACACGGTTTGCGCTATGTGCGGCTCGCCATCGCGGCCTTTCCCTCTGTACCAGCCACGCGGCTTCCTCTCCTGGTTCAAGCGCAAGGACTACGATGGGCAACGGCAACGCGGCCGCGCCTTACCGCCGCCGGTTAGGGCCTTCGAGCAGGCGTATGGCAACGAGGGCTGTGGGGCCATGAAGATGGCCCACGACTCGGGCGCAGTCGCGGTCATCAACGACAATGGCAACCGCCTCTTCGAGTTTTACCAAGAACCATACGAAATTGTCTCCGTGCGGGAGCCCAGCCTCTACCGGGATGAATCCCCCTGGGACAACGCACCCGCTGCAACGCCGTTCGATACCGGTGCTGTCGGTGCTATCTTCACGACGGATGTCCTCAGCTTCTACATCGGCGGTGCTGATGGCGTTGGACGCCAAGGCATGCTCGATGCCAAGAACCAGCCTTCGGCACGTGCGGCGATCGCTTCGTTCGCCGAGTTCGTGAAGCTTGCACTCGCAACCGCCCTCGACGTCGACCCTGCTGAGTTCAGGGTTGGACGACAGTTGCTCAAGAAGGATGGTTGCGAGACCGAGCAGGTCTTTATCGCGGATGCGCTCGAGAACGGCGCTGGCTACGCGCGCTGGGCGTCTGATCCCGCGAATATGCGCTCGGCCTTGCTCGCTTACTATGACGTCGTGGCGAAGAAGTGGCAGGACCCCAAGCATGCCCATGATTGCGACCGGTCTTGCCCCGACTGCCTGCGCAACTACGCCAACCGCTTCAGCCACGGAATTCTGGACTGGCGGCTTGCGCTCGACCTCGCCGACTTAGTATTGGGCAATCCGCTCCAGCTAGGGCGGTGGATAAACGGCGCAGAAGACGCTGCTGCCAAGGCGTTTACCCGCTTCTGCAAGGATGCAGGAATGGAGGTGGCCTTCGACTATTCCGAGTCCGGCCTTGCCATGGTCGTGCGGGGGGGGAAGGCCCTCGTCATTGGCCATCCACTCTGGCACGTCAATGACGGCTTCCTGCAACCCGCGCAGCGCGAGGCCCGTGACCAGCTGCGCCTCCAGGGTATCGACCCCATCTTCGTCGACGTCCGCGACTTCGCCTCGCGGCCAGCAACCCACTACCTGAGGCTTCAATCGTGATCGAGGTCATCGGAGAGGAAGGAACGCCGGAACACGATGCGGCCATTGCTGTAAAGGAGGCACTTGCGAAAGCATGGCCGGGGCTAGACACCAGCCCTAATACCGATAATCACGTGAAGATTGCCGCGAGCGTGAAGATCTCCGGCCACAAGGTTAGTGACATTGACGTGGTGGTTGTCGGCCTGTTCAGGACGAAGCACTACATCATCCCGAAATCCCAGGCACGCGATGCCGATGGCAACAGCCTCGTTGGTAAACAGGTCCGCGTGCGCTCGTTCGTTGCCGCTATCGAGGTGAAAAGCCAGGGAGACAAAGGGCTGCAGATCTCTGCTGGCGGCGTGAAGGCGAAATATCCAAGTGGCTGGAAAGACGCCACCGGGCAGAACGATGCCCAGAAATACGCGCTCGCCCAATACTTGCAGGAAACGACCGGGACCAATCCTTGGGTCTACCGTTGCGTCATGCTCACGGGCATTCCTGAGCTACCCAAAGACCGGGGCCGCATCCAGCCCGCTGCAGGTGCCGTCGCCGCAAATTTCGACGCGACGAGCCTTCTAGTTGCAATGGCCACGGTGAATGGCATTCAGCAACAAGCGGCCGGGCCTGTGATAAGTTCTGGTGACCAAGGCACACTCGAAAGGATACTCGAGGATCCACTCTTCAGGTCCATCGTGCCATCCTCGCTGGATCGCAAGAAGATGGACCGCATTGCGGCGCGGCCCGCCGAGGCGAAGGAGCTCGCGGCGCTCCTCGGTGAGCATCGCATCCATCTTCGGGGACACGGTGGCACTGGAAAGACGGTCCTGCTGTTGCAATCGGCCTACGAGGCCTATCTTGCCCAGGGAAAGCGCTCCCTCGTCCTGACCTACAACACAGCGCTCGCCGCGGATATCCAGCGGACGCTGGCCCTGATGTCCATTCCAAGCGATGGCGAAGGTGGCGGCATTGCCGTTCGGACAGTTATGTCTTTCCTCTACTTATGGCTCAACAAGCTTGGCTTGGCACCCAATGAGGAAGGTGTCTTCGACGACTACCTACCCCGCTGCAAGGAAGCACTCGACTATTTCAGCAAGGGTGCGCTCGGTGACACGGAGGTTGCTGGATTGAAAGCAGCTAACCCGCTCGAGTTCGGTTTCGATGCAATCCTTGTCGACGAGGCACAGGACTGGCCGCAGCCAGAGGCGGATCTCCTTGTGCGTTTGTACGGTGGCAATGCGATTTCGCTTGCAGACGGCATCGCCCAGTTAGTTCGTGGGTCCGCCACCAATTGGAAGGATTCCGTCGCCAACACGCCGAACGTCGGGAGACGCCACCTCGACGATGGCTTGCGAATGAAATCCAACCTTTGCGCATTCGCAAACGCATTTGCCGATGAGGCTGGGTTGCCTTGGCACGTAGGCATGAACCAGAGGGCGCCGGGCGGCAGGGTCCTTGTCATCCATGGGCGCTACGACCAAATGCCCGACCTGCAAGATTCGCTGCTGGAAGACGCCCTGCGCGCAGGAAACATGCCCATCGACATGCTCCATTGCGTCATGCCAACGACGGTGATTCAGGATGGTGACAGAAGGTACAGCCTCTTGGCCCGCGCCTTTGAAGCCAAATCGTGGGAGGCATGGGACGGCGTCGACGAAATCGCGAGGCGCAACTTCCCGCGATCGGTGACCGCTTTGCGGGTGCTCCAGTACGAGTCCTGCCGAGGTTTAGAAGGCTGGACCACGGTGCTCGACGGCTTTGATGGATTCTGGGAGCGGAAGAAGCAGGAGGCGTTGGTCGATCAGGCGGCCGCCAAAAGGACGGAGTTGCCAGACGCAGCCAGACAAGCTGAGGCTATCGCCTGGCGCTGGTGCATGATCCCAATTACACGTCCCATCGACACACTTGCGATTACGTTACGCGATCCTTCAAGCACGGTGGGATCCCTGCTCAGCAGGGTGGCCAAGGCACTACCCGACCTCGTGGAGATCATGGCCTGAAGTAATCCTCCACCGGTTCATCTTGAGAAGTTGGACATTCATCCAGCCGCGGCCGTCACGTGCGGCTCTTGTGTTCCAAATATCCTGCTGTTTATCTCAGCTTCATCCAAAGTGGCTCGGATCGCCACTCCGATAGCTCTCGCCAGATACGGGGGCACTGCGTTCCCTACCTGAGTATAGCGGGGGCACTCGCGTGTCCGACGATCCCCTCCAGTTGTGTATTTACCTCTGAACTTGAACCAATCGGGAAAGGATTGAAGTCGAGCACTTTCCCTAACCGTCAAGATTCGAGGCTCGGAATAGTGCAATACGTCGTCCGGCAAAGTCGTAATGGTTGGCGCTGGGTCGTTCGGCGCCATCGGATAGATGCGATGCTTTTTCAAGCCGTACTCACGACGGGCTTCGTCATTCATTCGCACGCCTTTTCGACACTCGGCCAGAATCCGTGCAAACCGATCTCTGACATCATCGCTGTGGCGCGCAAGCCGCATGCTGTTGGGCGTGTCGTTCGAGCCCTCACGCATGAGCTTCTGGTAGACGCTGGACGGAGGCCTAGGGAGTGCCTCATAGAAGCCTTTGGGCGACTCTGCGTCGTGGCAAATCGCAAGTGGACGGCCACCTATCTCAAGGTCGGAAATCGCCTCGCGCGCGGTAACTCCGTCGCTCAAATGCAGGTCGCGAAGCTGGTCTTGGCGGGCTGTTTCTATCCACTCAAAAGCGCGTCCAGCACCACCCTCCAGCGATCTGGCCACATCCTTCCGTATACCAATCGCAATGAGTCGTGATCGCTTTTGAGGAACCCCAAAACTTGATGCGTCGAGAAGTCGTGCCTCCACATCGTAGCCCACCGCATCAAGGCTATCCGCTAGCCTCTGGTAAAAGGACTGCCTTTGTGGTTGCGGCTGACCAAAGAGGTCGACTACGACGGCGCTCCGGTGAGCAATCCTCATGCCTGGAACATTCTCAAGGATCAGCGCCGAGGGTCTCAGGAGCCCAACAGCTTCAACGTATTTGTTGAAGAGCAGATTCCGCGGATCATCCTCCGACCTTCTTCCCGCAAAACTAAACCCCTGGCACGGTGGTCCGCCGGCCAGTATGTCGACGTCGCAACTCACCTGAGCAAGGTTGCCCTTATGGTCGCGGAGTAGGTCGTCAATCCCCCAAGCCTGCTGCTCCAACCACGTCGGCCAATCGAAGCGATAGGCTGATGGCGAAATGTCGCTGACCAGATTTGATGAAAATGTCTCGAACGCCATCCGATCGCGCTCGATTGCAAATACCCCCTTCAATCCTGCTTGGGAAAGCCCAAGGGACAGCCCACCGCAGCCCGCGAATAGATCCACGAATCTCCGAATGGTCTCTGCCCCTCTCGCGGCCTTTTTTGCCGGTGATCTGCGACTCTAGGTCTTCGCAGGATGATAACAGCGTCGGAGTCATCTGAACTAATTTGGGAGCGCATGCAATGGCAGCTCTTAGTATCACACAACTCAATTCTATCACGCATCGATTGTCTGCTTCGAGATTATCGACGAGAGTGCCGCTTTCTTCGGCATTAAAAACGGGGCAAGGCAGCCATGGCAGCTTTCGAGGTTGGGCAAACCTACACGCGGGCCCACGTGCAGGGGACTCTGAATGTCCCACACGAAAGGCGAGGCGGAAACTGGGATACCGGCTACAGCGAATATGAAGGCGCGTTCTATGTTTTCTGCAATATCGGCACAGCAGGGAGAACGGGGCACGACTATGAAAATTATTGGGATGGAGACGTTCTGGTTTGGCGTGCGAAAAACGGATCGAACGTTCGGCAGCCGCAGATCGTCAAGTTGCTCTATGGCAATCTCCCGGTCCATGTATTTTACCGTGAAGAGGATCGGCGTCCGTTCACATATGCTGGCTGCGCACGAGCAATCGAGATCAAGGACGTTACGCCTGTTAAGGTTTCCTGGTTGTTCGATATCTGAAGCGTCACCGACAAAGCGCTCGCGTGAACGCAGTCAGGAAATTTTTGCAACGGGGTGCAAAACCCGGCTGGATCGCGGCGGACGCACTAAGCGCCGTTCGACCTACCGAGCCTAGGCCTTGTGCGGCAGCTTTAGGGGAATGGAAGGTTCTCGCCACTGACTTAGGCCTAACAGAACCCCTGCTCCAGCGCTTTCCTCCTTCACAATCCGAAGCGAGTTGAAATTAAGAGCTTCGCACTGGACGCACACATGCCCGTGTGACTGATCGCACTGCCGCAAATCTCCAAGATAACCCCGAGTGAACTTGGCCGCGGTAGGAATATAACCCCTACCCTTAGCCGGGCCAGCAGGCACCAACCATTTGTCAACCGCCATGAGGCCTCGTATAGGCCCTCCCGGGCCGGGTCAGCCCCATTGAGCCGGAAGGAACCGGCCGGGGCAAGGGACTCTCTGGAAAATGTCGGCAATGCCGGCCCCGTGCTGGGCGCGCAGGTTAGCAGCTAGGTCTAAAGGCTCCATAGATGGGCCTCAGAACCACTCCGCTCATGTTACGGCATACCCAAAGCCTTTCGATGAAAGCTAAATCCGGCCACCCCGAAGCGACCGTCTTCGTTTCGCCAGCGCACGATCAGTCGTTGACGATTATCTAATAATCGGCTCTTTCCGGGCCTGGCGCAGAGTCAGGGGCTTTCTTGCGTTGCTTGCGAAGATCGTCGGCGAGTACCCGCAGATGCTTCTCGATCAGACAGAGCGCAGCGAGACCGCCGCAGAAGATCGCGGCCACCACGAAGCCGATGATCAACCCGAATACGACGCCTCCGCCCTGCCCGAGGAAGGCATTCCCGAGGATGCTGAAAATAAGAATGATGGCCACCGCTAAGATAGCATTGATGGCAGACAGTGTGCCGACGAGTGCCCGGTTCATTTCTCCCCCGCAGTTGCTTGCCGCGATGGCGGTAGTGCCGCCCGCAATATCTAATTTTTGGATAATCCAGATATCGGATTACCGGCAGGTTGATCACTGGTCAACCGTTCAATGCCGAAGTCAGTTCACTCCGAACGCCACAGAATGATTGCGGCGGCGCTGGCAAGTCAGCGGCGGGCAAAAGGGCTATCGCAAGCCGAGGTCGCCAAAGTTCTCGGCAAACATCAGCCATTCATTGCGAATATCGAAAGCGGCGAGCGCCGAGTCGATCTCGTTGAACTCATGGATATCGCCAAGATCATCGATTTGGATGTGGTTGCGCTGGTGCGCGATCTCCAAGACAGCCCGGATTGACGCTGCCAGCGAGCGGGCAACGTGCACGAGGTGAATTTCCTCAACCCTTGTGACTTTTAGCAAGCACAAACTATTTGCCAACCGACCCCACGGCTGGCGATAGGGTCGTGGCGGGCAGTGCTAGGCACGCTGGAGAGCGGCAATATTGTTCGGAGGGAAAGGGGCTCTCCTGAAGACATCGACGATATGAGCCCCGTGCTGACACTGGGCGCGTAGCATTGCGGCTAAGTCAATTTGCTTCAGGGCGAGTGCGCAAAACCACTCGTCACCAGTTACGGCGTACCTTTCTACGATCCGGTTCCAAGGATCGGGTTGCCGGAACCGCCGATGCAATGCCATGTGAATTGGCTGGCAGATCGGGATTGGGGCCCATGGCGAATAGTAATTCTCGGAGTGATATTGGATGTTGCTGGCGACACCCGAGACCGAGCACCTCTCGGGCTTTGCCAGCCAGCCATTGTCAATGAAGTGGTGTGCAAGTTGCCAGCCGCGAACTCGCTCCTCGTGTGTGAAGCCGTTGTAGATTGGCAATCGCGGCCACTTCCATTCCGGCAGGCCAGCAAGTGAGAGGAGTTCCATAGGGTTTGCAACCGGTTTCAAAATCCGAATTTTTGGCTGGCTAGGAGGCCGAAGGTAGCTATACATTTTGCTATACAAAGCGCAATACGTGTACCGGCTAACTTGTTGAATTTGCTTATTATATTCTTTTCAATGGCTCTGGCCCGGGGAGCCACTATCATCAGAAATGTCTTGAAACCCAAGGATTGCAAGGGTTTCCGCTTCCCCAGAGATACACTGCGCGATACACTGCGGGGTACCCTGAGCATGAAGATTGACGTGAAGCACATACAGATACGCGGCAAAGCCGGATGGCGCTACAGACGCAAAATCCCTGAAGAACTTCGGACCGTTTTGGGCAAGCGAGAACACCTCGTGCCGCTTGGGGCCACCGAGCAGGAGGCCCTCAGGAAATATCACCCTGGACGAGGTTGCAGCCATATGCGAGCGATAGATCAATCGCGCTTTCTCTGCCTCATCGGTGACCTGACTGGATGCGATGACATTGACGGGAGGACAGATCAGGAGCAAGTTGACCGCACCGACCGAGCCCGGGCGGGCCCGGCCGAGACCGCGTGTGCGATGAAAACCTCGAGCAGCACGGAGACTGACGGGAGGAAGAAATGAGCCGGGTCAAGGACGTTTGCGATCGAGCACGATCGCTATGGCTGCGGGTGGTGCGATCGACCCACCCTGTCGACGATGTCGAGAACGACGAGCTGTATCGGCTGATCGACGGCAAAAACAAGGTCATCACCGGCACCAACTTCGAGGCGTCCCGCTTCGACATCGAGACCGCTCTATCGCGGTGGGAGAGCTACACGCCGCCGAACGTTAACTGAAAACTACCATCGGCCTCGAAATACTGTACAGCGCGTACCAAGAGTTGCCTCGAATAATCATAGAGTGCGCCCTCGTTTGCCGAGGACAGTGTCTCTGCTCTGGCGTCCATGTCTTCAAGCATGGCGTCCCTGAGTTCATCAAGTTGTACCCTCATCCTGCTGCGCAATGCCTGTACATGGTCATCAGCCACCTGCAGTCGCCAACTGACAAAGAGGTAGGCATGCGCTCTGAGTTGGTGGACCGATATGGAAGCCGTAAAGGCCTATGCGGGCGAACAACCTGAGCGGGCCTACTACTATCCCGAGGACGATCACTACCTGATCAATAAGCCGGAACTCGTCGAGCATCATGTCGTCGTCTATGGCAACCTGGTCAGCCCGTAGGACTGGGCAGAATGTCAGAACGACTTAGGCGGATCGTGTTTTGAAAGCTATTGTGATCGACCTCTTTGCGAAAACAGCTCGGCAGTGATTTCGTCTCTGTCCCCATTATGCCTAGCGATCAAAGCCAGCGCTTCCTGGCGGCCAATGTTGCCGAGCTTCATGAGGTACGGAACCTCAAACGTTCTCTTGTTGAGGCGCCATTCTGGCACGTACCGTGTTGCTGCTTTTCGCGCTGTTGTTCCGTCTTGACGCATCATTTTGACTCCTCTCCCTGATATGACGATGCAGTCGCGAATTCCGTGCCACGTCCCGCTTCGGAGGGGTATGAAAAACCTTTGGGTTTCGCGGTGGCAACAATTGGCCAAGCGCGTCGCGCTTTGATTCCCAGACGGTTTCCTGCGACTATCGGCAAGTCTTGTGCGACCTGGGAGCCGGCAAGAATGGATCCAGTGACCTCGGCAGTGATGATTTTGCTTTTATGCAGCCCAGATGCCTCGGTCTGCCGGCCTATTAATTTGGTGCCGGCAATGTATTCATCGCTTGAGGAATGCCAAGCATCCCTGACCGACAGGCTGGCAAGCTCTCCCAACGGTGAAATCGTCGGCCGATGCCAACTTGTCGGCTCGACCGCGCCACACGAAGGGGACTAGGCCCGCCACCGGGCCTATCGTTGCGGAAACTTTACCCGACACTTACGTCAATGGCCTACCTATAATAGTACCTGTGGTGGTAGTGGTGCCTGTGATGGTGGTGGTAGTGCCTGTGATGGTAGTAGTAATGGTGGCGGTAGTGATACCGGTGTGGATAGTAATACCGATGGTAATACCTGTGGTGATATCGGTAGTGCGGGCGGTATGGCGCATAATACGGATCGTAATATGGGTCGCCGTAGTAATCCCGGCTATAATAGTGGCGATATGGCAGGGGGAAATCTCCGTAGCCACCATAATAGCCCCCGAAGGGCGAGAAGAGAAATTGCGCTTGCGTCGGTGAAGTGACAGCGGCTGTGGTGGCAAATGCGAGCACGGATGCGAGTATCAGCTTCCTCACGGTTACCTCCATCGGTTCGAATCGTGAATAACGCGAACGCTGGCCGACTCGTTCCTTTGCGCTTTTATGCAGAAGCCCGCCGCCGTGAGGCAGCGGGCGAAAGTGCCAGGTCATCGCACCCCTTGCCCCCTACTTCCAATGCATGTGCCGATTACCCCCAATCTCTAATTGTTCGGACGACCCTGTTCTTTTAGTCTGCCAAAATTAGCGCTCGTAGCTCAATCTAGGACAGAGCGGGACCTCTCCCGGGCAGATGCAGGTTCGAGCCCTGCCGAGTGCACCAAAGTCCTAAAAGCCCGCCACCGTGAGGCAGCCCGCCTCTAGGGTCTGGCCTATTCCAAAGGTGTTTCTTCGGGCGGCGGCGCCAAGACTGTGATGTCCATTCTGGCGATCTTCGAAGCGGCGTTGCCCTGCGAGTTCGGATCTGTGTCGCCCGTTTCGGCAACCATTGCCTTGGCACGATGTCCAACGCTGTCGGCGCTCTTGCCTGGCGCAAATCCTTCGCCTGTTTCTGGCTTTGCCGCTTTCAATTGAGTTTCCGGTACCTGCCGATGCTGACTTGCAATAGCCGAAACCATCGATCCCTCCTTTGGTGAGGGCACCATGGTATCTGCCATGGCTGTTGCGAGACTTACCATACGGAAAGCCCGCCACCATTCGGTAGCAGGCGAAAGTGCCAGCTCACCGCACCTTGACCTACGTCCAATGCATGTGCCGGATACCCCAATCTCTAAATTGCTCGAACGACCCTGTTCTTTTAGCCTGCCAAAATTAGCGCTCGTAGCTCAATCTAGGACAGAGCGGGACCTCTCCCGGGCAGATGCAGGTTCGAGCCCTGCCGAGGGCACCAAAGCCCTAAAAAGCCCGCCACCGTGACGCAGCCCGCCTCTAGGGCATGTCGCTCAAAAGTGGTCCCGGTTTTGAGCGACATGCATTAGCCACCAGTTATGGCCGAATGCCCTTCGACAGAGTGAAAGTCAAAAGCCAATTGTGAACCACGGACTGGCTTCGTATCCGAGACGCGGCTTTGCCGGCTGTGCGCCATTGTCTGACGACGTGGCAGTTCCGGTCAAACTGCAGTCCAACTCTGGAACCGGCTTCTTGGCCGAATGTTTGGTCGAGCACAAGGCAGCAGCGTCACTGACTGCCACCTTCTTCTCCTTGGCAACGGCGACACCACTCGCAGCGATCACGATAGCAGCGCAAAATATAGCCACTTTCATTGGAACCCCTCCATTGCGCATCCCCAGACGCGCAGACATGACGTCACGTCATTTTTATATTAGCATTGGCGAATATAATAGATAGCGCCATCTTGCGCATGACGACGCCGCCAGCGGAAAGGGTGAAGGCACGCCAGGCAGCAGCCTTATCGACCATTGACGGACCTCATGGCGTCTTGAATGCCAAGAGCTGTCTGTCTGCGCATCTCTGCCTGACTGGCCGGTGATGGCGTGACGCCAACGGAACGCACATTTTGCATATGGTGGATGATGATTGGCTGCTGTGGCTTTTCGGCCTTGGTTTCGCGCATCGCGTCCATTTGCTTGGGCGTAAAGATGCCCAGGCCCAGCGGCCACCGCGCTAGTCCCCTAGCAAGCTGCTGGACCGCCCCGGTAAAAAAACCGGTCCCGTCAGCGCTTTACCTTCGGCGTGATCTCACCAACCCGGACTTAAAAGGCAGCGCCGATCTCGGTATGCGGCGCAAAGAAACAGCGGGTGTCACCCTTTCTGAAACTTCCCTGATCCAGGTTGAAAAATTCCGATTGATAGATGCAACGGTGGAACTGCCAATCATGGCTATGCTGTACGCGAAGATACGGGATGAACTCGCCGGTGGGGAGATAGATATAGCCGCCCGGCATTTCTTTGACTTCAGATTCCGGGATCGGTGCGCACTCTGACCCTGCGCAGCAGTCAAAGCCTGTGACGGGGTCCATCTTCCCCGTATACCACTCATGAGCCATGACCTCAGTCGAAACGACGGCCAAGGCTGGGATGAGAATTTTGACAGACCTGCGCATATATCCTCCGCGTAATCCAGCTTTGGCAGTTCGATCCTCTTGCATTCCTTCATTCATGCTTCGCGTACATTAGTATTGGCGCATATGCTTGCAAGCCGCGCCGCCCTCTCAAGAGTAGTCACGCAATTAAGACTGATGTCCTTGGTTTGCCGGCCCTAAAGACCCGCTTTCGCGGTGTGCGGACTTCGCGCAAAAACGACCGGTCTTCCGTCTGATGATGACGGCGCCAAAGTGAGCCACGACATCGTCACACAGCGGGTGCTGCGATCCCCTCGAGCGCAATGATTCTGGTACTTGCGCAACGCTTGCGGATCTCGATAAGGCGGGCGTATTCCGGCGAATTGTACCAGCCCATCAATGACGCCATGTCGGGGAATTCGATAATAACCAAACGGTGTGGCTCCCAATCACCTTCCAGAACCTTAGTCGCACCGCCACGACCCAGGTATCGCCCACCGTAGCGCTCCTCGGTGGCCGGCACATCCCGCCGGTATTCCTCGAACACGGCAGCGTCTTTTATGTCTACATCCGCGATCAGATAGGCGGCCATTTGTGCTCCCTCCTTCTCAACAGCGGCCCGAACCTTTGCGCGCTCCGAGCTTTAGCCCGGCACAAGAGGCCGCCCCGTATCGCTGCATGCTTCGCTTACATTAGCATGAGTGCATATTTATGCCAGTCGAGCGCGCGTCTAGCACCGCTCTCCTGGTGTCTTCGGATGGCTTGGTGAACGTCGTAATGAGCTAACCGAAAGTCGGCTTCCAGTCGCGATTCCGCTCCGACTTGCGCCCTGCGCGGACTATCGCCCCGAGCAATGTTAAAAGTAGCGATTTCCGCTTCCTCCCCCTACTCCATTGTGACACCCCTTAGTCAAACGGCTTATATTAGCAGTCTCTTGACTAACGGGCCAGCCGGGTCAGAATCCTCTGCTTGGCGCCGGAGATCAATACCGACCGATGACAGGTTGGCGATCAGCGCCACCGTGGGCAAGCGCATCGAATGGCGGGACGGTGGGACATATGGCTGGGAAAGAGGTGATCGCGGTCAAAGACTGGGCTTGCGCCATGAGCGACGAGCTCGGCCGTGTGGTCCTGACGATCAACCCGACTGAGGGCGAGTCTATCTTCGTTTTGATGACATCTTTCCAGGCAGCAAAAATGGCCCAGGAACTGCGGTCGCCGAAACTCGTCCACCTATCCCCTCAATGACACTAAGCGCCATCCCTAGATGCGCGTAGTGCCATTCTCCCGGCTACCAAAATGGCGTGCCGGCGGCGGGAGATCGGCACTTCGCGCTTGGTCTGATCCGCAACCCACCTCAATGATCCCGACCAGTGCGCGAACAAATGCAACCATATCGTTTGCCGTGATGGCTGCCTCGTCGGGACTTTGCCCAATGTGCTCGGCGGCCGCGCAACATGAGAGGCGAATGAGATCGTAGTGTGAATCCCTCTCATCCTCCGGCAACGCCGCCAATTTCATGGCTCGGCGATAAATCAACCGCAGCAATTGTTCGAGAGCTGTTCCGACACTCATGCGTTTGCTCCGCATTTGGTCAAGCGTCCCGCTGCTCCAAGGGCGCGTTGGAACGTCGATGAGGAGGTGTTTCCCGTCCCCTTGGGGAAAGGCTGCATCACAGCCGTTAATATATCGTTTCTAGCTAATATAAGGCGCTTGGCAGAAGCCGCCTGCACAGGCCGGGCGGCCCCCGGTGCCTCCTGGCGAGCAATAGCCCTGGCGACAATACCGTTCGTCACATCCAATGCCCGCAAAAGCTATTCAGCAATGAAACTGTGGTACACGCAGATCGCCAAGCGAACTCGGCCCTGCGACGTGAGAATCCCATGCGAATATTGTTGCGCACCCTCTTCCTCGGCCTCGCCGTTGCCGATCTGTCGCCCGGCTGGGCCACGGCCAGCGATTGCGGCGATGTTGTCGCCCTGGTGCTGCAGGCCTATCCCAAGGCACAGAGGAGCATCGACGGCGCTTCGTTGACCCTCGAACCCCATATCAGCATCCCGCTGACGCTCCCAGACGGCGAAACGCCATTTGGCCTGGTCTGCAAGATCTGGCCTGCCCATGATGAGCTGCTGCTGGTCGCAGTGCCGCTGATGGACAGCGTCGAAGCCAGCGAAGACAGGCATGTTGGCGATATCGAGCTTCTGGTCGTCGACAGGAAGAGCCTGGAGGTGCGCCAGCGCCTGCTCCAGCCCGGGCTGATGACCGATGATGCCATCGCCATCCGCAAGGTTGAATTCGATACCGGTCGCTATGGGCTGGCGCCCGACGTCACGGCCTTTGGCCTGCGCATCGAACTGGCAACCCATTCGCAGGCCACTCCTTTCAACGAAACCGGCTTGCGGCTCTATGCCCTCGCCGGCGATGCCCTGCGTCTGGTGCTCGGTGGCCTTGCCGTGGCCGGCAATGGCGGCGAAGGCGACGCCAGTTGCGCCGGATCCTTTCATTCCAGCCAGGTCAGCCTGGCGATGGGCGCGGCGAGCCATCACGGCTATCGCGACATCATCGTGGTCGAGCGGGCGGATACCGACGAACCCTCCCCCGACAAGAATGGCGAGTGCCAATCCCATCCCGGCAAGTCCGTGAAGCGGACCTACCGGCTGCGCTACGACGGCAGCCGCTATCCGGTTCCGGCGGCGCTCAAGGCAATGGAGCCGTGAGAAAGCCGCTCGCATCGATGGATCGTCGTTCCAATCGGACAAGGCGCAAGCGGAGTGAGGGGCATGCCTTGCATGCGGATGGCCGCCGAGCGATGCTGGCGCGGGGGTGGAGTGAATCATGCGAAAAATTCTGATGTCAGGGCTGCTGCTGGCGGTCGCGTCATTTGCACCCCCCGCCCTCGCGCTGGACAGCAGCGGCACCCCCGTCGTCGTGACGCCGCTGGCATCACGCACGACAACCGCATCCGGCCAGCCGATCACGCTGCCGCAGAAGAACGTGCAGGTTCTGGTGTCGACTTTTGACATCGCGCCGGGTGCGACCTTGCCGGTCCACAGGCACCCCTTCCCGCGCTATGCCTACGTTCAGGCCGGGACGCTGAAGGTCACCAATGTCGAGACCGGCAACAGCAATACCTACAAGACCGGTGATTTCATCATCGAAATGATCGGCCAGTGGCACCAGGCCACCAACATCGGCGATGGTCCGGTCAAGCTGCTGGTGATCGATCAGGTCGAGGAAGGCGCCAAGAACACGGAGTTGCGCCAGTAGCGGCCAAGGGTGATCCGCGACCGGTTGGGCCGGGAGGTGTGCGTCGCGCACAACCACCCGACCCGGGGCTCACCCCCAGGCGCCGACCATCTGCCGCGTCGTGGCGTTCAGCCGGTTGAAGGCGTTGATCAGGGCGATCTGGATGACCAGGGCGGCAAGCGCCTTTTCGTCATAGTGCCGGGCGGCTTCGTCCCAGACATCGTCCGGCACCGCATCGGGCCGGTCGGCGAGCCTTGTGCCGGCCTCGGCCAGCGCCAGGGCCGCGCGTTCGGCATCGGTGAAGTACGGCGTCTCCCGCCATGCCGCGAGGGCAAAGATACGCTCGTCCTTTTCGCCGGCCTTCCTCAACTCGCGCGCATGCATGTCGACGCAGAGGCTGCAGCTATTGATCTGGCTGGCGCGCAGATGGATGAGCTTGCGCGTCACATAGGGCAATTCGGCCGCCTCGGTCGACTTATCCAGCGCCTGCAGCGCCTGCAGGGAGCCGGGAATGAGCACCACCGGATTCTTGATTCTTGCTTGCATGGTCTTTCTCCTTTTGAGGTGTTTCATCAGGGCGTGTCTTGTCGGTCCGGATGCCGCGCATCCAGGCTTTTGAGTTTGATGGGTGTCGTCTGGTGATGTCGGGCTTCAGCCCTGTTTTGCGGCGACCTGTTCGAGCCGCTCGAGGATACGCGGCCAGCCGCTTCCCATGCCGACATATCCGCGCTCATCGGCGGGCCGGAATCCCGACTGCTCCATCCGCACCCGGGTTGCTGCGCCCTCGGGCGTGAGCGACCAGGTCACCACCGTTTTCAGCCCGCTGTCCGATTCCGTCCCGTCACCCCAGCTGTAGGCCAGCAGGCGCGGCGCCTCGACCCGCAGCACCACACAGTTTGTCACGCCGGACCAGCCGGGCACCGGCGTCGCCCGCAAGGTGAACCGATGTCCCTCTTCCGCCACGAAGTCATTCTGCATCAGCCATTCGGCGACGAGCTCGGGCACGGTCAGCGCCCGCCAGATCTTTTCGGCCGCATGCGGGATCAGACGTTCGACGACGATCGATTTGGTTTCAATCATGGCCACTCTCCTTGTCGATCAAGAACGAAACCGCGTTGTCCAAGCGAGATCAATAACCCGCCGGCTATGGGTAAATCCATAACTTATTGGTTATGAGAGTGTCAATCGGGGAAATGCCGCCTGGCCCAAATAGCGGCGCGCTGTTCGCGCTTTCGCGCCAACCGGCCTGATGCTAGGGCTGGCGGCGATATCATGGAACTGGATCGCCCCCTTGACCAAAGAAACTCGCCTGCCGCTTATCGAAATCTGTGTCGAAGGCATTGACGGCCTGCTGGCCGCACAGGCTGCCGGCGCTGACCGGGTCGAACTGTGCGCCAGCCTCATCGAAGGCGGCGTCACGCCGAGCCTCGGCACGGTGCGCGCCGCCCTCGACCAGGCGACCGTGCCCTTTCATGTCATGGTGCGGCCGCGCGGCGGCGACTTTCTCTACAGCGACACCGAATACGCCTCGATGCTCGCCGATGTCATCGCGTTGCGCGACCTCGGCGTGCCCGGCGTGGTGTTTGGCTGCCTGAACGCCGACGGAACCATCGACGAGGCGCGCATGAGTGAATTGACGAAGGCTGCCGGCTCCTTGAACGTCACCTGCCACCGCGCCTTCGACATGACGCGCGACCCGGTCGAGGCGCTCGAAGCGCTGATCCGCAGCAAGGTCGGCCGCGTGCTGACCAGTGGCCAGCGCGATACGGCGGTCGAGGGCATGTCGCTATTGGCGGATCTGGTGCGACAGGCCGGCGACCGCATCGTCATCCTCGGCTGCGGCGGGCTTGACCTCAGCAACATCGCCGAGGTGCGCAGACAAACCGGGCTGGCCGAAATGCATTTCGCCGCCCTCAAGGACGTACCGAGCGCCATGGATTACCGCAACCCGCATGTCGGCATGGGCGGCTCCGACCTCGACCGCGAATACCGCAACACCTTGACCGACACGGACCTGGTGGCGGCCACCATTGCGGCTGCGAAGGCATGAGCGCGACCCCTGCTCCGATCAGCCGTGTATCGGCGCAAGACGAAGCGGCGATCCTTGCACTCAACAACGAGCACGCGGCCGAACTGTCGTGGCTGGAGCCCGAACGGCTGTCCTTCCTGCTCGGCGAGGCGTTTTACACGCGGCGCATCCGCGATCTCGAAGCCTTCATCATGACCTTCGACCAGGATGCCAATTACGACAGCCCGAATTTCGTCTGGTTCCGCGAACGCTACCCCCACTTCGTCTATGTCGACCGTGTCGTCGTGGCGGCACAAGCGCGCGGCCGCGGCCATGCGCGCCGGCTCTATCAGGATCTGTTCAGCCATGTTGAGCGCGCCGGCCACACGCTGGTCACCTGCGAGGTCAACACAAATCCGCCGAACCCCGCCTCGGATGCCTTCCACGCCGCACTCGGCTTCGCCGAAGCCGGCGACGCCGTCATCCACGGCGGCAAGAAGGCGGTGCGCTACTACGTCAGGCGAATCTCCGCCTGACCCGCTGGTGCTGGCCACACAAAGACGCCGCAGCTAAAATGAATGTTTCCGCCAACCGGAGGAAACGCGATGCCGAGCAACGTCTTCCGCTTCGACGAAAGCTGGCACATCCCTGAGGGCACGCCGCAGGAAGTGTGGGAGGTGCTCTCGGATGCCGAATTGCTGCCGCTCTGGTGGGGCGACGTCTACAAGGAGGTGGTGCCGCTCGACAGGAAGGGCAAGGCGACCATCGGTTCGCGCGCAAGAGCACGGGCTCGCGGCGCCCTGCCCTACGAGTTGAACTTCATCATCGAGGCCGCTGAACTCGAACCCGGCCGGCTGGTGGTGGTGAAAACCCTTGGCGATTTCGACGGGCTGTGGCGGGCGGAATTGTCGCCGTCCGGCACCGGCACTCATGTGCAATTGACCTGGCAGGTCACGGTGCTGAGACCGATCCTCAAATTTCTCGCACCGCTGCTGCGGCCGGCCTTCGCCTGGAACCATCGCTGGACAACGCCGCGTGGTGAAGCCGGCCTGCGACGGTATCTGATCGATAAAAAGAGCCGATCGGCTTAACCGCGGCCTCTAAATTCCAATATACGACTGCCGTGTAGACGTCACCAGTTGCGGTTAAGCCATTCGCGTGCCGGTCGCTCGATGATGTAGTAGCTGCAGAGCGCACAGACAAAGACCCCGGCCAGCATCGGGATCGGCGCGCTGCCTTGCTCGTAGACGAATTTGTAGAACGGCTGCTGCCACAGATAGAGCGAATATGACCACAGCCCCAGCGTTGCCATTGGCCAGGAGGACAACAATCCGGTCAGATAGCGCGGGCTGAAATCGAGCGCGTTGACGGCCAGCGCCAGCAGCGGCACCGCGAAGAGATAGTGGATCGGCGTCGGCACCGGGTCGAGGAACAGCAGAACGGCGCAGATCGATGCCGCCAGCGCCACATGCTTGCCGCTGAACACCGCCGGCAGCCTGCCATCGGCCTTGAGCAGGCAGATCGAGGCCGACAGCAGGATCGACGCGATATGCACATCGGTGCGCCAGTAGGTGGTTTCGTAGTCCATTCCGAAGACCCAGTACGAAACCGCGCCGTTGGCCATGGCAAGCAAGGCCAGCGCCAGGAGCAGCACGACGACGCGAGAGCGGCTTAGGACGACGACGCTGATCAGCGCCAGGATGATATAGGCGTGCTCCTCGATGCAGAGCGACCAGATATGGTCGAGCGCTCCCGCTCGCGTAACGAGGATGCCGGCATAATTGTAGGTGAATGTCAGCGCGGTCAGCGCCGCCTTCCATTTGAAGGCGATGAATGTGCCGGAGAGCGCAATCATCACGACGACCACGAAAACCAGAAGCGCCGGATAGATGCGGGAGAAGCGGCGCTTGAAGAATTTCTTCAGCGGGTAGCGCTCGATGAACAGGATCTCGCCCATCAGCCGGCCGCTGAGCACGAAGAAGAATTCGACGCCCAGCACGCCCAGATTGATTCCGGGAACGGGAAAGAAATGGCCGATCAGCACCAGGGCGATCGACAGGCCGCGCCAGCCATCGAGATAGGCCAGTCTTGTTCTGGCCGCTCTGTCGGCGACGGGTCGGGACGGGACGACATGCGTCGCGGAGATGTCGGTCATGCCGCTCCCTTCGCATTGAAATATGCGAAAAGGGTCGCAGGTCGTGATGACACCCCGAACCCGGCTCGCGCTTGGTCACCGGTATAGTGCAGTGCAATATCGCTTTGTGCAAGTGCGAGATTGCCGCTGGCGCGGGTCCAGGGAAAGTATCGGTCCGGACTGTTTGAAACAAAGGGTTGGTGCGCGGAGCGATTCCATCAGGAACTGGACAGCTACAGGCCGCCGCACGCGAAAAGGGGCCGCTGTGGCCCCTTTCCTTGTCCGCACTGCTAAGCAATGCCAGGAAAACTGTGAAACGGTTTTCCTGGAAAAGCGCGTAGCGCTTCCCCTAGGGAATTGCGTCAAAACAAAGAGATAGAGCGGTTCGGCGTGTCCGTGAAACGGCGAACCGCGCTAGCGTCAGGCGTTGGCGGCAGCCACCGCGCGCTTGGCCATCACCGCGATCAGATTGGCGCGGTAATCGGCCGAGGCGTGGATGTCGGTCATCAAATTCTTCGCCGGCACCTTCACGCCTTCGAGCGCCGAGGCCGCGAAATTCTTGGCCAGGGCTGCCTCGATCTCTTTCGAGCGGAAGACGCCGTCGTCGCCGGCGCCGGTGACGGCGACACTGACGCCATCCTTGCCCTTGGCCACGAACACACCGACGATCGCATAGCGCGAGGCCGGGTTGCGGAATTTTTCGTAGGCCGCCTTGGCCGGCGCGGTGAAGCTTACCGCGGTGATGATCTCGCCGTCCTTCAACGACGTCTCGAACAGACCCTTGAAGAACTTGTCGGCGGCGATCGCGCGCTTGTTGGTAACGATGGTGGCGCCGAGCGCCAGCAACGCCGCCGGATAGTCGGCCGCCGGATCGTTGTTGGCGATCGAGCCGCCGATTGTGCCCCGGTGGCGCACCGCCGGATCGCCGATCAGCGACGCCAGATGGGCAAGCGCCGGGCAGGCCTTCTTCAGCTTCTCGTCATTGGCAACGTCAAAATGCGTGGAGGCAGCACCGATGGTGACCGTCTTGCCCGACACCTTGACGCCCTGCAGCTCCTTGATCTTCGACAGGTCGACAAGGTCGGAGGGCGCGGCAAGCCGCGTCTTCATCGCCGGGATCAGCGTCATGCCGCCCGAAAGCAGCTTGGCGTCACCCGCCTTGATCAGCTTGGCGGCATCGGCGACCGAGGCGGCGCGGTGATAGTTGACCGAATACATGCTCTTCCTCCTCAGTGTTTCGTCGTCGCACGAATCGCTGCCCACACGGTGGACGGCGATGCCGGCATGGCAAGATCGTTGCTGCCGATGGCGTCGGTGATGGCGTTGATCACCGCCGGCGGCGAGCCGATGGCGCCGGCCTCGCCGCAGCCCTTGATGCCAAGCGGATTGCCCGGGCATGGCGTGTTCGAGGTCGAGACCTTGAACGACGGCAGGTCGCCGGCGCGCGGCATGGTGTAGTCCATGTAGCTCGCGGTCAGCAGCTGGCCGCTGTTGTCATAGTGGGCGCCTTCGAGCAGCGCCTGGCCGATGCCTTGCGCCAGCCCGCCATGCACCTGGCCCTCGACGATCATCGGGTTGATGATGTTGCCGAAATCATCGGCGGCGACGAACTGGATGATCTCGGTCATGCCGGTTTCCGGGTCGACCTCGACCTCGCAGATGTAGCAGCCGGCCGGAAAGGTGAAGTTCGACGGATCATAGAAAGCCGTCTCCTTCAGCCCGGGCTCCATGCCGCCCGGCAGATTGTGGGCGGTGTAGGCAGCGAGCGCCATCTGGAACCATGGCACGTTCTTGTCAGTGCCGGCCACTTTCAACGCGCCGTTCTCGATGATGATGTCGCCCTCGTCCGCCTCGAGCAGGTGGGCGGCGATCTTCTTGGCCTTGGCCTCGACCTTGTCGAGCGCCTTGACGATGGCCGACATGCCGACCGCGCCGGAGCGCGAGCCATAGGTGCCCATGCCCATCTGCACCTTGTCGGTGTCGCCATGGACGATCGAGACGGAATCGAGCGGCACGCCGAAGCGCTCGTTGACCAGTTGCGCGAAAGTCGTCTCATGGCCCTGGCCATGGCTGTGCGAGCCGGTCAGCACCTCGATCGTGCCGACGGCATTGACGCGCACTTCCGCCGATTCCCATAAGCCGACGCCGGCGCCAAGACTGCCGACAGCCGCCGACGGCGCGATGCCGCAGGCCTCGATGTAGCAGCTCATGCCGATGCCGCGCAGCAGCCCCTTCTTGGCGGCGGCGGCCTTGCGCTTGGCAAAGCCGGCATAGTCCGACGCCTGCATCGCCGCGTCGAGCGAAGCGGCATAGTCGCCGGCGTCGTAGCACATGATGACCGGAGTCTGGTGCGGGAACGAGGTGATGAAGTTCTTGCGGCGCAACTCGGCGGGTGAGACGCCGAACTGGCGCGCAGCGGTCTCCATCATGCGCTCCATGACGAAGGTTGCTTCCGGCCGCCCTGCCCCGCGATAGGCATCGACCGGCGCGGTGTTGGTGTAGATCGCCTTCACATTGGCGTGGATGGCGGGGATGTTGTACTGGCCCGACAGCAGCGTCGCATAGAGGTAGGTCGGCGTCGCCGACGAGAACAGCGACATGTAGGCGCCGAGATTGGCCTTGGTTTCGACCTTCAGGCCGAGAATCCTGTGATCATTGTCGAAGGCCATTTCAGCATGGGTGTGATGGTCGCGGCCATGCGCGTCGGTAAGAAAGCTCTCGGTGCGATCGGCCACCCATTTGACCGGCACGCCGGTCTTCTTCGACGCCCACAGGCAGACGATCTCTTCGGGATAGATGTAGATCTTCGAGCCGAAGCCGCCGCCGACATCGGGCGCTATGACGCGCAGCTTGTTTTCCGGCGCGACATTGTAGAAGGCGCTCATCACCAGCCGCGCCACATGCGGGTTCTGTGACGTCGTCCAGCAGGTGTAGTGATCCTCGGCCTTGTCGTAGTGGCCAAGAGCCGCGCGCGGCTCCATGGCATTGGGCACGAGGCGATTGTTGATGATGTCCATCTTGACGACATGGGCCGCCTTCTTGAAGGCCGCGGCCGTCTCGTCGGCATTGCCGATGTCCCAGTCGAAGATCAGGTTGTTGTCGGCCTCGGGGTGGATCTGCGGCGCGCCCTTGTCCATCGCCTTCGACGCATCGACGACGGCCTTGAGCTCCTTGTAGGTGATCTCGACCGCCTCGGCAGCGTCGCGCGCCTGCCCCTTGGTCTCGGCCACGACGACCACGACGGCATCGCCGACATAGCGGACCCGGTCGAAAGCGAGTGGCGACCACGCCCCCATCTTCATCGGCGAGCCATCCTTGGAATGGATCATCCAGCCGCAGATGAGGTTGCCGATGCCGTCGGCCTTGAGCTCCTTGCCGGTCAGCACGCCGATGACGCCGGGCATGGCTTGCGCCTTTTTGACGTCGATCTTCTTGATCTGCGCATGCGCGTGCGGGCTGCGCACGAAGGCCGCGTGCTTCATGCCGGGAACCACCATGTCGTCGACATAGCGGCCGGCGCCGGTGATGAATCGTTTGTCTTCCTTGCGCGCAACCCGAGCGCCAACACCTTCAATGCCCATCAGAAATTCCTCCCGAAAATTTTAGGGGAGCAGGTGAGTAGGGCAGTAAGGCAGTAGGGAAATTGGCTGCTGGTTCCCTACTGCCTTACTGCCTTACTGCCCTACTGCCTTGTCTATCTCACGCAGCCTGTTTCGCTTTGCCTTTCGACCCCTTGGACATCGTCTTCGATGCGGCGAGGATCGCCTTGACGATGTTGTGGTAGCCGGTGCAGCGGCAGATATTACCTTCGAGCTCGGTGCGCACCGTCGCTTCGTCGAGGCCTTCGGGGTGGCGGTTGATCATGTCGGTCGCCGTCATGATCATGCCCGGCGTGCAGAAGCCGCACTGCAGCCCGTGATGTTCCTTGAAGGCGGCCTGCACCGGATGCAGATCGGCGCCATTGGCCAGGCCCTCGATCGTCACCACGGTCGAGCCCGAAGCCTGCACCGCGAGCATCGAGCAGGACTTGACCGCCTTGCCGTCGACATGGACGACGCAGGCGCCGCATTGCGAGGTATCGCAACCGACATGCGTTCCGGTAAGACCGAGATTCTCCCGCAGGAAGTGAACCAGAAGTGTTCGGTCCTCGGCAGCACCGCTGACCCGCTTTCCGTTCACTATCAACGAAACGTCCGACATGGTTCCTCCCTGGGTATCAACCTTGGTCATCACGCTGCCGACGCGGTGTTGGCGCTTCGGCCATGCGTTATTCGTACACTGCACAACGGACAAAAAACAGCACGTCTAAAAATCGTTACATTGTACTTTCGGTCATGGCCGAGCCCAAACGTGAAGCCCCGGTCGCCCCATTGCCAAAACATGGTTTGAGGGCAACAATGTTGTCAGACGCCCGCGCGCCCGACGCGCATAAAACAGCGTCGGAGGAAATGCGGAGAACGCAGCTGGCCAGTTCACGGACGCGCTATGCATGCGGCCTGTCGGCGCTCACCACGGATGAGCCCGACATGGACGCGTTCGCCACTGCGATCGCGTTGGAGGCTGCGGCAATCGATGCCGGCTTCGCCCTGCTGTTCTTTTCCCAGAGCCTTGTCGAGGCCGACACTCTTTCCCAGGCGCTGATGACCCACGCACCGGCGCTCCACCACGCGGGCTGCTCGACCGCCGGCGAGATCACGCCGCAGGGCCTCGAGGACGGCCATGTGCTCGCCATGCTGCTTCCGTCCGCCGCGTTCACCGCCGTCAGCGTGATGGTCGACAACCTGTCCTCGTCGGGCATGGACAGCATCACCAGCGAGGTCGAGGCTTTGCGGCGGTCGCTGCGCGCGCGCCTGGGTTGCGACCGCACCAAAGGCACGTTCGCGCTCTGCTTCATCGACGGGCTTTCCTATGCCGAGGAAGCGGTGAGTTCGGCCATCCACTGGGGCCTCGACGACATACCGCTGCTCGGCGGCTCGGCTGGCGACGACCTGAAGTTCGAGACGACGCGCCTGATCTGGAACGGCAAGGTCACCTCCGACAGCGCCATCATCGTGCTGATCGCCACCGAAATTCCCTTCCACGTCTTCAAGACCGACAATTTCGTTCCCACCGACGAGAAGCTGGTGGTCACGGCGTCCGATCCCGATCACCGCATCGTGCGCGAGTTCAACGCCACCAACGCCGCGGAGGAATATGCCGCATCCGTCGGCATTGTCCCGCAGACGCTGACGCCGCTGAGTTTTGCTTCGCATCCGGTGGTGGTGAAGGTGGGCGGCGAATATTATTGCCGGTCGATCCAGAAGATGCATCCCGACGGCTCGCTGTCGTTCTTCTGCGCCATAGACGACGGCGTCGTGCTGTCGATCGCCCAGCCCAAGGACATGGTCGAATCGACGCGCGCGGCACTGCGGGATGTCGAGGAGCGGCTTGGCGGCATCGACATGATCCTCGGCTTCGACTGCGTGCTGCGCCGGCTGGACGCGCGCAACCGCCAGGTCTTTCGCGACATCTCGGAGCTCTACCGGGTCAACAATGTCATCGGCTTCGGCACCTATGGCGAACAGTACCGGTCGATGCATTTGAACCAGACCTTCACCGGCATCGCCTTTGGCCAACGACAGGCGGCGGAATAAGATGCCGCTGAGGGACATAAACGACCTTGAAAAGCTGAAGAAGATCAACGCGGCACTGGTCAGCCGCGTCGAGCGATCGATGGACCAGCAAGGCAATGCCTTCTCGCTGTTCCAGACCGCGATTTCGCTGGAAAATCGGGTGCGTACGCGCACCGAGGAGCTGCACTCGACCTTGCGCCGGCTGGAGCAGTCGAACATCGACCTCAGTGCCGCCAAGGAAAACGCCGAACTGGCGAACCTGTCGAAGACCCGCTTCCTTGCCGCCGCCAGCCACGACGTGCTGCAGCCGCTGAACGCTGCCCACCTCTCGGTTTCGGCGTTGGCCGAAGTGCAGACCAGCGACGAGGGCAGGAAGCTGGTGCGGCAGGTCGAGCGCTCGCTGGAGACGATGGAGGACCTGCTGCGCACGCTGCTCGACATCTCCAAGCTCGACGCCGGCGTGGTGCAACCCGACACTAGCGACGTCAGCCTCGAAGCGCTGTTCTCGTCGCTGCGCTCGGATTTCCAGCCAGTGGCGGAACTGAAGGGGTTGTCGCTGAAATTCAGGCCGGTCAACGCCGTGGTCCGCTCCGACCGCACGCTGTTGCGCCGCATCCTGCAGAACATTCTCTCCAATGCGCTGGGCTATACACGCTCGGGCGGCGTGCTTGTCGGCACCAGGCATCGCGGCGACACCATCCGCATCGACGTCGCCGATACCGGCTGCGGCATTCCCGAAGACCAGCGCGAGGCGGTGTTCGAGGAATTCCACCGGGGCACCTCGCCGGCCAATGCAGAACTAGACGGCGGCGGTCTCGGGCTCGGGCTTGCCATCGTGCGCCGCATGGCCAGTGCGCTCGGCCATCCCGTGACATTTTCATCGAAGGTCGGCCGCGGCACGATCTTCCACATCGATGTTCCCGTCGGCATCGGCGCCCCGGCCGACGCCATCGCCAACAGCGCCGACATGGAACGGCCGCGCGGCTACGGCCTGTTCGGCACCAAGGTGCTGCTGATCGAGAACGATGTCGAGGTGCTGCAGGCCATGACCTTCCTGCTCGAGCGCTGGCAATGCCTGGTGCGGGCCGCGACCTCGACCGACGACGCGCTGGACATGCTTGGCGACACCGACTGGGTGCCCGACATCGTCATTGCCGACCAGCATCTCGACGGCGGCGATCTCGGCACCGCCACCATCGCCGAGGTCCGCGACTATCTCGGCCGCGCCGTGCCGGCCCTGATCGTCACCGCCGACAGTTCCGAAGCCGTCGCCAAAGCGGCGCGCGCGGGCGGCATCGAACTGATGCGCAAACCGCTGAAGCCGGCGCAGTTGAGGGCGCTGCTGGCGCATTTGCTGGCTTGATGCATGTCGCCCAAAAGTGCGCAGCGGTTTTGGGACAACGACATGCATAAAAACAGAGATCTAAAGCGCGACGCGCTTTAGATCCTTATCCCGCATTATCCGATCGTCTGGAGGAATCGCGCGCCCGCAAATAATTCTGTGGATATTTGTGTTGTGACGAGCTGGTGTCGTATCGGCCAAGTGAAGGAGGAGTATCTATAAGCAACTGGGTCGGGGGAATTCATGAAGCGGTTGCTTGTTGGCGCGGCTTTTCTTGCCGCTGGTGTATTCGGCGCGGATACATCGTTTGTTTCTTATATTAGAGGAAATGCAGGGATAGGTGCTCTTGCGCAAGAGGAGCAAGGCACTTCGCCTCAACCTGGTGCGCCTGCGGGCTTCGGCAATGGTGGAGCGGCACTGGGCAACGGGCAGCCGACGGACGGCACGTCAGCGTCGCCCACTGCGACACCGGGTGCGGATGCAGGGGCGGGTGGAGCGGCCGCCAGCAGTCCGGATGCGGCGGCGAAGATCGGCGCCGAGCCGGCCGATGCCGAGGCAACCGACAGCAAGGCGGCAGACGGTACGACAGCGAAGACGACCGATACCGAAGCCGCGCCTGAGGAGCCGGCCGCGGCACAGGCGGCAGCCGCTACTGCTACGACCGACAGCGGCGATCCCGAGGCCGTCGGCACGCCGAAGGTAGACCTGCCGAAGACTGCCGGCAATGGCAATCTCGGCTATACCATCGGCATCGATGTTCCCGCCTTCCATGGTATCGAGCCGCAGATAACACTCACCTACAACTCTTCACGCAAGACCAAGCTTGGCGGCCTCTACCAGGGCTGGCTCGGCTATGCCTGGGGGCTCGATGGCTTCGATGTCATCGAGCGGGCAAGCCCAGGCTATGGCATGCCGAACTTCGATGCGACCGATGTCTATCTGCTCGATGGTCAGGCCATGGTCGCCTGTGTCGCTGGCATGGTGTCTCCGTCCTGCTCGACCGGCGGCACGCATGCGACGGAGAATGAATCCTATCGCCGCGTCACGCGCATCGACGCCACCAATGAATGGAAGGTGACCGATCGCGACGGCACTGTCTCGACCTTTAGCTCGGTGGCTGCGGTGGCCAACCTGACGCCAGCTGCCGGCACAGCCTATGACCTTGCCATGCGTTATCGCTGGCTGCTGACCTCGGTCACCGACACCAACAACAACAAGGTCACTTACAGCTATACTTGCCTGCCCAGCCCGGTCTGCTACCCCGCCAGCATCAGCTACAACGGTGTCTCCGTCCTGTTCTATTACGAGACGCGGCCCGACCCAATCCTGATGGGCAATGGCCGTGATATCTCGGTGACCAGCCAACGCATCAAGACGATCGGCGTGACGGTCAACGGCGTGGTGCGCAGCGCCTATAAGCTGATCTATGACCAGGCGCCATTCTCCGGCACCTCGCGCCTGACCCAGGTCACCCGCTACGGCACCGACGCCACCGGCACCGCCGACGGCACCATCACCGGCGGCACCGCAAAAGTCCTCGGCCAGATGACATATCAAAACGCGGGCTGGAACTACACGACCATCAACACACCGATCTTCGAGCACATCGCGCCCAGCTCTGCCCCCGACGGTGCTTCGCAATACGTCAACCCGCGAGAAGTTGGCGATCTCGACTTTGACGGCCGCGATGAACTGTTTGGAGAATATTCTGAAGCGACCTGGACAACGAGCGGCGGGGACCATACGACACATACAACGACCACAAGGAACAGGTATGAACGAATTATAAAATTTGGCCAGAACGGCACGCCAAGCGACATAAAAACGGTTGGTGTTGGCACGTCGATTGATTACAAACCTTACGATGCAAATAATATTCCGATTGCAGATAATATATTTCATGAACATGGCCGTTTCAAAAGCCTGAAGAATACATCTGATTTTGCCGGATATCTTATACACTCTTCAGCATACACAGACGGGGCCACCGGGAGAGTAACCTACACACGCTCTGTTTCTAGCTATCTCATTTTGACTGACCCGCAGCTTGCTCTAACCAACGTCGGTTGTGGGGCGAGCCCACCGGCTGGTTATGAAGCGATATGCGCCAGTCTGCCCATATTGAATCCGAGCAGCGTAGCTCCGGGCGATACCGTTTCGCCTCCAGTCGCAAATTATCAGAACTCTGTAGTTGCAACTCCGTATGTCGTTGCGGATCACAACGGGGATGGAGTTGACACGCTGGATTTGAAGGGTGGCTCTACCTCCAATACGATTGTGGGCCTCGGGGACTTTCTCGGCAATGGCAAGCAGCAGCCTTTGTTCATAACGGGAACCTCCATCCAGAAAGGCGTCCTGACGAGTGGAGTATGGCAAGCTGGCGGAACGTCATCCGGAATCGATTGCAGTGGCTCTACATCTAGCGCTGGCACTTGCGTATTTGCCGACATAAATGGTGACGGCGCAACTGATGTTGCCCGCTACGCCACCTATGACAATCAAATCACAGTGTACCTGTCGACAGGGGTTGGCTTTAAAAGCTACGCAGCCGCTACCAATGTTTGGGGTCGCGACGCAATATTTCGTGATTTTGATAACGACGGGAAGACGGACGTCTTCACCCTGAGCGATTTCACAGTTGGCTCGGATTATACGCGCGCGATAGAGGTCTTCTCTCTCCGGCCTTCTTCATCCACCGCATACATTGCTTCTGGTTCTGCGGGAGCGATTGGCCCTGTCGGCGACGTTGTCGGCGACTTCAACGGCGACGGCCTGCCCGATTTCACCGACTACAACAACATGTTCATCTCCAACGCCAATGGCGGCAATCCGAACCTGCTGCGGAACATAACGACAGAACTCGGCGGAACAGTCGCGGTCGACTATGCGCCGTCATCGACCTGGCAAAACAACTACCTGCCGCAGGTCGTACATGCCGTATTGAAGCTGTCGGTCGGCGATGGCCGCGGCCAGACGGCGGTGAGCACCTACACCTATGCCGGCGGCAAGTACGATCCGGCGGCGCGCAAGTTTTTGGGCTTTGCCTCGATCGTCGAGACCAGGCCGCTGGCCAATGGCGAGACGGCGGCACCCTCGAAGATCGAGACGACGTATCGCCAGGACCTAGCCAGCTACGGCCTGCCGTCGCTGACGCTGTGGAAGGATGGCGCCGGCGTGGTGCACAAGCGGGTGGCCGAGACCTATGCGGTCAACACGGCGACAAAACCCTATTGGGTGCAAAACACCTCCACCGACACGACGCTGACCGAGAACGGCTCGCTGTCGACCAGGGTCGAGCGGGACTTCGACGCCTATAACAACATCACCGAGATCAGGGACTATGGTCGCACCGACACCAGCGGCGACGAGACCTGGACGTCGCGGCGCTTCGTCGCCAACACGGGGGCCTACATCGTGTCGCTGCCCCGCGCCGAGAGCGTGCGGGCGGGCATGGACGATGCCTTGCCTATCCTGCGCTATCACTTGAACTTCTACGACGGCAGCACCGACACCAGCGACGCCCCGGTGGATGGCGACCTGACGTGGACGGTTGACTACAATGATCTCTACGGAACACCGCAGAAGGCAACAAATCAGTTCTTCACTTATGACAGCTACGGCAACAGGACTGTGGCGACAGACCTCTGCCACAGGACCGAGTGGGATTACGACACCACTTATCACCTCTATCCCATAACCGAGCGAGCGCCGAAATACTTCGCGACCTGCGGACAGGCCGACACGCGCTTTGTCTCAAGGGCAACGTACAATCCTACGTGCGGCCTGCCGGCGACCAAAACCGACTTCAACGGCCTGGTCAAAACCTTCACCTATGATGCGTTCTGCCGACCTTTGCAGGTGTCGCAGAGTGTGACCGGCGCCTATGTCAAGACGCAATTCTTCAGTGAAGGTGATCCGAACAATCAGCGGCTGATCAAATACACGTCGCTGCCCAATAACGCGGGTGAGGATTTTACCGTCTCTCGCTATGACGGGCTCGGCCGGGTCTATCGCGTGGAAACCCCCGGCGATACGGCGGCTGCCGCAAGGCGCTTCACCGAGACCGAGTACGACCTGCGCGGCAATGTGCTGCGCACCGCCTTCCCGCATTTCGACGGCGAGGCGGCGCAGTGGACCACCAACTCCTATGACTGGGCCGACCGGCTGGTGAAGACGGTCAATCCGGATGCCAGCCAGCGCACCTATGCCCAGGTTCTCAACGGCTCCACCGGGATCACGAACCCTCGCTTCCAGGGCGTGCTTGCCACCGACGAACTCGGCCACAGGACCGATACCTACAATTGGGTGCATGGCGAAACGGTGGCCATCGCGCGCGATGGCACCGGCCTCATCTTGGTGGAGCGGCGCAACTACGACCCGCTCGGCCGCTTGATCGGCGTCACCGATCCCGGCGGTGCGGACTGGACCTACACCTACGACATGCTCGGCAACCGGCTGTCGGCCTCGGATCCCGATCTGGGCACCTGGACCTATTCCTATGACGGCGCCAACCGGCTGGTCAGCCAGACCGATGCCAGGGGCACGGTCACGACATTGGCCTATGACCAGATGGACCGGCTGACGCTGAAGACAGCGACAGCACCCGGCGGCAGCACGGTGACACTGGCACAGAATACCTATGACCAAGCATTGGCTGGCTACTACAACATCGGCCAGCTCACCACGTCACAGAATGCTGCTGCGACGCAGGGTTACAACTATGACGGTCTTGGCAAGCTCGCTCGTCAGGTCACGGACTTTGCCAGCCCCATCCTCCAGCATGCCACCTACGACGTCCATGATCGCTCCGGCCAGACCGTGAGGAAGGTGTATTACCCGGCGCAGTTGGAGTTCGGCACCTCGGACAACCCGCTGCAATACACCGCCGGCAACAGGCTCTACTCGGCTCCCGGCTTCATCGCCTCAACCGTTTACGAGGCGGATGGCCAGACCAAGGAGATCACCTACGCCAACGGCGTGAAGACCTCCTTCACCTATTCTCCGTACCGCCGCTGGCTAACGCGCGTCAAAACGGAAAAAGGCGCCACCGTCCTGCTCGACGATCAGTATGCGCGTGACACCCTTGGCCGGATTATCGCCATCACCGGGCGGACGCCCGCCGACAGCTGGACTTATGTCTATGACGGCGCCGACCGGCTGACCTCATCCAACAATGCCGGCAACAACGCGCTCGACGAAAACTTCGTCTATGCCGCCAACGACAACATGACCTCACGAACGCGGGTGGGCACCTATGTCTACCCCTCGGGGGGCGCAGCTCGTCCGCATGCGCCGGTCACTGTCGGCGCGAAGACGCTGGCCTATGACGCCAATGGAAACATGACATCAGACGGCGCCAGAACGCTCATTTGGGACGAGGCCAACCGGCTGAAGACCGTCACGCTCTCATCCAACACCGTCAATCTCGCCTATGGGCCAGACGGAGCGCGGGCGAAGAAGACCTCCGCTTTCGCCACCACGCTCTATCCCGACGCCTCCGTCGAGATCGATCCGAAAACACCGGGAGCGGAAATCTACACCCGCTATCCCCATCCCGACATCAAGGTCGTCAACGGCGCCATATACTTCCTGCACCGCGACCATCTGGCCTCGGTCCGCATGGTCACCGATGCCGCCGGCGCCATTTTCGAGCAGACCAACTACGCCAGCTATGGCGAGCGCCTCAACACCGGATTCCAGACGCAAAAGTCCTACATCGGCGAGCGCTTCGATCCCGAGACAGGGCTGCTGTATCTCAACGCCAGGTACATGGATCCGGTGCTGGGGCGGTTCATTTCGCCGGATGATTGGGATCCGACGCTGCCTGGGGTTGGTACAAATGGATACGCATATGCCCAGAATGATCCGGTCAACAAGAGTGATCCGAACGGGCACCAGAGTCTTGTTGCGACCTTGGCAGAAGATCCACGAGGGCGCGTTGCGGCTTTAGGCGGCATGGCGGTAGCCTATGCTGCCATGAAGATGACCGAAGGTCTAATAGCCGGTGCAATAATTAGCAGTCCGCCGGATTTAGGGCTATCCGCACCTGCTCCAAACCCAACAGGTCCGAGTGTATCGGCAAGAACGTGGGACACCTACAAAGAGGTCCAGGCTCAAAATAAAGCGCTAGCACAAAGCGCGACCAACAACGAAACCAGGCAAGCCCACCATATCGTTCAAGACGCTGCTGTAAGAGATTTGCCTGGTTATAACCGCAATATGGCTCCGTCAATATCAGTAACAGCTTCACAGCACTATCGGATGACAGCGTTCCAGCGAACCACCTCGCTTCCCAGAGGAACTCTGGTAAGGGAGTATGCCGTCAGTTATGCTACCCAAGTATATGGGGGTATCAATCCGTCGGAGGCCGCACGAAACACAAAGAGATCTAAAGACTATTTTGGCGGTTATCTTGGCCTGCCGGGAAACACGCCGACAAGAACGCCTAGTGGCCCATCCCAGTCTGGGGGATCGGGTTCGGGAGGGAGCGGAGGACCTGGTCCGGGAGCGAGCGGAAGTGGTCAAACCACCAACGTGAGTCCGCGAGCGTCGTACTAAGAGACCATCTACAGCAGAAGGAAAAATATGCACGATCCTGAAATTAGCCCAACCGAAGAATCTAGAATAGATCGAATAATTCAGGCGGCCTTCTTGGGCTCGTGGGATGAATTTGTTCGGCTCACCGATGCGCCCTTCCCAAACAACGAGTCGATGAGAGAGCAGTTTGACGATTCCTCCGTCCGGCTTCGGCGAGCAGGGAAAAATTGGAAAAAAACCTCAGGTATCGAGATACTGGATGACGGCATACGGCTGATAATAGTGAGAATAGAGGAAAAGCCAACAGTAGACATTATATTGTCTCTAAATAGCACAAGTGAATATAGCAACAGTACAATAAGTATTATGACATTTCTTCAGCAATTGAATTGGGATGATTAGCTGTATAATTTTGTTGCATACCGATAGTTTTCGTGTTACGCTTGTTGTTTGCTATGAATTACGATATTATGGTGACAGTGCACTTTTCACCATATTCGCCTTGCCATCATAGTGTGTAGACTGACCGCATAGCGCGCCTTGCCCGTATTGTCGTTCCTGGTCTGCCGCACCACGTGACGCAACGCGGTAACGGGTGCGCCAAGGTGTTTTTCTCGCCCGAAGACTATGCGCTCTACAAGAAACTGCTTGTCGAGCAGGCGTGGTGCCTGATGCCGCCCCTCCGTATGGCCTGCGACGCATAGAGCCGGAGTGGTCCATCTTTGGCGCCCCCACCCCGCTCCGCTTCGCGGATCGCCCCCCCTAAAGGGGGAGGGTAAAAAAAATCAAAACCCCGCCTGGTCGCGAAACAGCTCCGCATTGTCCAGCTTCGACACCTCGATCACCGCTTGCGTGCGGCTGTAGACATTGAGCTTGCGCAGGATTTCCGACACATGCGCCTTGACCGTGGTTTCGCCGACCTGCAGCTCATAGGCGATCTGCTTGTTGAGCAGGCCCTGGCGCAGCATCTGCAGCACGCGCAGCTGTTGCGGCGTCAGCGTCGACAGGCGCTGCACCATGTCGGCGCGGTCGATGCTGTCGGCGTCGGGCGTGCGGCCCTCATAGGTTTCCGGCACGTAGATCGCGCCTTCCATCACCGAACGTATGGCGGCGGCGAGGTCGCTCTTGCGCGCCGATTTCGGGATGAAACCGGCGGCACCATAGGACAGCGCCTCGGAAATGATTTTTGGCTCCTCGTATCCTGAAACGATCACCACCGGCAGGCGCGGATAGCGGGTCCGGAGCTGCAGCAAGCCTTCGAAGCCGTGCACGTCGGGCATGCTGAGGTCGAGAAGCGCGAGATCGAAGGGCTTGGCGCCGGCCAGAAGATCGAGCGCCTCGGTGATCGAACGTGCCTCCATCGTGTCGACTTCCGGATAGGCCATCTGCACGGCGCTGTGAAGCGCCTCGCGAAACAGCGGGTGGTCGTCGATGATGAGGAACCGGGCGCGATCGTGGATTGCGGTCATGGGCTTCATTTCAGTTCAGGAGCGATTAATGCATGTCGCCCAAAAGTGGCCCCGGATTTGGGTGAACGCCATGCATGAGACAAAAACCTAACGCGCGGCGCCTCAATCCGTTTCAAACGCGACGCGCTTTAGAATAACCTCGCCACCATGGCCAGATTATTGCCAAATAGTATATCGCCATCTCCGTCGGAAAGCGCCGCCGGCGCTTTCTCGATTGCCCGGGCGCCCAAATCGGTCGAATGTTCCGGCAACCAAGCAGAGACCCACATGACAGAATTCGTCCTTCCCTCGCCCGCAATCTCATCGGTGGCCGTTGCAGGCTCGCCCGCGCGTTTTGCGGTGCGCCGCATCTTCTGCGTCGGCCGCAACTACGCCGCGCATATTCGCGAACTCGGCAATGACGAGCGCGATCCGCCCTTCTTCTTCACCAAGCCGGCCGACGCGGTGGTCGATTCCGGCGCGGCGATTCCCTACCCGCCGCTAACAGCCAATCTGCACCACGAGATCGAGCTGGTTGCCGCGATCGGCAGACCGGGCTTTCGCATCGCTCGCGAGCGGGCGCTGGACCATGTCTGGGGCTACGGCGTCGGCATCGACCTCACCCGCCGCGATCTGCAGGATGAGGCCAAGAAGATGGCGCGGCCCTGGGACTGGTCGAAGGCGTTCGACCGCTCCGCGCCTTGCGGCCCGCTGGTCCCCGCAGCGAAATCCGGCCACCCGCAAAAGGGCCGCATCTGGCTCGCCGTCAATGGCAAGGTCAGGCAGGATGCCGACCTCGCCGAGCTGATCTGGCCGATCGCCGATATCGTGTCGATCTGCAGCGAAGCGATGGAGCTGGAACCTGGCGACCTGATCTTCACGGGCACGCCGGCCGGCGTCGGCGCGGTTGGTCCGGGCGACACGATGACCGGCGGCGTCGACGGCATCGGCACGATCGAAATCACCATCGGCAAGCCGAAGTGAGCGCATGAGCGACATCGTCCTGCACAACTACTATCGCTCCTCCACCTCCTATCGGGTGCGGATCGCGCTGGAGATGAAGGGGCTGAGCTACGACTACGTCCCCCATCATCTGCGCCATGGCGAGCATCTCGAGCCTGCCTATCTCGCGGTCAATCCGCAGGGTCTGGTGCCGGCGCTTATCTGGAACGACGGCACGTTGCTGACGCAATCGCTGGCGATCATCGAATTCCTCGACGAGACCAAACCCGAACCACCACTGCTGCCGAAGGACGCGCTTGGCCGGGCGCGGGTCAGGATGCTGGCGCAGATGATCACCTGCGATATCCATCCGGTGAACAATCTGCGCGTGCTGACCTCGCTGCGCACCCTGTTCGGCGCCGGCGACCAGGACATCACCAACTGGTTCCGCCACTGGGTGAACGAAGGCTTTCAGCCGCTCGAAAAAATCCTGGCTGCCTCGGCCGAGACCGGCACATTCTGCCATGGTGAGGCGCCGGGCCTGGCCGACATCTGCCTGGCCGCGCAGGTCACCAACAATGCCCGCTTCGGCGTCGACATGACGCATTACCCGACGATCGCGCGCATCAACACCGCCTGCATGGCGCTGCCGGCCTTCCAGAAGGCAGCACCTGAGAACCAGATCGATGCCGAATAAGGCCGCCGACGCCTAGCGTCAGCGCGCCGGCGCGACCGGCCGGTCCGTCTGGCGGAATCGATTTCCGCTTGACCGGACAGGGAATCGGCTATCGTTTCCTGCAGGGCGTGTGAAGGTGGGAGTTGCCAATGAAAGCCGTCGTGTTCGAGAAATTCGGCGAAGCGCCGACGATCCAGACCGTTCCCGATCCGAAGCCGGCCGCCGATGGCGTCGTCATCAAGGTTGAGGCGACCGGGCTGTGCCGCAGCGACTGGCACGGCTGGATGGGCCATGACGACAGCATCCGGCTGCCGCATGTGCCGGGCCATGAGCTGGCCGGTGTCGTGGTGGCAGCCGGCAAGCATGTCACCCGCTGGAAGGCCGGCGAACGCGTCACCGTGCCGTTCGCCGTCGGCTGCGGCCGCTGCTTCGAATGCTCATCGGGCAATCACCAGGTCTGCGAGCATCAGACGCAGCCCGGCTTCACCGGCTGGGGTTCGTTCGCCGAATATGTCGCCATCGAACACGCCGACACCAATCTCGTGCGCTTGCCCGACGAGATGGAGTTCGCCACCGCCGCCAGCCTCGGCTGCCGCTTCGTCACCTCGTTTCGCGCCATCGTCGACCAGGGCCGGGTTACACCCGGCGAATGGGTGGCGGTGCATGGCTGCGGCGGCGTCGGCCTGTCGGCGATCATGATCGCCAGCGCCATGGGCGCCAATGTCATCGCCATCGACCTCACCGACGAGAAGCTCGATTTCGCCAAAAAGATCGGCGCGGTCGCCACCATCAATGCGTCCAAAACGCCGAATGTGGTCAAGGCCGTCAAGCAGATCACCAATGGCGGCGCCCATATGTCGATGGACGCACTCGGCCACCCCACCACCTCGTTCAACTCGATCGCCAATCTGCGCCGGCGCGGCCGCCATGTGCAGGTCGGCCTGATGCTGGGCGAGCACGCCCGCCCGCAGGTGCCGATGGACAAGGTGATTGCCTTCGAGCTCGAAATCCTCGGCAGCCACGGCATGCAGGCCTACCGCTACCAGGCGATGATGGAGATGATCCGCACCGGCAAGCTCAAGCCCGAACTGCTGGTCGGCAAGAAGATCAGCCTCGACGAGGCGCCCGCGGCCTTGATGGCGATGGGCGGCTTCGAAGGCATCGGTATCGGTGTGGTGACGAAGTTCTAAAGCAATTCCAGGAAAAGTGTGACGCGGTTTTCCCGGGAAAAGCGCGTAGTGCTTTCCCTTAGGGAATTGCGTCAAAACAAAGAGACACTGTGACGGGAGCCGCCCTCCCGAACTATCTCGCAAACTTCTTCGCGCCGAACACGCACAGCACCACGCCGAGCGTGACGACGACCATCAGCGAACTGACCTGCTCATGCAGCAGCGTCGCCGCCAGCGTGAGGCCGAAGAAGGGTTGCAGAAGCTGCAACTGCCCGACGGCGGCGATGCCGCCTTGCGCCAAGCCGCGATACCAGAAGACGAAGCCGATCAGCATGCTGAACAGCGACACATAGCCGAGACCGATCCAGGCGTTGGAGCCGACGCCGGCAAAGGATGGTGGCAGCGTCGCGAAAGTCAGCACCAGCATGATCGGCAGCGACAGCACCAGCGCCCAGCAGATCACCTGCCAGCCGCCGAGCTTGCGCGACAGCGCGGCACCCTCGGCATAGCCCAGGCCGCAGGCGACGATGGCGGCCAGCATCAGACCGTCGCCGACCGGCGAGGCCGTCACGCCCTGCATCAGGGCAAAACCCGCGACGAGCGCGCTGCCCACGCACGAAAACAGCCAGAACGCCGGGCGCGGACGATCACCGCCGCGCAGCACGCCGAAAATGGCCGTCGCCAGCGGCAGCAGGCCGACGAAGATGATGGAATGGGCCGTGGTGACGTGCTTCAGCGCCAGAGCGGTCAGCAAGGGAAAGCCGACCACCACGCCAAGGGCTACGATCACCAGCGACAGCAGATCCCCGCGCTCCGGACGTTTCTGCCGGAACAGGAACAGCATTGCCAGACCAAGCAATCCGGCAATCGCCGCTCGGGCCGACGTCAGGAATATCGGATCGAAATCCATCACCGCCACACGCGTCGCCGGCAGCGAGCCGCTGAAGATCAACACGCCGATGAATCCGTTCACCCAGCCGCTCGCGGTCTTGTCCATTGCAGGCTCCATTTCTTCCGCCCTCTATCGGGCCGCCACCTATGGCGTCACCAGAGACAATGGAGTACAATTTCACAAAACTGTAATGGTAGATCGAGTAGTACGGATGACGGAACTCACGCTGGAAACTGAAGGCACACTCACCCTGGTCGAGAGCGTGATGGCGACCATCCGCCAAAGGATTGCGGCGCGCAGCCTGACGCCCGGAGCGCGATTGCCGTCGATCCGCGCCTTCGCCAAATCCATGCAAGTTTCCAAATCCACCGTGGTCGAAGCCTATGAGCGGCTCGCCGCCGAAGGCGCGATCCGTTCCCGGCCGGGCTCGGGCTTCTATGCCGCCGGATCGCTGGCGCCGCTATCTCTGGCCGAGATTGGTCCCCGGCTCGACCGCGCCGTCGATCCACTCTGGATCTCGCGCCAGTCGCTGGAAGCAGGCGATGACAGTCTGAAACCCGGCTGCGGCTGGCTGCCGGCCGCGTGGATGCCCCAGGCAGGGTTGCGCCGCGCGCTGCGCACGGTGGCGCGTGCCGATGATGTCGCGCTCGCCGACTACGGTACGCCGCTCGGCCTGCCGCCGCTGCGGAACCTGCTGGCGCGGCGTATGGCCGAACATGGCATCGAAGCCTCTCCCGAACAGATCATGCTGACGGAATCGGGCACGCAGGCCATCGACCTCCTGTGCCGTTTCCTGATCGAACCCGGCGATACAGTACTGGTCGACGACCCCTGCTATTTCAATTTTCACGCTTTGCTGCGCGCCCACCGGGCCAAGGTCGTCAGCGTTCCCTACACGCCGTCCGGGCCTGATATCGACCTGTTCGCGCAGGCGTTGGTCGAGCACCGGCCGCGCCTCTACATCACCAATTCCGCCATCCACAATCCGACCGGCGCGATCCTGTCGCCGGTCACGGCGCACCGGCTGCTGAAGCTCGCTGACCAGTCGGAATTGACCATTGTCGAGGACGACATCTTCGCCGATTTCGAACATGCGCCCGCCCCCAGACTGGCGGCGTTCGATGGCCTGAGCCGGGTCGTCCAGATCGGCAGCTTCTCCAAGACGCTGTCGGCGTCGGTTCGCTGCGGCTACATCGCGGCGCCCCGCAACTGGATCGAGCGCCTGACCGACCTCAAGATCGCCACCACCTTCGGCGGCGGGCGGCTGGCGGCCGAACTGGTGCTGACCCTTTTGAAGGATGGCAGCTACCGCAAGCACATGGATCTGTTGCGGGCGCGGCTTTCGCGCGCCATGGGCGAGACGAGCACCCGCCTGAAGGCAATCGGCATCACGCCCTGGATCGACCAGCCGGCCGGGCTGTTCCTGTGGTGCGGCCTGCCGGATGGCGTCGATGCGGCCGAAGTCGCCCGCCGCGCCCTGGCCGACAACGTCGTGCTGGCGCCCGGCAATGCGTTCAGCCTGTCCCAGACAGCCAGCCGTTTCCTGCGCTTCAACGTCGCCCAGTGCGCGGACGAGCGGATTTTCAAGGTGCTTGAGGCGGCGATGGCGCGGTGATTGCGCACGGTTGTCGATCAGCGGACCGCACAGACCTCCCGCACGCAGTCGCGCAGCCAGCGCTGCGCCGGATCGGCATCGAGACGCGGGTGCCAGAGCATGGAGATGGTGACCTCCACGGTGGCAACCGGTAGCGGAAAGCAGTGCATGCCGGCGCGCGCGCCTTCCGTATGCCGCTCGGGCACGCTGGCGATCAGGTCGGATGCGCGCGCCATGGCAAGCGTGGCCGAAAAGCCGGAAACCATGCACACGACTGTCCGCTGGAGGCCAAGCCGCTCCAGGGCTTCATCGATCGGCCCTTTCTCGCGGCCACGTCGCGAAACACTGATGTGGCGGCCGGCCGCGTAGCGCTCGGGCGTCACGACGCCCTCGCTCAGGGGGTGGCCAGATCGAACGGCACCGATGAAGCGGTCGCGAAACAGGGCCTGGATGCGCATCTCGGGTCCGGTTTCGCCGGCGACGCCGATTTCCAGGTCAATCGCCGCCTCGCGCAGCGAAGTGACATCCTTGTCGAACTTCGGCGCGAAACGCAGCCGCACGCCAGGCGCCTCCGCTTCGATGCGGGCGACAAGGCGCGGCGCGAACTCCTCGACGAAGCTTTCATTGGTGCGCAGCGTGAAGGTCCTGGCGAGGCCCGAAAGGTTGAGGAGCTTGGCAGGGCGCAGCAGTGCTTCCGCATCCTGAACGACGCGACCGGCCTGCTGCTGCAACTCCTGCGCACGCGGTGTCGGAACCAGGCCGCGACCGGCGCGAACCAGCAGCGGATCGCCCGTCGCCTCGCGCAGCCGCGCCAGCGTCCGGCTCGTCGCCGAGGGGCTGAGGTGCAGCCGGCTGGCGGCGCGCGCCACGCTGCCTTCGGTCAGCAGTATGTCGAGAGCGACGAGCAAATTGAGATCGGGCGATGCCATCGGCGAATCATAGCACGTGATATGGCGTTTGGTGCATGAATAAGATGCAAATGCTGCGCCTTCCGCCACATCAGCCAAGAGACTAGGTCTCCCATAGCTCCGGTTCTGGAGCCGATGGAAAGGAGATCGCCTTGGCAATCGCTGAGCAAAATCGGCGCGTATCGGCGCCGCCACAAGTCCAATCCGACCGCTGGGCGCTGGCAAGCCTTTCGCTCGCCACGCTGCTGTCGTCGCTTGGAACCAGCATTGCCAGCGTCGGCCTGCCGTCGCTGATGCAGAATTTCGGCGCTTCGTTCCAGTCGGTGCAGTGGGTTGTTCTCGCCTATCTGCTCGCCATCACCACATTGATCGTCAGCGCCGGACGGCTGGCCGACATGTTCGGGCGCCGGCCGTTGCTGCTTGGCGGCATCGCATTGTTCACGCTGGCATCGGTGCTCTGCGGCCTCGCGCCAACACTCTGGCTGCTGATCGCCGCGCGGGCCGTGCAAGGACTTGGCGCGGCGCTGATGATGGCGCTGACGCTGGCTTTTGTCGCCGAAACCGTGAGCAAGGCAAAAACCGGCAGCGCCATGGGCCTGCTCGGCGCCATGTCCGCGATCGGCACGACACTTGGGCCGTCGCTCGGCGGCATTTTGATCGCGGGCTTCGGCTGGCGGGCGATTTTCCTCGTCAACGCCCCGCTGGGCGTGCTGACCTTCGCTCTCGCCTATCGTGCCTTGCCGGCCCGCAGCAAGGCAGCGCAGACTGCTCAAGGCAAGTTCGACGCCGTGGGCACCGCCTTGCTGGCCCTGACGCTGGCCGCCTATGCGCTGGCCATGACGCTTGGCAGAGGCGATTTCGGCGCACTCAACATCGGACTGCTGATAGCTGCCGGCATCGGCGTCGCTCTCTTCGCCACGGTGCAGATGAAAGTGAAAAACCCCTTGATCCAGCTTGCCAGCTTCCGTGACCTGCAGCTGAGCGCCAGCCTCGCCATGAGCCTCATCGTCGCAACCGTGATGATGGCGACCCTGGTGGTTGCCCCGTTCTATCTGTCACGCGCGCTTGGGCTTGATGCCGCAATGGTCGGCGTGGTGCTGTCGACCGGTCCGCTTGTCTCGACCCTGGCGGCGCTGCTGGCCGGACGCCTGACCGATCGCTTCGGAGCCCATAGGATGATGGTCGCCGGCCTGCTCAGCCTCGCCACCGGCACGTTCCTCCTGTCGCTCGCCATGACGAAACTCGGCATTGCCAGCTATGTCGTTCCGATCACCGTCACCTGCATCGGCTACGCGCTGTTCCAGACGTCCAACAATGCGGCCGTCATGACCGGTGTTGGCGCAGGCGAGCGCGGCGTCGTCTCCGGCCTGCTCAATCTTTCGCGCAATCTCGGCCTCATCACCGGCGCGTCACTAATGGGTGCCGTCTTCGCCATTGCATCGGCCGGGGAACGGCAAGGCATTGGCCAGGACATTCTGAGTTCAGAGGCCGCCGCCCACGGGATGCAGGTCACCTTTCAGACGGCAACGGCGCTGGCGCTGGTCGCACTGTTGCTTGCGCTGCTCTCGGCCCGCGCCGCTGGCCGCGCGGAGTCCAGAGTTTCGTAACGCACGACCTGACTGGCGGCCGTTCAGGCCCCTGCCCGCTTGCGGCGCTCATAGAGCATGACCAGCGTTTCAGCCGTCAGCGCCGGCTTTTCCTCGCCTTCGATCTCGACGGTATTGGCCGCCTTCATCAGATACTGGCCGGGCCCCCTGTCCTCCATCGAAAGAAGAGTAGAGCGCAGCCTGATGCGCGCGCCGACCTTGACCGGGGCCAGGAAACGCACCTTGTCGAAGCCATAGTTGAAGGCAGCCTGGGTGTTTTCGGGCACGATGCCCATGTCGAGTGCCAGCGCGCCGATGATCGACAGCGTCAGGTAGCCATGTGCGATCGTGGTGCGGAACGGGCTTTGCCGTCGCGCCCTCTCGGGATCGACATGGATCCATTGATGGTCGCCGGTGCATTCGGCGAACTGGTCGATACGCTTCTGGTCGACCGTCGTCCACTCCGACACGCCAAGCTCCTGCCCGACCATCGCCCTCAATTGCTCGTAGGTCGGCGGCGTCTTGGGCCGTATTTCAGTCATTCCTGGTTTCCCGATCGCTTCCAACGCCTCCGGACCACGAACTGGCGGCCCCTGTCAATTCGCTCTGCGCGAATCCGTTCCGCCGATTTCGGCCGCAATCGTGCCATGCCGCCCGCGCAGTGGCAGGGCAAATCGGAATTTCCTGGCTTTTCGGGTTGCCGGCGGCAACAATGCCACCTTGGCCGGAGACCGCTACTTCTTGTCGTAGCCGGCGCGGATTTCCTCCATCGCCTCCTTGATGCGCGTGCGCAGGATGTCAATCGATTCGGTGCCGGATTTCCTGACCAGTTCAGCCACTTCGCCGGCATTCTTCAACGCGGCCTCGAAGGACTTCTTGGCGAACTCCGTCTGTTTGGTCATCAATTCCTGCGGATTGCCCGGCGCTCTGTAGCCTTGCGCCATCTCGGTGACTTCGCGCAGCGTGTCCTGCAGCATTTCGCGCTGCCTGGACAACAGCGAGGATGCGCCAGCGGCACTGGCTCGGGCCGATTTCTCCAGCGCTTCGAGGTTCTTGCGATGATGCGTGAGGATTGCCTCGACATCGACGTTGGGCACTTTCAGGTCTCGGCCGAACTTGCCGAACATATCCATGAAGGAATCGGATTCCGGTTGCTTGGCCATGATGGGCTTCTCCCCCTGTCGCCGCCGATTGGGCTCCCGGACGGGAGAATAGCACCGAAGTGCCGGGTGTCCATTCGAACGCAGTGGAATCGGCCCAGGCTCGAACGCGTCAGCCGACGAGGAACAGCCGCTCAGCAACATAGAGCACGACACCGGCAAGCCCACCAATGATCATGCCGTTGAAGCGGATGTATTGCAGGTCCCTGCCGATGTTCATCTCGATCAGCCGCGTCAGCTGCGCCAGGTCCCAACGCTTGACCTGGTCGGCGATGAATTTCGACACGCCGCTCTTCTGGCTCTCCACGAACGAAGCCAGCGCCACCACGAAGCCCTGGTTCATGTCGGCTCGAATCTGCGCATCGCCGGCAAGATGGCGGCCGACCTCGACGAACATGTTGGCGAGATGCGAACGGATAATCGACTCGGGCGCCTTGGCGTCCTGCTCGATGAACTGGCTGAGGCTCGCCCACATGTCGCCGGCCAATCCCCTGACCTCCGGCCGGGCGAGGAAATCGCGCTTCAGCTTCTCGGCACGTTTGGCATATTGCTTCGATGTCCTGAGCTTCTCGATGAAGGCCCGCGCGAAACGGTCGAATTCGGCGCGCATCGGGTGGTCGGGATCGGCCCGCACCTCGTCGAGCAGCGAGCCGGCCGAAGCGACGATCTTCTTCAGGAGATAAGCGTCGGCGCGGAACAGGTTGAACAGCGACGGCAGTTCCTCACGGATCTTCTCGCGCATCGTCGCCAGCGCCTGCTCGTCGTTGAGGAACCGGCCGATCACCTTGGTGAATTCGTCGAACAGTTTCTGGTGACGGCGATCGTCGGTAAGCGCCGACAACAGCTCGGCGGCCAGCGGCGCCAGCGGCACCTTTTCGATCTGCTCGAGCATGCGGCTGGTGACGAAGCCACGCAGGCCGGATTGCTCGACGGCGGCGAGCGTCTGCGGCACCAGCCGCACGACGAAGCGCGACAAGCCGGCGGCACGTTCGGCGTCGGCGAGCCAGTCGGCGACGAGCGCCGAGAAATCGACCTCGGCAAGCTTTTCACGCACCGGTTCCGGAGCCAGGAAATTGACCTCGATGAAGCGGCCGAGATTGTCGGCGATGCGGCTCTGGTTCTCGGGGATGATGGCGGTGTGCGGGATCGGCAGCCCCAGCGGCCGCCTGAACAGCGCCACCACCGCGTACCAGTCGGCCAGACCGCCGATGGTCGCGGCCTCCGCAAAGGCAGCGACGAAGCCGAGCCACGGATAGGTGGTCTCGAACGATTTGGCGACCGCAAACACCAGCACGCAAACCGCCAGTGCCGCCGCCGCGACGAACTTTGTCCACCGCAAGGCGGAAAGCTTGGCATCCGCGTCGGCATCGAAACCGTCAGACGCCAGGGACTGGGCCGATTGTGACATGGATGAGCCGCTCCTCGTCAATCTCGGGCCTATTTAGTGTTTCATCAGGCAAAATGCCCGTGACAGCCGGTTTCGCCCGCGCCTTGCCCGGCTGCGCACACAAAGTTGACGAGAATGTTCATCTATTGTGCCGGCTAGTCTGGAATTGTTCCAAGGTATAGGCCATATTCCGCTCAGGCCAATGTGGCGAATCCGAATTTCGGGTCAAAGCCGCATCAGCAAAGTTTTGAAATCTGGCGTGGTTCTACCGCACCAGAGCCTTGTGAGGACAAAATGCGGCTTACGCGCCAGACCAACTATGCCATGCGCATCCTGATGTATTGCGCCGCCAACAATGACCGATTGAGCCGCATCCCCGAGATCGCGGCTGCCTACTCGGTGTCGGAGCTTTTCCTGTTCAAGATCCTGCAGCCGCTGGTCGAGCACGGCCTGGTCGAGACCGTGCGTGGCCGCAATGGCGGCGTCAGGCTTGGCCGTGCCGCCGAATCCATCAGCCTGTTCGATGTCGTGCGCGTGACCGAAGAGAGTTTCGCCATGGCCGAGTGCTTCGAGAACGATGCCGCCGAATGCCCGCTGGTCGACAGCTGTGCGCTGAACTCGGCATTGCGCGAAGCGCTGAACGCGTTCTTCGCGGTGCTGGAGCGCTACACCATCGCCGATCTCGTGGCGGCGCGGCCGAATGTGCGCAGCCTGCTCGGCATCGACATGCTGGCAGAGCGCCGCGCGCCCGCTGCCTGATTCCGGCCATCCCGTGTCTGGGTTAGGTCTGTTGAGATTCAGGTCAGGCCTAAGCCGCTGATTGCGGCAATACGAACGGCATGTTGCCGGCCGGCAGCACGCCGACCCTGAGCCGGCAGTCGAACACTTTTTCGATCAGGTCGTCGCTCAGCACGTCCTGCGGCGACCCGGTGGCGGCAAGCCTGCCGCGATGCATGACAAAGATCCGGCCGGCGAACATGGCCGTCAGATTGAGATCGTGCAGGATGGCGACCACGCCGCCACCCCGTCTGGCGAAGTCGCGGGCGATGTTCATGATGATCAGCTGGTGCTTGATATCGAGACTGGAAACCGGCTCATCTAGGAACAGATAGCGCGGCTTGCCGTCGAGCACCGGCGCCCAGACCTGGCACAGCACGCGCGCAAGCTGGACGCGCTGTTGCTCGCCGCCCGAAAGCTCCTGGTAGAAACGTCCGGCAAAACCGTCGAGGTCGACGCGCTCCAGCGCCCGTTCCGGCAGCCGCGCATCCTCGCCCGGCAGGACGCCCGAGCGGCCGCCGACAAGGCCAAGCTTGACCACCTCTCGCACCGTGAACGGGAACGACAGCGTCGTCGCCTGCGGCAGCACCGCTCGCTGGATGGCAATTTCGGCCGGCTTCATGGCCGACAGATCGCGGCCGTTGAGGGCGACATGTCCGGTGTAAGCGAGTTCGCCGGACAACGCCTTGAGGAAGGTCGTCTTGCCGGACCCGTTGGGACCGACGATGGCTGCCACTTCGCCGGGGCGTGCAGCGAAATCGACACCGGTAACGATGCGCTTGCCGGCGATCGCCACCGAAACATCCCTTGCCTCGATCATCCAAGCCTCACAGGTCCCAAATCTCACAAATCCCAAATCTTACAAATCAATGACGCCGCGCTTGCGCAGCAGGATCCACAGGAAGAACGGCGCACCGGCGATCGCGGTGACGATGCCGATCGGCAACTCGGCCGGCGCCACGATGGTGCGCGCGACAGCGTCAGCCAACAGCAGCAGCGACGCGCCGAGCCGCCGACGCCGGCAGCAGGTAGCGATTGTCGGGACCGATCAGCAGGCGCAGCAGATGCGGCACGACAATGCCGACGAAGCCGATGCCGCCGCTGACGGCGACGGAGGCGCCGACCGCCGCCGAGACGCCGATGATGGCCGTGTACTTCAGCCGTTGCACCGGTATGCCGAGATGACCTGCGGTCGCCTCGCCCAGCGCCAGTGCGTTGAGGCCGCGAGCCAGGAACGGCATTGCCGCCAGCGCCAGCACGATGATCGGCCCGACCGAAGCGATCTTCGCCCAGGTCGCGCCGCCGAGCGATCCGAGTTGCCAGAAGGTCAGGTCGCGCAACTGGCGGTCGTCGGCCATGAAGATGAGGATGCCGGTCAGCGCCATGGCAAGCGCCGCGAGCGCAATGCCGGCGAGCAGCATGGTGGCGACCGAGGTTTGTCCCCGTCGCGTCGCAACCTGATAGAGCACCAGCGTCGTGGCGAGCCCGCCACAGAATGCCGCCAGCGGCAGCGCAAGCGTGCCGAGCCAGGCCGTCACCGGTGCCAGCACCGTGGCGCCGAGCACGATGACGGCAACCGCGCCGAGGCTGGAGCCGGCCGAAACGCCGATCAGACCGGGGTCGGCGAGCGGATTGCGGAACAGCCCCTGCATGACCGCGCCGGAGACGGCAAGTGCAGCGCCGACCAGCATGCCGAGGATGACGCGCGGCAGGCGGATGTCGTAGACGATCAGGCTGTCGCGGGCACTCAGCGCGGCGTCATCCGGCACGGTGCCGAACAGCCAGTCGCCGATGACGTTGACGGCCGATGCGTCCGACGCTCCCGACGTGAGCGACAGCAGCACGGCAGTGACGAGCCCCAGGCACAGCAGAAGGATGACGATGCGGGCGCGGCCTGAGCGGTCGCCTTCGGACGTGCCGGTCATCCCCTTCACCGGGCCGGCGATCGATTGATCGACCATCGTCTGCCCGCTCAGTCCGTGACCTGCCCGCCATAGAGCGAGACGGCGAGGTCGTGGATGGCGTCGGCCGTGCGCGGCCCGAAGCCTAGCAGATAGCCGCCGTCGATGCGGATCAGCTTGCGTGCGGTGCCAGCCGGCGTCGAGGCGATCGACGGGTTGGCGAACAGTTCGTCGTCCGATACCGGAGGCCCGGCATTGCTCATCATCAGGATCACGTCCGGCCTGGCGGTGATGATCGCCTCGTCGGACATTTGCTTGTAGCCGGAAAAGCCTTCCACGGCATTGACCCCGCCCGCCAGCTTGACCATGCCGTCGGCGGCGGTCTCGCTGCCAGCGGCCAGGATCTTGCCGCCCTGTATCGACAGCACGAACAGGATGCGCTTGCGCTGCTTGATCGATGCCGTCTGCTGTTCGGCGGCGGTGAGCTTGGCATCAAGCTCCCTGGCCAGCACCTCAGCCTTGGCGTCGACGCCGAGCGCCTTGCCGACGATGCGGACCTTCTCCAGAATGCCTTCGTGGCTATAGCGCTCCGGCACTTCTATGAACGGGATGCTCGTCTTCTTCAGCACATCGACGGCTTCCTTGGGGCCGCTGCCGTGCAGCGCCAGGATGCCGGTCGGATTGACCGACAGGACACCCTCCGGCGACAGCTGGCGCATGTAGCCGACATCAGGCAGGTCAAGCGCGGCTTTCGGATAAAGGCTGGTGGAATCGCGAGCCACCAGATGCTTCTCCTCGCCGAGCGCATAGACGATCTCGGTGATGGAGCCGCCAATGGCCGCTATCTTCGAGGGATCGGCAAAGACGGTCGCGCCCTCGGTGGCGTTGCTAGATTGCAGCGCGACAAAAGCCAGGGAAAGACCGATCGCCGGCCCAAGCGCCAACCTGAGAACAAGCGCCAGTCTGGAAAAGGAAACCATTTCTATCGTCCTCAGGCTGCGGTCGGGCTTGGGATGCGCGGCAGGTTTTCTGCCAGGAATCGCCAGTCGTCGCGCTCGCTCTCGCCCTCATGGCGCTTGCCGAAGAACTGGATGATCATCTTGCCGTCGACATCATAGATTTCGAGCGAGGTGACATGACCGTCCTTGGTCGGCTTGCGCACCGCCCAGACCTCGTGGATGTGGTCGGTTCGCAGATGCAGGTGGAAGGTCTCGTCCAGCACGTTGATCCATGGTCCCATCGGCTTGATGGATTTGATCGGACCGGAATGGATCTGGATGCAGCCGCGATTACCGACAAAGCACATGATCGGCATCTCGCCCTCGGCGGCATGATGGAACATGGCGCGGACGGCATCGTTGTCGAGCAGCCAGGCATAGTCCTGGCCGACCATGCGCACAGCCTGCCGACGGCTGAGCTTCAGCGTCTTCAGCATACCGAAAAACTGGTGCACGTCGGTCAGCCGGCTCCAGCGGTCGCGCAGGTCGTCGAGATTGGCGGTGGTTTCCCCGCCATGGACCTCGTCGTCTGGGATGTGCCCTGAAATATCGGCCGTCGGCTCCTGGTTCGACGATTCGAGCGCGGCGACCAGCTTCTGATAGGCATAGAGGCTGGGGGCCGGCCGCAGATGCACCTTGTGCACCGCCTCGCCGGCCGCGTCGAAGAACTGCAGGCTGCGGCGGATGTCGTCGCCATCGCGCTTTTCCACGGCAAAGCCATGCGCCCAGATTTTTGGGAAGATGCGCAGGTCGATGTTTTCGCCGAGCACCATGGCATTATGGTTGCCGGTGACGACCTTGTCATAGACGCCGATCTTCTCGTGCACCGCACTTTCATTGCGGGTCAACGCCATGACTTCGCCGACAGCTTCGAGGCCGGTCAAGAGATCGTTGACGCGCGGCTCGATGCGGACGACGCCGTCGCCGCAATGCGCGGCGACTAACTCGGCCTCCGAAATGCCGAGCTGAGCAGCCAGATCCCGCTCGCGCGTCTTCGGATTCTCTGTCCGTGCCCGCCGGATTTCATGCGGGGCGGGTTTTACGCGCTGGTCCATGTCTCGTCCCTACTGCCTTACTTGTTGAGAATGAGCTTGCCCTGGCGGGTGATCTTCAGCCGGTAGAGCGCACCCTGATGCTCGATGCCGATCTCGTGCTCGCCCTGGAACAGCGTGTTGCTGGAGAGAGTTCGCACCGCCAGCGGAACCCGGTCGAAACGGGCGGAGGTATCGTCGGAACGGCGGACGCGATAGCGAAAGTCATTGGGATTGTGCGTGTTCATCTGGATCGATCCCTTTCCTGTGCCGGGCGTCTGGCTAGGCGTTGCATTAATGCCGATTCATTTCTTGACTTGAATAATCATGTTTATTAGTCAGTGCAATACCAGAGCAAACGAGTCAAGATTTAAGACGCCGGACACGATCAAAAATGCCAGCCAGCCCCGGGCCAGCCAGCATCGAACCTGGACTTTGGAGTTGGGGCATGGGGTTGATGAATTGGGAATGGCGCGGCCGGTTTGACATCGGCCCGTCTGATCAAGGTCTTGGCGGGCGATCCACGACAAGAGGAATGGCGGCCTTGCTGGCAAGCGTGGCAGCAGTCGCTTTGCTGACGCCACCGGCCAGCGCCCAGCAGGCGGCCGAGCCGACCGCGGAACAGCAGGCGGCCGAGCCGACCGCGGAACAGCAGGCGGCGCAATCACAGAAGGCTGAAGAGGCCAAGCCTGCCCCGGCGGGCGCAACGCTGCTCGACAAGATCCTGGTGCTGAGCCGCACCGGTGAGACGGCGATCGAATCCCTGGCTTCGGCCAGCCATGTCGACCAGATACAGCTCGACCGCCGCATGGCGACGACGCCGAACGAGATGCTGCTGGGTGTGCCCGGTGTCGCGGCGCAGGCCGACGCCAGGCGCGTCAGCACCAGCATCAACATCCGCGGTCTGCAGGATTTCGGCCGCGTCGCGGTCATCGTCGACGGCGCGCGACAGAATTTCCAGCGTTCCGACCACGGCACGCAGTCGACCTTCTACATCGATCCGGAGCTCGTCAAATCCGTCGACGTGATCCGCGGTCCTGTCGCCAACACCTATGGCTCGGGCGCCATTGGTGGCGTCGTCTTCTTCGACACCAAGGATGCTGAGGATTTCCTCAAGCCGGACGAGACATGGGCTGGTTCCGTCACCGGACGCTATGAGAGCAACGGCAAGGGCTGGACCACCAGCGCCTCCGGCGCCTATCGTTTCAACGAGAACTGGGACGCGCTCGGCAACATCGTCTACCGCAACTATGACGACTACAAGGATGGCGGTGGCGACACCGTCAAGGGCACCGGCTTCGATGTGCTGAGCGGCCTGCTCAAGACCACCATCCGGCCGACCGACAACAGTGAACTGAAGCTCGGCTGGGTCGGCTCAAGCGATGGCTGGAGCGAGATCAGCCGCGGCGTGCCGGTGAATGATGTCGACCTGAAGTCGAACACCTTCACGGCCCGCTACAACGTCACCGACGAAGACAAGAGCTGGCTCGATCTCCACATCAACAGCTCCTACAACAAGACCAACCTCGACCTGACCAGCCTTGTCCCGCAGAACCGCTTTGACCCAGTCACCGGTCTTCCCGTGGTACTGCCGACAGGTTCGACGTCGACCTTCGATGTCGGCACGACCAGCATCGACATCTGGAACACGTCCAGATTCGAGACTGCCAGCGTCGCGCACGAACTGACCTATGGCGGTGACTGGGTAGGCGACAACGTCAAGACCGGCGGCACAGCCGGCGGCGACAGTTTCTACACGCCTTCGGGCAAGCGCAACGTTTCCGGCGCCTATGTCCAGGACAAGCTCACCTGGGACTGGCTCGAAGTCATCGCCGGGCTGCGTTACGACAATTACAGCCTCAAGGATGACACCCACGAGACATCGGGCGACAGGGTGTCGCCACGCATCACCGTCGGCGTCTCGCCCTTCGAAAGCGCTGGCCTTGCCGGCCTGCAGTTCTACGGCACCTACGCGGAAGGCTACCGGTCGCCCTCGCTGACGGAGACGCTGATCAGCGGCAACCATCCGGCGGGCGTCTCTTTCCCGTTCCTGCCCAACCCCAATTTGCGGCCTGAAACCGGCAAGACGACGGAATTCGGCGTCAACTACAAGCAAAATGACATCCTGGAGGCCGGCGACGCGCTCCGTCTCAAGGCAGCCTATTTCAACAACAATGTCGACGACTATATCGAAGGCGTGACGCTGTCGCCGTTCGACCCGACCAGCGGCTGTCCGTTCGGCCCGGGCATCCCGATCTGCTTCCAGTACCAGAATTTCGCCAAGGCCAAGATCAACGGCTTCGAGATGGAAGGCGTTTACGATGCGGCGTGGGGCTACGCCGGACTTTCCGCCTCGATCATCAATGGTCACACCATATCCTATGAAGGTGACCGGGCTGATCTGGCCACCATCCCGTCCTCCCAGGTCACCGCCCAGCTCGGCCTGCGGTTCCTCGAGGACAAGCTCACCGTCGGCGGCGAGGTGCAGTACAATGGCAAGCCGAAGGGCAATGCGGTGGCCAAGGACTATACGCTGGTCAACGCCTTCGCCAGCTATCAGGCGACCGACAATCTGAATGTCGATTTCCGCGCCGACAATCTGTTCGATGTCAAATACGCCAACCCGTTGAACGGCAGCACCACGGTTGCGGTCTACGAACCGGGCGTCACGCTGAAGCTGGCGGCAACCATGCGCTTTGGAGGCTGACGGCAATGACGAGCTTGACGACATCGCTTCGTCTGCTGACCTCGGCGTTGGCGATGTCGCTTGCGATGGTTCCGGCGTGGGCTGAGCAGTCCGTGCCGGTCCCCGCACTGACCCTCGAACTCAATGGCGCGCAAGCCTCCGACAAGGGCTGCCGCCTGACCTTCGTGGTCAGCAACAATCTTGGCGCCGACCTTTCCAAGGCGGCGTTCGAGATCGCATTGTTCAACCAAGCCGGTGTCGTCGACCGGTTGACCGTCCTCGACTTCAAGGAACTGCCGGCGGGCAAGACCAAGGTGACACGTTTTGACCTGGCCGGCACCGACTGCGCCAAGGTCAGCCGCGTGCTGATCAACAGCGCAACAGAATGCGCTGGCACCGGCGTTGAACCGAATGCCTGCATGCGCAAGCTGAAGTCGGACACCAAGACCGGTATCGCTTTCGGCGTCTGAAGTGGGACTGCATCCCGCATTCCTGCAAAACGCAGTGGCATGGCCTCTGGCCGGCTTGTCGTTTGGACCAAGCGATCTTGATTTGACAAATCCGCACGGGTCGCTGCAGGTCTCGTCCCGCGATATGCGTGACATCAGTCCTCTCCCCGAAGCCGGCGCTGAGCTGGCGATAGCACCAGCCGAGCCGCTTGCGCCGCCGCGGCCATCGGCCTGGAACCGCAAATGGACGGCGGCGATCGTCGCCTCCTGCCTGCTCCATGCCGCGGTGGCGGCGGCTTTTCTGATTTCGCCTTCAGGGACATTCGATACCCAGGGCGCCATGCAGTCGGAAGGCAGCGATCAGTCGGGCACAAATGTTGTCGGCAGCGCACTGGATCGGGACCCGGCAGTAATGAAGGTCACGCTGGTGCCGAACCCGCAACCGACCAAACCAGAGCCGGTAAAGGCAGCCAGGCCGACGCCACCAACCGAACCTTCCCAGCCCGCGAGGGACGCGACAAAGCAGCCCGTCGAGCCTTTGCCGGAAGCCGTTAAACAACCAGCGGTGACGCCGGACATACTGGTGGCCGGCGCCCCACGCTCCGATGACCAGAGCGTGGCTCCGAAGACTGAGACGCCGGCACAGCCGACTGTTCAGGCCGAAAGTACCGAGGCGCCTGCCGCCGTTCCAGAGCAGCCACCGATCCCAAGCGCCAGGCCAAGTCCGGCAGCCGCGCCGCCCAGAACCAGCCAATCGGATGAGAAGCGCGGCACGGCGGACGGCCAGGACCGGTTGGCGCAGGCAGCCAGCAAGGGCAAAAAGCAGAAAGAGGCAGGCCGCGCCGCGGAAGACAGCTACCGCGGCGACGTCATCAGAAAGCTCAGCCGTGTCAATCGTGGCGTTCCGCCTTCAGTGCAATTGGCCGCTCGCAACAATGCCGTTGTGACATTCGCCATAGGCAGCCGTGGCGGCATCGACGACCTGCGCATTCTGCAAAGCTCCGGATCGCCAAACTTCGATCAGGTCGTGCTCGGCATCGTCCGCAAGGCAGCGCCCTTCCCGCCAATTCCATCACAAGCCGCAAGCAATAGTTTGGTGTTCGAGGCCGAAATCGGCCCATTTTGAATGTGCACAGAACAATCTGCTGCGGCGCCAACCATCAACATCCGCATGAAAGGAACCGCCATGTACATCGCCATGAACCGCTTCAAGGTGCAGAACGGCTCGGAGGCTGACTTCGAAGCCGTCTGGAAGAACCGCGATTCCAGCCTTGCGGAGATGGCAGGCTTCCGGGAATTCCATCTGCTGCGCGGCCCGGTCAACGAGGCTGAAGGCTACACGCTGTTTGCCTCCCACACGGTGTGGGCGAGCCACGATGATTTTGTCGCCTGGACCAAATCGGAGAATTTTCGCGCCGCCCACAGAAATGTCGGCACGACGAAAGTCCACTATCTCGGCCATCCGCAATTCGAGGGCTTTTCCGTCGTGGAAGGTGCCTGAGGTGACAAAGCCTCCCGAGGACCCCGCGCGCAGCATTCCGGTCCTGCCCTCACCCGACATTGTGGAGACGCGCGATTTCTATCGCGACGAGCTCGGCTTCGGTGTCGTCGAGCCGGAGATGGACGACTATCTGATCGTGCGCCGTGGCGACATCGAGATCCATTTCTGGAAGAGCGACGACCGCAAGCTTCCAGAAGTCTCGTCCTGCTACATCAGGGGCGGCGAGGTGCCGGCACTGCATACCGAATTTTCAGCGCGCGGGGTGGGGCAGCTCAGTCCGTTCACCTTGCGGCCGTGGAACATGAAGGAATTCTATATCCGGGACCCGCACGGCAATTTGCTGAGGTTCGGCTGCGCACCCGAAGAGGTGTGAGCAGCCGGCCATTGGAGCAATTCCAGCAAAAATGTGAAACGGTTTTCCCGGGAAAAGCGCGTAGCGCTTTCCCTTAGGGAATTGCGTCAAAACAAACAGATAGAGCGGCTCTGCGTTTCCGTGAAACGATGAACCGCTCTAGGAGCCGGCCAGCAGGCTGGCATTGCCGCCTGCCGCGGTGGTGTCGACGCAGACGGCGCGTTCATGCGCATAGGCCGCCGGGTTGAGCACCTCGCTGACCAGCGGCACGATCGGGCCGGTGCGGTCGGCGATGACCTTGCGCACGATGCGGGCAGCCTCCGGTGTGCCCGAGAAAGCAACGACATCGACGCGCAGCGAGCGCGCTTCGACCGGATCGGGCCGGCCGTCTATGGCGGCCAGCGGCAGGCCCTTACCGGTCAACGCCGAGAGTGCCGCCGGTGCGCCGGGCGCCACCGCCAGCACCGCATTGCCGGCAGCGAGCGCCTGGATCGTCTGCGCGAGCAGCGTGTCGCCATCCGGGCCAAGGCACAGCACCCTTCCGCGCGGTGACAGCGACAGCGTGTTGGCCTCGCCGGTCGGCCCGGGCAGGTCGACCTGGCCGAAGTCGATGCCGGCGGCGGCACCAATCGCCGCCGCACCCTTGCCGCGCAGATGCTTCCTCAGAATGGCGACCCGGTCGGGCCGCGTCGACCAGCCGCCCAACGTCGGATCGGGCAGATTGTCGGCAAGCTCGGTCGCCGTCACCTTGTGGCCTTCGGCAATGTGCGTGCCGGCCTCCGGCCCTTTGCGGAAGCGGCGGAGATAGTGCGGGCCGCCGGCCTTCGGCCCGGTGCCTGACAGCCCCTCGCCGCCAAATGGCTGCGAACCGACGACGGCGCCGATCTGGTTGCGGTTGACGTAGATGTTGCCGGCATGGATGCCGTCGACGAAATGCTGGACGCGGCCCTCGATGCGGGTGTGCAGGCCGAAAGTCAGGCCATAGCCCTTGCGGTTGATGGCGGCGATGACCGCATCGATCTCGTCGGCGTCGAACGTCGCGACATGCAGCACCGGCCCGAACACCTCGCGCTCCATGTCCTCGATGCCCTTGACCCGGAAGACATGCGGCGCGACGAAGCGGCCATCCTTCGGTGCTTCGAGCTTGGCGATCAGCCGGCCCTGCAGTCCCATCTTCGTGCAGTACTCGCGGATCGAAGTCTGCGCCTCGTCGTCGATGACCGGGCCGACATCGGTCGAAATCCGCCAGGGGTCACCGATGCTGAGCGCCTCCATGGCGCCCTTCAGCATCTCCAGCATCTTCTTCTCGACGTCCTTCTGCACATAGAGCACACGCAGCGCCGAGCAGCGCTGGCCGGCGCTCTGGAAGGCCGAGGCCAGGATGTCGCGCACCGCCTGTTCGGGCAGCGCGGTGGAATCGACGATCATGGCGTTGAGACCGCCAGTCTCGGCGATGAGCATGGCGTCGGGCGCGGCTGTCTCGGCCAGTTGCTTCTCGATCAGCTTGGCGACCTCGGTCGAGCCGGTGAAGCAGACGCCGGCAATGCGTGGATCAGCAGTCAGCGGGCCGCCGACCGAGGGGCCGTCGCCAGGCAGAAGCTGGATGACATCTTCCGGCACACCGGCCTCGCGCAGCATTTCGACGGCGCGGAAAGCGATCAGTGGCGTCTGTTCGGCCGGCTTGGCGATCACCGAATTGCCGGTGACGAGTGCCGCCGCGATCTGGCCGGTGAAAATGGCGAGCGGAAAATTCCATGGTGAAATGCAGATGATGGCACCGCGCGCCTGCGTGCCCGGTTCGGCATTGGCCGCCTCGGCAGCGTAATAGCGCAGGAAGTCGACCGCCTCGCGCACCTCGGCCACACCGTCGGCCAGCGATTTGCCGGCTTCCCGGGTGGCCAGCGCGAAGAACTCGACGGCGTTGGCCTCATAGAGATCGGCAGCGCGGTTGAGGATGGCGGCGCGCTCGGCGGCAGGACGCTTTGCCCAGGTCGGCTGTGCCTCGACGGCAATGCGCACGGCGGTCGCCACCTGCTTGGCGGTGGCTTCGCTGACCGTGCCGACCACTTCGGAAGGCTTGGCCGGATTCACGATCGGCCGCTGCTTGCCATAGCCGGCGGCCCGCGTGATCGGCTTGGCATGCCAGCGGTCGGGGCCTGCGAACGCCGCCCTGGCCTTGTCGATCGCCGCCAGCGTCACCGTGTCGGTGATATCAAAACCCTTCGAATTGCGGCGCCCAGCGCCGAAGATCTGGGAAGGCCGGGCAATCGCCGGATTGGCGGCGGGGCCTTGGTCCTCGACCGTTTCGAGCGGATCGCGGGCGATGTCCTCCGGCTCGACCTCCTCGTCGGTCAGCTGATGCACGAAGGAGGAATTGGCGCCGTTCTCCAGCAGCCGCCGAACCAGATAGGCAAGCAGATCGGAATGCGCGCCGACCGGCGCATAGATGCGGCAGCGCGTGCCTTCGGACCGGCGCACCGTCTCGTGCAGCGCCTCGCCCATGCCGTGCAGGCGCTGGAACTCGAAGGAATCGCGGTCTCCCGACATCGACAGGATAGCGGCAACGGTGTGGGCGTTGTGGGTGGCGAATTGCGGATAGATGCGGTCGGTCATCGACAGCAGCTTCTTCGCGCAAGCCATGTAGGAGACGTCGGTGTTGACCTTGCGGGTGAAGACTGGATAGCCCGTGAGCCCGAGCGTCTGCGCCCGCTTGATCTCGGTGTCCCAATAGGCGCCCTTCACCAGCCGCACCATGATGGTCCGGTCGTATTTCTTGGCCAGCGCATAGAGCCAGTCGATGGCAAAGGCGGCGCGCGGGCCATAGGCCTGGACGACGACGCCAAAGCCGTTCCAGCCGGCAAGCTCCGGCTCGGCCAGCACGCGCTCGATCACATCGAGCGACAGATCGAGGCGGTCGGCCTCCTCGGCGTCGATGTTGAGGCCCATGCGCGAATGCCGCGCGGCGAGTGCCAGCGACAACAGCCGCTCGGCCAAGACAGGCAGCATTTCGTCCTTCTGCGCCACCTCGTAGCGCGGATGCAGTGCCGAAAGCTTGACCGAGATGCCGTGATTCTGGCGAATGTCCGGCCCGTTGGAACCCGCGTCGAGCGAGGAAATCGCGTCGGCATAGGCCTTGTGATAGCGCAGCGCGTCAGCCTCGGTGCGGGCCGCCTCGCCCAGCATGTCGAAGGAATAGAGATAGCCCTTCTGCGTCATCGGCCGGCCGCGCTTGACGGCCTCGGTGATGGTACGGCCGAGCACGAACTGCTCGCCCATCTCACGCATGGCTGCGGCCACCGCCTTGCGGATGACCGGCTCGCCCAGCCGGCGCACCATTGAGCGCAGCGTGCCTTCGATGCCGCCCTCGCCTTCATCGAGGACGCGGCCGGTCAGCATCAGCGCCCAGGTCGAGGCATTGACGAAGATGGAACTCGAACCACCGGAATGCGCCGACCAGTCGTGCGGCGCAATCTTGTCGGCGATGAGATCGTCCATCGTCTCGGTGTCGGGCACGCGCAGCAGCGCCTCGGCCAGGCACATCAGCGCCACACCTTCCTTGGTGGAAAGGCCATAGGCGGAGAGGAACACTTCCATCAGCCTTGGATCAGATGAGCCGCGCACCGCCCGCACCAGATCGGCGGCGCGGGCCGAGATCGCCTTGCGGTCTTTCGCGGAAAGCCCGGTCGCCTCGGCCAGTCGCCTCACGGCTTCGTCTTCGTCGGGCAGATAGTTGGCGCGGATCTGCTGGCGGATGGCATCAAGCGCTGGCATGGCGGTCCCATGGATCGAGCAAAGGGGATCGGGCCGGCGGTCACCGGACCGAATGGCGCAAGCTAGCACAGGTGCGAATTTCAGTCGGTCCGAAGAAATCGACATTTTGGGTCATTCGATCTATCATTGCGGTCCAGAATTGGCAGATGGACTGCACTTTCGATGACAGAAGACCAATTGGACCGCATCGACAGGAACATCTTGTCGGCATTGGCAAGCGATGGCCGGCTTTCGATGTCCGAACTGGCGGCAAAGGTCGGCCTGTCGAAGACGCCGGTACAGGCGCGGGTGAAGCGGCTGGAGAAGGACGGCTACATCAGGGGTTACCAGGCGATCATCGACCGCGAGCGCATGGGCGAAGGCCATGTCGCCTTCGTCCAGGTGAAACTGTCCGACACCCGATCAGCCGCGCTCGATGCCTTCAATCGATCCGTGCAGGGGGTGCCGGAGATCGAGCAGTGCCACATGATGGCGTCGAGCTTCGACTATCTGCTGAAGGTCCGCACCCGGGATATCGCCGCCTATCGCCGTGTGCTGGGCGAGCGCATCTCGGCCTTGCCCCATGTCGCCCAGACCTCGACCTTCGTGGCGATGGAGACGGTGAAGGACCGGTAGATCACTCCGCCAGCGTCTTCAGGAAGGCCACCAGTGCCGCACGTTCGCGGTCCGACAGCTCCAGCGGATGGATTTCGGATGTCCCCTCGACACTGGGCGCTGCCTTGGCGTAATGCGCGACCACCTCGTCAAGCGACGAGAATTGCCCGGCATGCATATAGGGTGGGCGCGTCGCCGCGCCGCGCAACGACGGTGTCTTGTAGGCCCGGATCAGCTGCGGCGCGTCCTTGACCATGAAACGCAGTTCGCCACAGGCGCTGGCATCGCCGTCACGGAAGGCGCCTAAACAGTTGAACGGGTCGGCCTCGACCTGCGCCACCGCATCGATGCGGCCGCGATCCGGCGGCAGATCCGCAACGGGCGGCACGCCGGTGTTGTGAAAACTGTTGTCGGTGAAGCGCGGGCCATCGTGACAGGTCACGCAATTGGCCTTGCCGATGAACAGTTTCAGACCGAGGATTTCCTCCTTGGAAAAGGCCGCATCGCCTTTTGGCTCGGCGCCGGTGACGAGGTCCAGCGCAAAGCGGTCGAAGCGCGTCGGCGCCGGCTCGATCGATCGTTCGAAGGCGGCTATCGCCTTGCCGATATTGGCATAGACGCCGTTGATCGCGTCGCGCTGCGCGCCGCTCATCGCGTTCCAGGCGGCCTTCTCGGCATCGTTTCCGAGCGGGCTGGCATTCAACGGCATGCCGGCGAAATCGGGCAGCGGCCCGAAGATGCGCTCATAGCGCTCGCCGAATCGCGCCTTGATATAATGCGCATAGGCGGCGCGGTTTCCCGCCTGCTCCAGCGGGTTTTCGAGCGGCGTCAGCGCTTGCGCCCACAGGCTGTCGCGGCGGCCATCCCAGAAGAACCAGGGATCGCGCGCGACGCCGGCCAGCGGCATGGTGCGCCGATTGGTGTGGCCGACGCCGACTGCTTGCGGCAGGTCGTCCTGGAACTGGCGGTCGATCTTGTGGCAGGTCGAGCACGACACCGTGCCATCACGGCTCATCCCCTGGTCGAAGAACAGCGTCGAGCCGAGAGCGGCAGCGGCCGGCACATCGGCAAAACGATTGGTGGTGTCGGGCTTCAGCGACGGCAGCGCCGACAGCGCCAGCGAGGCGATGGTCTTCTTTTCGGTATCGGAAAAATCCGGCTCTCCGCACCCGGTAAGGATGACCGCCACCATCAGCGTCAGAACACGCGGAAAGTGCCTCATCGGTCGCTCACAGCACCACGTTGAACAGCACCGTGTCGGAGCCGGCCGTGGCCGAGATGGCGAAGTGCAGTTGCCACCAGCCACTCATCGTGAATTTCACCCCTTCGATCCGATAGCGCCCGTCGCCGAGATAGTCGGTCGCTTGCGGGCTGGTCGGCAGGCCGTGATTGTGCTGCGGCATGCCGCCGGAAATCGCGATCGCGGCCCCCTCCACCGGCGCGCCGGCTTTTGTCTTCAGGGTCAGCAGCCAGGATTCCAGTTCGCCTTGCCGCACAACGCCCCGCTCGGGCGAAAAGCTTGCCACGAAAAGCCCGTTGTCGGTGTTCTTCGTCCGCGACACATCCGGGACGGCAGGCTGCGACGATCGCGGCGCCGTCAGATAGACGACCGCGAGAATGCCGACCAGCAAGGCAGCCAGACCAAGACCCGCCAGAAGATAACGCCATAACGATGCCAAACCGGTTCCTCTTCTGCAGACAACGTTTTGCCGGACGGATCGCGTCCCGCCAGCTTGTGGGAAAACGCTGTGGCGGAAAAAACCCTGCTTGCCAAGCATGGCGCTGCCGGTGGCAAAAAGCTACAGCACCGGGATCATTGGAGGATTGCAGATGGCGGGAAACGGCGTCGCCTCGATCGGCGAATGCATGCTTGAACTGTCGGGCCAGACGGGGCCGAACTGGCGCATGGGCTTTGCCGGCGACACGTTCAACACGCTGTGGGCGCTGCACGCGTTGAGCACTGAGCGGCCAGCCACCTATGTCTCGGCCTTCGGCGACGATCCCTTCTCGCAAGGCCAGATCGGTTTCTTCGCCGAAAACGGCATCGGCATCGGCTCCAGCCCGATCATAGCGGGGGCAAGGCCCGGCCTCTATGCGATCACACTGACCGGTGCCGAGCGCTCCTTCACCTACTGGCGCGGCGACGCCGCCGCCCGGCAGCTCGCCTCGGATCCGGCCGCATTGTCGAAAAACCTGGAAAATCAGTCGCTTGTATATTTTTCCGGTATCACTTTGGCAATTCTGGAGGACGCCGCGCGCGCCACGCTATTGGCGGCTGTGGCCAAGGCGCGCGCGGCTGGCTCGACTGTCGCCTTCGACCCCAACTACCGGCCGCGGCTCTGGCGCCGGCGCGAGGATGCGCAGGCAGCGATCGCCGAAGCGCTTGCCGTCTCCGACATCGCCTTGCCGACCTTTCCCGACGAGCAGATGCTGTTTGAGGATGCAACGCCGCAAGCGACCGCCGAACGGCTCGGGCAAATGGTCAGCGAGGTCGTCGTCAAGAACGGCGAGGCGCCGGCGCTAATTGCCGAAAACGGAACATTGCACGACGTGCCGGCGATCCATGTCGAGGCACCCGTCGACACAACCGGCGCCGGCGATTCCTTCAATGGCGCCTATCTGGCCGCACGCCTCGCCGGCCACGCCCCGGCAAATGCCGCATTGCGCGCCCATCGCGTCGCCGCCGCCGTGGTACAGGTGCGCGGCGCGCTGGCGCCGTTCGAGACGTTGCGAGCGGCGTTCGAAAACGAATGACCTGAAGAACTACGGAAGCCGGAACCGATACTCCGTCACATGATGGTAGATCGCGCCCGGCCACAGCGTTGCCTGCGGGAAATACGGCCGGTTCGGCGCATCCGGCCACACTTGCGGCTCCAGGCAGAAACCGCAGAAGGCCTTGTAGTCTCGTCCTTCCAACCCCTTGCGCGGCGTCACGTACTGGCCGGTGTAGAGCTGGACTCCGGGCTCCGTGGTCCAGACCTCCATCTCGACACCGGAACTCGCCCCTTGCGTCCAAGCCGCCTGCTTGAGCGGCCCGCGCGTCGGAGCGAGGCAGAAATTCTGGTCGTAGGGCAGCTGTTCGCCCTCGGTCTCCATGCGCAGCGACCGCGCCTGACGAAAATCGAAGGGCGTGCCGTCAACCGGCTTGACCACGCCGGTCGGGATCATGTCGCCATCGACCGGCAGATAGGCGCCGGCATTCAGCATCATCCTGTGGTCGAGAATGTCGCCAGCGCCACCATCATCCAGGTTGAAATAGGAGTGCTGGGTGAGATTGCACAGCGTCGGCTCCTCGCAGGTCGCGGTCAGTTCGACGCTGAGCGTGCCGGGGATCTTCAGCCGGTAGGTGCAGGTGACGTCGAGCGCGCCGGGAAAGCCCATCGTGCCGTCGGGATCATGCAGCGTCAGCGTGACGAAATCCCTGCCATGCAGCGAAACCGTCCACGGCCGGTGGAAATAGCCTTGCGAACCGCCATGCAGCGTATGCTTGTCGAGGAAGTTGCGTTCGGTCTGATAGCGCTGGCCGGCGATGGTGAAGCGGCCGTCTCGGATGCGATTGGCATAGCGGCCGACAACCGCGCCGAAGAAGGCGGTGTCGGTCTCATAGGCTTCCAAATTGTTATAGCCGAGCACCAGCGGCGCATCGTGCCCGGTGAGGCGCAAATCCTGAATGATCGCGCCCAGCCCGATGATGTTGGCGGTGAGACCACCGCCCCTGATCATGAAGCGACGCACCGGCTCGCCTGCCTGCGTCGTGCCGAAAACCTCGCCGTCCTTCATTGCCATGCCCGCAAACGCCAGTTGATCCAGAGGATTTCGGCTGGTTTTCTCGACCCAGGTGAGCAGGTCACATATCTGCCCATCTGGGGATAGTGTATCAGAGGCCGAGGCCGCCGATGCAGACATATTTGGTGTCAAGGTAATCCTCGATGCCCTGATGTCCGCCTTCCTTGCCGAGGCCGGATTCTTTGACGCCGCCGAACGGCGCCTCGGGCGTGGTGATAAGGCCTTCATTGACGCCGACCATGCCGTATTTCAGCCCTTCCATGACGCGGAAGGCGCGGCCGAGATCGCCGGTGTAGAAATAGCAGGCGAGGCCGAATTCGGTGTCGTTGGCGAGCGCGATTGCCTCTTCCTCGGACTCGAACTTGAACACCGGGGCGACCGGGCCAAAGATCTCTTCCTTCATGAAGCGCATCTTGGGTGTCGCGTTGGCAATGACCGTCGGCTGAAAGAACGAGCCGCCGAGCGCGTGGCGCTTGCCGCCGGCAACGATCTTGCCGCCCTTGGCAGTGGCGTCGGCAATCAGCTCTTCGACCTTCTCGACTGCCTTCTCGTCGATCAGCGGTCCCTGCTGCACGCCGTCCTCGAGGCCGGAACCGACCTTCAACCCGTTGCTGGCGGCAGCGAGCTTCTCGACGAACCTGTCATAGACGCCAGCCTGAACCAGGAAACGGTTGGTGCAGACGCAGGTCTGGCCGGAATTACGATATTTGGCGGTGATCGCGCCGGCGACCGCACGTTCGAGGTCGGCGTCGTCGAAGACGATGAACGGCGCGTTGCCGCCGAGCTCCATCGACACCTTCTTGACGGTGACGGACGACTTCTGGATGAGAAGCTTACCGACCTCGGTCGATCCGGTGAAGGTGATCTTCGACACCAGAGGATTGGCGCAGATCTCGTCGCCGATCTCGCTGGCCGAACCGGTCAGGATGTTGATGACGCCCTTGGGGAAGCCGACTTCCTCGGCAAGCGCGCCCCAGGCCAGACCCGAGTACGGCGTCTGCGACGCAGGCTTGACGACCGCGGTGCAGCCGGCGGCAAGTGCCGGTCCGAGCTTGCGAGCCAGCATCGAGGACGGGAAATTCCACGGCGTGATGGCGGCGATGACGCCGACCGGTTCCTTGGTCACCAGGATGCGGCGGTCGGCCCAAGGCGACGGCACCACGTCGCCATAGGTGCGGCGGCCTTCCTCGGCGAACCACAGGATATAAGAGGCGGCCGAGCCAATCTCGCCCTTCGATTCGAACAGCGACTTGCCCTGCTCGATGGTCAGCAGCTCGGCCAGCACATCCTGATTGTCCATCATCGCGTCGTGCAGCTTGCGCAGCAGCTTCGAGCGCTCGAGCGCGGTCGTCTTGCGCCACGACTTGAAGGCGGTTTCAGCGGCCTCGATGGCGCGGCGGGTCTCGGCCTTGCCCGACTTCGGCACGGTCCCGATCTTGAGGCCGGTGGCCGGATTGTTGACATCGACCGTCTGGCCGCTGTCGGCCTGCACCCATTCGCCATTGATGAGATTGGCCTGCCGCATGAAATGGCTGGTTTTCTGAAGCATGGTCTATCCTCCGTTTGGCGCACTGACGGGCCGGTCTGTGAAGTCTTCGGCGAGCGTGCGCAATGGACTGAAGCCGGCACGCCAAAGCCACTGCTCTTTACCTAGGGCAAGGCCGGCAAGCAATCGCAAGATGGCATATAGGGGTTGGGCCAGCGGGAGACGAGGGCTGGCAGGCATGAACGGGTCTCAAATATCCCTACCCGAAAACCTGCACGACCACCGTCAGCCAGAAAGCCGTGGTGACGGCGGCGCAGGCCGTGGCGATGGTCATCTGGTTCGACGCCAGCGCCTGGCCGGTGTTGAACTGGACGGCGATGAGATAGGAATTGATGCCGGATGGCAGCGCCGCCACCACGACCGCCACCTTGGCCGTCAGGGGCGGCAGGCCGAGCAGCCAGACGAAGGCAAGAACCAGCGCCGGCATCAGGAACAGCTTCAGCACCGAAAGCGCCAGCGCCGGCCGGACATTGCCGGAAATGCCGAAACGGCGCAGGCTGAGCCCCATGGCAAACAGCGCCACCGGCCCGGCCGTAGCGGCCAGCGCATCGACCAGCCGCATGACAAGGTCGGGCAGCGGCGCGCCGCTGAGGCGCCAAGCGAGCCCTGCCAGAATGCCGATGATCAGCGGATTGATGAACAGCCGTCTCAGGAAACTGCGGATGATGCGCAGGGGATGCATGGTCTCGACGCTGCCGCGACCGAACATCTCGAAGAGGACGATCGAAGCCATCATCATGATCGGCAGGTGCACGGAGACGAGCAGCGACAGCACTTCGAAGCCGCTCGGGCCGAAAATGCCGAGAATGAAGGGAGCGCCGAGCAACACGACATTGGAGTAGGCCGACGACACGCCGCCGACGACCCCGGCACGTGCATCCCGTCCGAAGATCCGCGTGGTGACGAGATGGCCGGCGGCCCAGGTGATCGCTACTGCCGCGAAATAGGCGCCCCAGAGGGACCATGGCGCGACACCGTGGAAATCGGCATTCACCATGGTCTGGAACAACAGCAGCGGCATCGCCACGCTGATCGCAAAATCGGATATCCCCTCGCCGCTCGCCGGTCTGAGATAGCCGGTGAACCCGGCGAGATAGCCGATCGCGACAAGGCTGAAGACGAAAAGGACGGTTTCGGTGAGCGGAGACATTTTTCCCGTGATAGGCGAGCCACGGTCGCGGCGCAATCGCGCCTGAATTTGATCATGCCCGAATTTGATCATGGTAGACTGGCAGCGTTATAGAGGGTTTGGATTATCAGGGCGGGCGCGAACGACGGGTTGATCACTGGCGAGCGGCGGCAGCTGCTGTTGACCATTTCCGACCTGCCCGACCCTAAGCGGGCGCAAGTAGAGCTGGCCTCGCTGCAGGAAGGCGTGCCGCTCGACGCGCTCTATGGCGTGCTGAAGGCGCTCGGCACGGAAAAAATCCCCGAGGATCCGACAGATCTGCAAAAGGTGCTCGACGCCCAGGCCGAGCGCCTGAAGAAGATGATGTCCGAGCGCGCCGCGCTGCGCACCGACGATCCCGAGATCAAACGCTTGGTCGCCTCCGCCGACAAGGCCATCGGCCAGGGCGCCATCGTGACGGCGCGCAAATTCCTGGATGACGCGGTCGGCCGGGTCGAGCAGACAAGCGATGTGGTCGATGAAGCTGAAGGCCTCGTCAAGCAGAAGCGCCTTGCCGATGCCGCGATCTACGCCAGGCGGGCCGATGCCTCGGCGCTGGTCTTCGACTACAAGTCCGCCGCCGGCGATTACGCCAAGGCGTTTTCGCTGGCCGAAAAGTGGGACGACAAGCTGCGCTGGAACTACAAGAGCCAGGAAGCCGAGGCGCTCAACGCTTCCGGCAATGCCACCGGCGATCTCGATGCCCTGCAGCATTCCATCGAGGCCTATCGCGTCATCCTGAACTTCATCCCCAATGGCGAACAGAACCGCGAGCGCGAGACCGAAACCGCGCATCTCGAAGAAGCGGCGCAGATCTTTCGCGATTCGCTTGTCGTGTTCGAACGCGTGAAGGATGACATCAACTGGGCTGCGGCCCAAGGCAATCTCGGCAATGTCCTGTTGACGATCGGCGAACGGCAGAGCGACCCGAAGCGATTGAATGAAGCGGTGACGGCAATGCGCGCCGCGCTGGAGAAACGACGGCGCGACAAGGTACCTCTTGACTGGGCGTCGTCGCAGATGAATCTCGGCATCGTGCTCTACGCGCTGTCCGAGCGTGAGCCAGCCGGCGAACATCTGGCGCAAGCGGAGGCTGCCTACCGGCTGGCACTTGAGGAATACACACGCGAGAAAACTCCGGTGGAGTGGGGGATGGTCGAGAACAATCTCGGCAACACGCTTGTGACGCTTGGCATCCAGCTCAACGACAAGGCAAAGATCGATGAGGCGGCCGATGCGTTCCGCGCAGCGCTCAAGGTGCGAACCCGCGAAACCTTTCCGGTGGCGTGGGCGACTACCCGGCTCAACCTCGGCAACGCGCTGAGTGGCGTCGCACGCTTCGACATGGGCACCGATGCGCTCGAAGAGGCTGCCTCAGCATATGGCGATGCGCTGACGGTGTTTACCCGGCAACGATTTCCGAAGGACTGGGCATCCGCCCAGAACAATCTCGGATCTATCTATCAGACGCTTGGCCAGCGCACCCGCGATGTGGCCATGCTCGATCAGTCGGCAGCATCGTTCCGGGCAGCCCGACAGGTCTATGTCAGACGAAAATTCCCGCTCGACTGGGCAGCAAGCCAGCACAGTCTTGGCAACACGCTGCGGGTTCTCGGCGGTGTGACCGACAAGCCGGAATACTATGGCGAGGCCATCGCCGCCTTTCGCGATGCGTTGCGTGAATACAAGCGCGAGACGAACCCGCGGCAATGGGCGCTGACCCAGGCAGGCCTCGGCTCGACGCTGCACTGGCTGAGCATGAGCAACGCCGACCCTAAGACCTTGCTTGAGTCCATCACCGCGCGGCGGGCGGCACTTGAAGTGTTGACCATCGAAGCCGCACCCGTCGACTGGGCCAACGCCCAGAACGGCATCGGCATGAGCCTGCTCAACCTTGGCAATCTCCAGCGGACCGACAAATATCTCAGCGATGCCGAGGCAGCCTTCACGGCAGCGCTGAAGGTGTTCACCCGCGAAAGCCAGCCGATGCAGTGGGCCTTCGAACAGAATAATCTCGGCGACATCCATTGGAACCGCGCCAGCTATGGCGGCGGCAAGGCCGAATATCGAAAAGCGATCGAATTCTTCGAGAGCGCCAAGCAGGGCTTTACCGAAGCCGGCTACACGATGCCCATCCCGCTGACCGACAAGAAGATCGATCTGGCGAAGAAGCAAATGGCGAAGAAGTAGGGCTCCACCCGACCGCGCCTTGTCTTTCGACTGGCTTTACCTTCCCTATATGCCCGGTCACCGGAACCCATTGCCGGGAACCGGAGAAGGATGGCCTATGATTCGATTTGTGCTGGCTTTGCTTCTGCTCGCCATCCCGGCCGCAGCCCACGCCACAGACGCCGGCTGGGCGCTGTTGCGCGATGGCGGCCATGTCGTGCTGCTTCGCCATGCCATGGTCACCGGCACCACCGATCCGGCCAATTTCGACATCGACAGCTGTGCCACCCAGGTCAACCTGTCGGCGCGCGGTAAGCAGCAGGCGAGCAAGATCGGCGCCCTGTTTGCCGCCCGCGCGGCACCCATCGAGCGTGTGCTGTCCAGCCGCTATTGCCGCTGTCTCGACACCGCGCGCATCGCTTTCGAGGCCGAGCCGGAGCTCTTCGCGCCGCTCGATCTCCTGAAGGGCGATGAAACGCAGAAAGCCGCGCAGATCGCGGCGATCATGAAGGAAATCCGCGCCTATTCCGGCTCCGACAATCTGGTCATGGTCACCCATCTGGAAGACATCGTGGCGCTGACCGGCGTCTCGCCGCGCGAAGGCGAGGCCGTGGTCGTCGAGCCGCAGGGCGACGGCCTGCGCGTGCTCGGCCGGGTCACCTTCTGACAGGCTGGCGCTTCGTCGTCGACGTTGGGCGCGGTGTTGCCGAAATGCCACCGCCGAAAGAAGCCGTAAATAGGCCACGACAAAGCCGCTTGCGACAACCCGTCGCAGGGTCTATAGGCGCGCACCCGGTCACGAAAACCGAAGTGAGCACAACGGTTGGAGCTTTCGTCTCCGCCCGTGCAGGCGGCTTTGCCGCCCTGTATACGGTGCCGCTTAGGGGATTGGGATCGTGGATGTAGCTCAGTTGGGAGAGCGCCGGACTTGGGTCCGGAGGTCGGGGGTTCGAGTCCCTTCATCCGCACCACGGATAGCTCAGTTTGGTTAGAGCATCAGATTCATAATCTGACTGTCGAAGGTTCGATTCCTTCTCCATTGGCTGACAAGCCAGCACCCTGCCAGGTGTTATCTGAAAACGGTCCGGGGACTGGAATGCGAAAGACCTGACGGACGATCCAAGCCCTCGGGCGCGGATCATCTTGAGAGTCTTTCGCCATCGGCTTGCGGCCAGGCCCGCGGTGATGGTCAAGGCGCAGTGTCGCCGGCAAGGGAGGCCAAGGCCTCCGGCGCCCGCTTCCCTGCCCCGCGATCCGCTCCCGAGGGCCCGCCACGGATTGATGCCACCAGTCCCCGGATCATTCGTGCCCGGACCATGACGTTAGAGACGATGTGAAACGAGAAACGAAAGGAACGATCGACGCATGACTTGACGCCTCGCATGGGGCCATGCCCGACAGGAGTAAGACAATGACCATTCTCGACAAGGTTCTTGGACGCGAGCGCGTCCTCGTAAAGGAAAACGAACGTGCCCTCACCCTCCACAAGGGTGAGATCAAGGCTGTCCTGCTGCCGGGCGAATATTGGCTCGCCAACCGGCGCGGAAGCCTTGAGGTGTCACGGCACGATCTGAAGAACCCGGAATTCGTTTCGGCATACGAGAAGGCGTTGTTCGACAAGCTCCCGAATATGGCCGCGCGTCATTTCACCGTCGTTCGCACCGGGCGCACGGACGTCGCCGTCATCGAGCGTGACGGCAACCTGCATGCCGTGCTGGCGCCGGATCGCAAGCTCGTGCTGTGGACGGATGCCGGTCCGTGGAAGGTGACGTCGATCGACACGTCGGCCGATCTCGCCATCGATGCGGCGGTCATGCGCCGGCTCGGCCAGGCCCGGAAGACGGAATTGATGTCCGTCCATCCGGTCGTCGACGGCCAGGCCGGACTGCTGTTCATCGACGGTGTCCTGGTCAGGACGCTGACGGCGGGCGTGCATGCTTTTTGGAACGTCGGACGCATGGTGCAGATCAAGGTCGTCGACCTCAAGCGCCAGTCGCTCGACGTTGCCGGGCAGGAAGTGCTGACCAAGGATCGCGTCACGATCCGCGTCAACATCGCCGCCGAATACCGGGTCGTCGATCCGGTCAAGGCGGTGAGCGCTGTCAAGGACTTCTCCGAAGCCCTCTACCGCGCCCTGCAGTACGCCTTCCGCAAGACGCTGAGCGCGCTGACGCTCGACCAGATCCTTGAAAAGAAGGTGACGGTCGACGAGGAAGCGGCGGCAAAGGTCCGCGCCGACATGGCCGAGATCGGTGTGGAGGTCAGCGATATCGCCCTCAAGGATGTCATCCTGCCGGGCGAGATGGGCGAGATCCTCAACCAGGTGGTGTCGGCTGAAAAGCAGGCCGAGGCCAACATCATCCGCCGCCGCGAGGAGACGAACGCCACGCGTTCGCTGCTCAACACGGCCCGGGTGATGGCGGAGAACCCGGTGATGCTGCGGCTGAAGGAGCTCGAGGCTCTGGAAACCATCGCCGGCAAGGTCGAGCGGCTGACCGTCCACAATGGAACGGGCGGACTGCTCAACGACCTGGTCAAGCTCCGCGACGGCTGAGCTGACGTAACGTCAATGGGAAGAGCCGCCGGTCAACCGGCGGCTCTTCTTGCGTTTCCATAGGGCGCTTCCCATCTGCGCCCGGCGTATCAGGCCTTTTCCTGCCGGGAAAAACCGATTAGACAGCGCCCAAACACATGCGGACAGATTCCGCCCGCAACCGAAGGAAAAGCCCTTGTCCACCACGTTCGACAAAGTCGCCAAGATCATTGCCGACACCAGCGAGATCGATATCGACACCATTACGCCCGAGAGCCACACGATCGACGATCTCGGCATCGATAGCCTCGATTTCCTCGACATCGTCTTCGCCATCGACAAGGAATTCGGCATCAAGGTGCCGCTGGAAAAGTGGACCCAGGAGGTCAATGACGGCAAGGCTTCGACCGACGATTACTTCGTCATGAAGAACCTGTGCGCCAAGATCGACGCGCTGGTCGCCGCCAAGACCGCCTGACGTCAGTTGAGCGCGCGACCTTGACGCGCTCTGCCGCCTGACCCACAAAGCCGCCCATGAGCAGCCCCCACGACGTCGTCATCACTGGTATCGGCCTTGTCTCCTCGCTGGGAGAGGGTCCGGACGCCCATTGGCAGAAGCTCGCGCAGCCGGGTCTGCAGCCGGTGCTCGAAGCCGCGCGTTTCGCGCCCTACACTGTCCATCCGCTGCCCGAGATCGACTGGAACCTGCAGATCGCCAAGCGCGGCGACCAGCGTCAGATGGAGACCTGGCAGAGGCTCGGCACCTATGCTGCCGGCCTGGCGCTGGACGATGCCGGCATCAAGGGCAATGACGAACTCTGCGCAACCATGGACATGGTGGTGGCCGCCGGTGGCGGCGAGCGCGACGAGGCGGTCGACGCCGCCATTCTCGCCGCTTCGGAAAGCCGCAACGACCGCGACGTGCTGCTCAACGAGAAGCTGACCACCGAACTGCGGCCGACCCTGTTCCTGGCCCAGCTTTCCAATCTGCTCGCCGGCAACATCTCCATCGTCCACAAGGTGACCGGCTCGTCCAGAACCTTCATGGGCGAGGAAGGTGCGGGCGTCGCCGCCGTCGAGACGGCCGCCGCGCGCATCCGCTCCGGCCAGTCGACGCATATCCTGGTCGGCGGCGCCTTCCAGACCGAACATTCCGACATGCTGCTCGGCTACGAGCTTGCCGGTTATTTGCATCGCGGCCCGTGGAAGCCGGTCTGGCAAAGACAGGGCGCTGAAGGCGGCGGCGTGGTGTCAGGCTCCGGCGGTGCCTTCCTGGTGCTGGAGCAGCGCGAACACGCGACAAGCCGTGGGCGCAAGATCTATGCCGAGCTCGGGCCGATCGTCTCCGGCCGCGCCAGGCGGCGGCGGGGCGAACTCGACGCGGAGATCGCCGCGCTGCTCAGCCAAGCGGCGCTGCCGAACGGCAAGCTGCTTGCCCTGTCGGGCGCGTCGGGCGCGCATGCCGCAACCACCGCCGAGAAAGCAGCGCTCGATGCCAATCCGGCGATCGCTTCTCGCGGCTTCTCGACGCTGACCGGACATATGAAGGAAGCGCAGTTTCCGTTCGCCGTAGCGCTGGCCGCACTCGCCATCGACCGCAAGGCCGCCTACCCCGTTTTTGATGCCGCTGCCGAGACGCCATTCGAAGGCGTTCCCGCAACCGTCCTTGCAACGGCTATCGGCTATCACCAATTCGAGGGCATGGCGCTGGTCAACGCCGCCTGAGGCGGTGCTCCGCAATCCATGCTGTAACGATACTAGAAGGTCGAGGGCTCCCGGATGGCCAATCTGAACGATCACATAGGCAGGCCAATCGTCGCCGTCACCGGCATCGGCGTGGTGACCTCGCTTGGCGTCGGCAAGGCCGACAATTGGGCAGCGCTGACTTCCGGCAAATCGGGCATCCACCCGATCACCCGCTTTCCGGTCGACCATCTCAACACCCGCATCTCCGGCACCGTCGACTTCCTGGCGTCGAGTTCGAAGGGTGCCAGCCCCCTCACCTATGAGCTTGCCGAAACCGCCGCGCACGAGGCCGTGGCCGAAGCCGGTCTCAATTCCAGTGACTTCGGTGGTCCTCTGTTCCTTGCTTCGCCACCGGTCGAACTCGACTGGCACGAACGCTTCTCGCTCTACAATTCCGACAAAAAGGATGCCGGCGCCGAAAGGCTGCTGCGGGTGGCGCGCGGGCTGAAGGTGACAGACATTTTCGAGACCACGCAATTCGGTTCGATCGCCGACCGGCTCGCCGACCGCTTCGGCACGCGCGGCCTGCCGATCACGCTGTCGACCGCTTGTGCCTCCGGCGCCACCGCCATCCAGCTCGGCGTCGAGGCGATCCGCCGCGGCGAATGCGACCGGGCGCTGTCGATCGGCGCCGACGGTTCGGCGACCGCCGAGGCACTGATCCGTTTCTCGCTGCTGTCGGCGCTTTCCACCCACAACGACATCCCGGAAAAAGCATCAAAACCCTTCTCCAAGGATCGCGACGGCTTCGTGCTGGCCGAAGGCTCCGGCGCGCTCGTGCTGGAATCGCTGGAAGCAGCACTTGCCCGTGGAGCGACTGTTCTAGGCATTCTGCGCGGCTGTGGCGAAAAGGCCGACGACTTCCACCGCACCCGCTCCAAGCCGGACGGTTCGCCGGCGATCGCCGCGGTTCGTGCCGCCCTTGCCGATGCCGGCCTGAGCAAAGACGAGATCGACTACGTCAACGCCCATGGCACCTCGACGCCGGAAAACGACAAGATGGAGCACCTGTCGCTGTCGACGGTGTTCGGCGAGCGGATCGGCTCGATGCCGGTCTCGTCGAACAAATCGATGATCGGCCACACGCTGTCGGCGGCCGGTGCTGTCGAGGCGGCGTTCTCGCTGATGACGATGCGCGAAAGCGTCATTCCGCCGACCATCAACTATGACAATCCTGACCCGGCGATCGTGCTCGACGTGGTGCCGAACAAGAAGCGCAACGCCGAGGTCCGCAGTGTTCTGTCGAACTCCTTCGGCTTCGGCGGCCAGAACACTTGCCTTGTCATGGCGCGGGAACCGGTCTAAGCGACCTTTTTCCGCCAATCAGAACCGACAGGCTCCATGCGCGCACTGCAACTTATCGAGGACCGCCGTCTTGAGACGGTGGACCTGCCGCCTCCTCCGCCGCCGGCACTCGGCGAAGTCACACTGCGCATAAAGGCGGTGGCGCTGAACCACATCGACGTCTGGGGCTGGCGCGGCATGGCCTTCGCCAAGCGCAAGCTGCCGCTGGTCGTCGGCGCGGAAGCCTCCGGCGAGGTCGAGGCGGTCGGTCCCGGCGTTTCCAGTCTCTTGCCCGGACAGTTGGTGTCGATCTACGGCGCGCGCACCTGCGGCCTTTGCCGTGCCTGCCGCGAAGGCCGCGACAATCTCTGCGAACATGTTTCGGGCGTTCACGGCTTCCATCTCGACGGCTTCGCGCAGGAGAAGATCAACCTGCCGGCGCGCCTGCTGGTCCCCGCCCCGCCCGGCGTGACCGATATCGGCGCTGCGGTGGCGCCAGTCACCTTCGGCACCGTCGAGCACATGCTGTTCGACAACGCCAGGCTGCAGCCCGGCGAGACCATCCTTGTCCATGCCGGCGGCTCCGGCATCGGCTCGGCGGCCATCCAGCTGGCGAAGCGGATGGGCTGCACGATCATCACCACGGTCGGCTCGAACGACAAGATCGACAAGGCCAAAGCGCTCGGCGCCGACCATGTCATCAACTATCGCGACGACCGCTTCGAAGGCGTCGTGCGCAAGCTGACCAAGAAGAAGGGCGTCGATGTCGTCTTCGAACATGTCGGCGCCGACACCTTTGCCGGCTCGATGCTGTGCCTGAAGCGCGGCGGTCGCCTGGTAACCTGTGGCTCGACCTCGGGCGTGTCGACGCAGATCAATTTGATGCAGCTGTTCCAGCAGCAGTTGAAACTGCTCGGTTCCTTCGGCTGCCGCATGGAGAACATGGCCAACGCCATGCAAAAAATGGCGGCGGGACAGGTCGCACCGGTCATCGACACCGAAGTCGGCTTCGGCGATATCGATGCCGCGCTGAAGCGCATGGAAGGCCGCGACGTGTTCGGCAAGATCATCCTGCGCGTCACATAGAGCCTTGACCTCAGTGTTCAAGAAGTTTCGCCGGGATCTCAAATTTCGTTATGGCAGGCAGCTGCGCCAGTTGAACTACTGGCTGGTTGCGCGTGCGGCGATGCTGATCATCTCGGTCCTGCGCCTGCTACCGGCTGACAGCGCGCTGAATTTCGCTGACCGCGTCGCACGCCGCGTCGGCCCCCGGGTGGGGCGCCATCAGGTCGCCGTCGACAATTTGCGCAAGGCCTATCCGGAAAAGAGCGAAGCCGAGATCCAGGCCATCGCCTCGGACATGTGGGGCAACATGGCCCGCCTCGCCGCCGAATACATCTTTCTCGACGCCCTGTTCGACTACGATCCCGCCGCCACCAGCCTGGGACGCGTCGAGGTCAAGGGGATAGAACACTTCATCGAGATCGCCGCCGAAAAGCAGCCGCACATCGTCTTCACCGGCCATCTCGGCAATTTCGAACTGCTGCCGGTGGCCGCGGCAACCTTCGGTATGAACATCACGGCGCTGTTTCGCCCGCCCAACAACCCCTACCTTGCCGACTACATCCTTTCGACGCGCCGCTCGACCATGGGCTCATTGCTGCCATCGATGGCCGGCGCTTCATTTGCGTTGGCCGGCGTCCTGGAGAACGGTGGCAACATCGGCGTCTTGGTCGACCAGAAATTCTCCAACGGCCTGGAGACGACATTCTTCGGCCGTCCCTGCCAGAGCAATCGCGTCCTGGGCACCCTTGCCCGTCACTACGACTGCGACGTCTATCCGGCGCGCTGCGTCAGGCTTCCGGGCAACCGCTTCCGGCTCGAGATCGAGGACAGGCTAATCTTGCCGCGCACCGCTGACGGCATCGTTGATGTCCACGCCACCACACAGCTTCTCAACGACGTAGTCGAGCGCTGGGTACGCGAAGATCCCGGCCAGTGGATGTGGTTCCATAAAAGGTGGGAGATCGGCGGCGGCCGGCGGGGAAAGCGGCCCACGCAGGCAAAAGCGCCAGTCGCTGGTGCCTGAGCCCATTGATTGGCTTACCGGTCCTGACATTCGTAGCTTTGTTGGTCAGGGAATCTTAAACGGCCGGGGTGCAAATATCTCAGCGATATTCATCGGCTGGACCCGTTGCATGGTTAGTCTCGAAACGCGTCGCCTGGACCGGGATAGCCTCGAGGACCGTTCGTTCGGCCGTTTTGGCAGGGCCTGGTCCTATATCCGCCAGCGGGGCTTGCTGGAGCCGATCAGGCTCGTTCGTCGGCATGGGTTCGGCGCAAGCGTTGGCTTTGTCCTGCGAAACGTCCGTTATATCGTCGCCGACCGCCTCGCGCGAAAATGGGATCGCCGGCACGATGTCGATACAGCTGGCTCGATCCAGCTCGCCGCGCTGGATGTCGTTGGCCCGCATCGCAGCAAGGGCAACGAAGCCGTATGCACCTCGCCCAAAACCTTTGATTTCATCATGAAGTCGCTGCCCCAGGATCTCCAGGGCCATACATTCATCGACATCGGCTCTGGGAAATCGCGAACGCTATTGCTGGCGTCGCGATATCCGTTTGCCGAGATCATCGGGGTGGAGTTCGCACGCGAGCTGGTCGAAATCGCCAGAAGCAACATAAAGCGCTTCCGGGATCCGTCGCAGAAATGCCGGGCACTCAGTGTCGTCGAGGCGGATGCGGCAGCTTACGAATTTCCCGATGCGCCCCTGGTGGTTTATTTCTACAATCCTTTTTCGAAGGACGTTTTCGACATCGTGCTGAAAAATCTCGTGTCGTCGCTCGAACGGCGCCCGCGGAACTGTTTCATCGTCTACGGAAGCTCAAGCCACCGCGCCATCGATTGGGCAAGGCCGGCAATCCGCGAAGCCGGCATTTTCGTGGAACTTTCCGTACCGCCGATGCCCGGTTTCCTCGACGCGATCCGAACCATCGACTACGCGGTCTTTCAGTTTCGCGCCGCGGCGTAGCCCTTGCCTCTGGCCTTGACGAAACGGGTGACGTTGCGCGCGGCGTAAGGCGTGCCGGCGGTGAAACGCATCAGCGGGCCAAAACTGCCGACGGCGCTCGCGCCAACGAAATGCAGGCCAGGAATGCTCGACTCGAATCCCGCGGAGAGCACCGGAGCGCCTTCCCGGCGCGTAATCGCGGCAAGCACATCGGGCGCGAACAGCCCCAGCCTGGCGATATCGATCTGGTAACCCGTGCCCAGCAGGACGTGATCGAAGGTAGCGGCATCCTTCTCGAACCGCAGTTCGATGGCATGGCCTTTGGCGGCTGCGCCAACAATCCTGCTGCCGGCATTGACTTTTATTCCGTCGAAGTCCGGCTTCAGCCAGCCTGACGCGCCGGCCCCAAGGCTGCGCGTGTTGAGCCCATCTCTGGCTGCCTCCGGAAACCGGTGCACAAAGCCTGGGACTTCGACCAGCCATGACAGTGGGAAGGGGCCGACCCTGGAGGGCGACGCAAGGCGCTCCGAAGCGAAGTCGCGCAAACTCCAGCTTTTGTTTCCCGACAGCGTTCGATACCCAAGCCAATGGATGTCGCCACGGCAGACAAGTTCGACATCCGCCCCGCTTCGCTTGAGCAGCACCGCGGATTCGCAGGCGCTCTGCCCGCGCCCGATGACGGCGACCCGCTTGCCGCGGAAGGCCTCGTAGCCGGCATGTTCGCTGGCATGGCTGACCAGTTCGGCGGGCAATCCATTGAAGACGGCGGGGATCATCTGCTGGTTCATCAGCCCGGTGGCAACGACGACACGCCGCGCATGGACGGCATCGCCATCGGCAAGAGCGAGGCGAAACCCTCCCTTCGCCGTCTCGATGCGGCTAACCCAGCGCGTATCCAGATCGGCAACCGTCTGGGCCTGTATCCACAGTCCATAGTCGATGAAGTTTTCGAGCAGCAGCGGTTCGCGCGGCGAGATTCCAAGAACCGCTGCGTAGGAATCTAGCGAGAGCGCACCTTTGGTCTGGCCGATATAGGTCGCATGCCAGGGTGAGCGCAGCCTCATGCCTCTTGGCATGTGGTCGCGCCAGAAGGACATCGCACCGCCAAGGGCAAGCGTTTCAATGCGCGCCGCCTTGAGCGCGGAAGCAACGGCCAGCCCGAACGGTCCGGCACCGATTACAGCCACCTCGCAATCGGTCCTGGGCATGGGAGCGGTCATGTCATGGTTCTCGTGGATCTCTGCAAGCCGGATCTCTGCCCGGAAACTTACTCAGTCACGTCGCCGTCCTAAACGTCCTTGAGTTAAGATTGCGGAAATAGACAGCGTTCTTCTACCTGACCGGCAGCTTATCCGGCATTGCCAGGCACTGATTTCACCGCATACGAAGTATCCGCCTCGTCAGCACTCTCCATGCAGTCAATGGTATGTCGATCAGGCCCGGCATCGGGTCGCTTGCCGTGAATGTCGCCCATGCCCGTACCGAGCCAAATGAGCGCAAATAGGCCCCCTTTGTCAGCCGGCCACTTGAGATCAACTTGCTGACGGCCACCATGTCCCGAACCAGATACATCCAGGACGTATTCGGCCGCGCCGAGACCGCCCCGACCTCGTGGCCCGACTTGATTGCCCAAAGCATGGCGCCGAGATCGACGCCCGCGGCAGCGGCAAGCCCAAACCATGTCCAGGGCCGCGGATTGACATCGAGTATCTTCAACGAGCCATCGCGGGGGTCGCGCTTGAATTCGACCTCCACCAGTCCGTGGTGTGCGATCGATCCAAGAAGCCGGCGCGCGGCGTCGATCAGTTGCGGTTCGTCGACGACCTCCGCGAAGGTGCTGGTATAGCCGAAATCGACCGGATATTGCCGGCTGCGACGGGCGGTAAACTCGGCCACCGGCGCGCCCCGGTTCCACAGCGCCGCGTAGGAAAACTGGCTTTCTCCTCCCCCCGGTATCATTTCCTGAACGACGACATTCTCGAAACCGATCTGTTCGGCGGCCCATTTATAGGCTGCCAGGAACGACGCCTGGTCGTTGGCGAGAATGGCTTTTGCGCGAGCAAAACGGCTGCGCCCGCCCATGTTCGGCTTCAGGATGACGGGAAAGCGAAGCGCGGCGGCCGTTGCCTGCTCCAGCGAAGTGAACTCGTAGGTCAGCGGAATGGCGAGTGCCAGTTCGCGGGCACGACGATACAGAAGCGGCTTCTCACAAACCCATTTCAGCTGCTGCCATGGTGGCAGCACCACGTCGAATACATCGGACAGTTGCTCGATGGCTTGCGACACAAAGCGAACTTCAGGGTCGCCGCCGGGAACCAGAAGAAAACCGTCCAACCCCTCGGTCTCAGCCAGCTTGAGCAGGAAGGCAACGGCGCCGTCATCCTCGGGGCCGGGCCACGTCATCTGCCGACGAGCGTAACGCGAAAAGCGGGGCAGAGGCGTGTCGGCGCTTATCAGCCAGACCGGCACTTTCTGCGCGCCAAGGCTCCTGGCCAGCGCCAGCGTCCCGTGCGCCCCACCAAGAATAACCACCCCGGCGGGCCGACTGGAAACACGATCGTCCATTTTTAGCTGGGAGAGCATCTGTCAATTCCGACAATCGGTACGCAGCGGCTAGACTTCCGGTTGCCGATTGACTGGCCTGCAAAAAAATAAGAGACGTCTAATATAGAAAACTGGTCGCCCAAGTGCTGCCGCTACCGGCGGAAAGTCTCATACCAATGCTTTCTACATAGTAATGAAAAATCGTCGCCGCTTAGAAAGAGGCCCCAGCAGTCGGCATTGACTATGCCAGGAATGTACGCGTTCCAACTTGCCGTTGGCTTCGGCGGCCAAAGCAATTCAGGAAAAATGCACGTAAAAACAAACAGTTGGGTCGGTTCAGCGACCCACCGACGTTGAACCGGCTAACACAGGACAAGACTGCGCCGCCATCCGGACGATGCCCGACGGCACTAGTTCGTCACGACAATCCGCGTGTTGCCGAAACCCACTTCCCGCACCATCGAATAGAAGGCTGCGGCGTTGGCCGTGTGCAGCCGCACGCAGCCATGCGATGCCGGTCTGCCGAGCTGCCTGACGGCGCCGGTTCCGTGGATGGCATAGCCACCACGGAAGAACACGGAATAAGGCATTGGCGACATATGGTATTTGCGCGAATACCACATCCGGGCCGTGCGTTGCGGCCGATAGGTGCCGCGCGGCGTGAAATAGCCGGGTCGCGCGGTGGACACGCTCCATCGATAAACCGAAAAGCCATATCTGACCGTCATCGTCTGCGACGACACGTCTATGCTTGCAACGAGGCTGGCTGCCCAACCCTGCCCCGCGGCACCGAACAGCATCGCGACAAACACGGCTGCCATGAGAACTGTCTTTTTCATGCGATCAAACCCCTTTGATTGCCCCTTACTTGCCTGCCATCACGTTGTTTTTCATCTTTTTAATGGCAGGTGAACGGATAGCACACACTCCTTGACCAATTCGCCAATCCAAAGCAGCGAATTTGATCGATTTCGCGCGATAGTTGCCGCAACGACACGCCGCACGGGCCTGATCACCAGCGGGCTTGCAAAATCGCAGATATCGCTGCTCAACTCGTCGCATGAACGAGCGACTCCTCAAGGCAATCGATGACCGGCGCGACGATGTCGTCGCGCTGACCGCTGACCTGATCCGTTTTCCGACCATCAACCCACCGGGCGAGGCCTACCGGCCATGCGCCGAATATCTCAGTGCGCGGCTGAAGAAGAGCGGCTTCGAGACCGAATTCATCCGCGCCGAAGGCACGCCCGGCGACACCGATCGCTACCCGCGTGTCAATGTCGTTGCCCGTTTCGACGGACGCTCGCTTGGCGCCTGCGTCCACTTCAACTCGCATATCGACGTTGTCGAAGCGGGCGAAGGCTGGACCGTCGATCCCTTTGCCGGCGTCGTCCGGGACGGCAAGGTCTACGGCCGTGGTGCCTGCGACATGAAGGGCGGTCTGGCCGCCTCGGTCATTGCCGCCGAAGCCTTCTTGGAGGTGTTTCCCGACTTTCCCGGCGCCATCGAAATATCGGGCACCGTCGACGAGGAGTCCGGCGGCTTCGGCGGCGTCGCCCATCTGGCCAGGCTCGGCTATTTCTCGAAACCCAGGGTCGACCACGTCATTATTCCCGAGCCGCTGAACAAGGACCGCATCTGCCTTGGTCATCGCGGCGTCTGGTGGGCGGAGATCGAAACCAAGGGCGAGATCGCGCATGGCTCGATGCCGTTTCTCGGCGACAATGCGGTACGCCATATGGGCGCCGTGCTGCAGGCCTTCGAGGATGAATTGTTCCCCGCGCTCGACCGCAAGATGACGCGCATGCCGGTCGTGCCCGAAGGCGCCAGGCGCTCGACCATGAACATCAACTCCATCCACGGTGGCCAGACCGAGGATTTCCGACCCGGCCTGCCCTCGCCCAACGTGCCCGATTCCTGCCGGCTGACCATCGACCGCCGCTTCCTGCTCGAGGAGGACCTCGGCACGGTCAAAGGTGAAGTGACCGGCATTCTCGACCGGCTGAAGCGCGAGCGGAAAAAATTCGACTACGAGATCCGCGACCTGATGGAAGTGCTGCCGCTGATGACCGAGCGCGACGCGCCCGTGGTCAAGGCGGTGGCGCAAGGCATCATGGCGATCTTCGACCGTGAACCGGACTATGTCATTTCGCCCGGCACCTACGACCAGAAGCACATTGCCCGCATCGGCCATATCTATGATTGCATCGCCTATGGCCCGGGCATTCTCGACCTCGCCCACCGCCCGGACGAATGGGTCGGAATATCGGACATGGTGGAATCGGCCAAGGTGATGGCGATCGGGCTCAACGTGCTGCTACGCGGCACAGCCTCGGGATAGCTCCGCATCACAACAAGCTTCGACCTGCCGGCAGGGCTGCCACGGCAAAAACATTCCCGGCCATCCTGCCGGGCAGAACGAAACGCAATTTACTCCGTGGCAAAATCACGCTTCTATCGCCCGGGTTTGAGCACGTGTCTGAAACGCATGGGGAGTTGCACGATGAGATTGTGGAAAACCATTCTGGCGGCGGCGGTGCTGTCGCTGGCCACTGGCACCTCGGCGTTTGCCGCGCGAACCGACCTGGTCATCGGCATTCCGCTCGAACCGCCGCATCTTGATCCGACCGCCGGTGCTGCCGCGGCCATCGATGAGGTTCTCTACGCCAATGTGTTCGAGGGCCTGACCCGCATCGGGCCGAATGGCGAGGTGCTGCCGGATCTGGCCGAAAGCTGGACCATTTCCGATGACGGCAAGGTCTACACCTTCAAGCTGCACACCAGCGTCAAATTCCACGACGGCACCGATTTCGACGCCAGCGACGTGAAATTCTCGCTGGACCGCGCCCGCGCCGACAACTCGGTCAATGCGCAGAAAGGCCTGTTCGCCGCCATCGAAACGGTCGACGTGGTCGACCCGGCAACGGTCAAGGTGACGTTGAAGAACCCTCAAGGCTCCTTCCTCTACAATATGGGCTGGGGCGACGCAGTGATCGTGGCGCCTGAATCGGCCGACACCAACAAGGAGAAGCCGATCGGCACCGGCCCGTTCAAATTCCAGAGCTGGGCCAAGGGATCGTCGATCACGCTGGTCAAATCGGACAATTACTGGGGCACGCCGGCGTCGCTCGACAAGGCCGAGTTCCGCATCGTGCCGGATGCCGCCGCCTATGTGCCGGCGCTGCTCTCGGGCGACATCCAGGCTTTCCCGTTCTTCGATGCCGACAGCGTCGCGCAGGTCAAGGACGACCCGCGCTTCAAGGTGGTGATCGGCGCAACCGAGGGCGAAACCATCCTGTCGATCAACAACAAGAAGCCGCCTTTCGACAAGCTGCAGGTGAGGCAGGCGATCTCCTATGCGCTCGACCGCAAGGCGATCATCGACGGCGCCTCGGCCGGCCTCGGAGTGCCGATCGGCTCGCACATGTCACCGGCCAACAAGGACTATCTCGACCTCACCGGCCGCTATCCGCATGATGTCGCCAAGGCCAAGGAACTGCTGAAGGAAGCGGGACTGGAGAACGGCTTCAAGGCGACGCTGAAATTGCCGCCGCCCTCTTACGCGCGGCTCGGCGGCGAGATCATCGCCTCGGAACTTCGCGACGTCGGCATCGATCTCGAGATCATCCCGGTCGAATGGGCGCAGTGGCTGGATCAGGTGTTCACCAAGAAGGATTACGACCTGACCATCGTCTCGCACACCGAGCCCAACGACATCGATATCTATTCGCGCAAGGATTATTACTTCAACTACGACAATCCGGCCTTCGACAAGGTGATTGCCGATCTGAACCTCACCTCCGACGAGGCCAAGCGCAAGGAATTGCTGGGACAGGCACAGAAGATCCTGGCCGATGATGCCGTGGTCGGCTTCCTCTTCGAACTGCCCAAGGTCGGCGTCTGGGATGCCAAGCTGCAAGGGTTATGGGAAAACGCGCCGATCCAGGCCAATGACCTGACCAAGGTGAAGTGGAGCGAGTGAGGCTGTTGGCCAAAAGGCGACGCTTGCGCTCCTTCGCGCCCCAGCGACAGTGTGGGCGCTCGATCTCTTCAGTTCACCTTCCATGACCGCCTATCTCCTCAAGCGCCTTGCCATCGCCGTCGCCACACTGGTGCTGGCATCCATGGTGGTGTTCGCCGTGCTGGAGATCCTGCCCGGTGATCCGGCCCGGCTGATGCTGGGCATGAACGCCAGCGCCGACCAGGTCGAGCTGTTGCGCAACCAGTTGGGCCTCAACGCGCCGCTGCCTTGGCGCTATCTGCATTGGACCGGCGGCCTGCTCAGCCTCGATTTCGGCCGCTCCTACACCTATTCGGTGCCGGTCATCGATCTGGTGCGCGAGCGGCTGGCCGTCTCCCTGCCGCTGGCGCTGATTGCGCTGGCACTCTCCACCGTCATCGCCATTCCGGTCGGCCTGTATTCCGCCAGCCGTCGCGGACGGGCCGGCGACACGGTGGCGATGGGCGCCGCTCAGCTTGGCGTCGCTGTCCCCAATTTCTGGTTCGCGCTGATGCTGATCTATGTCTTCGCCGTCTGGCTGCGGCTGGTTCCCGCCGGCGGCTTTCCCGGCTGGAGCGCCGGCGTCTGGCCGGCGCTGAAATCGCTGCTGCTGCCGGCAGTGGCGCTTGCCTTGCCGCAGGCCGCGATCCTGGCGCGCGTCACCCGCTCGGCGCTGATCGAGGTGCTGAACGAGGACTATATCCGCACCGCCCGCGCCAAGGGCTTGCCCTACCGCGCCGTGTTGTGGCGGCACGCGCTGCGCAACGCCATGATTCCGGTGCTGACCATTCTTGGCCTGCAGTTCGCCTTCCTGCTTGCCGGCACCATCATTATCGAGAATGTCTTTTATCTGCCCGGCCTAGGCCGGCTGGTGTTCCAGGCGATCACCCAGCGCGACCTGATCGTCGTCGAAAGCGTCGTCATGCTGCTGGTCGCCGCCGTCATAGCCGTCAACCTCCTCGTCGATCTCTCCTATGCGGTCGTCGATCCGCGCCTTAAGAGCCGGCAATGACGCTGCACATCGACATCCCCGAGGAGACGTTCGGCAGCATCCTGGCCAAGGCGTTCAGGAATACCGCTTTCGTTGCCGGCTTCGTCATCACCTTGCTGATCCTGGCGATGGCGATCGTCTCCTACGCCTGGACACCCTACGACGTCACGAAACTGGTGATCGCCGACAAGACGCAAGCCCCCTCGCTGGCGCATTGGTTCGGCACCGATCATTTCGGCCGCGACATCCTGTCGATGGTCATGGTCGGCGCCCGCAATTCGATTGCCGTGGCGCTGGTCGCGGTCGGCATCGGCATGGGGATCGGCGTGCCGCTCGGCGCCTTTGCCGCGGCCCGCGGCGGCCTCGTTGACGAGGCGCTGATGCGGCTGAACGACCTCGTCTTCGCCTTCCCTGCTCTGCTGTCGGCCATCATGATCACCGCCATCTTCGGGCCGGGCGCCGTCAATGCCATCATCGCCATCGGCATCTTCAACATTCCGGTGTTTGCGCGCGTCGCCCGCGCCGGCGCGCTGGCGATCTGGCCGCGCGAGTTCATTCTTGCCGCGCGCGCCGCCGGCAAGAGCAGCACGCAGATCAGCATCGAACATGTGCTGCCCAACATTGCCACGCTGCTCCTGGTGCAAGGCACCATCCAGTTCGCGCTGGGCATCCTGGCCGAAGCCGGGCTTTCCTATCTGGGTCTGGGCGCGCAGCCGCCAATGCCGAGCTGGGGCCGCATGCTGTTCGACGCGCAGACCCGCATGGTGGTGGCGCCATGGATGGCGATCTTTCCCGGCATGGCGATCGTCGTCACCGTGCTTGGGCTCAACCTCCTGGGCGATGGCATCGCCGACATCCTCGATCCGAAATCGCGGCGGCAGAGATGAGCCTGCTCGACATCGAGAACCTGTCGCTGACCATCGGCGACACGCAGATCCTCACAGGCATGGGGCTTTCCGTCGCGCCCGGCGAAGTGATGGGGCTGGTCGGCGAATCCGGTTCGGGCAAGTCGATGACCGCGCTGACGGTGATGCAGCTTCTGCCTCATGCCGCGCGCGCCACCGGGCGCGTCTCGTTCGACGGCATCGACATCCTCGCGGCAACCGAGGACCAGATGTGCGCGCTGCGCGGCGACGACATCGGCATGGTGTTCCAGGAGCCGATGACGGCGCTCAATCCGGTCAAGACCATCGGCGAACAGGTCGCCGAAGGCATACGCTGGCACACCAGGGCAAGCCGCGCCGAGGCCGAGGAGCGGGCGCGAAAAATGCTCGACCGCGTCGGCCTGCCCTCTGCAAAATTCCCACTGTCGCGCTATCCACACGAACTGTCCGGCGGCCAGCGTCAGCGCGTCGTCATCGCCATCGCCTGTGCGTTGAAGCCGAAGCTGCTGATTGCCGACGAGCCGACGACGGCGCTCGACGTGGTGCTGCAGGCGCAGATCCTTGACCTGTTGCGCGACCTCGTCGCGGAGAGCCGCATGGGCCTGCTCCTGATCTCGCACGACCTCGCGGTGGTGACCGAGATGGCCGACCGCATCACCATCCTGCGCCGTGGCGAGGTGATGGAAGCCGGAGACACGGCGCGCACGCTGTCCGAACAGCTCCACCCCTACACGCGCCAGCTGGCGCAGGCCTCGATGCATGTGCCGGCGCGCACCAGGCCGCATGGCGTTGGATCGGGCCAACCCCTGCTCCAGGTCGAGGGCGTGACCCGCGACTATCACGGCCGGCGCACTTCGCTGTTCAAGCGCGCGCCAGCGATCCGCGCCGTCGATGACGTGTCCCTGTCGATGGCGCCGGGCCAGTCAGTGGCGTTGGTTGGCCGCTCCGGCTGCGGCAAGTCAACGCTCGCCCGCATGATCCTGGCGTTGGACCGACCGAGCTCGGGCACGATCCGGTTTCGCGGCGAGACCATCACCGGCAAGAGCGAAGCGGAACTGAAGCCTGCCCGACGTGACATGCAGGTCGTCTTCCAGGATCCTTACGGCTCCTTCGACCCGCGCCAGAAGGTCGAAAAACTGGTCGCCGAACCCCTGCATGTGCTGGACAAGAAGCCGACGCGCGCCGAGCGCCGCGAGATGGTTGCGCATGCGCTGCACGAAGTCGGCCTCGACCAGCGCGACATGGACAAATATCCGCATGAGTTTTCCGGTGGCCAGCGCCAGCGCCTGTCGATCGCCCGCGCCATCATCACCCGCCCCAAGCTGGTCGTCGCCGACGAGCCGGTCTCGGCGCTCGACGTCTCGATCCGCGCGCAGATCCTCGACCTGTTTGCCGAGCTCAACCAAAAACTCGGCATCGCCTATCTCTTCATCACCCACGACCTAACCGTCGCCCGCGCCATCACGGACGAGGTGCTGGTCATGCATGACGGCAAGATTGTCGAGCGCGGCAAGACGAACGAAGTGCTGGATCACCCGCAATCCGAGGCGGCCAAGGCGCTGGTCACGGCTGCCCCGGACCTGCACCGGGCAATCACCCGGCGGATGCAGGAACAAGGTTAGAGCGTCTCAGAGACTGTTTCGAAATTCGCTCTGGCGAGTCATATGGTGGTTGTTTCGGGGTCGCGGAGCGACGAGCGCAGCGGACATTTGGGTCCGTGAGCACCGGAAGCGCAGAAAACGCCGCTAGATGGCCACCGGAGTAGAATTTCCAAACAGTCTCTTAGATCATCTGGAATTTTCCGGTGGTCTTGAACCGGAGATAGGCGTCGATGCTGCGCGCCATGTTGGGCAGCATCGACGGCAAGCCGTCGGGCGTGAACCAGCCGACGGCACTGCTCTCGTCATCGGTGACTGCCGGTTCGCCTTCAAAGGAGCGCGTGTAGAACATCAGCGCGAAAAACTGGGCGCGATCGCCATTCGGAAACTGGAAGGTTTCATAGTGCGGGTCACAGCCGAACCCGAACGGCTCGACATCGCTGACGATCAACCCGGTTTCCTCGAGTACCTCCCGGATCACCACGGTCTCCAGGCCCTCGCCTTCCTCGGCATTGCCGCCTGGCAGGCCCCACAAGCCAAAATCGGTTCGTTTCTGCAACAGGATGCAGCCGTCGGCGCGTTCAATGACGATGCGAGCGCCCGGCATCAGCACCAGGCGATCACCGATCAGCGCCCGCAATTGTCCCAGATAGCTATCGGCAAAGCTCACACAAACGATCCCTCAGCGCCGGCGATTGGTTCTGCCATGCAGCGCCTCAGCCTCCCGGCTTGACCACGTCGACCGGACTGATGTCGAGCAGGTCGAGCGTGCGGCGAAGCAGCCGCACCTCGCTCTCGGCCAGTTGCGAATCCGCCTTGGCGATCTCCGCCATATGGCGGGCCAGTTGCCGGCGCCGCTCAATGTCGAGGTCGCGGAACAGCGCAATCGCCTGCGAGCCGTTGGTTTCGTAGCCGAACTCGTTGAGATATTCGATGACGCTGTCGATGCTGGTTTCGGCAATGCCGAAGGCTTCCTTGCAGATGCGCCGGAAGGCAACCATCTCGCTCTCGCTGACCGACCCGTCGGCCAGGATCATACGGAAGAGCATCAGAAGTTCCGCCGACAAGACCGGATCGTCCGCCACCTTGCGCACGCCCGGGTCGCCGTCGAAGATCGAGCGTATCTGGTCCAGCAATGCGAATGCCATCAGGAGCCTCTTTCCGATTCAGATGCGACGCGGTTGGAATAGGTAGCGCGGAATCGGCCTTGCGCAAACAGGGCGGTCGTGGTCGAACGCCCGATATCTCAGCCCACCGGACATTTCCATACATCAGATGATCGATCTCACCACCCAGACCGTCGCCATGCTGGCGTTCGCCGGCTTTGCCGCGGGCTTTGTCGACTCGATCGCCGGCGGCGGCGGCTTGATCACCATCCCGGCGCTGCTGCTTGCCGGGTTCTCGCCGGTCGAAGCGCTTGGAACCAACAAGCTGCAAGGCATGTTCGGCTCCGGGTCGGCGACCATCCACTATGCCTCAAAGGGCCATGTCGACCTGCGACGGCAATTGCCGTCGGCGCTGCTCGCGCTTGCCGGAAGTGCTGTCGGTGCGTTGCTGGCGACGATCGTTCCAGGCGATCTCCTGCGCGCCCTCCTGCCCCTGGTGTTGATCGCCATCGCGCTCTACTTCGCGCTCAAGCCCAACATGAACGATGTTGACCGGGCCGAACGCCTGTCGCCATTCCTGTTCGGAGTGACCCTGGTGCCCGCCATCGGCTTTTATGATGGCTTGTTTGGACCCGGCGCCGGCTCCTTCTACATGCTGGCCTTCGTCGCACTTGCCGGTTACGGCGTGCTCAAGGCGACGGCGCATACCAAGCTGCTCAATTTCGCCTCCAACATCGGCGGCTTCATCGTCTTCGCCGCCGTCGGCGTCGTCTACTGGAAGATCGGCCTGATGATGGGCGTTGCCCAGTTCCTCGGCGCCCGCGTCGGCGCCAGCCTGGCCATGCGCATCGGCGCAAGACTGATCAAGCCATTGCTGGTGATCGTCTGCCTGGCGCTGGCCGTGAAGCTCCTGGCCGACCCGGCGAACCCGCTGCGCGTCATGATTGGTGTGTGATCACGCGCCCTGATAGAATGCCGCTGTTCGAATCATGTTGGAGGGAACCAGACATGAATCTTAGCGCACCCACCCAGATCGTTTTTATCATTTCCGTTGTTATCGCCATCATCGGCGTTCTCGCCGCGCTTGGCGTTCTTGCGTTCATTCCACTCGCATCGGTGTGGATCGTTCTTATTGCCTTCATCGTGCTTGCCGGCGGCTGCTTGATGCGCGGCGCCTGACACGTTTCCCTTGAAGTGGGGATCAGGAGCGCCCGGCCAAAAGCCGGGCGCTTTTGATTCTGGTCTGGGGTCTGCTAGATTTCTCTCCGCGGAAGGATGGCAAATGCCAGTTGAGATGCAACGCCGGAAGGAACAGGACCACTCCATCGCCGGGCGGTTCGAGATGCGCCGGCGTCTTCCCAATGCTCCACTTGAAGGCATCGTCACCGACATTTGCGGCTATCGCGAAACGGCGCCGGGCCATTTCCACAATGTCGAATATGCATCGCTGACCGTGCCGCTGGTGATCAGCTTTGCCGAACCCTTCGCCATCGGGCTCGGCAAGGCGCCGGGCGACAATGACCGCTTCGCCAGTTTCGCTGCCGGCCTTTATGCCGGGCCGGTGGTGATTGAGTCCTTCGGTGGCGCCTGCTGCGTCCAGGTCAACTTCACGCCGCTCGGCGCACGCCGGTTCTTCCGCCAGCCGATGAGCGAACTGACCGACAGCATGGTCGTCCTCGATGACGTGCTCGGCGCAGAAGGCATGGCACTGCGTGAACGGCTTGGCAACGCGCCGGACTGGACGGTGCGTTTCGATCTTGCCGAAGCCTTCGTCGCCGCCCGTATCGAGAATGCCGCCGAAACGCTGCTCGAAATCGCCTGGGCCTATGACCGCATCATCACGTCTGGTGGCCGGACCCGCATCTCATCGCTTGCCGAAAGACTGGGCTGGAGCCGCAAACATCTCGCCAGCGGCTTTTCCGATGCGATCGGTATCGGTCCCAAGACGCTGTCGCGCATCGTGCGCTTCAACCGGGCGCTTGGCCTGTCGAGGCAGCAGGCAGCCGACTGGGCGGATATCGCCGCCGATTGCGGCTATGCCGACCAGGCGCATCTGGTGCGCGAGTTCCGCGACCTTGCCGGCGAGACGCCGACCGCACTTTCGGTCAGGTAACATTTCTTCAAGACGGTGGAACGGCCTTCGACCAAATAGGGATATCGACCAACCCAACTGAAGGAGTTCCCATGCCCACCACCACGGAAGCGCCCCGCCTCTACCCCGCTTTGCGCTACAAGAACGCGGCAAAAATGATCGACTGGCTGTGCGATGCCTTCGGCTTCAGCGTTCGAGCCCGCTATGGCGAAGGCGATGTCGTGCATCATGCCGAACTGGTTTTCGGCTCTTCCATGATCATGCTGGGCACGGTGCGCGACGACGACTACGGCAAGATGGTCGGCGAGCCCGGCTCGGGCGGCGGCAAGTCGATCTACATTGCCGTCGACGATGCCGATGCCGCCTATGCCAAAGCCAGGAAGGCCGGCGCCACGATCATCCAGGAATTGACCAACCGCGACTATGGCAGCCGCGAGTTCATTTGCCGCGATCCGGAAGGCAGTGTCTGGTCGTTCGGCACCTACTGGCCGAAGGCCGGCGAAAAGGCATAGGCAAGGTCTAGCGCGCCAAAGCAAAAATCGCGTCGCAGTCGAGGTGGGTTTCCAGCTCGGCTGCGACCTCGTCCAGCGCCCGCTCGACCTCGGCCCGATAGTCGCTGCCGCCGCCCTTGATGCCGAGACTTTCAAGGAATTTCCCGCGAAAGCTGTCGGCGCCGAACAGGCCATGCATATAGGTGCCGATCACCTTGCCGTCGGCGGAGACAGCGCCATCCTCGACGCCATTGATGATTGCCGACGGTCGCATCGTGTCCGGTCCGGTGGTGCGGCCGAGATGGATTTCGTAACCCTCAAGCGGCAGGTCGAATTGTACCGAGCGCGCGCTGACATTGCGCACCGTCTTTTCCGGTTCCATGACCGTTTCGACGTCGAGCAGGCCGAGCCCTTCGGCCTCGGTGACGCTGCCTTCGATGCCGTCGGGATCGCGTACCGTGCGGCCAAGCATCTGGAAGCCGCCGCAAATGCCGACGACATGACCGCCCCGCTTGCGGTGGGCAAGAAGGTCCCGGTCCCAACGGTTCTCGCGGAATTTCAAGAGATCACCGATCGTCGACTTGGAGCCGGGAATGACCACCAGTCCGGCATCGGCCGGCAGCGGCTTTCCCGGTGGCACGAACACCACCTCGACCCGCGGCTCGGCCTTGAGCGGATCGAGATCGTCGAAATTGGCGATGCGGCCAAGCATCGGCACGGCCACCTTCAGGGCGCGCGGATCGCCGGAAGCCAGCCGCTCCAGCACCACCGAATCCTCTGACGGCAAGCGTGCTGCCGCCTTCAGCCACGGCACGACGCCAAAACAGCGCCAGCCGGTGAATCTTTCGATCGATTTTATGCCATCATCGAACAGCGAGACGTCGCCGCGAAACTTGTTGATGAGGTAGCCGACGATCATGCGCCGGTCCTCTTCCGGCAGGATCAGATGCGTACCGGCCACCGAGGCGATGACGCCGCCGCGATCGATGTCGCCGACCAGCACCACCGGCACGTCGGCGCGCGTCGCAAAGCCCATATTGGCGATGTCGCGGCTGCGGAGGTTGATCTCGGCCGGCGAGCCGGCGCCCTCGACGATGACCAGGTCGGCGCCCTCGCCGACCTTGTCCCATGAGTCCAGCACGGCGTCCATCAGCCGGCCCTTGAGCGCCTGATAGTCGCGCGCCCGCGCTTCGCCAAACACCTTGCCCTGCACGATGACCTGAGCGCCGACATCGGTCTGCGGCTTAAGCAGCACCGGGTTCATGTGGACCGATGGCGCCACACCGCAAGCGATCGCTTGCAGCCATTGCGCACGGCCGATCTCGCCGCCGCCGGCATTGTTGTCGCCGGGAATGTCGGCCACGGCGGCATTGTTCGACATGTTCTGCGGCTTGAATGGCCGCACCTTAAGCCCGCGCTTTTTTGCTGCCCGGCAGAGGCCTGCGACCAGCACCGTCTTGCCGACATCCGAGCCCGTGCCTTGCAGCATGATCGCCTTGGCCATCAGCCCCTGCCCTGCGCCACGGTTCCGGTGATGTTCGATTTCTGCGCCAGCGGCCCGCCGCGCCAGATGAAAAGCGCCAGCAATGGCTCTTCGGCCGTTCGCATGGCGTGGTTGACGTTGGAAGCGTGGTGGACGACCTCGCCGGCCGCGCGCCGGCGAAAGCCGCCCTCACCCATGCGCCATTCGGTCCCGCCGGTCAGCGGAATGTAGATTTCCTCGGCAACGTGATGATGGTCCGGATAGACGATATTGGGGCCAAGGATCAGCAGGCCAGCAGCGACCTCTTCATTGGCGAAGTGGCCACGCGTGCCGAACACCTCCAGCCAGCCATAATTGTCGATGAACGTCTTGCCGAAATCCGCCTCGCTATAGGTCTGCCCCCAGCGGAGGTCATTCCGACGCTCCGCAAGCAATCGCACCAGCGGCTTCGCATCCGGCGGCGCCAATTCGGCGGCGCGATCGAGGTGGCGCAGGCACCCAAGTGGATATGGCTCCAGCGCGCGGGCTGGCATGTCCCAGGCGATCCGCGCCGAGGCGTCGCGCACCAGGGCGTCATCCACGGAAGCGAGATAGGCGTGGAACCGTCCCAGCAGTTCATCGAATTTTGTCGTCACATCTCGCTCCGGACATGCATTGGTGCACAGCCGCTCCCCAAATGGCCGGTTGACGGGGTTGGGTTGCGCGGCGGCATCATTGGTCTAGATTGGTGCGCGCGCAAAGCCAAAAACAACAGGCCAGCGGGCTTAAGGTGTGTTGAGATTCAGGTCAGGTCGAGCCGAAAACGGCGGTTTTCGAGAACCGGAGCGGAGCGTACTTAGAGTACGTGAGCACCGGAAGCGCAGGAAACGGACGTTTGCAGGCCGGCATCACCTGAATATCAACATAACTTAGCTGGCCAACACATAGGGAGCACGCCATGGACGCCGCGGTCGATGCGAGCACCAGCCAGTTCGAACTCAATGAGGAGCAGCGCGCCATCCAGGAGATGGCGCAGGCCTTCGCCGCCGACCGCGTCGCGCCGAATGCGCTCGATTGGGACCGCAGGAAACACTTCCCCGCCGACGTGATCCGCGAGACCGGGCCGCTCGGCCTCGGCGGCATCTATATCCGAGACGATGTCGGCGGCTCCGCGCTCGGCCGGCTCGACGCTGTGCTGATCTTCGAGGCGCTCTCGCACGCCGATCCGGCCTTTTCGTCGTTCATCTCGATCCACAACATGGTCGCCTCGATGATCGACCGTTTCGGCAATGACGAGCAGCGCCAGCGCTTTCTGCCGAAACTCACGTCGATGGAATGGCTGGCGAGCTACTGCCTGACAGAACCGGGCTCCGGGTCGGATGCAGCGGCGCTGAAGACTCGCGCGGTGAAGAGCGGCGGCGACTATGTCCTGAACGGCACCAAGCAGTTCATCTCGGGCGCCGGCGACAGCGATGTCTACGCCGTCATGGTGCGCACTGGCGCCGACGGGCCGAAAGGCATTTCCACCGTCGTCGTGCCCAAGGACGCGCCCGGCCTCTCCTTCGGCGCCAACGAGCACAAGATGGGTTGGCACATGCAGTCGACCCGCCAGGTCATTTTCGAGGACTGCAAGGTGCCGGCGGAAAACCTGCTGTCGGGCGAAGGCGCCGGCTTCGGCATCGCCATGGCGGGGCTCGACGGCGGCCGGCTGAACATCGCCGCCTGCTCGCTGGGCGGCGCGCAATCGGCGCTCGACAAGGCACTGTCCTACACCGCCGAGCGCAAGGCTTTCGGCTCCAAGATCAACCAGTTCCAGGCGCTGCAGTTCAGGCTGGCCGACATGGAGACCGAGCTGCAGGCGGCGCGAATCTTCCTCTATGCCGCCGCCTCGAAACTCGACCGCAAGGCGCCGGATGCCGGCAAATGGTCGGCGATGGCCAAGCGCTTCGTCACCGATACCGGTTTCAATGTCGCCAACGACGCGCTGCAGCTGCTCGGCGGCTATGGTTACCTGCACGACTACGGCATCGAGAAGCTGGTGCGGGACCTGCGCGTGCACCAGATCCTCGAAGGCACCAACGAGATCATGCGCGTCATCATCGCGCGGGCGTTGGTTGGACGGCAGTAGGCAGTAGGCAGTGGGCAGTGGGCAGTGGGCAGTAGGCAGTAGGCAGTAGGCAGTAGGCAGTAGGCAGTAGGCAGTAGGCAAAAGATGACCGGCAAGATCGATTCGTACAAGGATCTCATTGTATGGCAGCAGGCGATGGATCTGGCTGTCGCCACCTATTCGTTGACCAAGGCGTGGCCAAAGGAAGAATTGTATGGGTTGACCAGCCAAATCCGCCGTTCAGCGACCTCTATCCCTGCAAACATCGCCGAAGGTTATGGCCGAGACAACAGAGGCTCTTATCAGCAATTTCTCCGGATCGCCCAAGGCTCACTGAAGGAGTTCGAGACACACCTTCAGATCGCCGAACGCATTGGCCTTTCCACGCATGATCAAGCTGATCACTTGCTGACATCGACCGAGGGCATCGGCAAAATGCTTCGCCAACTCATTCTCAGACTTACGCCAGAATAGACACCCCTACTGCCTACTGCCTACTGCCTACTGCCTACTCCCTACTCCCTACTCCCTACTGCCTACTGCCTACTGCCAATCCCGGAGCACCACTATGACCACCATCGCCTTCATCGGCCTCGGCAACATGGGCAATCCAATGGCCGCCAACCTGGTCAAGGCCGGGCATGCCGTGCATGGCTTCGACCTGATGCCGGAGAATCTCACGGTCGCGCGCGAGCATGGCGTCGTCATCATGGCCAACGCGCCGGCCGCGGTGAAGGACGCCGATGTGGTGATCACCATGCTGCCGGCCGGCAAGCATGTGCTGTCGGTCTATGAGGACATCGCGCCCAAGGCCAGAAAAGGCGGGTTGTTCATCGATTCCTCGACCATCGATGTCGAATCGGCCCGCAAGGCGCATGCCATCGCCGCCAAGCACGGGCTGCTGTCCATCGATGCGCCCGTCTCGGGCGGCACCGGCGGCGCGGCGGCCGGCACGCTGACCTTCATGGCCGGGGGCTCCGACGATGCCTTCGCCGCCGCCGAGCCGATCCTGAAGCCGATGGCCGGGCGCATCGTCCATTGCGGTGGCGACGGTGCCGGACAGGCAGCCAAGATCTGCAACAACATGATCCTCGGCATTTCGATGATCGGCGTCGCCGAAGCCTTCGTGCTGGCGGAAAAGCTCGGCCTGTCGCACCAGGCGCTGTTCGATGTCGCCTCGACGTCTTCAGGCCAGTGCTGGTCGCTGACCACCTACTGCCCGGTTCCCGGCCCTGTGCCGACCTCGCCCGCCAACCGCGACTACAAGCCCGGCTTTGCCGCCGCTCTGATGCTGAAGGACCTGAAGCTGGCGCAGGAAGCAGCACAAGGTTCCGGCGCGGTGACCCCGCTTGGTGCCGAGGCGGCTCAGCTCTATGCGCTGTTCAACGCCCAGGGGCACGCCGGCGCCGATTTTTCCGGGATTATTAATTTTCTGCGCGGAGCCAATCCATAAGCTCCTAAAATAATTGGGCTTTTCGCATAATTTGAGAGAAAACCCCGTCAAATTTAGGTTTGCTTAAGCTCTCGATAACCCCCCGGTAACGATGTCTCTGTAAAACGGAATGCGAGGCGGACATATCGCGTCCGCCCGGCGCTCCGGATCAGGTCTCGCGTACCGGAGCCCGTAAGTTTCGCCGAGTTGTTTGAGTAGCGAAGCGCCATGCGTATCTGGCAAAGCCGCGTTCCCGATGGAGCGCGGTTTTTGCGTTTCTGCCGGTTTATCTGTGCAGCCGGGTTTTATATTCCGATCGCTGCATTCGGGATCGGGACATGATCTTCGTTGATCAGCACGATCGGCGCATCGGCCCCCTCCACCCTGACGACAAGCAGGCGCATGCTCCATTTGCCTGCCGTACGAACGGCATGCGAATATGCTGTACCTCTGCCCTTGGCACCATGGACCGGAATGCTGAACTGGGCGTCACCCGAGCCATTTGCATTGATGAAGACACTGCCGCCAACCCAGAAATTGTCGGCCAGATCCTCGCCAATCGCTGTCTTCACCCGATCGTCGGCGCGAATGGCATCCATGGTCATGTGATAGGCGTCGCCGCCTTTCAGGATGTAAGGAATGGTGCCGAACATGGCTGCAACGCCGCCCATCCCGACCACCCAGACGACAAGCCCGGCGATTGCCCAGTTGCGTTGCGTCTTGCGGAACTGTTCCGCGTCGCGCCAAGCGCGGTTCTGCCAAGCCCAGCGGCTGCCGCGCGCGCCAAGCACGATGATCATGATGATATTGACGAACGGGATCAGCGCCAGCAGCGCGATGAAGGTGCTGTTGCCGATGCCCCAGATCCAGTTGAGGAAGAACGCGCCCCAGTTCCAGCGATCGAGTTCAGCCGGAATCTCGGCGGGCTGATTGAGCGGTTGTCCGGCCATGATGTTCCCCATCGGCAGATGTGCTTGATGGGTTCTAACGTATGGCCTCGAAAAACGGGAATCGGTTTTTCCGGGCCGGCCGTCAGGCCTTGTTGGAAAGCCGGCGAAAATTCGCCTTCACCGCACGGCTGGCCGGCTTCAGCGCGGCGCTGATCGACCGTTCCGCCGCGACGCCGTTGAACAGCGACGGCGTGCGGCCGGCAAAGATTTCCGGCCAGAACCGCGATGCCGACTGCAGGAAAGACATTTGCGCCGCAAACGCGCCTTCGGCCACCGCCACGGTCTTCTCGTTTACCGCGCGCGCCGTCTCCGTTCCCCATGGCTGGCTGCTCCCGGCATCCATCGCCATCAACGGCAGTCGCATCAGCGCCACCATCGGGGCCAGCATCAGGTCACCGCCGATGCTGGCTGCTTCTTGCACGCGTCGGCTCTTGCCGGTCTTTCTCATGGAAACAAACCCCTTGTCGCGGCCGAATCAGCCGCTGCCCCAACACACTACGCGCTGGGGATGGAATTCGTTCCCCATCGCGACAGCATGTTTCTCGAGGCCGGGCGTTCCTGTCGAAGAACGCCCGGTCAAGGTTTCCGATCCCTACCGCTTGCGCAGATCCGCCTGCGCCAGATCCAGCGCCTTTGAGATGCGGTCGCAGGCCATGTCGATCGTGTCGCGGGTCCAGATCAGCGGCGGCGACAGGATCATCGTGTCGCCGGTGGCGCGCAGCATCATGCCGTGCGCGATCGCATGGTCGCGCACGGTCACCGCCGCACTCCCCGACGGCAGGAACCGCTCCTTGGTCGCCTTGTCCTTGACGATCTCGATCGCGCCCATCAGCCCGATCGAGCGCACCTCGCCGACCAGATCATGCCCGGCAATGCGCTCCTGCAAGGCCTTGGCGAAATACGGGCCGGTATCGTTCCTGACGCGATCGATCAGCCCTTCCCGCTCGATGATCTCGAGGTTCTTCAGCGCCACGGCACAGGCCACCGGATGACCGGAATAGGTGTAGCCGTGATTGAACTCGGCGCCCTTCCCGACCAGCGTCGCGGCGATGCGGTCGCCGACCAGCAATGCCGACAATGGCTGGTAGCCCGAGGTCAACGCCTTGGCCGTGGTGATGGTGTCCGGCTCGATGCCGAGTGTTTGTGCTGCGAACCACTCGCCTGTGCGGCCGTAGCCGGTGATGACCTCGTCCAGCATCAGCAGGACATCGTATTTGCGGCAGATGCGCTGCACTTCCGGCCAGTAGCTGACCGGCGGTATCTTCACGCCGCCTGCCCCCATCACCGGCTCGCCGATGAAAGCCGCAACCTTGTCGGCGCCGGCTTCGAGGATCGCATCCTCGACAGCCTTGGCCGCGCGCAGGCCGAAATCATGATCGCTCTCGCCCGGCAGTGCCAGCTCGTAGGCATAGGGCATCATGACATGGACGATGTTGGGCACCGCGCCGCCGAGCTGCTTGTGCATGGCATCCATGCCGCCGAGCGAGGTGCCGGCAACGGTCGAGCCGTGATAGGCCATCTTGCGCGAGATGATGCGGTTCTTCTCCGGCTTGCCTTCCAGCACCCAGTAGTGGCGCACGAGACGCAGCGCCGTGTCGTTGGCTTCCGAGCCGGACGAACCGTAGAACACCTGGTTGACGTGCTTCGGTGCGATCTCGGCCAATTTCTTGGACAACAGCACCGGCGTCGGCGTCGAGCATTTGAAAAAGGAGTTGTAGTAGGGCAATTCCTTCATCTGCGCATAGGCGGCCTCGGCCAGCTCGTCGCGGCCATAGCCGATGTTGACGCACCACAGCCCGGCCATGCCGTCGAGGATCTCAGTCCCCTCGGAATCGTAGATGAACGGCCCGTTGGCATGGGTGATGATGCGCGAGCCGGCTTCGCGCAATTCCTTGTGGTCGGTGAACGGGTGGAGATGGTGCGCGGCATCGATCTGCTGAAGCTGCTTCAGCGAATAGTTCTGATAGGTCATGGATCTGATCTTTCCTCTGGATTCTATCCGGCCGTGCCGGAGGCGAATGCGTCAGAGGCAAGCAGGTGGTGAATAGCCGATGCGGGCGCACAGCCGCAAAAGCTCGGCGCGCAGCGTGCGCGGTGACGGTGTCACCGCGACCCGGAATGCACGAGCCGATATCCTGACGAGAGCCATGGGCGGCACCTTAAGCAATTCCAGGAAAAGTGTGAAACGGTTTTCCCGGGAAAAGCGCGTAGCGCTTTCCCTTAGGGAATTGCGTCAAAGCAGAAGAGCGAGCAAAGGGCGGTCGGGGTGAACACCCTTTGCGTCGGCGACGCCCAGACTTCGACTCAGGACCCGCCGTTCAGCGCCCGCTGCAGAAACACATACTTCATCGCCGTCTGCGCCGCCTGCGGCCGGCGGTCGCCGCGGCCGCCATGTCCGCCTTCGGTCTCCTCGAAGAACAGCGTCCGCGCATGGCCGGCCTCCTGCAGGCGGGCGGCCATCTTGCGCGCATGACCGGGATGGACCCGATCGTCCGCGGTCGAGGTGGCCAGCAGCACCGGCGGATAGGCGGCACCGGCATTGACATGCTGGTAGGGCGAGTAGGCTGAAAGCCACTTCGCATCTTCCGGTTTCGACGGATCGCCGTATTCGGCCATCCACGAGGCGCCGGGCGGCAATTCGGTGTAGCGCAGCATGTCGAGCAGCGGCACCTCGATGATGACGGCGCCGAAAAGCTCGGGATGCTGCGTCAAGGAAACGCCGGTCAGCAGGCCGCCATTCGAGCCGCCCTGGATGCCGAGCGAAGCGGCCGTGGCAATGCCACGCTTGACGACATCCTGGGCGACCGCGGCGAAATCGTCGAAAGCGTTCTGGCGATTGCCCTTGAGAGCGGCCTGATGCCAGGCCGGACCGAATTCGCCGCCGCCGCGGATGCAGGCCTGCACATAGGCGTTGCCCTTCTCCAGCCACAGCCTGCCGCGCACGCCGGCATAGCCGGGCAGCAGCGGCACTTCGAACCCGCCATAGCCATAGAGCAGCGTCGGCACCGGACCCTTCTGGTCGCGCCGCCGGACGACGAAATAAGGGATCATCGTGCCGTCCTTCGAGCGCGCCTCGAACTGTTCCGAGATCAGCGGCGACGCATCGAAACGCGCTGGCTGCGACTTCACGGTGGTGAGCGTCTTGCCATTGTCATCCGACCAGATGATCGAGCTCGGCGTCAGGAAGTCGGTGAAGGAGAAGGAAACGCTGGAGCCGAAATGCTCGGCGTGACTTATGCCGACATTGCCGTTTTCGGGCAGCGCCACAGGTTTCAGCGCCCAGCGGCCATCGCTGCGCTCGCAAACGACGACCTTGCCACGCACATTGTCCATCAAATTGATGAACAGGCGGTCCTGCGTGCGGGCAATGCCGGCAATCGACACGCGATACGCCGGCTCCAGCAACGTCTCCGCCGGACCGAGCGTGCCGGTCTCGACCCAGTGCGCCAGATCCAGCGAATAGAGGCCGTCAGGCTTGCACGACGTGCCGTCGGGCGCCGTCCACGGGCTGCGCACGCCGAAGACGAGTTGATCCCTGAAGATCGCCGTATCGGTCGTGTCGTCAGGCAGCGGCAGACGTCTGTTCTCGCCGGAAGGCAGCCGCAGGAAGATATGCGAGGCGAAGAAATCGAGTGTCCGGGCCAGGATCAGATAGCGTCTGTCGCCGTCGAACTCGACGGCGGCGCCAACAGCGAGATCCTCCTTCTGCGCCTCGAAGATCGGTGTCGCATCTTCCAGTTTGGTGCCGCGCTTCCACAGCTTGACCACGCGCGGATAGCCGGATTGCGTCTTGTCCGCCTCTTCGAATGCCGCCGAGACGATGACGGTGTCCTTGTCCAGCCAGCTGAAACCCGACTTGGAAGCTCGCGCGTGAAACCCATCTTTGACAAACGACTTCGTCTCGATATCGAATTCGCGCATCTCGCTGGCGTCACCGCCATCCGGTGACATCGAGACGAGGCACAGGTTGAAGTCCGGATAGAGCCGGCTGGCGCCGCTGAACACCCATTTGATCCCGTCCTTCGCCGCAAGCTGGTCGAAGTCGATGATCGTTTCCCAGTCGGGCTTCTCGGTCTTGTAGGAAGCGACCGTCGTGCGGCGCCACAGGCCGAGCACATTGGTCTTGTCCTGCCAGAAATTGTAGACATGGCCGGCAATGGCGGCGCCGACCGCGATGTTGTCCTCGGCCGTCATCAGATCGAGCGCGGTCTGGAAAGATGCCTGATAGGACGGATCGCCCTGCAACTCACCTGTAGTGACCTCGTTCTGACCATGCACCCAGTCGAGCGACTGCTTGGCTGTCCTGTCCTCCAGCCAGAGAAAGGTATCTTCGGCCGAAGGGGTGGAATTTGGCGTCTTGGTGATGGGCTTGGTCATAAGGTCTCCGATAAACACGTCGCTTTTGGCACTGCCAACATCGATATCCCGTATCCGATATTCAATGTTCAGCCGATGATTGAGGCTTTCCGTCGGCCAATGAGACTCGCAACCGCCAGCGCCAGGCACATCAGGCCGAGCGTGATCGGCAGGCCTCTTGCGCCCAGAATATCCATGGCAGCGCCGGCCAGCGGCGGCACGGCAATGCCGCCAACGCCCCACATCAAGGAAAATGCAGCGTTGCCGGCAACCAGTGTCGAGCCGGTGAAGCGTTCGCCGAGCTCGATGATCGACATCGTGTAGATGCCGTAAGAGAGAGCACCCCAGACAAAGATCATCGGCCAGATCACCGTCGACTCGATGAGGAGCGGAAGCAGGACACACCCGAGAACCGTGATCGCGACACACGCAAGCCGCACCAGACGCGCGGACAGCCTTTCCGCCAGCAGGCCGAGCGGCAGCTGCATGGCGATGTTGCCGGCGATCATCACCGAAAGCAGCGCCGACATGCGGGTCTCAGTGATGCCATAATGGGTGCCGTAGACCGGCAGCAAGGCCAGCGCGCCCTGTTCGAAGCCTGCGGCAACGATAACGGCAAACAGAAGCAGCCACGCCAGCGGCACGAAGCCCAAGACGGAAACCTGATGCCCGGCCTCGTCGACCTTGGGCAAGCGCGGCAGCACCGAGGCAAGGCAGATGCCGCACAGCACGAAAGCGAAAATGCCGACGAGGAAGGGCGGCCAGCCCTCCGTGCCGACGGCAAGCAGGCACAACGGCCCAGCCGCGAAGCCAGCCGAGATGATCGTCGAATAGACGCCCATGACGCGGCCGCGCCGCGCCGGCGGCGCCAGTGCGATCACCCAGATCTCGCTCAGCACGTAGAGCGGGTTGGTCACCACGCCGATCAGAAAGCGCAGCGGAAACCACAGATAGACATCCTGCGACCAGCCGATCAGCGCCAGCACGATCGCCGAAAGCGCCGCGCAGGTGAGCGCCGTGCGCCCTGCCCCGAACTGGCGCGCCAGCGCCGGGATCAACGGTGACGAGACGATGAAGCCGATCGGTGTCATTGCCGCCGACAGGCCGATCATTGCCGGTGAGACGCCCTGGCGCTGCAGGATGAAGCTCAGCAGCGGATAGGACAGCCCCTGCGCGATGGCGAACACCGACACGGTCGCGATCACGCCGGTGATCGCGGCCCACTGCATCCCCGTCTCACTGTTGCTCGAACCGTTCGCGATCATGCCTTGCCGCTCCGGCGCACGGACGAGCGATACAGCGCGAACATCACCAGCAATGCGTCGAGGCCGGCGATCACGACCGGCAGGCCAAGCGGGCCGATGCCATGCATGAGCAGGCCGGCACCGGGCGGGCCGACAATACCGCCGGCGCCCCACATCAGCGCGAAGGCGGCGTTGCCGGCGACCAGCACCGAACCTTTGAAGCGGCTGCCCAGTTCGACCAGCGCCATCGTATAGACGCCGTAGCCGACGGCGCCCATCACCAGCAGCACGACCCAGATCAGCGGCGTCATGATCAGCAGCGGCAGCAAAAGCGCGCAGGCGGCGGTTGCCAGCGCACAGACGATGATCATGGCACGGCCACCAAAACGCTCAGCCAGCAGGCCGAGTGGAATCTGCAGCAGGATGTTGCCCAGCGAAAGCGCCATCACCAGCGAGGCAAGCACGGCTTCGGCCAGGCCGTAGCTTGCCCCGAAGACCGGCACCAGCGCGTAGGTGCTCTGCTGGACCGCGGCCGAAACCAGGACGGCAAGCAGCAGCGCCGGCGCCACCTTGGCAAAGCCGACAAGGCCGCTGGCAGGCTGGCCATCATCCTCGAAACCGGTGAGCTTCGAAGAGACGGCGTGCAGGATCACCGCACAGAGCGTGAAGCCGGCGACACCGACCAGGAAGGGAGCCCAGCCCGACGTGCCCAGCAGGGTCAGCGCGAATGGCCCGGCCGCGTAACCGGCGCCCATCAATGTGTTGAACACGCCCATGACCCGGCCCCGCCGCGATGGCGGCGCCAGCGACAGCGCCCAGACCTCGCCAAGGATGTAGAGCGGGTTGATGACCACGCCGATGATGAAGCGGATGACGAACCAGGCCACCCAGTCCTGCAGATAGCCGATGCCTAAAAAAACACGGCGCGCCGATCAGCGAGCAGCCGACCGCCAGCGTGCGCGCACCGACCAGCCGTACCGCCGCCGGCACGAAGGATGCCGAAAGGATCAGGCCGAGCGGCATCATCGCCGCCGAGAGGCCGATCAGCGCCGGCGACATGCCTTGCTTCTGCATCAGCAGCGTGAACAGCGGCGAGCTTGCGCGGCGCCGAACATGGCAAGTGCTGCGGTGACGCCGGCAAGCGCTGCCCACTGCGTTCCCGCTTCGCCTTCGCTCGAGCCGGTCGCGACCATGCTGATACTGTCATCCATATGAAGTGCTGGCCATCCGGCCGGCAAGCCCGACTAGCTACTGGTTCGATCCGGGGAAAGGAAGGGCCGGACGGCGAAATCCGCTTGCGCCAATGGGACGGCGCGATCAGGGCGATGTCACAGCCAGGCAACTGCCGTTCCGGCATGTCGCTTCCCTCGCCCTAGTGGTCGCCGCCTCCGCAATGGCCGGCGGGTCGCCGGTCCATTATGCCGCCCGCTATCGCATCGTACGAGGACCATCATGACCGCCGCTCTACAACCTGCAGAACCGGCATTGGCCACCGACCGCGCCCGTCGCGGCGGCCGCGCCGGAAAGCGCGCCGGCGGCTCGGCGGCGTTCGAGCAGCCGGCTTTCCGCCAGCTGAAGAACCCGCTGACGCCAACAAAGCTGGTTTCGGACGACGAGCTGGAATCGATCCATCTCGCCTCCTTGCGCGTGCTGAGGGAAATCGGCGTCGACGTTCTGCATGACGAGGCCCGGAGCATCATGAAGGCGCATGGCGCCGACGTGCGCGAAGGCAGCGAGCGGGTGCGCTTCGACAGCGACATGATCCTCGAGCTGGTGTCGCACTGCCCGTCGGAATTCACCATCCATGCCCGCAACCCCGCGCACAATGTGCGCTTCGGCGGCAATAATTTGATCATCTCGATGATGGCCTCGGCGCCCAATTGCTCGGACATCGATCGCGGTCGCCGGCCTGGCAACCAGCAGGACTACCGCAACTTCCTCAGGCTCGCGCAGATGCACAACATTCTGAACTGCACGGGCGGCTATCCGGTCGAGCCGACCGATATCCATCCCTCGGTCCGCCACCTCGAATGCATTCGCGACCTCGCCACGCTGACCGACAAGGTGTTCCACATCTATTCGCTCGGCAAGGAGCGCAACGTCGACGGCATCGAGATCGCCAGGATCGCGCGCGGCATCAGCCACGAGCAGATGCTGGAGGAGCCATCGGTCTTCACCATCATCAACACCAATTCGCCGCTCAAGCTCGATGTGCCGATGATGGAAGGCATCATCCAGATGTCGAGCAAGGGCCAGGTCGTCGTCGTCACGCCGTTCACCCTGTCGGGTGCCATGGCGCCGGTCACCATCGCCGGCGCGCTGGTGCAGCAGAACGCCGAGGCGCTGTCCGGCATGGCCTTCGCCCAGATGGTGCGCAAGGGCGCGCCCGTCGGCTATGGCGGCTTCACCTCCAATGTCGACATGAAGTCCGGTTCGCCGGCCTTCGGCACGCCGGAATACATGAAGGCGCAGTTGGTCGGTGGTCAGCTTGCCCGCCGCTACAACATCCCCTACCGCACCTCCAACACCTGCGCCGCCAACACGGTCGATGCGCAGGCGGCTTACGAGTGCGTGTTCTCGCTGTGGGGCGCCATCCAGGGCGGTGGCAATCTGATGATGCACGCCGCCGGCTGGCTCGAGGGCGGCCTGCGCTGCTCCTACGAGAAGACCATTTTGGACATCGATTTGCTGCAGATGGTGGCGGAGTTCCTGACCCCGCTCGACCTGTCCGAAGAAGCGCTCGGCTTCGACGCCATCCAGTCGGTCGGCCCCGGCGGCCATTTCTTCGGCACCCAACACACCCAGGACCGCTACAAGACCGCCTTCTACTCGCCGATCCTCTCCGACTGGCGCAATTTCGAGACCTGGGCGGAAGCCGGCTCGCCGACGGCGCTCGAAAAGGCCAACAAGGTGTGGAAAGAGCGGCTGGCATCCTACGAAGAGCCCTATATGGACCCGGCCATCCGCGAAGAGCTCAACGCCTTCGTCGAAAAGCGCCGTTCCGAGGGCGGTGCGCCGACCGATTTCTAAACGGCACGCGGCGCGCCGTGTTTGACTTCAGCACCGCGGCGTCCCCACCGCCGACCCAAAAAACCTGATACAGTTTACGCAAAAACGGACCTATCTTGATGAAATCTCATGTAAAAGCGGTTGTCATCGGCGGCGGCGTCGTCGGCTGCTCGGTCCTCTACCATCTGGCCAAGGCCGGCTGGACCGACATCATGCTGATCGAGCGCTCTGAGCTCACCTCAGGCTCATCCTGGCATGCGGCAGGCGGCTTCCATACGCTGAATGGCGACCCCAACGTCGCCAAGCTGCAGGCCTATACGGTGCAGCTCTACAAGGAGATCGAGGAGATTTCCGGCCAATCCTGCTCGCTGCACCTGACCGGCGGCGTGATGATGGCGGATACGCCCGAGCGCATGGACTTCCTGCGGCTTGCCCACGCCAAGGGCCGCTATCTCGGCATGGACACCGAACTGATCACGCCGTCCGAAGCCAAGGCGATGTTTCCGCTGATGGACGAGACCAATTTCGTCGGTGCCATGTGGGATCCGGTCGAAGGCCATCTCGATCCGTCCGGCACGACGATCGCCTATTCCAAGGCGGCCAAGAAGCTCGGCGCCGAGATCGTGCTGCGCAACCGCGTCGTCGAGCTGACGCAAGAGGTCGACGGCACCTGGAACGTCGTCACTGAACAGGGCACGGTCAAGGCCGAACATGTCGTCAACTGCGGCGGCCTGTGGGCACGCGAGATCGGCCGCATGGTCGGCGTCGAACTACCGGTGCTGGCCATGGAGCACATGTATCTGCTCACCGAGCCGATGCCGGAAGTCGAGGAATTCAACAAGTCGACCGGCCGCGAGATGATCGGCGTGCTCGACTTCAAGGGCGAGATCTACACCCGCCAGGAGCGCAACGGCATCCTGCTCGGCACCTATGAAAAGGCCTGCAAGCCGTGGTCGCCGGTCAACACCCCCTGGGATTTCGGCCATGAACTGCTGCCGCCGGACCTCGACCGCATCGCGCCGTCGCTGGAGATCGGCTTCAAGCATTTCCCCGGCATCGAGAAGGCCGGCATCAAGCAGATCATCAATGGCCCATTCACCTTCGCACTCGACGGCAACCCGCTGGTCGGCCCGGTGCAGGGCCTGACCAATTTCTGGTGCGCCTGCGCCGTCATGGCCGGTTTCAGCCAGGGTGGCGGCGTCGGTCTGGCGCTGTCGAATTGGATGGTCCATGGCGATCCCGGCTTCGACGTCTGGGGCATGGATGTCGCCCGCTTTGGCGAATGGGCCGGCCTGCGCTACACCAACGCCAAGGTGCGCGAAAACTATTCGCGACGCTTCTCCATCCGCTTCCCCAATGAGGAACTGCCGGCGGCGCGCCCGGCGCAGACGACGCCGCTCTACGACACGATGCTGGCCAACAACGCCGTCATGGGCGACAGCTGGGGTCTCGAAACCCCGCTCTGGTTCGCGCCGAAGGGCAAGGAGCCGAAGGACATCGTCTCCTTCCATCGCTCCAACGATTTTGGGCCGATCGGCGAGGAAGTGCGCGCCACGCGCGAGCGCGTCGGCGTCACCGAGATCGCCAACTTCGCCAAATACGAAGTGTCGGGACCAGGGGCGGAAGATTTCCTCAACCGGCTGATGACCAACCGCATGCCGAAGACCGGCCGCATCGTGCTGACGCCGATGATCAACGAATTCGGCAAGCTGATCGGCGACTTCACCATCGCCAAGGCGGGCGAAGACCGCTTCATGATCTGGGGCTCGTCGGCCGCGCAGAAATATCACATGCGCTGGTTCGAGAAACATCTGCCCAAGGATGATTCAGTGCGCATCCACCGTTTCGACCAGACGCTGGTCGGTCTGTCGATCGCCGGGCCTAAGTCCCGCGACCTCTTGCAGAAGCTCGTCGATGTCGACATCTCGACAAAAGCCTTCCGCTTCATGGATTTCCGCGAGATGGCGGTCGGCGGCGCGCCCTGCCTGGTCAACCGCATCACCTACACCGGCGATCTCGGCTACGAGATCTGGATGGCGCCGGCCTACCAGCGCCTCGTCTATAAGGCGATCAAGGATGCCGGCGAGGAGTTCGGTCTCGTCGATTTCGGCATGCGCGCTCTGCTGTCGATGCGCCTGGAAAAGAACTTCCCGACCTGGTTCCGCGAGTTGCGCCCGATCTATGGACCGTTCGAAGGAGCGATGGACCGCTTCATCAAGCTCGAGAAGAACGACTTCATCGGCCGGGAGGCTGCCGCCAAGGAACAGGCGGAGGGGCCAAAACTGCGCCGTGTCTCCTTCATCGTCGATGCCGCCGACGCCGACGTGATGGGCGACGAGCCGATCTGGGCCAAGGTCAGCAAGGATTACGGCACGGTGGAAAAGCCGCATGGCTACGGCGCGCCGCGCTTCGACACAGGCGGCAAGGAAATACGCGGCTCCAAGGCTGCTGAAGGCGCTTCCGCCGTGCGCGGCATCGTCGACGGCGACTGGCGCGTGGTCGGCTGGGTAACCTCAGGCGGCTATGCACACTATGTGCAGAAGTCGATGGCGCAGGGCTACGTTCCGGCAGCACTCGCCGAGGACGAAAGTGCGGGACTGTTCGAGATCGAGATCCTCGGACATCGCCGGTCGGCCCGCATCAACGTCGAAGCGCCGTTCGACCCGAGCGGCGAGAAGATGCGGACCTGAGCCCATGGACAGCGCGGGGCCGAAGGGCAACTTTGGCCGCCATCGCAAGATCATGCCGTTCGAGCCTGGCTCGATCGAGGCGCTGCGCGACGCCTCCCGCCAGAAGGCGGCTTCGCTCAACCAGCATGTGCTGGGCTATGGCGCGCAAGCGGAAGCTGAATGGGCAGCGGCAGGTATTGCCGCTCCCGATCTGCCGGCGATGCGCCAATACCGGCTGGAGCGCATCCGCGCCGAGCTGAAGCGCCGAGACTATGCCGGCGCCCTGCTCTACGACCCCGTCAACATCCGCTACGCCACCGATTCCACCAACATGCAGCTGTGGGTGGCGCACAATCCGACGCGGCATTGTTTCGTCGCCACCGAAGGGCCGGTGGTGCTGTTCGACTATTTTTCCTGCGAGCACCTGTCTGACCATTCCGGCGTCGTCGATGAGGTGCGGCCGGCTGTCTCATGGATGTATCTCTATGGCGGCGAGTTGACCGAGCAAAAAGTCCGCCGCTGGGCTGCCGGCATCGCCGATCTGGTCAGGGAACATGGCGGCGGCAACAGCCGCATCGCCGTCGATCACATCAATCCGGAAGGCCTCGAGGAACTCGCACGCCTGGGTGTGACGATCGGCAATGGCGAAGCGGTGATGGAAAATGCGCGCCTGATCAAATCATCAGACGAAATTCTCGCCATGCGCCGCGCCATCGTCGCTTGCGAGGCGGCGATGGGCGAGATGGAGCGGGCTTTGCAGCCAGGGATTTCCGAGAACGAGCTGTGGGCCGAACTGCATCGCGGCAACATTGCGCGTGGTGGCGAATGGATCGAGACGCGGCTGCTGACGTCAGGCCCGCGCACCAATCCGTGGTTCCAGGAATGCTCGTCGCGCAAGATCGGAGCCGGCGACCTCGTCGCCTTCGACACCGACCTGATCGGCCCCTACGGCCTCTGTGCCGACCTGTCGCGCACCTGGCTGTGCGGCGATGCAAATCCGACTAACGAACAGCGCGACCTGTTCCGCATCGCCGCCGATCAGATCGGGCACAACACGCAATTGATGCAGCCCGGCATTTCGTACCGCGACCTTGTCGAGCGCTCGGCGGTACCGCCCGGAGATTGTTTTCCGACCCGCTACGGCGTGCTTTATCACGGAGTCGGCCTGGCTGATGAATACCCGACCTTGCCGCATGCCAGCGACTGGACATCAGACACTCCGGACGGTGTACTGGAACCCGGCATGGTGCTGTGCGTGGAAAGCTATATCGGCAGGCTTGGCGGGCGCGAAGGCGTCAAGATCGAGGAGCAGATCCTCATCACCGAAACCGGCAACGAAAAACTTTCAACCTACCCGCTGGATGCGAGGCTGCTCGGCTAGTCCCGCTAGCGCCTCGCGCAGCGCCCTGACCGTCTTTTCCGGCGTCGTTGCGGCGGTGATGAACGGCAGGCCTTTGCGCCGCCCTGTCCAGCCAACGATCACGACTTCCCGCGCCGCAGGTTCGAAACGCTGCGCCTGCGCCCAGCTTTCGCAGTCGATGGCCGCGACATCCGCCTTACCCTCGGCCACAGCGACGATCGAGCCGCGATGGCCGCCGCTTTCGCTGCGTGTCGAGAAAATGTCCAGGCTTTCGCCGGCCGCTTGCAAGTCGCGCGTCAAAGCAATGATGCCCGACATGGAATCGAGGCTGTTGAAGGTGAAGCGCTTGCCGCGGATCAGATCGAGCGGGATGAGAGCGCGGCCATCCGCAGGCGATCGAACCTCCGGCCCCTCGCCTGCCCGCATCACCAGCGCGCTCGAATAGAGTTCGCCCTGCCCGCCTTCATAGGCGTCGTAGCTCGGCTGGCCGACCACCTGAACGTGCCTGGACAGCCCGAGCCCCATTGGTCCCCAGCAGGTCTGTGCGAACAGCAGTGCCGGATGCAGCCAAAGCTTGTGAGAATCGAGTTCGTCAGGTGGCAATGTCGCCGGGTCTGGCGCGATCAGCTTTCCCTGGGCATCGTGAATGCCACCCGGCACCGGCGGCAGGTCGGCATTGCGGCGCACAATCGATTGTGGCGCGTCGATCCCCTTTTTCCGGAAAGCATCGCGCAATCGCGCCCATTGGGCGTCGACCTCGTCGCGCGCCTCGGGCCAGTCATACATAGGCAACGCCGCAACCAATTCGCTCATGTCGGAATCTGACCGTAATATCTGTGATTGAAGGGAACCGACTGCAGCCAGTCTAGCAGGCAGCACCCGCTCGCCGCAAAACTCATTCCTTGGGCGGCTCGGCGGGAACCGGCGCGGTGCCGCGACCATTGATGCTGCGCGCCCTGATGCGTGGCTTGAACGCCCTGCCCGGCTCCGGCGCACGCCGCAGCACCGGGTGCACGATCGGCTCCTTCGCCTTGAAGGCATAGGCTTTGATCAGCGCGAAATAGTTCGGATAGGCATAGCCATTGTTCATCCGCAGCCATTCGTCGCGACGGTCGCGAAACATTTTCGGCAGCCGGTACCACGCCACGGTCGGGCTCTTGTGGTGGACGAAATGCAGATTGTTGTTGAGGAACAGGAACGACAGCGGCGAGCGCTCGACGATCACCGTGCGGCCTTCCGGATGTTCGGACCATTGATGCTCGGCGAAGGTGCGGATCGAAATCAGCGACTGGCCGAGCCATACCGGCACCAGGATGTAGAGCCACAGCGGGATGCCGAAGCCGAACTGGACGATGGGCATCACGATGGCGAGGCCGATCGCATGCAGCAGCCACGCCTTGCGGATCGCCTTGTCGCCGGCGATCATGTGCTTGGCGTCGTCGATGAAGAAGCCGACGCAGGACAGCCAGGGGCCGAGAAAGAAGCGGCCGGCCATGGTGTTGTTGATCTTGAGCAGGAATTTCATCGTCGGCGGCAGGTCGTCATGCTGCCAGAGCGCCTGGTAGTAGCTCTCGGGATCATCCAGCGGATCGGTCAGCCGCTCGTCGGCATGGTGGCGCAGGTGAATGGTCTTGAAGCGGCGGAATGGCCAGACGAGGCCGATCGGCAGGAAGACGAAGGCTTCGTTGACCCGCGCGTTGCGCGTCGGATGACCGTGCAGCACTTCGTGCATGATCGAGGATTGCAATGCTGCGGTGAAGGCCAGGACGGCGAGCGCTGGGATCGGGTAGGATGGCCAGAGCAGGAAACCGGTGGCGAACCATGTTGCGTAACAGAAGAAAGCGAGAACCACGGTCGGCCATTCGATGGCTGGTACGCTACGCTGTCTGATGCTCTTGCCCGTCATGCTATCGACCACTGTCCTCAGTCGCCGGAACCCCAATTGGTTCCTGACATTATTGTGTCAGGAGAAGTGATTCCACTCAACGAGACAAAGTGTACAAAATGTTGCGATTGCGCATTTTTGACCGCACATGTTACACATTGTGAACAACCTTAGGGATTCATTTACGCCTGAGACGCCAATTCGGCAGCTTTGGCGCAAATTTTTCCTCCCGATTCGCGGAGTCAGGTGATGGACAAACGAGATCTGTCGGCAGTCTTTCGGGAGCGTCTGAAGCTGCTCCTGACAAGGTCCGATCTTAACCAGTCAGCATTCGCGACCGCGGTCGGCATCGATCGGTCGGCATTGTCGCAGCTGCTGTCGGGCGCCTCGACACGCCTGCCCCGGGCGGAAACGCTGCTCAACATCGCCGCCGAGTTCAAGGTGTCGCTCGACTGGCTGCTCGGCCTCAGCCAGGACGAGGGTGTCACCGGTGAAATCCGCGAAAGCCTGGAGATCGAGGAAGCGCGCGATGGTTTCGACCGCACGCTGCTGGCAAAATGGTTCGCCGAGGCGGCCGGCACCAAGATCCGCTATGTACCGGCCGGCATTCCCGATCTTCTGCGAACACACGCGCTCGTCGACTACGAAGCCAACATCACCAACAGAAGCCGTCTGACGCAGGCCAACGAAACCCAATACCGCATCGACTATAACCGGCGCCCGGAAACCGACATGGAAGTCTGCATGCCGCGCCATACGCTGGAGATCTTCGCCCGCGGCCTGGGCGTGTGGGACCGTTTTCCGGAGGTCGACCGCCGACAACAACTCGCCCATATGGCAACGCTGCTTGACGATCTCTACCCGACCTTCCGCCTGTTTCTCTATGACGGCCGCATGCGCTACTCCATTCCCCTCACCATCTTCGGCCCCTATCGGGCGGCCATTTATGTCGGCGACATGTATGTGGTGCTGAACGCTACCCAGCCGGTCCAGGCCCTGACCCAGCATTTCGACAATCTGATCCGTGCCGCCGACGTCAACCCGCATGAGGCCGCCGCCTTCGCGCGCAATCTGGCTGACATGTCGTTCGCATCAGGCTCTGCCTGATCGACGGCAATCGTGGTCGTCTGAATGGCCCTTGGCCATCGAAATGGCCGAGGGCGCCACCGCTATTTCATTGACTACACATAAAGACTTCTTTATATCCTTATTCGAATTCAAAACATGAAAGCCAATCCGATGACGACGACCAACCCTATCGATGCGCTGCTGGCTGAAAAGGGCGTGCTGCTGGCCGATGGCGCCACCGGCACCAACCTCTTCGCCATGGGGCTCGAAGCTGGCGAAGCGCCGGAGCTGCTGAACGAGACGGCGCCCGACACCATCACCAGCCTGCATCAGAATTTCGTCGATGCCGGTGCCGACATCATCCTCACCAATTCCTTTGGTGGCACCCGTCACCGGCTGAAGCTGCACCATGCGCAGGACCGAGCACATGTGCTGAACAAGCGCGCCGCCGAGCTCGCCCGTGCCGTCGCCGACAAGGCCGGCCGCAAGGTGATCGTCGCCGGATCCGTCGGTCCGACCGGCGAATTGCTGGTGCCGCTCGGTGCCATGACCTATGACGAGGCGGTCGATGCCTTTGCCGAACAGATCGAGGGTCTCAAGGCCGGTGGTGCAGAAGTCGCCTGGATCGAGACCATGTCGGCTCCCGACGAGATCCGCGCTGCCGCAGAGGCCGCTATCCGTGTCGGCCTGCCTTACACCTACACCGGCTCTTTCGACACCGCCGGCCGCACCATGATGGGCCTGCTGCCGAAGGACATCCACGGCGTCACCGACGGGCTGTCGCAAGCGCCGCTCGGCGTCGGTGCCAATTGCGGCGTCGGCGCGTCCGACATCCTGGCCTCGCTGCTCGACATGACCGAGGCGAACCCGGAGGCGACTGTCATCGTCAAGGGCAATTGCGGCATTCCCGAATTCCGCGGCACCGAAATCCATTATTCCGGCACCCCGGAACTGATGGCCGACTATGTCAGGCTTGCCGTCGATGCCGGCGCGAAGATCGTCGGCGGCTGCTGCGGCACCTCATTCCAGCACCTTGCCGCGATGCGCAAGGCACTCGACGCGCACACCAAGGCAGACCGTCCGACTGTTGGCGCGATTGTCGAGCGTATCGGTCCGATGCGCAACAAGGTGGCGACGGAAAACACCGCCGAGACCAGCGAAGCCCGCCGCGAGCGGCGTCGCAGCCGGGCCTGACCTTATCGTCTCTGGTTATTCGCTGTTGTCGGCGTAGCTCGACTGCGCCGACTTGAAATCGGTGCCGGCACCAGCTGCTGTATCGCCGCGCATCGTCATCAGCGCGCCGGATGCGCTGGGGTCGGTGATCTGCTCCAGCATGACGCGAAAGCGGTCATTGTTCAGCGCTGACAAGGCGGTGTGACGCGCTTGTGCGACATCGTCGCTGATGCGCCTGGATTCCGCCGACGGCGCGGACGAAGCCGCCGATCCTAGTGCCGGCATATCTCGTGATATCGAGTTCGCAACAGTCCTGATCAGCAATTCCGGCCCCCTCAAGCCCAAACATCAGCCTCTACGTAACAAGAGGAAATTGCGATCATGTACCGGAAATCCAACGCAATTTAACAATCCGCAAAAAAAGGCCGGCAAGGGAAGAATCCCTCGCCGGCCTGCCTCACCCGCCCGTGGGTCGGTTTCCCGTATCAGAACGATCCCATCTGAAAGAAACCGGCCGTCATCACCACTACCGATTACCGCCCAGCGCCGAGGCAAGGCGCACAAGCGAGAGGAACTCGGACCTGTACCCAAACGGGTCGGCTCCTCGAGCGGCAGTGGCGATCTCCATGATCTTGTCGTAACCGAACTTCGCGGTCGCATCCTCGTCGCGCAGCTTCTGGCCGAAGGCCGCGACTGCCACGGCGAAGCGCTGGTCGGTGCTGGCCTGGTCGAAGGACGCTACCTCGTTGGCCGAAGTCACAGGCGTGGTGATCAGCTTCGAGACGTCCTCGTTGGGCAGCTTGTAGCGGATCTTGACGAAGGCATATTCGCCCGCATTGGCGACGCCGCCATTGTCCACCGACGCCTGACCGTAACGCAGCGGATCGATCTGCTCGCCACCGCTGCCCTTCGGCGTGATCTCGTAGATCGCGGTGACCGAATGACCGGAGCCGATATCGCCGGCATCGACGCGGTCATTGTTGAAATCCTCGCGGTTCAAAGCCCGGGTCTCGTAGCCGATCAGGCGATATTCCGAGACCTTGTTCGGGTTGAACTCGACCTGGATCTTCACATCCTTGGCGATGGTGAACAGCGTCGAGGAGGCATCCTCGACCAGCACCTTTTCGGCTTCGGCGAGCGTGTCGATATAGGCGGCGGTGCCATTGCCGTTCTGGGCGATGGTCTGCATCATCTGGTCGTTCAGATTGCCGCGGCCAAAGCCGAACACCGACAGGAAGACACCGGTCTTGCGCTCCTTCTCGATCAACCGCTTCAGATCGTCGTCGTCGCTCTGGCCAACATTGAAGTCGCCATCGGTGGCGAGCATCACCCGGTTGACGCCGTCCTTGACGAACGATTGCTGGGCAAGTCTGTAGGCTTCCTTGATGCCGGCCTCGCCGGCCGTCGAGCCGCCTGGCTGCAAATTGTCGATGGCATTGAGGATCTTGTCCTTCTCGGCAGCCTTGGTCGGCATCAGCACGGTGCCGGCGTCACCCGCATAGGTGACGATCGAGATCGTGTCGTCTGCCTTCAGCTTGCCGACCAGCAGCCGGAAAGCCGACTTGAGCAGCGGCAGCTTGTCCGGCTCGTCCATCGAGCCCGAGACGTCGATCAGGAAGACCAGATTGGCCTTCGGCTGCTCGGTCGGCTTGACGTCAAAACCCTTGATGGCGACATGCATCAGCTTGGTATGCGTGTTCCACGGCGTCGGCATGACGCTGACCGTCGAGTTGAACGGCGTCGTGGCGGAGTCCGGCCCCTTCCAGCCATAGGGGAAGTAGTTGATCATCTCCTCGACGCGAACCGTGTCGGCCTTCGGCACGAACCCTTCCTTCAGCGAACGCCGCACGAAGGAATAGGAAGCGGTATCGACGTCGATCGAGAAGGTCGAGATCGGGTCTTCGAGCGCGGCATGCACCGGATTGGTCTTGAAATCCTCGATGCGGTCGCGGTTTTCCTCTTGCTGGGGCACCTGATCGGCCGGCATCATCGCAGGCTGCTGCGGCGCCATCAGCTTGGACTCGGCCGGCTTGAGACCCCCTGACACCCTGGGCGCGCTCACAGTGCCATCCAGCGCGAACTCGCCCGTCGGGGCTGGCGCCGACTTGTAAGCCTGCAAAGTGCGCGCCACACCACGTCGCAGCGCATTCTGCCGTGCACCGCCGACAGCAACGGTCGATTCGGATTTCGGCGGCGAGGCCGGCGCGACAAGCGCATCGGTGGCGTCGCGGCTTTCCACATCCGCGTCGGCCTTCTTGTCTTTCTCCAGCTCGGTGCGGACCGGCTTGGGCTCGGTGGTCGTCGGCTTGAGGCTCGCCGGCTTGTCGGCCAGCGTTTCGGTGATCTTCTCGTCGCCGCCGAACTTGGGCGGCTGTTCCCTCAGCATATGGAAGGTGGCGTATCCGGCGATCGGCAGGGCGACGAGCCCGGCAAGGGCCGGCGCGGCAATGAGTTTCTTTTGCATGATCTCGCTCCAGAGCTTTTGTGCTCGCTCTGTAAGACGAAGCCCGCCAACCGATCCTTGGGTGAGCGCCGAAATATTTTCCTGATCGTATGCGCGCAGGGCGGCCTCGAAGGCACGTGCCTTGGCGTCCTGGGTGGGCGCCGGTGCCGCGATGCCGCGCAGTCTGTTGAGTTCGTTGTCGTCGACCATGGTCACACTTCCCCGGCCGAGCGCATCAGCGTCTTCAGCCGTTTCTTCGCTTCATGGATGTGCCAGGAAACCGTCGTCTCCGAGATCGCCATCGCCTCGGCGGCGGCCGCGTGGCTCAAGCCCTCGCCATAGACCAGCAGCACCGCGTCGCGCTGCTTGTCCGGCAGTTGCCGCACCGCCACCCACAACGCTTCGGCCGGGTCTTCCGGTTCGGCCGAAGCCTCGCCCGAGATCAGCGCGTGAACGCCGTAGGCCTCTGTCTTGGCCATGTCGCGGGCGGACTTGCGCATCATGTCGCGCGCGGCGTTCAGGGTCACGGAGTAGAGCCATGTCGTGAAGGCGCCGCCGCCGCGATAGTCGCGGATCGCCCGGCCGAGCCGGACGCAGACTTCCTGGGCGATGTCTTCGGCATCGGCCTTCTTGCCGCACCAGCGATAGGCGGCGCGATAGACGAAGTCGTAGTGCCGTTCCAGCAATTTGCCGAAGGCCCCCCTGTCTCCGCCCTTCGCCCGCCCGATCAGTTCGGCGTCGGAGGCTTCGCTCTCATCCAGCATCATCGCCATCATTTGCCTGTTGGACGAAGGCTAATGGCGATTCCTTGGGGCAATGGAAAGATTTTTTTGGAAACGGGCAGATAGCGGCCATCGCTGCCCCTGCTTGACACATACATATCTCTGCGGTTATACGTCAATCAATAGCCGCCGAGTTATCGATCCCAAAATGACCAACGCTCACGATGTCCTCTTCAGAACGCTCTCCGATCCGACGCGTCGGGCGATCTTCGAACGCCTGTGCCGGGAAGGCGAGCAGACGGTCGGCGCTCTGACAGCTCAGTCCGGGGTCTCGCAACCGGCCGTGTCAAAGCATCTCGGCGTGCTCAGGCAGGCCGGACTGGTCCGCGACCGCCATCAGGGACGGCAGACCCATTACAGCGCCCAACTCGGCGCGCTTGCACCGCTGACTGACTGGACAAACCAGATGAATGCGTTCTGGCAAAGCCGGTTCGACGACCTCGAAGATCTGCTAAAAAGAATGGACCAATGACCAACATTGCGACCGAAACGCGCTCCGTCGTTGTCGAACGGGAGATACCTCATCCGCCGGAAAAGATCTGGCGCGCGCTCACCCAACCGCATTTGATCGAGGAGTGGCTGATGAAGAATGATTTCAAGCCAGTCGCGGGTCACCGTTTCAATCTGCGAAAGGACCCGCAGCCTGACGTGAGCATTGTTGTTGACTGTCAGGTAACAGCAGTCGAGCCGAACAAAACACTGTCCTACACCTGGCAGGCCTATGGCCTCGAGAGTGTCGTCACCTGGACTCTCATGCCGACCAGCACGGGCACCCGATTGCGCATGGAACAGTCCGGCTTCCGGCCGGATCAGGAGCAAGCGTACCGGGGCGCGACGATTGGGTGGCGGCAGTACTTTGCAAACCTGAATCAGGTCCTGGCGCGGATAGATTGAACCGCCGGGCGGATAGCTGGGCTCGGCTCGTTTTGATGGGAGGTTCCATTGGACTGGAACAAGTGGGTTCGGCAAATTCATCGCTGGCTGTCGATCATATTTACGCTGACCGTCATCGCCAACTTCGTCGCCATGGCATTGGGACAACCTCCCGCCTGGATTGTCTACTCGCCGCTCTTGCCGCTCTTCTTGCTGCTGTTCAGTGGCTTGTACATGTTCGTGCTGCCGTATGCCGCCAAGGGGCGCAGCGGGCAGCGTGCGGGCGGATAGGATGGGTAGAATGGCCAAGACGCAGGGGCAATCGACCAAGGTCGCAGCCAAGGCTGCACCGGTCCTGCTCTCGGGCGGCAACCCGCAAATCGCGAAGCGAGATGGCGACGCCCCGGTGCAGGCCTACATCGCTGCAATGCCGGGCTGGAAGCGCGGCCTCGGCGAGCGCCTCGACGCAGTCATCGTGCGCAATGTGCCTGATGCACGCAAAGCCGTGAGATGGAATTCGCCGTTCTACGGCATCGAGGGCCAAGGCTGGTTCGTCACGTTCCATGTCCTGACCCACTACGTGAAGGTGACCTTCTTCAGCGGCATGTCGTTGCGACCGGTCCCGCCCGGCGGAACGGCGAAAAGCAAGGACGCACGCTGGATCGACATCCGCGAAGGCGACGAGTTCGACGAGGCGCAGATGGCGGACTGGGTGAAGCAGGCCGCAGCCTGCCAGCACAATTCAAAACCACGCCCTGCCGACAGGGCGAACGCTACAGAGGAGAAATAGCGATGAAGATCAAGCTCACCAGCATCTATGTGGACAACCAGGAAAACGCCCTGCGCTTCTATACCGACGTGCTGGGCCTCACCAAGAAGGCCGACTTTAGCAATGGGCCCTATCGCTGGCTGACCGTGGCCTCGGCCGAAGAGCCTGATGGAACCGAGCTGCAGCTCGCGCTCAACGACAACCCGGCCGCCAAGGCCTATCAGCAAGCCGTCTTCAAGCAGGGTCAGCCCGCGGTCATGTTCTTCACCGACGACGTCAAGGGCGACTACGAGCGCATCAAGGCGAGCGGCGGCGAGTTCGCCATGCCGCCGACCGAGGTGACCGGCTCGACCATCGCTCAATTGAACGACACCTGCGGCAACCTCGTTCAGATCACCCAGCTGGCGCGCTGGTAACGGTCGGCAGTTGAAACGCGTCGAGACAGAGGAAGGCACCCAATGACTGCATCGCAACAGATCGACCAGTTGATCGCAGGCCTCACGGACTGGCGTGGCAAGACGCTCGCCGGCGTCCGCAAGGCCATTCTTGAAGTCGATGGCGAGATCATCGAGGAGTGGAAGTGGATGGGCAGCCCGGTGTGGTCTCGCGACGGAATGATTGCCGTCGGCAACGCCCACAAGGACAAGGTGAAGCTGACCTTTTCCCACGGCGCCAGCCTGCCGGATCCCGAAAAGCTCTTCAATGCGGGTTTTGGCGGCAAGGTGTGGCGGGCGATCGATCTTTCAGAGGGCGATGCGCTGGATGAGCGCGCGCTGAAAGACCTCGTCCGGTCCGCCATCGATTACAACCAGGGCAAAAAGGAGAAGAAGAAAGTGCCGTCGGGCGCCTGAGCGAAACTAGGCCGCCTGCCCCGCGACCCAGCCCGACGACCACGCCCACTGGAAATTATAGCCGCCCAGCCAGCCCGTGACATCGACGACTTCGCCGATGAAGAACAGGCCCGGCACGGACTTCGCCTGCATCGTCTTCTGGTCGAGTCCGTTGGTGTCGACCCCGCCAAGCGTCACTTCGGCTGTACGGTAGCCCTCCGAACCGGCCGGCTTGATGCGCCAGTCGTTGACCGCCGCGGCGATGGTTTTGGTCTGGGCGTCTGAAAGATCGGCGAGGTTGCCGTCGATCCCGGTGCGCTCGGCGATCGACTGTGCGAGCCGTTTCGGCAGGTGATTTGCCAGCACCGTCTGCACCGCTTGCCGCCCGTTGCCGCGCTTGGCGGTACGAATGAGGCCGCTACATCCACCCCTGGCAGCATGGCCATACGGATTTCGTCGCCCTCGCGCCAATAGGACGATATCTGCAGGATGGACGGTCCGCTGACGCCGCGATGCGTGAACAGCATCGCTTCGGAAAACCGTGTCTTGCCGCAGGCGACTTCCGCTTCGACGGCATTGCCGGCCAGGGGCGCCAGCCGCTCGAGTGTTTTTGCGTCGAAGGTCAGCGGTACCAGCGCCGGCCGCGTTTCGACAATGGCAAGGCCAAACCGTTCGGCAAGTTCGTAGCCGAAGCCCGTCGCCCCCATCTTGGGGATCGACTTGCCGCCGCACGCCACGACCAGGGACTGGCAAGTGACCGTGCCGGTGGAAAGGGTGAGCACAAACCCTTCCGCGGTTTTGCGGACATCCCCGACCTCTGTCGACAGTGCCAGCTCCACGCCCCTGCCGCGCATTTCCGCGACCAGCATGTCGATGATCTGGCGTGCGGAGCCGTCGCAGAACAACTGCCCCAGCGTCTTTTCGTGATAGCCGATGCGGTGGCGTTCGACGAGCGCGATGAAATCGCGCTGCGTGTAGCGGCTAAGCGCCGAGATGCAGAAATGCGGATTGCCCGAGAGAAAGTTCTTCGGACTGGCATGGATGTTGGTGAAATTGCACCGGCCGCCGCCGGAGATGCGGATCTTTTCGCCAGGCATCGCCGCGTGATCGAGGATCAGCACCGAACGGCCGCGCTTTGCCGTCTCCAAGGCGCACATCATTCCGGCAGCACCCGCGCCGATGATCACGACATCATAGGATTGCATCAGGCTAAATCGTTCCCGCTGACGGCGCCCTTTTAGCAGACGCGCCAATCCTGCAGTCTCTACCCGTTCGGTGCGACTGCAGGCAACGCCTCGATCGGCGTTTTAGAGCATGATCCCGAAAAGTGGGAACCGGTTTTCGGAAAAGATCATGCTCCACAAACGGATAGAGCCCCATCCCGATTCAATCGGGATGGAACGGGCTTTAGATCAGCGTCTCGGCAAACAGCGTCGTCAACCGCTTCCAGTGGCGCTCGGCACCCGCGGCATTGAAAACGCTGTGATCCGGCACGCACCAGCCATGCGCCATGCCGACATAGTTCTCGATGACATGGTCGACTTCCGCCACCCGCAGCGCCTCCGCAAGCCGTGCCGACTGCTCCGGCGGGAAGCTGCGGTCGACGCCGGCAACGCCGACATAGACACGCGCCTTGATGGCGGCCGCCTTGCGATGCGGGCTGTCGGCGGCGTCGCTGGCCAGATTGCCGCCATGGAAACTGGCGGCCGCCTTTATCTGCCCGGGATAGGATGCAGCGGCGTTCAATGCGCGGCCGCCACCCATGCAATAGCCCACCGTCCCGATCGGCCCGGTAACACCTTCAGCCGCCAGCGCATCGAGGAATGCACCGCTGTCGCTGATGGTCATCTCCTGCGTCGTGCCGGTCACCAGCGCCATCAGCGCTGCCTTGGTCTTTTCCTCGGTGAAGGCGGTCTTGGCGTCGAACGGCCCGTAGGGCGCATTGCGGTAGAACAGGTCCGGCACCAGCACCGCATAGCCTTCGCCCGCCAACCGTTCCGCCATGCCATCGAGCGCAGCGCGCGGCCCGAACGCGTCCATATACAGGATGACGCCGGCCTTGGCCGGGGACGCGTTTGCAGAGCGGAAAAGCTCTGCTGTTGCCGTTCCGTCCCTGGTGTTGATCTGAAGGTCCTGCTTCGTCATTGCCTGCTCCGTTCGTCAGATGCGCGATACATATCCGCGCGAGCCGCCAGAGCAAGGCGTTCCCTGAACCTGGCAGTCAACATTTCGTGCAGGATCGCGCGACGACTACAGATCGGCGAATGCCGCCATATGAAACGCCTGGACCTCCGCGGGGTAGCGATAGGCCGTCCCGTAGGGACAGGCGTTGCGGTCGAGGCAGCCGCCAGTCCGGCACGGTCCGCCATTCGCTCCCCGCACATGCGCCAGGCAGGACTGGTAGGCGAAACCTTGCGCGGAATATGCGTCGACCGGACAGGATTTCAGGCAGGGTTTTTCGACACATGAATCGCAAAGGTGAATTGGCGCCTCGGCGGCTTCAATCGGAAGCTGTTGCTCGAACAGCAGCGCACCACGATAGGCGTGCCAAAGCCCGTATCGTGGATGCATGAGGATGCCGAGCGGTGACCGCTTCAGCCCCTCCGCCAGCATCGCCCATTGCTGGAAAGGCAGATAGGGCTTGTCGGAAGGCGAAACGGCCCGCGCCCCGAATGTCTCCGCCACCGCCCCGATCACGTCGCGTGACCAGGTATCGAGCGGATTGGCGATGATCCGCGATTGCTTTTCCTGCCAGCGCAGGAAATGCGGCCAGGGCGCAGCACCCGCCTGCCCCACCAGCAGCACGGATTTGGCGGGAGCGCCTGACTGGCCCGGTGGCGGCGCATCGCCCAGTGTGAAATTGAAGCCGCCACGAAGAATAAGGCCGTTGGCGAGAAGCGCCGAAGCGATACGGTCAACGCTGCCGGCGGGCGCAATCATTCCTTCTTAACCGGATCGGAGAAAGCGCTCCGCCAGACTTCCTTGTGGATGATGTTGGCGACTTTAGCCCCGCCTGACTCGGGCTCCTTTCAAGTGAAGGCGTCGGGCATCGACCCCTTCTTCTTGGCGATGAAGTCCTTCAAGGCTTCGTCGACGCTCGGATCGAGGTACGGCGCCTCGTAGCTTTCCAGCCAGCGGCGGGCGAGTTCGTTGGCGCGCTGCGGCGCGGTCTTCTCGCCCTCGGCCAGCCACTGCTCGTAGGAATTGTTGTCGGCGATGTTGGAGCGGTAGAAGGCGGTCTGGAAATTGGCCTGGGTGTGGTCGCAACCGAGATAATGGCTGCCCGGGCCGACCTGGCGGATGGCGTCCATCGCCTGGCCGTTTTCCGACAGGTCGACGCCCTCGGAAAACTTCTGCGTCATGCCGAGCTGGTCGATGTCCATCATGAATTTTTCGTAGCAGGAGGCGAGCCCGCCCTCGAGCCAGCCGGCCGAGTGCAGCACGAAGTTGGTGCCGGCAAGGATCGTCGAGTTCAGCGTGTTGGCGCTTTCATAGGCCGCCTGAGCGTCCGGAACCTTGGACGCGCAGAGCGAACCGCCGGTGCGGAATGGCAGGCCGAGACGGCGGGCGAGCTGTGCCGCGCCATACGACACCAGCGACGGCTCCGGCGTGCCGAAGGTCGGCGCGCCCGATTGCATCGAGATGGATGAAGCAAAGGTGCCGAACAGCACCGGCGCGCCCGGCCGGATCAGCTGGGTGAACGAGGCGCCGGCCAGCACCTCTGCCAGAACCTGCGTCAGCGTGCCGGCGACCGTCACCGGGCTCATCGCGCCGGCGAGGATGAATGGCGTGACGATGCAGGCCTGGTTGTGGCGCGAATAGACTTTCAGCGCGCCGAGCATGGTCTCGTCGAACACCATTGGCGAGTTGGCATTGATCAGGCTGGTGAGCACCGTGTTGTTTTCGACGAAGTCGTCGCCGAACACGATCTTGGCCATGGCGACGGTGTCTTCGGCGCGCTCCGGCGCGGTCACCGAACCCATGAACGGCTTGTCCGAATATTTGATGTGGCTGTAGATCATGTCGAGATGGCGCTTGTTGACCGGCACATCGACTGGCTCGCACACCGTGCCGCCCGAATGGTGGATCGACGGCGCCATATAGGCGAGCTTCACGAAATTCTGGAAATCCTCGATCGTCGCATAGCGCCTGACGCCGTTGAGATCGCGCACGAAGGGCGGGCCGTACACCGGCGCGAAGACGGTGGCGTTGCCGCCAATCTGCACCGAGCGCTCGGAATTGCGGGCGTGCTGGGTGTAGACGGACGGCGCGGTCTTCAGCAGCGAGCGGCAGAGGCCTTTGGGGAAGTGCACACGCTCGCCCTTGACGTCGGCGCCGGCCTCTTTCCACAACTGCAATGCTTCCGCATCGTCGCGGAAGATGATGCCGATCTCTTCGAGCACCGTGTCGGTGTTCTTCTCGATCAGCGCCAGACCTTCCTCGTCCAGCACCTCGTAGACGTTGATCTTGCGCTTGATGTAGGTGAGCTGGGTGCCGGGCCCGCCGCCCGAACGTGCTGCACGCCGGGCAGCCGCTCCGCCGCTGGCGCCGCGCCCGCGTCGCGCGTTTGACGCTTCCTGATCGACTGCCGCGTGTTCGCTCATGATCGCTCTTCCCTGAATTTGTTCTTGTCCGGAATCCATTGCGGCAGCGTATCGCCGCTTCTTGCCGGATCGTAGCCATGCACCCTATTCGAAACGGCCCGCCAGCGCCAACGCCTGTCGCAAAATCGACAAGAATTCCAAGAGAGTTACGGTCGCTTTCCTTTTGCGGGAAGTCGCAAATCAGCTATGGATACATGCCCCCAGCGGGTTAGGTATGAACGCGAATATTGTGTGCCTTGCGACGCAGTCGCGATGCCGGCAGGAGCTCGATACAAATGTCCGACGACGAGATCATCCTTTCCGAACTTTCCGACGACGAGTTGGTGCAGCAGATGCACGACGATCTCTATGACGGGCTGAAGGAAGAAATCGAGGAAGGCACCAACATCCTGCTCGAGCGCGGCTGGGTGCCTTACAAAGTGCTGACGGAAGCGCTGGTCGAAGGCATGCGCATCGTCGGCGAGGATTTTCGCGACGGCATCCTGTTCGTTCCGGAAGTGCTGTTGTCGGCCAATGCGATGAAGGCCGGCATGTTCATCCTGCGTCCGCTGCTTGCCGCCACCGGCGCGCCCAAGCAGGGCAAGATGGTCATCGGCACCGTCAAGGGCGACATCCACGACATCGGCAAGAACCTCGTCGGCATGATGATGGAAGGCGCCGGCTTCGACGTCATCGACCTCGGCATCAACAATGCGGTCGAAAAGTATCTCGATGCGATCGAACAGCACCAGCCCGACATCATCGGCATGTCGGCACTGCTGACCACCACCATGCCCTATATGAAGGTCGTCATCGACACGATGAAGGAAAAGGGCATCCGCGACGACTATGTCGTGCTGGTCGGCGGTGCGCCGCTGAACGAGGAATTCGGCAAGGCCGTCGGCGCGGACGCCTATTGCCGCGACGCGGCGGTGGCGGTCGAGACCGCCAAGGACTTCATGAAGCGCAAGCACAACGTCCGCGCTTCGGCCTGAAAAAGAAAAGGCCGCCCAATCATGGCGGCCGTTTCACTTGGGCAGAGCTGGCTCCCGCGAGGCTAGTTCGCGGCGGTGGCAACTCTCTTGCCGGCGTTCTGGGTAGCGTTGACGGTGTTGGCAGCATCCTTGCCGACGCCACGGATTGTGTTTGCGCAGGCCGAAACCAAAAGCGCACTGGCGAGCAGCGCGATGACTGCATATGTGGATGTTTTCATGGACGGTTTATCCCTCTCTCGGTAGACTCGCCCCATAGCAACGAAAGCCGGCTCAGCTGGTTCCATGGCCAAGACACAAAAAAGGAAACCAGACCAAGCGGACAGGCTGCTCGTCATCGCCTGCGGAATGATTGCGCGCGAGGTGTTGGCCGTCAAGGAACAGCTCGGACTCAATCACCTGGAATTGACCTGTTTGCCGGCGGAATTTCATTTCTATCCGGACCGCATCGCGCCGGCCATGGACAAGGCTATCGAAAAGGCCAAGGCGGAGGGCTACGAACACATCTTCGTCGGCTATGCCGATTGCGGCACTGGTGGCCTGCTCGACCGGATCTGCGAGAAGCACGGCGTCGAGCGCATGGCCGGCCCGCATTGCTTCGCCTTCTATCAAGGCATGGAGGCCTATGCGAAAATCGCCGATGACGACATGATGTCCTTCTACATGACCGATTTCCTGTGTCGTCAGTTCGACGCCTTCTTCATGAAGCCGCTCGGCCTCGACAAGCACCCGGAGCTGATCAAGGATTATTTCGGCAATTACGAGAAGCTGATTTATCTCGCCCAGACCAACGATCCGGAGCTCGACAAGGTCGCCGAAAAAGCAGCCCAAATGCTCGGCCTTGCCTATGAGCGCCGCGCGACGGGCTATGGCGACCTGACGGCGGGAATGGCGCAGGCAGCGGCACACGCCGACTAGGTCGCCACTTCCTCCGCCCGCAGCTCCGCAAGCACATCGGCAAAGCTGGTCTTGCAGACGAAACCCAGTTTCTCCCTTGCCCGCGACGCGTCATAGACGCGGTCGATGGAGGAAAACATCGTCCAGCCTTTTCGCGCGTAGAGGGCCGGAAATTCCGGAAAATAGCGCGCGACCACCGACGGGGCGTCGGCGATCAGTGCCGCGCAATCATCGGGCCGGAACGGCGTCGGCGCCGACACGATGAAAATGTCGAAACCAAGCTGCGGCGCCTTTTCGAGGGCAAGGATGTGGGCAGCGGCCGCGTCCTCCACCGTCAACCGGCGAAACAGCAGTTCATTGGCCTTGGTGTTGGCATCCGACTGCTCGATCGCATGTGCCATGTCGTCGGCTTCGGGAAAGAAGCGGGCGGTGCGCAGCACCACCACCGGCAGCCCAAGCTCGATGTGATAGAGGCGGCAAAGATGTTCGGCCGAAAGCTTGCTGACGCCGTAGATGTTGCGCGGCTCGGGCGACATCGCCTCCGTCAGCCAGGCGGCCTTGCGCGCACCACCTTTGAACCCGTCGCGTATCGCCTGCGAAATCATCAGCGAGGTCGTCGACGTGAGGACGAAGCGGTCCACGCCGCCCGCCATCGCTGCATCGAGCAGGTTGAGCGTGCCTTGCACGTTGGTGGCGACAAAATCGCTGTTGGCGCGGTTCTCGATATTGGGCTTGTGCAGCGCGCCGCTGTGGATGATGGCTTCTATGCGGTTCTCGCTGACCGTGCCCAGGACCAGATCACGATCGGCGATCGAGCCGACGATCTGGGTCTCTGCTGATGGAACGGGATCGAGGCCGATCACCTCATGGCCAAGTTTCCGCAGGCGCGGCGCCAGCGCGCTGCCCAGCCAACCCGACGATCCCGTGAGCAAGATTCGCATTTGTCACACCATGATTTCTGACCGTGACGCTGTTAAGCACGGATGACAGGCGCCAGCGACCCGATAAGTTATGCACCAGGGTGGCATTGGCGCTGCTCCAGACATCAACAGGGAGGCCTCTTATGATCCTTCGCCCGCTGCTCGCCGCTATCGGTCTGCTCTGCTGCACCCTTCCCGCCCTTGCCGATGGTGAGGTGCAGAAACTCATCACTGCCGCCGACAAGGCACGGCTCGACAAATATGGCGAGACCCGCAAGGCGGCGCTGGCCGAGGCGAAAGCGGGAGATCCCGCCGAGGTCAAGCAGCTCGACGCCTTGCTGGCAAAACCGCTGGTGGCCTTTTCCGACAAGGACCTGACCGGCAACTGGCAGTGCCGCACCATCAAGGCCGGCGGACCTTTGCCGCTCGTCATCTATGGCTGGTTCAAATGCAAGGTGACCGACGACGGTTCCGGCTGGCGTCTGGAAAAGATCAGCGGCTCGCAGCGCACCAAGGGCCGCTTCTTCGACGATGGCGAGAAACGCGCGATCTATCTCGGCTCGGCCTACGTCAACAGCGATCCGGCAAAACCCTATGGCAGTGGCCCGCAGACCGACCAGGTTGGCTATGCCTTCCGCAACAGCGCCAGCCAATGGCGCATCGAATTTCCCGCGCCCTACTACGAATCGAAGCTCGACGTCCTCGAATTCAAGCGCTGATCCTGCAACCACAATCACCAAGGATTAACCCGCACGCCCTAGCATGCCACAAGCCAAGGCCGATACCGGCCGCATCTTGTCCAACGGTGCGTCGCGAACCATGGATCCCCTGAAGTCGAACATCGTCGTCGTCACCGAAGGCGGGCCGCACATCTGGGCGGTCATCAACGCCATCGTCGACCGGTTGGGGCAGGTCAGCGTCATCCTCGAAGCTCCTGAATCCAAAAAACAATTGCTGCTCAGGCGTGCCCGCCGGCTGGGCTGGGTATCAGCCATCGGCCAGCTGGGCACGATGGTGCTGACGCGCCTGGGAAAGCGCTTCTTTGCCGGCCACGCGGCTCAAATGATCGCCGAGCAGAAGCTGGAGACGGAACCGCGGCCGGGCCAGTCCATCATCCACGTTCCCTCGGCCAATGCGTCGGAATGTCTGGACGCCATCGCACGGATCCAGCCAGGCGTCGTGTTTCTCGCGGGTTGCCGCATGCTAACGCGGGAAACGCTGTCGAAAATCTCTTGCCCCGTCATCAACTACCATGCCGGCATCACGCCCAAATACCGCGGCATGAACGGCGGCTACTGGGCGCTGGCGACCAGAGATGCCGAAAACTTCGGCACCACCGTGCAGCTGGTCGATGCCGGTGTCGACACCGGCGGCGCGCTCAGGCAGGTGCGCGGCAAGCCCGAGCGCGGCGACGGCATCTCGAGCTACGCGCTGCGGCAGGCTTCGTTCTCGCGCGACATCTGCGTCGAGTCGGTCAGCGACGTGCTGGCCGGAAAACTCGCCACCATCGACCCGGGCCTGCCGTCGCGACAATGGTATCACCCGACGATCTGGTTCTATCTCTGGACAGGCCTGAGAACCGGCATCTGGTAGCGCATCCGTGGTGCGCGATCGCGCGCACCACGCAGGCTTTTCCGACGCGTCGAACCTGCCGCCGGCACACGCAGCAAACGAATAAACGCACCTTTCATTTTACGACATCCAAATGCGTCGCTTTTGAATGCGCGCGCGTCGTCCCATAACAAGCGGCCCAACTGCGCTTCCGGCAATGCTCGCTTCATTGAGGAGTGAGAATTCATGGCCGATCTGATTGTCGTCTACTGGCGCGACATCCCTGCCCAAATCATCGTCAAGAAGGGCCGGCAGAACGCCAAGCGCGAACTGCCGCTGCGCTTCACCGAGGCGATCGACATGTGCGCCATGCGCACCGGCGCCGGCGGCACCGACGACTATCTGGCCGAATGGCGCAAGGCCGAGCCTGTTCCGGTCGGCGACGACCTCGAAGCCGAGGTCGAAAAGGCCTTCCAGGACATCGACACGAAATACGACCGTGAGCGGCTGGTCGCTCTGGTCAAGGCAGGCGGCAAAGAAAATGTCTGAAACCCAGCCGGCGGTTACCCAGGCCACTCTGGTCAAGAAGGCAGCGCCAAAATCCGACTACAAGCCGGCCGATGTGTCGCCGCAGCGGCGCGTGCAGCGCTCCTTCGCGGTCAGGCTATGGTCCGTGCGGCACTCGCGCCTGCTCGAATGGTTCTACGCCAGATTCGCCGACATGTTCCTGCTCCTCCACCCCTTGTGGAAGGGTCTTGGCTACGGCCGTGTCGAAGGGCCGGTCAAATTTGTCGAGAAGCGCGTCAAGGGCTTCATGTTCGACTGCCGGATGTGCGGCCAATGCATATTGTCCTCGACCGGAATGTCGTGCCCGATGAACTGCCCCAAGCAATTGCGCAACGGCCCGTGCGGCGGCGTGCGCGCCAATGGCAATTGCGAGGTCGAGCCTGATATGCCCTGCGTCTGGGTCAAGGCCTGGGAAGGCTCGCAGAACATGGTCCACAGCGACAGGATCCTGACCGTGCAGAAGCCGGTCGACCAGTCGCTGCGTGAAACCTCGGCCTGGCTGCGGGTCACCGCACAGGCGGCCGCCGCGCGCGAAGCAGCCGCTGCCGCCAAGAATGGGGCGGCAAACACCGGGGCATCGGCATGATCGGAGGCCAGCGCGACGAGAACCCGGCCGGCATCCATCTGCCGCTCGACCCCCTGCCCGGCCACACTTCGCGCGGCCGGCTGGAACGCGTCCTGAGGCGCGGCGAATTCGCCGTCACGACCGAACTCAACCCGCCCGACAGCGCCGATCCGGAAGACGTCTACAACCGGGCGAAAATCTTCGACGGCTGGGTCGATGCCATCAACGCCGTCGACGCCTCGGGCGCCAACTGCCACATGTCGTCGGTCGGCATCTGCGCACTTTTGACCCGCATGGGCTATGCGCCGATCATGCAGATCGCCTGCCGCGACAAGAACCGCATCGCCATCCAGGGCGACGTGCTGGGCGGGGCTGCGATGGGCGTCGCCAACATGCTGTGCCTGACCGGCGACGGCGTGCAGGCCGGCGACCAGCCCGGCGCCAAGCCGGTGTTCGACCTCGACTGCATGTCGCTCCTGGAAACCTGCCGCATCATGCGCGACAATGGCAAGTTCCTGTCCGGCCGCAAGCTGACGACGCCGCCGCAGCTTTTCCTCGGAGCGGCGATCAACCCGTTCGCGCCGCCGATCGACTTCCGCCCGCATCGGCTGGGCAAGAAGATCGCCGCCGGCGCGCAATTCGTGCAGAGCCAGTATTGTTTCGACGTGCCGATGTTCCGCACCTACATGCAGAAGGTGCGCGACCTCGGCTACACCGAACAGTGCTTCATCCTGGTTGGCGTCGGACCGCTGGCCTCGGCCAAGACAGCCAAATGGATCCGCTCCAACGTGCCGGGCATTCACATCCCCGATTCGGTCATCAAGCGGCTGGAGGGCGCGCAGGACCAGAAGAAGGAAGGCAAGCAGCTCTGCATCGACATCATCAATGAGGTGAAGGAAATCTCCGGCGTCTCCGGCGTCCATGTTATGGCCTATCGCCAGGAGGAATATGTCGCCGAGATCGTCGATGAATCGGGCGTGCTGAAGGGCCGCCAGCCATGGAAACGCGAGACCCGTCGCGACGACCAGATGGTCGCCGACCGGCTCGAGCACATACTGCACGACGACATTACCGAAACGCAGGTGGACATGGTGAAGACCGCGCACTGACGGCGCGGACGACCACCCATTCGCTTGAACGAAACCAGACAACGATATAAAGAAATCTTTATATCACGGCGGAGAGAATTCATGACCCGGACGATCGTCGCCTCGGCGACACGAGAAATCATCATCGGCTTCGACCAGCCGTTCTGCGTGATTGGCGAACGCATCAATCCGACCGGCCGCAAGAAGCTGGCCGCAGAGATGATCGCGGGCAATTTCGAGACGGTCATCAGGGACGCGCTCGAGCAGGCAGCCTGTGGCGCCACCATGCTCGACGTCAATGCCGGCGTCACCTCGGTCAACCCGAACGAGACCGAACCCGGCCTGCTGGTGCAGACGCTGGAGATCGTCCAGGGCCTGGTCGACCTGCCTTTGTCGATCGACTCGTCGGTCACCGCCGCGATCGAGGCCGCACTGAAGGTCGCCAAGGGCCGGCCGCTGGTCAACTCCGTCACCGGCGAGGAAGAAAAGCTCGAAGCCATCCTGCCGCTGGTCAAGAAATACAACGTGCCTGTCGTCGCCATCTCCAACGACGAGACCGGCATTTCGATGGACCCGGACGTGCGCTTTGCCGTCGCCAAGAAGATCGTGCAGCGCTGCGCCGATTTCGGCATTCCCGCGCATGACGTCGTCGTCGACCCCCTGGTGATGCCGATCGGCGCACTCGGCGATGCCGGCCGCCAGGTGTTCGCGCTGCTGCGCCGGTTGCGCGAAGAGCTCAAGGTCAACACCACCTGCGGCCTGTCCAACATCTCCTTCGGCCTGCCGCACCGCCACGGCATCAACGCCGCCTTCATCCCGATGGTGATCGGCGCCGGCATGACGAGCGCCATCATGAACCCGGTGCGCCCGCAGGAAATGGAAGCCGTGCGCGGCGCCAATGTGCTCAACGGCACCGACGAGAACTGCACCAACTGGATCCGCACCTACAAGGACTACAAGCCGGCCGAAGGCGGCCAGGCTGTCGCCGCCCCGACGCAGGTCAATGCGCCGGGCGAAGGCGCCAACAATGGTGGCCGCCGCCGTGGCGGCCGTGAAGCCCGGATGGCTCGGGGATAAGCGCGCAATCGTGGACTGTCCTGCAAACCTCACCGAACCGATCGTGCAGATGATGCCGTCGGGCCGGTGTGCGTTTCGGTCAGGCCATGCCCAAAATGGCGTCGAACAGCACCATTCCCGCCCACGACCCGAAAATGCCGGTCAGCCCGCCGACAATGAAGTCATCGTCGGCGGCCGGCCAGAACCCGTGCAGCAGCAAGGCTCCGACAATCGCACCGACAATACCGGACGCCAGATATTGCGGATTGCGCAGCCATGGGCCGCGCAGCAGGCGCACCATGGTAACAGCAGTGAGTATGGCGGACACGAGGAGATCGGACATGACTGGCCTCTGGACCATCAGACACTCCGCCCATTAGTGAAACGATCCGTTAAACGGCATCGACAATCGTCATCGAGACGCGTGCAAGCATGAATTCACCTGCCAACATCACCGATCCGCTCGTGCTGTTCATGCCGTCGGGCAAGCGCGGGCGGTTTCCGGTCGGCACGCCGGTGCTGGATGCCGCACGCCAGCTCGGCGTCTATGTCGAAAGCGTCTGCGGCGGGCGTGCCACGTGCGGGCGCTGCCAGATCGAAGTGCAGGAAGGCAATTTCGCCAAACACAAGATCATTTCCTCCAACGACCACATCACGCCCAAGGGTGCCAAGGAAGAGCGCTATGAGCGCGTTCGCGGCCTGCCCGAACGGCGCCGCCTCTCCTGCTCGGCGCAGATCCTCGGCGACCTCGTCATCGACGTGCCGCAGGATACCGTCATCAACGCGCAGACCATCCGCAAGGATGCCGACACCAGGGTGATCGCCCGCGATGCGGCGATCCGCATGTGCTATGTCGAAATCGAAGAGCCCGACATGCACAAGCCGCTCGGCGATCTCGACCGCCTCAAGATCGCTTTGATGAAGGACTGGAACCTCAAGAGCCTGGACTTCGATTTTTATCTCTTGCAGCAAGTGCAAGGCATTCTACGCAAAGGCAACTGGACCGCCACCGCCGCCATCTACAAGGATGCCGACTCGGAGACCGCGCGGGTCATCGCTTTGTGGCCAGGTCTCAAGAACGAAGCCTATGGGCTGGCTTGCGATATCGGCTCGACCACCATCGCCATGCATCTGGTGTCGCTGCTGTCGGGCCGCGTCGCCGCCTCCTCCGGCACGTCGAACCCGCAGATCCGCTTCGGCGAGGATCTGATGAGCCGCGTCTCCTATGTGATGATGAATCCCGATGGCCGCGAAGGCATGACGGTCGCCGTGCGCGAGGCGATCTCCGGTCTTGTCGACAAGGTCTGCGCCGAAGGCAACGTCCAGCGCAACGACATCCTGGATTCCGTCTTCGTCGGCAATCCGATCATGCACCATCTGTTCCTCGGCATCGACCCGACCGAACTCGGCGGCGCGCCCTTCGCGCTGGCCGTTTCGGGCGCGGTGCATATCAAGGCATCCGATATCGGCCTGAAGCTCAACCAGGGCGCCCGGCTCTACATGCTGCCTTGCATCGCCGGCCATGTCGGCGCCGATGCGGCGGCGGTGACGCTGTCGGAAGGCCCGCATCGCCAGGATGAGATGATGCTGATCGTCGACGTCGGCACCAATGCCGAGATCGTGCTTGGCAACCGCACGCGCGTCGTCGCCGCCTCCTCACCCACCGGCCCGGCCTTCGAGGGTGCGGAAATCTCCGGCGGCCAGCGCGCCGCCCCCGGTGCCATCGAGCGCGTGCGCATCGACCCCGACACGCTGGAGCCGAAATACCGCGTCATCGGCTCGGAGCTGTGGTCCGACGAGCCGGGTTTCCTCGACAGCGTGCAGGCGACCGGCGTCACCGGCATCTGCGGCTCCGGCATCATCGAGGTCGTGGCCGAGATGTACCTCGCCGGCATCATCTCCGAGGACGGCGTCATCGATGGCGGGCTTGCCGCCCGCTCGCCGCGCGTCACCGCCAGCGGCCGCACCTTCTCCTACGTGCTGAAGGAAGGCGAACCGAAGATCACCATCACCCAGACCGATGTGCGCGCCATCCAGCTCGCCAAGGCAGCGCTTTATGCCGGCACCAAGCTGTTGATGGAAAAGCAGAACACCGACCATGTCGACCGCATCCATTTCGCCGGCGCCTTCGGCTCCTTCATCGATCCGAAATACGCCATGGTGCTGGGCCTGATCCCGGATTGCGATCTCGACAAGGTTTCGGCCGTCGGTAACGCCGCCGGCGCTGGTGCGCGCATGGCGCTGCTCAACCGCGGCTATCGTCGCGAGATCGAGGACACGGTCAGCAAGATCGAGAAGATCGAGACGGCGCTCGAACCAAAATTCCAGGAGCATTTCGTCTACGCCATGGCGCTGCCGAACAAGGTTGATCCGTTCCCGAAACTGTCGGCGGCGGTGAAACTGCCGCCGCGCAAGACGGTCAGCGAGGATGGCGTCGCCGGCGACGCCGCCCCGCGCCGGCGTTCGCGCGAAGGCCACGCGGCCCGGCGCGGCCGGGAATAGAAAGTGCGGCGTTACAACGGATTCAGGTACCCCGCCTTACACCTGTGTTTCAATCTGCGGCAGACGCAAGTCAGACTGCGGCCTGACCTGCGGCAGGCTTTTGGCGCGTGACGGATTTGAGCAAACCGGTCAGCGGTTTTTCAACAATCAGATAGAGCGCCGCGGAAATCGCAATGCTTACAAAGGCAATCGACGCCGGCTGCCAGATTGACGGAACTCCAAACCGCAGCATGATACCGGTCACCACGACAGCCACCAGCACGTGCCAGATGTAGATCGAATACGAGGCATTGCCTAAAAATGTGAGCAAGGCCATGGGCCTGAACGGGCTCGCGCGCTCGGCAAAAACCGCGCCGGCAACGACCAGGGTCGCCGGAATGCCCCAACGCAAGACGCGGGGCATTTCAGGGTCAAGCATCTGGGCCGTCATCAGCAAGAGAAATCCGCCAACAAACAGCGCCAGCGCAGCCGAATATCCTTCATCCACAGCCGCCCGACGACAACACCGGCCGCGAACTCGAGCACGATGGGAGAGGTAAAGGCCCCGGGGTACCCTTGCAGCAGGAAAAAGTTCATCGCGACCATCGCCAGCATCGCGCCGATCAGCGCGCCAAAACGCTGCTTCTTGGCCAGCAAGAGCGACAAGGCGAAAACGATGTAAAACATCATTTCATAGCATAGCGTCCAGCCTTGGATCACCACGGGATGAAGTGACCCGTTCTGCATCATTGGAAAAAACAACAGCGACCCGAAAAAATTAGCAGGGCTCAACACGTGTCCGAAGAGAAACTGCGGCTTGACGAAAATTGCCAGCGCAGTCAGCAACGTAACTATCCAATAAAGTGGCACGATGCGAACAATTCGCTGCCACATGAAGCGCTGTGCAGCGACAGGGCGATCGACCGTCGAGACCCACATGATGAAACCGCTAATTACAAAGAAGATGTCAACACCTGCTGCACCAATCGCGAACGGGCCGTTGAACTGCTCGTTGATATGAAAACAGACTACTGCGGAAGCGGCCAACCCACGAAGATACTGAATACTATGGATTTCATTCACGCTTTTACCCTTTAACGCCCCTCCCACCAAAAATGCTGCACTGCACAATAGCGAATATCTGCCGCCATTTGTCAACTCGGCAAATCTTAAGGTAGAATTTCAGCATTCCTTTTGATCGTTTATCACGCATCCGACGATAGCCCGCCCCGGCGTCGATCAAATGCAATTTCATTTGTATGCAAATGTTTCCGGATCGGCTGATCCGGAAACCGAAACGCTGTTTTCGTGAAATCCGCTGGAAACATGCGCGGCGCATTTAAGCCGCCATAGAAGGCTGGCCGGAAATGTCTTCCTGCCGCAGTGACCTTCCGGAGGAGACCAAAATGTCGATGTTCGAAAGCCTCGGCCGCTATGGTGTGGCCATCAAGATTGCCCACGACAGGAAGAAGTCGATCCGGGCCTTGAACAACCTGCCGGCGCATGTCCAGAAGGACATTGGTTGGCCGGCATCGCCGCCGAACGACCCGCAGGCCGCGCTCATCTCGCTGCTTCTGGGTACGGCGCGCTGATGACATTCGCCGACAAATGCAAGCTGCTCGTCAGGCGTCGGAGCCCACATGCGGCCTCGGCGCCTGGCAACACCCGGCTGCGCGCCGCGCTTCTGCCGCGGCGTTGACCGCCGCAGAAGCACCGAGGCGCGGATCACACCACCGTGTAGACATAGCGTAAAACTTGACATTTTCGGCCACGGCACGATCTTCGCAAGTGAGGGGAATTCTCTTAGTCGGCTGCAGCCGAAGTTCGTGTATCCGCATGCCAAGTTTGAAAAGCCACGTCGTGTCGTTCGTGCTCCGGCACAGCCGCAAGAAGGCGTTTTCCAGCCCGGAAAACCTGCAGCGCTGGATCGCTGCCGCGCGCAAGACCGAGAACCACCAGCCGCCCGCCTCGCTGCATCAGCGTCTCGACATCGAGATGCATACGGTCGATGGCTTTCCCGTCTATGAAATCGCCCCCAAGGCCGGCGAGCAGAAGCGGATTCTCTATCTGCATGGCGGCGCCTATGTCTTTGAAATCACGCCCTATCATTGGCACCTGATCGCCGACATGGCCGACCGGCTGGGCTACGGCATCACCGTGCCGATCTATCCCATCGCCCCCGAACACGATTTCCACGCCATGTTCGGTATGGTCGGCGATGTCTACCGCCAGATGCTCGACGAGACGGAGGCCGAGGATATCGTCTTCATGGGCGATTCCGCCGGCGGCAACATGGCTGTGGTGCTGACCATGATGGCCGCGGAACAGGCCCTGCCCCTGCCGTCGCGCCATGTGCTGATTTCACCCGGCCTCGACATGTCGCTTTCCAACCCCGAAGTGTTCGAGGCCGAACGCCGCGACCCCTGGCTGGGCATTTCGGGCGGGATGGAGGCAGTCCGGCTCTACAGCGCCGGCTTCGATCGCAGCGACTGGCACATCAGCCCGCTCTATGGCGACCTCTCGGTGCTGCCGAAAACGCTGCTCCTAACCGGCTCGCACGACCTCCTCAGTCCTGACAATCTGATCTTCGCGCAAAAGGCGCGCGCCGTCGGCGTCGAGGTCGAGGTCGTCTACGAAGAAGGTATGTTCCATGTCTGGCCACTGATCGACATGCCTGAAGCACGGCGGGCGCGCGACAGCATCGTGACCTTCCTGGTCGGGGAAAAAACCCTTGGTCAAGCCGAGATCGAGGCGATCACCTGGTCGGTCAAGGCTTCATCTAGCGAGCCATTCAAGACCGGATTGGCCAGCACGTAAATTGCTTCCAGTATTTCTTCATCTCGTTCTGGCTGGTAGTCGATATCTTCCCTGCATTCGATCAGGTCTGCCCACGCCTCCACGTCCGCAGCGGTGAGTTCTCCTGCCTGGAACCGTCGGAGCACACTCAAAATATGATCAGTGGTCAGGACGACTACTGGCGTCTCGGACCAACCCAGGTCGCTTACGATTGCAGCCAGAACATCAATCGGCTTCCCGCATGTGATAAGATCGGTGAGCACTGAAACGCGGCTCACAGCAGGCCCATCAGAACTTGCCGGTTTCCCGGAACACTTCGAAGGTCGCGCGGATATGATCGGCGACGGCCTTGACCGGCGCGCTGGCGTCCGGCGCCACCACCATCGCCAGATTGTAGGTGCCGATGTCGGGCATGCCGTCCTTCGGGGAGAGCTCGACCATGTCGTTGCCGAGGAATGACTTCGGTAGCGGCGCCACGGCGAGATCGGACATGATCGCGGCGCGCTGGCCGGCCGTGTGCGCGCTCATATAGGCGATACGGTAGTTGCGGCCTTCGCGGCCAAGCGCGTCAAGTGCGCCGGCCCGCCAGGCGCAGCCCTCTTCCCACAGCGATACCGGCAAGGGTTCGCGCAGATGCGCGCAGCCGCCCTTGGCACCGGCCCAGACGATCGGCTCGGTGAGCAGCACCTCGGCGCCGAGCGCACTGGTCTTGTAGGAGTTGGTCAGGAGCGTGATGTCGAGAGCCCGGTCGTCCATGCGCCGGCGCAGATTGCTGCTCTGGTCGATGGTGACATCGACGGCGATCGACGGATGCGATTGCGCAAAACGCTTCAGCACATGCGGCAGCACACGCTCGCCATAGTCGTCTGGCGAGCCGAGCCGGACAACGCCGACAATCTCGGGAATGATGAACTTCGACACCACCTCGCGGTTGATCGACAGCAGCCTGCGGGCATAGCCGAGCAGCATTTCGCCATCCGTGGTCAGCGACACCGAGCGGGCATCGCGCGCGAACACCGAGCGGCCGAGAATATCCTCCAGCTTCTTGATCTGCATGGAGACGGCCGACGGCGTGCGGAACACAGCATTGGCGGCGGTGGTGAAGCTGCCGGTCTCGGCAATCGCCACGAAAGTGCGCAAAACGTCGAGATCGAGCAGTGGCAGTGGATGGTTGAGCGGGGCGTTCATGGGAAGTGACCTTCAATTTTTCTGATACAAAGCATCATCCCATTTCGTTTGATTGAACATCAGATTGGGAGGATAGTCAACACCATCGAGGCAGGACGCATTGGAAGTGGCCCCGAAACGGCCACGAGACAAACCTGCAATCGACATGAGATGGGGTTGAAACACGCAGCGTGCAACGCCTCACATCCAGGGTCGGACTGTTCCGGCCCAGCATCAAAGGAGAATGAAATGTCTATCCTGTCGTCCATCGGTCGGATCGCGACCGAATTCAGCGCGGCCCGCGCCCGCTACCAGACCGAACGCGCCATCCACTCCCTGCCGATCGAATTGCAGAAGGATATCGGCTGGCCTGAAGCTGCAGACACCAAGACCGGTCTTCGCAATGGCGTCGGATCCTGGGCTGGAGCAAAGTAGATCGTGTGTATCAAGTGCTGAAGGCCTGCCGCGCAGCCCACCCGGCAGGCCTTCTCTGTTTTATTTGTATTCAAATGAGTTTTGAAGCCATGCCGCCGGCGCATGACGCATATGAGCAAGCCGCATAGCGACCCAATTTCCCGATTAGTGCCTTGTAAACAATCGTAAATTTCGGGCATCCTGCCCAAAATTGTCGCAATCGGTGTCGCATTTCATATCAAGCGCTTCGCTTTTGCGATTTAGTTTTACGCAGCACAAGCCTATATCAGCGGCAGCAAACGAGCTGCCCCACTCCATCAAGCGAAGGCGACCCGTCTGAGCAACCGAATGGAGATGATCATGAAGCTTTTTGCCCGCCTCTTCGCCCGCCGCGAAATGAACCTGACCACAGCTCTCGAGCGTCAGCGCCTCGCCAACACCATGCCCGGCCAGACCGGCGCGATGGCTGCGGCGCGCCTCGGCTTCGTCGCCTGAACTTTTTTCCAGGCAACGCTTCCCTGCCGCTGCTTTTAAAACTGTAACGCCGCCTGGCTCCAGCCAAGGCGGCGTTTTTGTTCTGCCGCAGGTCGCATGTTTGCACGGCCCCTGAACAGCTGGTCGCCGCTTCCAGGGCTCACTGCACGCCGATTGCCCATTTGCGACCCATGTCGCAAATTTATTCGTGACCTGGCGGCGTAGCCGATTGACAGACATGGTTTTTCCTGATGTCGCTATGCTATTCGCGACATCCTGTTCGCGCCATGGCTGCGTGAGGTTCCCTTGAACGCCGTAAAGCATCCGATCAAGCGATCGTTTGTATTCTTCCTTGTTCCCGATTTCACCATGATCGCTTTTGCGACCGCGCTCGACCCGCTGCGCTCGGCCAACCGCATGCTTGGCTATGAGGCCTATCGCTGGCGTCTCGCCAGCATCGACGGCAAGCCGGTGCGCGCCTCGAACGGGGTCGAATGCGCGGTCAACACCTCGCTGGAGGAAGAGCGCAAGAAGATGGCAGGCCCTGACCGGCCGAACATGGCCATCGTCTGCAGCGGCATCAATGTCGAGCGCTATCAGAACAAGTCGGCCTTCGCCTGGCTGCGCGAGGAGTACAATCGCGGCGTCGCCGTCGGCGGCCTGTGCACTGGCGCGCATATCCTTGCTGCCGCCGGCCTTCTGTCCAACAAGCGCTGCGCCATCCACTGGGAGAACCTGCCGGGCTTTTCCGAGGCATTCCCGAAGGCCAATGTCTTTGCCGACCTCTTCGAAATCGACCAGAACATCTACACCTGCGCCGGCGGCACCGCCGCACTCGACATGATGCTGAAGCTGATCGGCGACGATTTCGACGATAACCTCGTCAACCGTGTCTGCGAGCAGGTGCTGACCGACCGCGTGCGCAGCCCGACCGACCGCCAGCGCCTGCCGCTGCGCGCCCGCCTCGGCGTCCAGAACTCGAAGGTGCTGACCATCATCGAGCTGATGGAGGCAAACCTGTCCGAGCCGCTGTCGCTGATCGAGATCGCCGACCATGTCGACCTGTCGCGCCGCCAGATCGAGCGGCTGTTCCGCACCGAGATGGGGCGCTCCCCTGCCCGCTACTATCTCGAAATCCGGCTCGACCGCGCCCGGCACCTGCTGATCCAGTCGTCGATGCCGGTGGTCGAGGTGGCGGTCGCCTGCGGTTTCGTCTCGGCCTCGCATTTCTCCAAATGCTACCGCGAACTCTACGCCCGCTCGCCGCAACAGGAGCGCGTCGACCGCAAGCAGTTGCTGGCGGCCTGAGCCGGCACATCAAAATAGCCTAGGCCGGCTGCGTCTGCACCGTCCGCATCGCCTCGACGCGGATATCCTCGGTCAGCCGCGCCTTCAGCGCCGAGAATTCCGGGCTGGTCTTCAGCGTGTAATGGCGCGGATGCGGCAGGTCGATGGCGACATCCGACTTGATGCGGCCGGGCCGCGCCGTCATCACGATGACGCGCGAGGCCATGAAGATGGCCTCCTCGATGTCGTGGGTGACGAACAGCACCGTTTTCTTGCGACGCTCCCAGATGCCAAGCAACAGCTCCTGCATCAAACCGCGCGTCTGGTTGTCGAGCGCGCCGAACGGCTCGTCGAGCAACAGGATCTCGGGATCGTTGGCCAGCGCCCGGGCGATCGCCGTGCGCTGTTGCATGCCGCCGGAAAGCTGCTTCGGCCAATGGTTCTCGAACCCTTTCAGGCCGACGAGGTCGACATAGGAAGCGACAATCCCGTCCCGCTCCTTTTCGGCCATGCCGCGCTCACGCAGGCCGAAGGCGATGTTCTCAGCCACCGTCAGCCAGGGAAACAGCGTATAGGACTGGAAGACCATGCCGCGATCCGGCCCCGGCCGGGTCACCGCCTTGCCATCGAGCAGCACCCGGCCTTCGCTTGGTGCTTCCAGGCCGGCGACAATTCTGAGCAGTGTCGACTTTCCGCAGCCCGATGGACCGAGGATGGTAATGAAGTCGTTGGCGGCGACCGCCAGGTCGACCGGCATCAGCGCCTTGACCGGCTCTCCGCCACGCACGCCGGCGAAAGTGCGCGAGACGCCCTCGATGAGAAGCTTGCTCACGCCAGGCTCCACGGAAAGAGCCAGCGGTTGAAGGCCTTGAAAGCGAAATCGGACAACAGTCCGATCAGCCCGATGACAATGATGCCGAAGATGATCTGCCCCGTCGCCAGCCGCGACTGGCTGTTGATTATCATGTAGCCGATGCCGGAGGACGAGCCGATCAGCTCGGCGACGATGACATAGGTCCAGGCCCAGCCAAGCACCAGCCGCAGCGTCTCGGCGATCTCCGGCGCATTGGCCGGCATGATCACGCGGCTGACGATGCCGTTGTTGGTGGAGCCCAGCGTATAGGCCGCCTCGACCAGGTCGCGCCGTGTGCTGCCGACCTTGACCGCGATGATGAGGATGATCTGGAACACCGAGCCGACGAAAATGACGAGCAGTTTTTCCAGCTCGCCGATGCCGGCCCACAGGATGAGCAGCGGGATGAAAGCCGAGGCCGGCAGGTAACGGGCGAAGGAGACGAATGGCTCCAGAAACGCCTCCACCGGCTTCCAGGCGCCCATCGCGATGCCGAGCGGCACCGCGACGACCGAGGCCAGCAGGAAGCCGCCGAAGACGCGCCATATGGTGATCAATATGTCGAGCCAGAAACGATCCTCGACCAGCAGCCGCCAGCCATCTCGGAGCATCGACAGCGGATCGGCGAGGAAGATTCGGTTGACGTGCCCACCAAGCGTGATCCACGCCCAGAAGGCAACGAACAGCACGAAGAAGGAAATGCCGAGCACGGTTCGGATGCCCGGCGAGACTGGATGCAAGGGGCGCATCTTCAAATCGTCCCCATCTTCAAATCGTCATTTGTCCAGGAGAAAACGGCGGCGCCAGGCGCCGCCGCGTGATGGCCAAAGGCCGGACTGTCAGTTCGACACCGCGCTGGTATCGGCCAGCGTGCTGACGTCGGGCGCTTCCTTGATCAGCCCCATCTGCAGCAGCAGATCGCCGGCGGTCTTGGAAAAGTCCTGGAATTCCTTAGTGAAGAACTGCTTGTTGTCGGCCTTGTCGGCCCATTTCAGGTACTTCGCCGAATCCTCGAACTCCTTGGCCGACTGCTTCACGTCCGCGCCCATGATCTCGTAGGATTTCTGCGGATCGTTCTTGATCAGGTCGAGCGCTTCGAAATAGCTGTCGGCAAGTGCCTTGGCGGCATCGGGATTGGCCTTGAGGAATTCGGGCGTGCAGCCGACCGTGTCGAGCACCATCGGATAGTCGAGCGTCGTCGCCAGGATATGGCCCTGGTCGGACTTGTCGCGCACCGCCGAGATGAACGGCTCATAGGTGACGGCGGCATCGTTCTGGCCGGCGAGGAAGGCTTGTGCCGCCGCATCCGGCTCCAAATTGACGACGGTCACATCCTTGGTCGACAAGCCGTTCTTGTTCAGCACCCAGGCGAGCATGAAATAGGGCGACGTGCCCGGTGCCGAGGACGCGACATTCTTGCCCTTGAGATCGGCGACGGTCTTGATGTCGTTGCGCGCGACGATGCCGTCGGCGCCATAGGATTTGTCGAGCTGGAAGATCTGCTTGGTGGTGACGCCGCTGGCGTTCCACACCAGCCAGGTCTCGACCGTGGTAGCGGCGCATTGCAGGTCGCCGCTGGCGATGGCGAGCGGCCGGCTTGCTTGCGGCACCTTCTTCAAGATCACGTCGAGGCCGTGCTTCTCGAAAATACCTGCCTGCTTGGCAAGCGTCAGCGGTGCGAAGCCCGTCCAGCCGCTGATACCGATGGTGACCGAGGTGGCGGCCATCGCCGGTGCGGACAAGCCGGCGGCAAGTGTCAATGTTGCGGCAAGAACGGCGATCCTGGTCATGTCAGTTCCCCTTTTGTTTTCTCTGAGGAAATTGTCTCACAGACGCCAATCGGCTTGTCAATGAACAGGATGGTGAGCGGCGATAGGCAACTGGATCGGCGGCCGGCCGCCGAAACGGAAACCGGTCGCCGGAAATCCAACATGGCTTCAGTAGCCGTCGCAATAACACTCCGCCGACGAGATGCGGTCGTTCCACTCGCTGTCGCCGAAATCGCGGACCCTGCGCCTGATCTCGATCGAACGGCCCCCCATCCGCGAGTCCTCATAGGCAACGAGCGTACAACCACGGCGAACGATCACCGACGACACACGGTCGTTCCAGAACTGACCGCCGCGAAAATTCACGGAATCGTCGGACCCCATACCGATAGACCGCCCGCGAAAATTTGCGTGCTCGAACATGATACAGGCGGGCTCATCATTGTATTGGGCGCTGGCGCCGTCAGCAAAAAGCACGGATGCGAGAGCAGTCAGGATGGCAAGACGTTTCATCAGGTGTTTTCCTCGGTTCTGACCGCGGCGCCCCCGCCGCGGGATCGCGCGGCCTGGCCAGTTTGCCATTGCTTCGGCCAGAGAGGCAAGCCTCGCGGCCGCCGAAGAGGCAAGCCTAGCGGCTGTCGAACATCCAGCTGCGGTTGCGCCACATCTTCTCGCCGACCAGGCAGTCGCTGGCGGGCGCGTCCTGCGCCAGCACCACCGGCGGATGCGCAGCTTCTTCCGCTGCCCATTGCGGTGAGGCCGGACCGGCAAGCTCCAGCACCAGCTTGCGGCGGATGGCTTCGGGAAATTGCGTCCAGTCGTTGACCGGGATCATGAAGGCACCGGGGCCGCCGATGACGCAGTCGCTGTAGTAGCGATCGAGATTATTGACGTCGTAGGCGCCGGAAAAGCCGCCTCGGGTCATCAGCGGCAGTCCGTTGATGACGATGCCTTGCTTGACCAGCCCGTCGCGCGTGAGATTGACCGGCGCGCCCTGGTTGTTGGGACCGTCACCCGAAATGTCGATGACCCGCTTGTCTCCCTGGTAGCCGCTTTCGGCGAAAAGATCGTAGCCGAACTCCAGCGCGCCGGAGATCGAGGTGCGCCGCGCGCTGCCGGGCGGCTGGGCGGACAATTGCGCAACCACCCGCTCCGCGTCGGCGCGGCTGGCGATCACCGTCCACGGCACGATGACGCGCTGCCAGGTGGTGCCGGCCCATTCGACATAGGTAACGGCGATCTTGCCATGAGCACCATCGGCGATCGCCTGCAGCACATTGTCGTGCGTCAGCGCCGCCGCATAGCCGTGCCGCTGGATCTCGAGTTCATCCGGCGACATCGACAGCGAAACATCGACGGCCAGCACCAGCTCGACATCGACCGGCTCATCCGCAAGGGACACCGGCGTCAGCCAGAGCGTCAGCGCCATCGCGGCGCTGCCCGACAGGAGATGTCTTGCACAGGCAAAAGCAGACATGCCGCAACGGTAAGCGAGAATCGCCGGTTTAAAAAGAGAAAAGCCCGGCCATGAGCCGGGCTTTTCATTCACGCCGTTTCGCCTTGCCCGGCGATCAGCTGCGCGGCTTGAGGTTCTCCGGGTCGTAGAGCGGCTTGTAGCCAACAGCGGCGACTTCGACCGGATAGGTCTCGCCGAAATACTCGATGGCGAGCTTGCGGCCTTCCTGGGCATACGCCCACGGCAGATAGGCGAGACCGATGTTCTTGCCGATGGTCGGGCCATACGCCATCGACGTCGTGAACGACCGGCGGCCGAGTTCGTCGACCAGCGTTTCGCCCGTCTTCGGGTCCATCACCGGCATCGTGCCGACGGGGTAGCGGGCAACACCTTTCGCATCGACATTGCTGGTCATCACCAGCGTGCACAGCATGGCCGGCTGGTGCTCGCGGGCGCGGTACTCGACATGCTTGGCCTTGCCGCTGAAATCGTTCTCCTTGACCTTCGGGCGAGCAAGATCGGCTTCGAGCAGATTGTACTCGGTCAGAAGATCGGCATTCTGCAGGCGCAGGCTCTTTTCCATGCGGCGGGTGTTGGCATAGGTCTCGACGCCAAAGGGCATCACGCCGGTCGAGCGCAACGCGTCCCAGACGGCCAAGCCGTCCTCGTAGCGCATATGCAGTTCCCAGCCTTGCTCGCCGACATAGGAGATGCGGAAGGCGGTGACGTCCTTGCCGCCGATCCTGACCGGTTTGATCGCCGCGAACGGGAAGTTCTCAAGCGAGAGCCCGTCCGGAGTCTCGACCACCTTCTGCAAGGTCGCCCGGGCGTTCGGACCCCAGATGCCGATGGTAACGAATTGCTCGGTCACATCCGTGATCGTGACGTCGAAACCTTTGTCCTGCGCCGTGCGGCGCATGTACTGGAAGTCGCGCGGGCCGGCATCGGCGCCGTCGATCAAACGACAGCGGTCGGCCATGCGGATGACGGTAAAGTCGGCGCGCACCATGCCTTCCTCGTCGAGGAAGTGGGTGTAGATGCCCTTGCCGATGTTGTTGTCGCCGCCGATCTTGGCCGCGCACAGCCATTCCAGCAGCGCGACATGATCCGGACCTTCGACGTCGTACATGGCGAAATGCGACAGGTTGACGATGCCGCAATCCTCGCTCATGGCGAGATGCTCGGCATTGGAGACGCGCCAGAAATGGCGATTGTCCCACTCGTTCTCGCGCACCGGCACGCGGTTGCCGTATTTTTCCAAAAGATGCTCGTTGGCGGCATAGCCGTGGGCGCGCTCCCAGCCGCCGAGTTCCATGAAATAGCCGCCAAGTTCCTTCTCGCGCTCCCAGAACGGCGAGCGCCTGATGTTGCGGGCCTTGGAGAAGGGTTCGCGCGGATGCACAGCGGGATTGTAGACCTTCATCGCCGTCTCGGTGCAGCGATCCCAGATGAACTGCTCCTTGGTCTGGTGCGGATAGAAACGCGCATAGTCGATGGCGTGGTGGTCGATCGCCGTGCGGCCGTCGGTCATCCAGTCGGCGATCAGCTTGCCCATGCCGGGGCCGTCCTTGACCCAGATGGCGACGGCATACCACAGGCCCCTCACCTTCTGGCTTTCGCCCATCGAAGGGCCGCCATCCGCCGTCACCTGTAGAAGTCCGTTGAAGGAATGGCTCTCGTTGTAGCCCAGTTCGCCCAGGATCGGCGTCAGCTCCATGGCGCGTTCGAGCGGCCCCAGGATCTGCTCCATGTCGAGATCGCGCTGCGAAGGCGAAAGCCGGGCCTGGTCCTTCTCCAGCAGGTCGCGCGGATGGCAAAGGCGCGGATTGGTCTCTTCGTAATAGCCCCATTCGATCTGCCCGCCTTCGGCGGTCTTGGGATCGCCGGTGTCGCGCATATAGGCCGAATTGCCCTGGTCGCGCAGCAGCGGCCAGCCGATCTCCTTGCCGGTGCCGGCGAACTCGTTGTACGGGCCAAAGAAGGTGAGCGGATGGTCGATCGGCATGACCGGCAGATCCTCGCCGACCATCTCCGCGATCAGCCGGCCCCAAATGCCGGCGCAGACGACCACGTAATCGGCCTCGATGGTGCCGCGGTCGGTCACCACGCCGGTGATGCGGCCATTCTTGACGACCAGCGATCTGGCCGGCGTGTTGGCGAGGGATTTGAGCTTGCCGGAGGCTTCCGCCTGGTCGACCAGCTTGCCGGCAACGGTCTGCGAGCGCGGGATGACGAGACCGGCATCGGGATCCCACAGGCCGCCCTGCACCATCTCTTCTTCGATCAGCGGAAATTTTTGCTTGATCTCGGCGGGTTCGATCAGGCGGGCGCGCGTGCCAAAAGCCTTGGCCGAGGCGATCTTGCGCTTGATCTCCTCCATGCGGCTGTCGTCGCCGACGCGAGCCACTTCGAGGCCGCCGATGCGCGCGTAATGGCCCATCTTCTCGTAGAAATCGATGGAGTAGAGCGTCGTCCAGCACGACAGGAAATCATGGCTTGTCGTGTAGCAGAAGTCGGAGGCGTGAGCGGTCGAGCCGATGTCGGTCGGGATGCCGGACTTGTCGATGCCGACAATGTCGTTCCAGCCGCGTTCGATCAGGTGATGGGCGATCGATGCGCCGACAATGCCGCCCAGGCCGACGATGACGACCTTCGCCTTTTTCGGAAACTCTGCCATTGCCCGCGACTCCTAAGTGATAAAGCGGGCGGACTATAGGGCGGAGCGATGGACCTGATGAAGCCTGTTTGCGACATTGGCAAAAAGCCGAGCGACCAGACAGGCGAATGCTTCACATCGGGCGCCTTGGGCGGTTCTCTTTTCGCTCGAAACGCCAGCTCAAGCGAAGGCCCACACATCCTCGGCCTGGAAGCCGACCTGGTAGCCTGATGTCTTCAGCTTGACGACGACCTGGCCAATTTCGGCGGCCGGCAGCGCGCCGACCTCGACCTTGATCATGCCTGGGCGATAGCGCTTGAGGTCGAGCTGTTCGAAGACGACCCAGTCGGCGCCCTCGCAGTCGACGAGGAAGGCGTCGATATGGCTGATGCCGTTGCGGTCGAGCAGCGTCTGCAGCGTTTCCGACGGCACCTCGATATCCCTGAGATGCGGCGCGAACTTGTTGAAGTTGGCGTCAGCCTCGCCCCAGGCATTCTTGCCCGACATCAGATTGGTGTCGGTCACCGACGAGCAGCCGATGAACTCGATCGGCAACGCGCCGGCCTCGAGCGCGGCGGCATCGAAGGTGTGGACGGTGATCGTGCCCTTCGTCTTGGTGACAGCCACCGGCTCGATGATGAACCGGCTCGTGTCGGGATAGTTGGCGCGCAGCCGTTTCTGATTGTACGGGATCGGCTCGACCAGCATGGCGCGTGCGCCAGCTATGCGGTGCAGCCACGGCGTGACGTCGTCGAACAGCGCACCGTCGCAGGCGCCGACATTGACCATCTGGAACGGTCGTCCTGATCCACCGAAGCGCGCCTTCAGCGCCGCCTTGGCCAGGAATTTTGTGCCGCGCAGCGACGGCCCGCGATCGAGAAGTCCACTGGGAAGACCGAGCGACAGAGCAATACGCGCCAGGTTGGATACGGAACTCATGACTTGTCTCCGGGAATGACGTGCAGGGCGGGGCGATGCTGGCCACGCGCCACTGTCGCCCACAGCGCCATCAGCGGCGTTGCCAGCAGCAGGAAAGGCGGGATCAGATTGGGGAAATAGATGCGTGTGTCGTGAATCGGGAACACGGCGAATTTCGCCAGCACGCCGAGCACCAGCGCCGCAAACAGAATGCCGGCGCGGCGCTCGAGGCGGAAGCCGGCGCGGCCGGCCGCATGCCAGCCGGCCAACGCCAGCACCGACACGCCGACCCAACTGTTCAGGCTGACGGCGCGCAGCAAGGACGTGCCAACCGCCCTGAGATAGGCAACGATCGAGAATGGCGGCTCGAACCCATCCATATTGTAATTCTGCTCGATGCTGGAGAACCACAGATGTGGCCACCAGCCGGGATGATGGGCCCAGTGCGAAATGGCGAAATAGGCGACGAAGGACGCGGCAAAGCCGGCCAGAGCGCCCCACGCCTTCTGCCGGAACACGACCAGCAACACGGCGAAAATGGCAAGGAAAACAATGTTGTCCGGCCGCGCCATGAAGGCGAGGAAGAGCAGGATCGCTGTTGCCGCCTCGCGGCCGCGGACATAGGCGTAAAGCCCGCCGAGGAACAGCGCCGAGCACAACAGATCGGGCGTCGAGGCGCGCGCCACGTCGCCGAAATCGGCCATGATCAGCACCGCGCCGACCAGAGGCGCCAGCGCCAATGCCCGCTCCGAGCGCAGCCAGAGCAGTGCGATCGCGCCGAACAACAGCACGGAGAACACCGAGACGAGCCGCATCGCCTCGACCGGCGACATCACCGAGCTCATCGTCGACAGGATCTCGGCATAGAGGAACTTGATCCGGTACATGCCGAGCAGCGAATGGAAGTCGGCGGCATTCTCCGCCATATGGCTGCGGAAGCCGCCGCCATCGTCGGTCAGCGTCTTGTAGTCGCCCGCCGACACGCCGGCCTTGACGGTGCTGTAGGCATAGTCGTGCAGCGCCTGCGCATCGGGATAGGCGCCTTCCTCGGCGATAGCGAGATAGGGCAGCATGTCCCAGTTGGCGTCCGGCATCACCCATGCCGTGAACGCCGTCAACAGGATGTAGAGCGCGAAAGCCCCCGCGCCGATGGGTGCTGCCAGCCGCGCATAGGTCCCCTCGCCCCACGCCAGGCCGGCCTCGGTGAGCCGGTCGAGCGGGTTTTTCGCAGCGGGAGACTTGGTCAGCATGATTTTGCTCAGCGACCTTCGCTTAACGGACTTGGCTTTTGACGAAATCCTTGACGATCGATACGATACCGCGCGACAGCAGGCTGTCGAAGGCATCGACGAAGCGGTCGACATGCTCGCGCTGGCAGATCAGCGGCGGCTCCAGCCGGATGACGTTGCGGTTGTATTCGGTGAAGGCGACGAGCACGTCGTAGTCACGCAGCAAGTGCGCGCCGACGAAGCCGGACAGCGAGCCTTTCAGCTTGTCGTCGAGCACGCTGACGATCGGCCGCAGCACCATCGGCAAGGTCTGCGAAAAGTCATGGAACTCCAGCCCGACCATGAAACCTTTGCCGCGCACGTCCTTGATGATCTTGGGGTATTTGTCTTTGAGCGCTTGCAGCCGCTGCAGCAGGTAGTCGCCGGTAACGGCTGCGTTGTCGATCAGCCCCTCGTCATAGAGCACGTTGAGCCCCTCGATCGAGGTGATGCAGGCCTCGCCCATGCCGCCGAAGGTCGCCATCGCATGGATCATCGCCGTCTTCGGCGTGCCATAGGCCTTCATATAGACTTCGCGTCGGGCAATCATTGCCCCGACCGCCGCCTTGCCGGCGCCAAGCGATTTGGCCAGCGCCGTCACATCCGGAACGACGCCATAATGCTCGAAGGCATAGAAGCGGCCAGAGCGGCCATAGCCGCACTGCACTTCGTCGGCGACCCACAGCACGCCATACTGGTCGCAGAGCGCGCGCAGCTTCTGCCAGTATTCGGCCGGCGCCTGGATGATGCCGCCGCCGCCCTGGATGGTTTCGAGCACGATGACGCCGACCTCCGGGTCGGAGCGGAACAGGCGCTCGACCGCCTCGATGTCGGCAAAGGGAATACGGACCGTATTGTCCGCCACCTTGAAGTCGGCGCGATAAAGCTGGCCGTCGGTGATGCCCAGCACGCCCTTGGTCTTGCCGTGGAAGGAATTCTCGGCATAGACGATTTTCGGCCGCTTCGGACCGGCGGCGCGCTCGGCGAGCTTGACCGCCGCTTCCATCGCCTCGGAGCCCGACGAGCCCAGGAACACCATGTCGAGATCACCGGGTGAGCATTTGGCGATGTTGTGCGCCAGCGCCGCCGCATATTGCGACATGAAGGCGATGGCGATCTCCTGGCGCTTCTCCTCCTGGAATTTTCTGCGCGCTTCCAGAATGCGCGGATGGTTGTGGCCGAAGGCCAGCGAGCCGAAGCCGCCGAAGAAGTCGAGGATCTTGCGGCCGTTCTGGTCGATGTAGAACATGCCCTCGGCACGCTCGATCTTGATCTTGTGGAAGCCCAGCAGCTTCATGAAATGCAGCTGGCCAGGGTTGAGATGCGCCTTGAACAGGTCGGTCATGCGCGCGACGTCCATCGCCTTGGCCTGCTCGACGCTGATCAGGTCGGGCTTGGCGATGGTGACGGGCGACAGCGCGGGTGCGCTGACCATGGTGCGCGCGCTGGTCTGTTCGGGCTTGGCCATGACGGTCATTTCAATCTCCTGTCTGCGCGCATGACCAGGATCGTGCGCAACGAAAGCTGTTTTTGCGAGCCCGCTATTCGGCGGGCACATGTTTGGTGGCGACGGCGTGACCGGCCTTCTTGGCCCGGTACTCGCTGTAGGCGGCGATCAGCATGTCCTCGTCGCGATATTGCGGCACCCAGCCGAGTTGGCGCTCCGCCTTGGAGACGTCGAGCACGCACTCTTCGTCGGCAATCAGATATTGCTCCGGATCCATGATCGGCATGTTCATCAGGTCGAGCAGGTCGAGCGTGCGCTTCACCGCCCAGCCCGGTGTCGGGATCAGGATCGATTTCGAACCTGCATGCCTGATCAGGTCGCCGAGCAGTTTCTTCACCGGCGGCGGGTTGAGCGAGCCCAGATTATAAGCCTCGTTCGGCACACCCGCCTTCCAGGCGGCACGCGCGGCCTCGGCGCAGTCGAACACCGAGATGAACTGATAGGGGTTTTTGCCCGAACCAATCATAGGAACCGGAAAACTCCAGTCGATCAGCTTGAACAGCTTTTCCAGAATGCCGAGCCTGCCCGGGCCGATGATCAGGCGCGGGCGAAACAGCGAGATCGACATGCCGCGCTTGCGCCATTCGGCTGCCAGTTCCTCCGTCTTCTGCTTCGACCAGCCATATTCGCCAAGCGGCGCGACCGGATGCTCCTCGGTCATCGGCTGGGTGACTGTGTGGCCGTAGATCATATCGGTCGTGTAGTGGACGAGCTTGGGCGCACCGGCCTTGTCCATCGCCTGCATGATGTGCTCGGTGCCATGGAAATTGACCGGAAAGAAGAAATCGTGCCGCTTGGCCCGCACCTGGATCGGCGACAGCATCTTGGCCGACAGGTTGTAGACCATGTCGTCGGCCTTCAGCCCAACCGCGGCGACCGAAGCCGGATCGGTGACATCGCACTTGATAAAGCGGACAGTGCGGTAATGCGGCAGGTCGCTCCTGACGATGTCTGCGACGACAACCTCTTCACCATCGGCCACAAGCTTCGGGGCAAGGTGGCGGCCGACGAAACCGTCGCCACCGAAAATCAAATGTCTCATCGAATGATCTCGCTGTGAATCTTATCGGACGAAAGCGAAGCCGTTTCCTCCTCATGCACGCGCCCGCTTTGCGCGATGAGCACCGTGCCGACGCAGATGCAGGCGATGCCGGCGATGCGCCAGCCATTGAGATCCTCGCGGAAGACGAAATAGGCGAAGATGGCAACGGCGACATAGGCGAGGCTGAGGAACGGATAGGCGAAGGAAAGCTCGACCTTGGACAGCACATAGAGGTGCGAGGCCATCGAGATGACGAAGGTGCACAGGCCGAGGAACACCCAGGGGCTGAAGACGATCTGCAACAGCTTGACCAGGGGATTGACGCCCTCGAACGAGATCGGCCCGAGCGACATCATGCCTTGCTTCAGCATCAGCTGCGCAGCGGCATTGGTCATGACCGTAAAGAGAATGAAGACGATGTATTTCATGTGTTCCCAACACCCCTTCACGCTTCCTATTACAAACCCGCAAACATTTCGTGAAGCCACAAGAATGTTTTGAGTGAACTGTAGAGTTAGCGATACGCTAACCAAGCTTATTTCAAATTTTATCTATTCCGCAGCCTCGACGGCACTGCGCCGCATGTCGAGCTTCTTTGCCGTCCGCGCCCAGAATGACGACATGAAGGCGGGATCGCGAAGCGCCTCCAGCCGTGGCCATTCGGGAAAGGACGAAGCGAAGATGTCGGCGCCCATACGGGCATCCTTGTAGGGGTTGACCGCGCCGCCGGCCTCGACCGTGATGCGATCGAGCTCCCGCAGCAGCGCCAGCGTCGCCGATCCCCTGTTGGGGAAATCCAGCGTCAGCGTGTAACCAGGACGCGGGAACGACAGCAGCGCCGGCGAACGGATGGAGCCGAAGCGTTTCAGCACGGTGAGGAACGACCCCTGCCCGGCTCGCCTTGCAGCCGCCAGCAGCGCCGGCACCGCCTCGCGCGCCGCCTCTTCCGGCACCACGCTCTGGTGCTGGAAAAGCCCTTTCGGTCCGTAAAGCCGGTTCCAGTCGCGCACCCCGTCGAGCGGAAAGAAGAAGCCCTGGTATCCGACCTGGCGCGGCGCCGCAGACCGGCCCTTCTTCCACCGGTAGGCTGCATTGAACGCGGTCAGGAACGGGCGGTTGAGGACATTGAATGGCGGCCGGACCGGCACCGAGAGGGTGCCGCCGGCGCGCGAGGCGGCATGCGAGCCGTGCTCGGCGTGATTGCCGGTGAACAGCAGGCCGCGACCACTGTTGCGGCCGCCGGCCAGCTGATCGATCCAGGCGACCGCGTATTCATTGACCTGGTCGGCCGCCTCGGCCAGATCGAAAAATTCGCCGAGATCGCGAAACGGCGTCGCTGTCTCGACGATGTCGAGCGAAGGCACCCGCATCAGCCGGATCGAGGCCGAGAGGATGAGGCCAGTCAGCCCCATGCCACCGATCGTCGCCCGAAACAGCCGGGCATTATCGGTCGCCGAACAGCGATAAGTCTTTCCGTTAGACCTGAGCAGCGTCAAGGTCTCGACATGGCAGCCGAAGGTGCCACGCCGGTGATGGTTCTTGCCATGCACGTCATTGGCGATGGCGCCGCCGAGCGTGACGAATTGGGTGCCTGGAATAACCGCCGGGAAGAGGCCGTAAGGGGCAGCGTGTGCGATGATGTCGGACAACAGCACCCCGCCATCGGCTTCAAGAAGGCCTGTCTCTGCGTTGAAGGCACGGATCCGGTTCAGGGATCGCATGTCGACGACCGTGCCGGCCTCGTTCTGGCAGGAATCGCCGTAGGAACGGCCGTTACCATAGGCGAGCAGCGACGCTGGCTTGGCCTGGCCGCCCTTCAGCATCGCAATGCCATCGTCGGCACCGATCCCGCGTGGCGCCGGCGGCGTGGCAAGGCCAAAGCTCTGGAAGCGTTCGGCGGCCATCCCTACCAGCCTCCAATGACCAGCATCACTGCACCGATCAGCACCACGATCTGGCTGCGCCAGTCGCGGATGATGAAGACGACCGGGTCGTCATGCATCTCGTCGCGGCGCGCCAGGATCCAGACGCGCATGGTGAGATAAAGCACGATCGGCGCCAGCGGCCAGATCAGCCACGGATGCGGATAGAGCTCGCGCACCGCGACGCTGTCCATGTAGAGCGCCAGCACCAGCGCCGAGGAGAAGGCCGAAGCCATGCCCGCCTGGGCGACGATCTCCTGGTCTTCGGTGCGGTAGCCGCGGCCGGCAATGCGCTCGCCAGGCGGGATGGCGGTGGTGCGCAGTTCGACGAAGCGCTTCACCAGCGCCAGCGACAGGAAGAAGAAGATCGAGAAGGCGAGCAGCCAGAACGAGACGTCGACACCGGTCGCGGCCGCACCCGCCAGGACGCGGATCGTGTAGAGGCCGGCAAGCGTCAGCACGTCGACAAGCAGCATGCGCTTGAACGACAGCGAATAGGCCGTCGTGACCACCATGTAGCCGCCAAGCACGGCCAGGAATTCGGGCGACAAAAGCAATCCGGTGCCGATGCCGATCGCCAGCAGCACTGCGATCGCGCCAAGACCGAACGGGATCGTCAGCGCGCCGCTGGCGAACGGCCGGTTGCGCTTGGTGGCGTGCTTGCGGTCGAGCGCGAGGTCGAAGAAATCGTTGAGGATGTAGATGGCCGACGCCACCGCGCTGAACGAGACGAATGCCAGCAGGCATTCCCAGATCATGTCGGTGTTGAAATATTCATGCGAGAGCACCATCGGCACGGCGATCAGCGAGTTCTTCAGCCATTGATGCACGCGCAGCATCTTGACGACAGTCCGCAACGTCGGCTTCGGCGTCGGCATCGTCTCGGCGCCGTGTGCGGCCTGCCAGCGCGCGGCATGACGGTCGGGCGCCACGACGATTGCCGTGCGCGCGGCGTCGAAGACCTGGAGGTCGTGGCGGCTGTTGCCGGCATAGTCGAAGCCGCCGTCGCCATAGGCTGCGATCAGTGAGGCGCGCTTCTTGCCGGAGGTGAGATTGTCGAAACCGTCGGTGGCCAGCACCCGGTCGAAAATGCCGAGATGAGCAGCGATGGCGTCGGCGAACTTGCGCGGCGTGCCGGTCGCCAGAACGATCTTGCGGCCTTCGGCGTGCTCGGTCCGGAGGCGGCAGAGCAGCCCCTCGCGATAGGGCAGTGATGCCGGATCGATGTCGATGCGTTGAGCGATCGCCTGCTTCAACCGGGCCGCGCCGCCGGCGGCCCAGAAAGGCACGAGGAAGATATAGAGCGGGTTCTTCTTGAGAAGGATGAACAGCCCTTCCCACAACAGGTCGGTCGCGATCAGCGTGCCGTCGAGATCGACCGCAAACGGTATTGCGTTCCTGTCCGACCGCGCATCCATAGCCCGTCCTGCCCTGCCAGCGTGTGATCCGGAAAACCGGAATCTCGTTGCGCGCCGCGTCTCGGCGTCTTGAAGCTGGTATAGCTAGGAACGGCATAGCGAATGTTAAAACGCCCGGTGCGGGCCTGTCCGGATCACGGTATTTCCCCCGTCATCGTTAAGCAGCAATGACCGGAAACAATAAAAGGCCGAGCAAATGCCCGGCCTTTCCTGTCATGCCGTCGGAACTACTTGATGCGGGCAACGCCGCCCGAGATCTCGACGGTTTCCGAGCCGGTAAGAGCTTCGAGATCGCCATTGGGCAAGGTGACGAAGCAGCCGTTCGGGCAGAATTCAACGGTTTCGCCAGCAGCCAGCGCAAGGTCAGACTTGCTGCCGCCCTCCGTCACGATCAGCGTGCGGGTCTCGGCGTCCTTGTTGACCGCGCTGGCGGCATGGGTCGAGCCGATGGCGGCGGCCAGGGCGACGGCAGCGACGAGAGACTTCCACATGTTGCAATATCGGTGTTCCCACCGCCTCTGTTGCATTTCGCAAGGCATTTTCGCCTTTGCATGGGAGCTTATATGAGATGGAAGCTGAACCGCAACTGAATGCCGCATTCATGCCGCAATTGGCTTTGGCCGGTTGCGAGCGCGCCTGTTCGAAGGCCAGTTGACTGTCAGCACGCCCTAGTCGGGATCGGGCTTGCGCACCTTGCGTCCCGATTTGGCGAGCCGCTTCGCCTCTGCAGCGGCCTCCACCTTGGCCTGCTCCTGTTCAACGAAATCGGCTTCGATCTTGTCGTCGTCGGTCGGCCAGGCCTTGGGCTTGTGGACCTCGACGACGGCGCGCGGCGTCGAGGGAATCTCGATGTGCTCGCCGCTGAATTTCTCGAGCACGGCAAACCGGATGTCGTTCTGCGCGATATTGCCGTTCATCACATCGGCCAGGAACACGCGGATCTCGAATTCGAGTGCGGCCGTGCCGAAATTGGAAAACAGCACGAAGGGTTCCGGGTTCTTCAGCACCAGCGGGTGGCTGCGTGCGATGTCCAGCAGGATGGCGTGAACCTGTTTGACGTCGCTGCCATAGGCGACGCCGACCTTGATGTCGACGCGGCCGAGCTTGTTGCGATGCGTCCAGTTGCCGACGGCGTTGTTGATCAGGTTCGAATTGGGCAGGATCACCGACTGCCGCTGAAACGTCTCGATCTCGGTGGCGCGCACGCTGATCTTCTTGACGGTGCCGCTGACATCGCCGGCGACAATCCAGTCGCCGACCTTGAATGGCCGCTCGGCCAAAAGGATCAGGCCGGAGACGAAATTGGACACTACATTCTGCAGGCCAAAGCCGATGCCGAGGGAAAGAGCACCGGCGACCAGCGCAAGATTGGACAGGTCTATGCCCGCAGCCGAGATGCCGACGAGTGCCGCCAGCGCAACACCGGAGTAGCCGACCGCCAGCCGGATCGAGTTGCGCACCCCGGTATCGACCTTGCCGCGCGCCATCACCGAACCGTCGAGCCAGCCCTGGAACCAGCGCGTCAGGAAATAGCCGATGATGAAGACGACGATGCCGGAGAGGATGCCGGTGACCGAAATCGTCACCGAGCCAATGGTGATCCCGGTTGCCAGCTTGTAGGCCCAAGCCTCGATGTCGCCGGGCTGAAAGCCCCACATCAGCAGGATCAGCGGCAGAAAAACCAGCACGATCATTAGATTGATGGCGACGCTGACGACGAGGCCGAGCTGATCGAGGGCGGCGTCTTCGTAACTCGAATTGGCCGACAGCCAGCGCCCGACGGAGGTGTCGGCGAAAGCGCCCTCCTCGCCGATCGCCCGCGCCGACAGGAAGCCGATATACGCAGTGATTAATACGGTGCCGGTGACGACGACCTGCAGCGCGACAAACAGGGCAAGGCCGATATAGCCGAGCAGCGCCGCAACGATAGTGAACAGGCCGAGCGCAATCGCCATGTAGCGCAGCCAGGCCGGCCACGGCCGCCAGCTTCCGTCATGCGCCTTGAACGGTCTCAGCATCGCCATCAGGATCAGGATGACGCCAACGATGATCGTGGAGCCGAAACTGCGGGCGATGGTCAGCGACAGCGGCGAGCCCATCTTGTCGTTAACGATCGACAGGAAATAGTTGACGCCAATGACCACGGCCATGGCAGTCGTCAGCCGCACCAGCCAGCGTGCCGGGCCGGTTTCGACGGGAATGAGCCGCCAGTTCGGCAGCCGCGGCTCGAGCGCCGCATTGGTCAGCCGGTTGACGCAGAACACCACCGCGATGACGGCCGCCAGCGCATTCAGGAAGACGCCGATGTCGCCGCGCAACACATTGTAATAGTTGAAAAAGAACACCGTGGAGGCCAGGAATACGCCGACCGCCAGCGACGGCAGCAAGGTCGACCAGAACGCCACCGACAGGCGGCTGAGATAGGACGGGTCCTCGACCGTCGGGTCAGCTTCGAACACCCGCCCGAACAGGCGCCGGCCGCCGACCAGCAGCACCAGCGCCAAGCCGAGCGCCACGAAGGTCGCTGCCAGGATGGCCTTGAACTTGAACTTGAAGGCAAAGGTCAGCCAGGACGACACCGCCTTGTACAGGTTGGCGTATTCGTCCTGGGCGTCGGAGAAGACCTGCGGGCTCAGCGCGTCGGACAGCACGTAGCGCTTGGTGAGCACATTGCGGAACAGCGCGCTGCGCATATTGCCGATCTTGTCGATCAGCCCGCTGATGCGGATCGACAGGTTCTGCGCGCTGGCGACGACCGCGTTGATCTCGGCCTTTTCCGACGCCAGCGCCTGGCGTTCGCCGGTCACTATGTCGGGCTCCTGCGGCTGCCCCGCCGCCGGCGGCGGACCCAGCATCTCGATCCGATTGTTGATGTCGGTAAGGCGCGAACGAAACGCCAGCGCACTGGTAAGTGCCGCCCGCGACAGATCCTCCAGTTGCAGACGGATATCAACGAGTGCGGCATCGTCCTCACCGTCCTGCTGTATTCTCTTTTCGAGATCGTCAGTCTTGGCCGTCAGGCCCTGGATGACTTTCTGCTGATCGGTGATCAATCCGGCAGCGCCCTGACCGAGCGCTTGCGCCATCGCGTCAAACGAAGGCGGCGCCGAGACAACAAGCGCGAGGATCAAAATGAGGCGAAGCAATCGGAAAAGCATGATTTGTTGGCGACTCACGGGCGGCAAAGGCAATTTGAAAGCCTGTCCTTGATAAAGACGGCCATATCATGGGGCAAGCCGTCGCATCCGATCGCTCACCTCATCCGATCGCGGGCGTCGGCCAGTCGAAAGGCAATGGCGCAATATTGGCTTTGCGGATGCGGCCTGCTCTATAGTCTGCCGCATCGCCCGAACCGGATGACAATTATGGCAGAGTACTCGGCCTTTTCGCTGCTCGCGAACGCGCTCAAGGGAAACAAGGATTGGAAGCCGGCCTGGCGCAAGCCGGATCCGAAGGCATCCTATGATGTCATCATCATCGGTGGCGGCGGTCACGGGCTGGCAACCGCCTACTATCTCGCCAAGGAACATGGCATCACCAATGTCGCGGTGCTGGAAAAGGGCTGGCTCGGGTCCGGCAATGTCGGCCGCAACACCACGGCCGTGCGCTCGAACTACCTGCTGCCCGCCAACACCCGTTTCTACGAGCATTCGATGAAGCTGTGGGAGAACCTGTCGCACGAGCTCAATTACAATGTCATGTTCTCGCAGCGCGGCTGCCTGAACCTCGCGCACACGCCGGCCCAGTTCGACGACTATGCAAGGCGCGGCAATGCCATGCGCCATCTCGGCGTCGACGCTGAATTGATGACGCCAGCGCAGATCAAACGCCTGATCCCGGCGCTCGATATCTCCGACAGCGCACGCTTCCCGGTGGTCGGCGGCCTGATGCAACGGCGCGCCGGAACCGCCCGCCACGATGCCGTCGCCTGGGGCTATGCGCGCGGCGCCGACCGGCGCGGCGTCGACATCATCGAGAATTGCGAGGTCACCGGCTTCCTGCGCGATGGCGACCGCGTCACCGGCGTCGCGACGTCGCGCGGCGACATCCGCGCCAAAAAGGTGGCCGTCGCGGTCGCCGGCAGTACCGGACGCGTCATGCAACTGGCCGGCGTCGAGACGATGCCGATCGAGAGCCACGTGCTGCAGGCCTTCGTCACCGAATCGCTAAAACCCTTTATCGACACCGTCGTCACCTTCGGCATGGGCCATTTCTACATGTCGCAGTCGGACAAGGGCGGCCTCATCTATGGCGGCGACATCGACGGCTACAACAGCTACGCCCAGCGCGGCAATTTGCCGATCGTCGACGAGGTAATGAGCGAGATGCTGGCGCTGTTTCCGGGCCTTGCCCGCGTGCGCATGCTGCGCTCCTGGGGCGGCGTCTGCGACATGTCGATGGACGGCTCGCCGATCATCACCACCGGCCCCCTGCCCGGCATGTATCTCAACTGCGGCTGGTGCTATGGCGGCTTCAAGGCGACGCCGGCCTCGGGCTGGTGCTTTGCCTGGACCATCGCCAAGGATCAGCCGCACGACCTCAACGCCCCTTTCACGCTCGACCGCTTCCACCGCGGCCTGCTGATCGACGACAAGGGCCAGGGCGCCAACCCCAGGCTTCATTAGACATGATCCGGAACCGAAGGACCGCGCCAGCGAAAAGTGGAAACCGGTTTTCCGACAAGATCGTGGTCAAACAAGAAGATACAATTCGATGCTGATCACCTGCCCCTACTGCGGCCCGCGCGACGTCATCGAGTTCACCTATCAAGGTGACGGCAACCGCGAGCGTCCCGACCCCGCCTCGCAGAATTTCGAGGCATGGAACGCCTATGTCTACGATCGGCTGAACCCGGCCGGCGACCACAACGAAATCTGGCAGCATTCCGGCGGTTGCCGCGCGCATCTGCGGGTCGTGCGCAACACGCTGACGCATGAGATTTTGAGTGTCGCCTTTATGCGCGGCGCTCATACCTCGACCGCGCGCCGCAAGGCGGAGGACAAGTCATGAGCCCGCGCCGCACCGACACCGGCGGCCGCATCGATCGGCTGAAAACCATCCGCTTCACCTTCGACGGAGCGGCCTATACCGGCCATGCCGGCGACACGCTGGCATCGGCGCTGCTGGCCAAGGGCGTCACGCTTTACGGGCGCTCATTCAAATATCACCGCCCGCGCGGCCTGCTCACAGCAGGCGTCGAGGAGCCCAACGCGCTGGTGACGGTGCTGAAGGGCGAGGTTCGCGAGCCCAACATTCCGGCGACCATGGTCGAGATCCATGACGGGCTGGTCGCCATCAGCCAGAACCGCTTTCCCTCGCTTGCCTGGGACGTCAACGCCGTCAACCAGCTCGGGGGCAAGATCCTGTCGGCCGGCTTCTACTACAAGACCTTCATGGGGCCGGTGATCGGTCCGCTCAAAGGTACGCGCTTCTGGATGTTCTGCGAGCATTTCATCCGCCGTGCCGCCGGCCTAGGCAGCGCCGGATCGGCGAAGGACCCGGCGCGCTACGAACGCATGAACGCCTTTTGCGACGTGCTGGTGGTCGGCTCCGGCCCGGCCGGTCTGATGGCCGCCAAGGCCGCCGCCGATCAGGGCGCCCGCGTCATGCTGGCCGATCTCGAGCCGCGTTTCGGCGGCTCGGCCAACTGGTCTGATGAAACCATCGATGGCGCGCCGGCCGCCGACTGGGCCCGCCGCACCATCGCCCAGCTCGAAGGACGCGATAATGTCCGGCTTTTGCCGCGCACCACGGTCTGGGGCTATTATGACAACAACACGCTTGCAGCACTCGAAAGGGTCAGCGACCACAAGGAGCAGCCCGGCAAGGGTGAGCCGCGCCATCGCTACTGGGCGATCCGCGCCGGATCCGTGGTCCTGGCCACCGGCGCCTTCGAACGGCCGCTGGTGTTCCCGGGCAATGACAGGCCGGGCGTGATGCTGGCGCATGCCGCCGAGCGCTACGCCAACGAGTTCGGCGTGCTGCCGGGCGAGCGGATCGCGCTGTTCACCAACAATGACAGTGCCTATCGGGCGGCCGTGGCCTTGAAGAAGGCGGGTGCCGCGGTCGTCGCCATTGCGGACGTCCGGCCAGAGCCTTCAGCCGAGATGCGTAAGCTGGCCGCGGAAGCCGAGGCCGAGATCTTCGCCGGCCATGCCGTCGTCGCCACCGAGGGCGGCAAGGCGCTGTCCGGTCTCAAGCTGCAGCGCTTCGACATGGCCAACGGCACGCTTACCGGCGAGGCCCGCAGTATCCATGCCGATTGCCTGCTGATGTCGGGCGGCTGGTCGCCGACCATCCATCTGGCCAGCCAGGCCGGTGCCAAGGCGGAATGGAATGCCGCGCGGCAGGCTTTCCTGCCGCCGAAGTCGACGCAGCAGTGGCCAACACAGCATTGGATCGGCGCCGGCGCCTTCACCGGTAGTTTTTCCACCACTGAGGCCATCGCCGAAGGCCGCGCCGCCGGCCTTGCCGCCGCCGGTGGAACGAGCACGCCGGCGGCGTTGCCCACTGTCGAAGCCATCCCTTGCGATCCCGATCCGGCGCCTGTGTTCGAGATCAGGGCCAAGGGCAAGAGCTTTGTCGATTTCCAGCACGACGTGACTGCCGAGGATGTGCGGTTGGCGCATCGCGAAGGCTTTGTCTCGGTTGAGCACCTGAAGCGCTACACCACGCTCGGCATGGCGACCGACCAGGGCAAGAGCTCCAATGTTCCCGGCCTTGCCATCATGGCCGAGGCGCTGGGCAAGCCGATCCCCGAGGTCGGCACGACGCGCTTCCGCCCGCCCTTTGCGCCGGTGTCGATCGGCTCGCTGGCGGCGGAACGTTTCGGCGACCTGAAACCCGAGCGGCTGACGCCGATGCATGACTGGCATCTCGCCAATGGCGCGACGATGTATTCGGCCGGTCTCTGGTACCGTCCGATGATCTACGGCCATGCCGGGGAGACGGTCGAGCAGGCCTATGTGCGCGAAGCCAAGGCGACGCGTGAGAGCGCCGGCATCGTCGATGTCTCGACACTGGGCAAGATCGCCGTACAAGGGCCCGACGCCGCCGCATTCCTCGACCGCGTCTACACCAACATGTTTTCGACGCTGGCCGTCGGCAAGGCGCGCTACGGGCTGATGCTGCGCGAGGACGGCCTCGCCTTCGACGACGGCACCACCTGGCGGCTTGGCGAGCAGGATTTCCTGATGACCACCACCACGGCGAACGCCGGCAAGGTGATGCAGCATCTGGAATATTTCCTTGACGTGATCTGGCCGGAACTCAAGGTGCACGTCACCTCGGTGACCGACGAATGGGCGGGGGCCGCGATCGGCGGACCCAACGCCAGGCAGATCCTCGCTGCCTGTGTGACCGGCACATCAGTCGACAATGCCACCTTGCCCTTCATGGGCATCGTGCGCGGCGAGATATCTGGCGTGCCGGTGATGATTTGCCGGCTGTCTTTCTCCGGGGAAATGGCCTTCGAGGTCTATTCCGGTGCCGGCTACGGTACTCATGTCTGGGAGGCGCTGATCGAGGCCGGCAAGCCGTTCGGGCTGGTCACCTACGGACTTGAGGCACTGGGCACGATGCGCATCGAAAAGGGCCATGTCACCGGCGCTGAGATCGACGGCCGCACCACGGCGCGCGACCTGCATCTCGACTGGATGCTGTCGAAGAAGAAGCCGTTCATCGGCTCGGCGATGATGGACCGCGAGGGTCTGATCGCGTCTGACCGTCTGGAACTCGTCGGCCTGATCGCGCTCGACAACCGGCCGCTGAATGGCGGCGCGCACATCGTCGAGCAAATCGACGAGGTCAATCCGCACGGCTCGATCGGCCACATCACCGCCTGCTGCTACTCACCGGCACTCGGCAAGCATATCGCGCTGGCGCTGGTCAAGGGCGGCAAGGCACGACACGGCACGCGCGCCAATGTCTCCGATCCCTTGCGCAACCGGTTCGGACCGGTCGAGATCGTCTCCAACCACTTCTTCGATCCGGATGGGAGCCGCATGCATGGTTGAGCGCCAATCTCCACTTGAGCCGGAGTTTCACGTCGGCTCGCATGGTAATTTCGAACATGGCGTCGAGATCATCCTGACCGAAACCGGGCCGGGCTCGATCATGCAGCTCGCCGCCTGGCCGGGCGAAGAAAAGAAGCTGATCGCCGCCATCCGCACCGTCACCGGGCTTGCGCTGCCCGATGGCGCAGGCGGCGGCCTAAGTGACGGCGTGAAGTCGGTGTTCGGCTTCGCGCCGGGAAAATTCACCGTTGCCGATGAAGCCGAAGGCCTGGCCGGCGCCTTTGCCAAGGTGGTCACCCCGGCCATCGGCACAGTGACCGACCTGTCGCATGGCCGCACCGCCATTCGCATCGCCGGGCCGAAGGCCGAATGGGTGCTGGCGAAATTCTTCGCCATCGACTTCGCGCTGCCGGCCTTTCCGGTCGGCGCCGGCCGCTCGACCACCCATCACGATGTCTTCGCCCAGATCCAGCGCACCGGCTCCGACCAGTTCGATATCTATGTCTTTCGCTCGTTCGCGCGCTCGTTCTGGAAGGCTCTCTGCCATGCCAGCGAGGAAGTCGGCTACGAGGTGCAATAGGCGGCGCGGTCGGATGGCCGCATCGCCTCTGCTTCTGGCATCAAGGCCAGCCGGTTCTGCCGCTAGAGAATCGCGCCGCAGGCGGCCATGATGGGAAACGTGGCCGCCAGACCGGCCCAAGGGGTATGAAAATCCCGTCTCAGGCTCGGCACATTCGTTTGGTTCGAACATCCCAATGACCGCAGAAATATCCGCCGGCGCCACCGATCGCGCCGATGTGTCGGCCAGAGCCATGCTCCTGCTGCCGCTGACGGTTGCCTGCGGCGTCTTCATGACCAGTCTCGACCAGAATGTCGTGGTGACGGCGCTGCCCGGTATCGGCGAAAGCCTCGGCCGCCCACCCAGCCAGCTCGGCCTCTTGATCACCGTCTATGTCGCCAGCCTGATCATCTCGATGCCGCTTGGCGGCTGGGCCGCCGACCGCTTCGGTCTGCGCAATGTCTATTGCTTTGCCTTGCTGGTGTTCGCCACCGCATCGGCCCTGTGCGGGCTGTCTGATAACATCTGGATGCTGGTCGGCGCCCGCGCGCTGCAAGGGTTCGGCGGCGCGCTGATGGGCACGCTCGGCCAGGTCGTCATCCTGCAGACCTTTCCGCGCAGCCGCACGCTGAAGATCAACATGTACATCTCGCTGGCCGGCCAGTCCGGGCCGCTGGTCGGCCCGCTCGTCGGCGGCGCGCTGACCACCTACATTTCCTGGCGCTGGATCTTCTTCATCAACGTGCCGTTCGCACTGGCGGCGGCTTTCCTTGCCGCATCGCTGTTTCCGACAGTGACCAAGCCGGCGCGCACGCCGTTCGATTTTCCGGGCTTTCTGCTGGTTGGAAGCGGTATGGTGCTTCTGGTCTTTGGCATGGATTCACTTGCCGCCAAGGACGCTGCCGGCGGCGTCATCGCCAGTGAACTGGCGCTGGCGCTGGTCATCCTGACCGTCGCCTCGTTCTACTGCCTGCGCGTGCGCAATCCGCTGCTCGACCTCAAGCTCTTGCGCATCCGCACCTTCCGCATCTCCTTCCTCACTGGCGGCGGGCTCGACACGATCGGCCTCAGCTCGGTCGTCTTCCTGCTACCTCTGATGTTCCAGCTGGGCTTCGGCATGAGCGCGGTGCAGGCGGGATCGCTGACCTTCGTCGCCGCGGTCGGCTCGGTGGCGATGCGGTTCTTCATGCCGCGCGTTCTCAACCGTTTCGGCTTCCGCCGCGTGCTGGTCTACAACACACCGATCGTCGCCGCCATGGTCGCCGGCTTTGCCTTGATGCAGGCAACCACACCGGTCTGGATCGTGCTTGCCTACATCTTCATCTTCGGCGTCTTCCGCTCCGCGCAATGGGCCTCGACCGGCAATCTCGCCTATTCCGACATCGCGCCCGAACAGCTCGCCCGCTTCAGCGCGCTCTATTACATCCTGTGGCAGCTGGCGGTGGCGATCAGCGTCGGCCTCGCCGCCGCTGCACTGTCGTTTCTGGCCAGCGGCGGCCCGGCCGTGACCAACGATTTCCGGATCCTGTTCGTGATCGAGGGCGTCATCACGCTGTGCGCGCTGCTCGCCTATCTCAAGCTGACGCCGCAGGACGGCGCCCATGTCAGCGGCCACGGCGCACAGATGAACACCGAATAGCAAGGCCAGACTTGGGCCACCACGTCGGTCCTACTCAAGGTGGCTATTCGCTGAACGTCACCCACTCTTCCAGCGGCACGCGGTCGGTGCGGAAGGCGTTTTCGGGTTTGGACGTGTCCTCATGGCCAAGCGCCATGCCGCAGACGACGATCTCCTCGTCAGGGATGTTGAGCACCGGCCGGATCTGCCGGTGATAGGGGGCGAACGCTGCTTGTGGGCAGGTGTGCAACCCCCTGCCCCGCGCCGCGACCATGATGTTCTGCAGGAACATGCCATAGTCGATCCAAGAGCCCTGGTTGAGCCGGCGGTCGATGGTGAAGATCATGCCGACCGGCGCGTCGAAGAAGACGAAGTTGCGGTCGTGCTGGGCACGCATCTTGTCGACCTCGCGGCGGCCGATACCGAGCGCGCCATAGAGCCCGAAACCGTTGGCGCGGCGGCGGGTCAGATACGGCTCGAAGAACTGGGTCGGATAGTAGCGGTATTCGTCCCAATCGGCCTTTTCGGCGCGGATGCCCGAGTTGAGAATGGCGTCGGTGATCTGCTGTTTGATCTCGCCCTTGGTGACGTAAACCTTCCATGGCTGCATGTTGGTGCCCGATGGAGCGCGCGCCGCAACCGCCAGAATGGCGCGGATGGTGTCGTCGTCGACCATGTCGGGCAGAAATGCACGCACCGAGCGGCGCGACAGGATCGCCTCGTCGACAATCTCGGCTTCGTCCGCAATTAGGGTGTTGTTTTCCAGCATGGGCCGTCCTTACCCTTTGTCTCGATCGGACATCCCCACTCGCCGCTCGTGGCCGAGCCTTTGCATGAACCGCCAAAATCCTGCAAGCAAATCTTGAGCATTGGTGAAAATCCACTTGATTTTTTCATGAGCTTGTTTTCTCATGAAATTTGACTGGAACTTTTCATGAAGTGAGCGTTTTGCCTTCACCTATCCCAAGAACATTGCAGGGACCTGACGAACGCGTGCTGGCCAGCGATATCAGGGCGCTGCGCAAGGCGCGCGGGCTGACGCTTGCCGAGATCGCCCTGAAACTTGGCCGTTCGGTCGGCTGGGTCAGCCAGGTCGAACGTGGCCTCTCGACGCCCTCGCTCAGCGATCTCAGAGCCTTCGCCGAACTGTTCGGCGTGCCGATCAGTCTGTTCTTCAGCCATGACGTGCCGGTCGAAAGCGAGCGTGGCGTGGTTGTGCGCGCCGGCAGGCGCCGCACGCTTGGCACAAGCGAATCCGGCCTGGTGGAGGAGCTTCTGTCGCCCGATCTCGGCGGTAGCTTCGAGATGGTGCGTTCGGTCTTCGCGCCGGGCGCGGAACTGAAGGCCGAGGCGCGTAGGCCGACCGAGGAGGCCGGATACGTCGCGTCCGGACTGTTCGACATCGAGATATCAGGCGTCTGGCATCGGCTTGGCGAAGGCGACTCCTTTCGCTTCGAAGGCAAGCCCTACCGCTGGCGCAATCCGGGTACCGAGCCGGCGGTTGTCATCTGGGTGGTTTCGCCGCCAGTCTATTGAATGCATGTCGCCCAAAAGTGTGCAGCGCTTTTGGGACAACGACACGCATCAAAAACAAAAAATAGAAAGCGCAACGCGCTTTGGGTTTTGTCAGGGAGAAGAACATGGCGGGTTTGCCGAGCACGGCACGCGTGGTGATCATCGGCGGTGGTGCGGTCGGCACTTCCGCGCTCTATCATCTCGCCAAGGCGGGCTGGACCGACTGCGTGCTGCTCGAAAAGAACGAGCTGACCTCCGGCTCGACCTGGCATGCAGCCGGCAATGTGCCGACCTTCTCCTCGTCCTGGTCGCTGATGAACATGCAGCGCTATTCGACCGAGCTTTACCGTGGGCTGGCCGAAGCGGTCGACTATCCCATGAACTACCACGTCACCGGTTCGCTTCGCCTGGCCCATTCGGTCGAGCGCATGCAGGAATTCCAGCGTGCCAAGGGCATGGGCCGTTATCAGGGCATGGACATCGACATCGTTGGCGTCGACGAGATCAAGCTCCGCTACCCCTTCATCGAGACGCATGATCTGAAAGGCGCGCTCTACGATCCGAGCGATGGCGACATCGACCCGGCGCAGTTGACCCAGGCGCTGGCCAAGGGGGCGCGCGACATGGGCGCCAGGATCATCCGCTTCTGCCCGGTCACCGGCGTGCGCCGCGAGAACGACGAATGGGTGGTCGAGACCCCGCAAGGCGAGATCCGCTGCGAGATCGTCGTCAATGCCGCCGGCTACCGCGCCGCCGAAGTCGGCAAGATGTTCGGTCGCGAGGTGCCTATGATGGTGATGAGCCATCAGTACATATTGTTCGAGGAGATCCCCAAACTGGCGGCGTGGTCGAGAGAACAGGGCAAAAAGCTGCCGCTGCTGCGCGACGTCGACACCTCCTACTATCTGCGCCAGGAAAAGAACGGCATGAATCTCGGCCCCTATGAGCGCAATTGCCGCGCGCATTGGGCGACCCACAACGATCCGATGCCGGATGACTTTTCCTTCCAGTTGTTCCCCGACGACCTCGATCGGCTGGAACATTATCTGGCCGATGCCGTCGCCCGCGTGCCGATCCTGGGCACGGCCGGCCTGTCCAAGATCATCAACGGTCCGATCCCCTATACGCCGGACGGCAATCCGCTGATCGGCCCGATGCCCGGCGTTCCCAATGCCTTCGAGGCCTGTGTCTTCACCTTCGGCATCGCCCAGGGCGGCGGCGCCGGCAAGGTGCTGGCCGAATGGGTGACACAAGGTCAGACCGAATGGGACATGTGGTCGTGCGACCCACGCCGCTTCACCTCCTTTGCTGCGGCGCCGGACTACTGCGTCGCCAAGGGCATGGAGATCTACGGCAACGAATACGCCATCCAGTTCCCGCGCCATGCCTGGCCGGAGGGCCGTGACCGCAAGCTGTCGCCAATCCATGATCGCATCAAGGCGCTCGGCGCCCGCTTCGACGCCTATAATGGCTGGGAACGCGCCACCTGGTACGCGAAAGACGGCGACGACATCTCCGAGGAAGCGACACTGACCTTCCGTCGCGAAGGGCCGTGGCAGCATCGCGTCCGCGAGGAATGTCTCGCCGTCCGCGACGCGGCCGGCATTCTCGACCTGCCGGGCTTCTCGCGCTTCAACCTCGACGGTCCGGGTGCTGCCGAATGGCTGAGCCTGCAGGTCACCGGGCTGGTGCCAAAGCCCGGCCGCATCGGCCTCGTCTATTTCGCTGATGACAAGGGCCGCATCGTCACCGAAATGTCCGTCGTGCGCCATGACGAGAACCTGATGACGCTCATCACCGCGGCGGTCGCGCAATGGCATGATTTCGAGTGGCTGAAATCGCGCATGCCCAAGGATGCGCCGTTCAAGCTGATCGACCGCACCGAGGAATTCGCCACCCAGATCCTGGCCGGCCCGAACTCGCGAAAAATCCTCGCCGATGTCTGTGACGCCGACCTCACTTTGCCGTGGCTGACGCATCAGGAGACGAAGATTGCCGGCCGCTGGGCGAAGCTGGTGCGCGTCTCGTTCGCCGGCGAACTCGGATGGGAAATCCACACCAGGGTCGACGACACCGCCGCCATCTTCGACGGCATCTGCGCGGCAGGACAGCAGCATGGTCTAAAACCGTTCGGCATGTACGCGCTGGATTCGCTCAGGCTCGAAAAGGGCTACCGCACCTGGAAGGGCGACCTGTCGACCGACTATTCGATCTTGCAGGGCGGGCTGGAGCGCTTCGTCAAATGGGACAAGCCCGACTTCCGCGGCAAGGCGGCACTGCAGAACGAGAAGCAGCAAGGCGTGAAGAAGCGCTTCGTCACTTTGGTCGTCGAGAACCCCGGTGACTGCGACGCCCCTTCTGTTTCCACACTCTGGCACGACGGCAAGATCGTCGGCGAAACGACATCAGGCGGTTGGGGTCACCGGATCGACAAATCGATCGCGCTCGGCATGCTGCGCGCCGATCTGGCGGAACCGGGAACAGCGATCGAGGTGGAAATCTTCGGCGACCGTTTTCAGGCGGTCGTGCAGAAGGATGAGCCTTTGTGGGATCCGAAGAACGAGAGGCTGCGCGCATGAAGAAAATCATCCTCACGGATGGCGGCATGGGCCAGGAACTGGTCCGCCGCAGCAAATCCGAGCCGACGCCGCTATGGTCGGCCAGGGTGCTGATCGACGAGCCGGATCTGGTGCGCGACCTGCACGCCGAATTTATCCGTGCCGGCGCCCGCGTCATCACCATAAACACTTATTCGGCGACACCCGAACGCCTGGCGCGCGAGGGCGCGGATGACCTCTTCAAGCCTTTACAGAAGCGCGGCATCGAATTGGCCAAGCAGGCCCGCGACCAGGCCGGCGATGCAGCGATCGCCGGCTGCCTGTCACCGCTTTTCGGCAGCTACGCGCCCGCGCTGACCATTTCATATCAGGATACGCTCGACATCTATCGCCGCATCGTTGACGAGCAGGCGGATGGCGTCGACCTGTTCCTGTGCGAGACCATGGCGTCGGCCGAGGAAGCGCGCGCGGCGGTCACAGCCGCGTCGGAAAGCGGAAAACCCATATGGGTATCGTGGACACTGGCCGATCACGGCAAGCCACGACTGCGCAGTGGCGAGACAATAGCCAACGCGGCAAGCGCGCTCGACGGCCTGGCGGTCGCCGCGCGGCTGCTCAACTGCTGCCGGCCGGAAGCGATCGCCGCGGCTTTGCCTGAACTGATCGACCTCGGCGGCCCGGTCGGCGCCTATGCCAATGGCTTCACCTCCACCGAAGCGCTCAAGCATGGCGGCACGGTGGATGTGCTGCACGCACGCCACGACCTTGGTCCGGACGCCTATGCCGACCAGGCGATCGGCTGGGTGGAGGCCGGCGCGAGCATTGTCGGCGGCTGCTGCGAAGTCGGACCGCCGCATATCGCCGCGCTGCGCGACCGGCTCGAACAGGCCGGTTACGAAATTTCTGGAGGTACACATGCCTAGACCATCGTCGCGCATTTCCGGCATCGTGCCTTCGGGCAAGGACGGCTGGGAAGTCCATTCGGCCGCTTGGGCCCGCAAGGCGGCCGGCGAAGACATCATCATGCTGTCAGTCGGCGACCATGATTTCGACACGCCTTCCGAAACGATCGAAGCCTGTGTGACCGCGGTTCGCGGCAGCAATCACCACTACACCCCGCTTCCCGGCCTGCCGCGCCTGCGCAAGGCAATGGCGGCAGCCTCGAGCGCCTGCACCGGCGTCGAGACGACGCCGGATCAGGTCATCGCCACGCCGGGCGGCCAGGCCGCACTCTACGCGGCCGTGCAAGCTGTGCTCGATCAGGGCGACCATGCCATCGTGGTGGCGCCCTACTACGCCACCTATCCCAACACGTTCAGCGCCGCCGGTGCCAGTTTCACCGTGGTCGAGACGCCAGCCGAGGATGGCTTCCAGCCGCACGCCGACATGATCCGCGCAGCGCTTCGGCCGAACACGCGCGCCATTCTGATCAACACGCCGAACAACCCGACCGGTGCGGTCTATTCGCGAGAGCGGCTGGAACAGCTGGCTGAGGTCTGCAGGGAGCATGACCTCTGGCTGCTGTCGGACGAAGTCTACTGGACACTGGGCGGCGGCGAGCACGTCTCTCCGCGCTCGCTGCCCGGCATGGCCGAGCGCACCCTGGTCATCAATTCGATGTCGAAGAGCCACGGCATGACCGGCTGGCGCATGGGCTGGCTGACTGGTCCGCAGGAGATGATCTCGCTGCTGATCAATCTCAATCTGGTGACGACCTATGGTTTGCCGGCCTTCATCTCGATCGCTTGCGCCGAGGCGCTCGAGAACCGCTATGGCGTCAAGGAGATCGCCGAACGCTACGCCGCGCGCCGCACGGTCTTCCTCGATGCCGTGCGCGGCATGAACGATGTCACCGTGCGCGGTTCTGAAGGCGGCATGTACGTCATGCTCGACATATCAGCCGTCGAACCCGACGACGAGAAATTCGCCTGGGCCTTGCTCGACAAGGAAAACGTCGGCGTCATGCCCGGCTCCAGCTTCGGCGAGGCGGCCGCCGGTCACATTCGCATCAGCCTCTGCCAGCCGGAGCCCGTGCTGCAAGAAGCAGCGCTTCGGCTGCGCCGTTTTGCTTCCAGCTATCGCCGCGAGGCCGCATGACCGCCAAGGCTATACCCACGAAAGCCCGAGCCGTCATCATCGGCGGCGGCGTCTCAGGCTGTTCAGTCGCCTACCATCTGGCCAAGCTCGGCTGGACCGACATCGTGCTCCTGGAACGCAAGCAGCTGACGTCGGGTACGACCTGGCATGCCGCTGGCCTGATCGGCCAGTTGCGCGGCTCGCAGAACATGACGCGGCTGGCGAAATATTCGGCCGACCTCTACGTCAAGCTGGAAGCCGAGACCGAAGTCGGCACCGGCATGCGCCAGGTCGGCTCGATCACCGTGGCATTGACCGAGGAGCGCAAGCACGAGATCTACCGGCAGGCGTCGCTTGCACGTGCGTTCGATGTCGACGTGCGCGAGATTTCACCGAATGAAGTCAAGGAGATGTACCCGCATCTCAATGTGTCCGACGTCGTTGGCGCCGTGCATCTGCCGCTCGACGGCCAGTGCGACCCGGCCAACATCGCCATGGCGTTGGCCAAGGGCGCGCGCCAGCGCGGCGCCACCATCGTCGAGAATGTCAAGGTCACCAAGGTCCATACCAGGGCCGGTCGTGTCTCCGGCGTGTCGTGGGCGCAAGGCGAAGAACAAGGCACCATCGAGGCCGACATCGTCGTCAACTGCGCCGGCATGTGGGCGCGTGAGCTTGGCGCTCAGAACGGCGTCACCATCCCGCTGCACGCCTGCGAACATTTTTACCTCGTCACCGAGCCGATCCCCGGCCTCTCTCGTCTGCCGGTGCTGCGTGTGCCGGACGAGTGCGCCTACTACAAGGAAGACGCCGGCAAGATGATGCTCGGCGCCTTCGAGCCGGTGGCCAAGCCCTGGGGCATGGACGGCATCCGCGAGGATTTCTGCTTCGACCAGTTGCCGGAGGACATGGACCATTTCGAGCCGATCCTCGAAATGGGCGTCAACCGCATGCCGATGCTGGCGACCGCCGGCATCCACACCTTCTTCAACGGTCCCGAGAGCTTTACCCCCGACGACCGCTATTATCTCGGAGAGGCGCCGGAACTGTCCGGCTACTGGATGGCGACCGGCTACAACTCGATCGGCATCGTCTCCTCCGGCGGCGCCGGCATGGCGCTGGCGCAGTGGATCAATGACGGCGAAGCACCCTTCGATCTGTGGGAAGTCGACATCCGCCGCGCCCAGCCATTCCAGAAGAACCGCCGTTACCTCAAGGAGCGCGTCTCCGAAACGCTGGGCCTGCTCTATGCCGACCATTTCCCCTATCGGCAGATGGCGACGTCGCGCAATATCAGGCGCTCGCCCCTGCACGAGCATCTGAAGGCGCGTGGCGCCGTGTTAGGTGAAGTCGCCGGCTGGGAGCGCGCCAACTGGTTCGCCCGCGACGGCCAGGAGCGCGAATACCGCTATTCCTGGAAGCGGCAGAACTGGTTCGACAACCAGCGCGAGGAACATCTGGCGGTCAGGAACGGCGTCGGCCTGTTCGACATGACCTCGTTCGGCAAGATCCGCGTCGAGGGCCGTGACGCCTGTGCCTTTCTGCAGAAGCTCTGCGCCAACGACATGGATGTGGCACCGGGCAAGATCGTCTACACCCAGATGCTCAACCAGCGCGGCGGCATCGAGAGCGACCTCACCGTCTCGCGGCTGTCCGAGACGGCGTTTTTCCTCGTCGTCCCCGGCGCGACGCTGCAGCGCGACCTCGCCTGGCTGCGCAAGCATCTGACCGACGAATTCGTGGTCGTCACCGATGTCACCGCCACCGAAGCCGTGCTCTGCCTGATGGGACCGGACGCACGAAAATTGATCCAGAAGGTCAGTCCCAACGATTTCTCCAACGAAGCCAACCCGTTCGGGACGTTTCAGGAGATCGAGATCGGCATGGGCCTGGCCCGTGCGCACCGCGTCACCTATGTCGGCGAACTCGGCTGGGAGCTCTATGTCTCGACCGACCAGGCAGCCCATGTCTTCGAGGCAATCGACGAGGCTGGCGTGGATGTCGGGCTAAAACTCTGCGGCCTGCACACGCTGGATTCCTGCCGCATCGAAAAGGCCTTCCGGCATTTCGGCCACGATATCACCGATGAGGACAATGTGCTGGAAGCCGGCCTCGGCTTCGCGGTCAAAACGGCCAAGGGCGACTTCATCGGTCGCGATGCGGTGCTGCGCAAGAAGGAAGTCGGCCTGTCACGCCGGCTGGTGCAGTTCCGCCTGAAGGATCCGCAACCCCTGCTCTTCCACAACGAGGCGATCCTGCGCGACGGCAAGATCGTCGGCCCGATCACCTCAGGCAATTACGGCCATCATCTCGGTGGTGCCGTCGGGCTTGGCTATGTGCCGTGTCATGGCGAAAGCGAAGCGGATGTGCTGGCCTCGTCCTACGAGATCGAGATCGCCGGCGAACGTTTTGCTGCGGAATCATCGCTGAAGCCGATGTACGATCCGAAGTCGGAACGGACGAGAATGTAGCGCTCTTCCCTTCTCCCCGTTTCACGGGGAGAAGGTGGCCCGAAGGGCCGGATGAGGGGCGGCGTCAGAGTCCGGAGAGTTTGTGCCGCCCCTCATCTGCCTGCCGGCATCTTCTCCCCGTGAACGGGGAGAAGGACGCTAACCCCTCAAAACCGCTCCAGCTTCCCTCGCACTTTCGCCAGAAACGCGGCCCGCGTCTGTGGCGTCGAGGCATCCATCAGATAGTGCGCCAGGAAGAAGGTCCGGCAGCGCGTCGCGCACAGCGCCCGCATGCCGCGCAGCAGGGTCTTGCGTCCAGGCTGGCCGACGACGACGCTCCACCAGGTCGGCGCGCCGCAGGTGGTGATGACACCCACCTTGGTCACATGCGTCATCAGCGACTTGATCCGCCCCTTGCCCGCCGGCAGCTTGAAGGCGACGTCCGTCGCCCACACCCGGTCGAGCCAGCCCTTCAGCATCGCTGGCAGCCCGTACCACCAGGTCGGATAGACGAACAGGATCGCTTCGGCCCAGTTGAGCAGCTCGAAATGCGGCTTCAGCGCCGGATCCTGCGGCGCCTGGTCATTGTAGGAGCGCCGCTCGTCGCAACCCATCACCGGGTCGAATTTCTCGGCATAGAGGTCGAGCAGCCGCACCTCCCAGCCCCTCGCCTTCAGCACGTCGACAGCAGTGTCGCGGATTGCGGCACAAAAGCTTTCCGGCACCGGGTGGCAGTAGACCACCAGCGCGCGCATCAGAAGGCGTCCATGGTGGCCGCTACCTTGGTCATGAAAGCCTTACGCGTCTCAATGGTCGACAGGTTCATCGCATAGTGCGCGAGGTAGCTCACCGGCGCGCCGGGTCTTACCGTGGCGCGCAGCATGCGCTTGATCAGCTTGCGCGGGGGATCACCCATCAGCATGGCACGGAACCGGCTGCCGCCATAGGTGGTGACCGCCGCGATCTTGACTATGTTATGCAGCGACGGCTGCACCTTGCCATTGACCAGTTTGAACGACACGCCGGGCAGAAAGACACGGTCGAAGAAGCCCTTCAGGATCGCCGGAAAGCCGTAATTCCAGACCGGATAGGAAAGCACCAGCGCATCGGCCCGAAGCAGCCGCTCGACATAGGGCGCCACGGGGTCAGCCGGGCCGCGCTGATTGTGATAGTCCAGCCGTTCCTGGCGCGTCAGCCGCGGATCGAAATCCTCGGCATAGAGATCGCAATCATCGATCGTATGGCCCGCTGCCGTCAGCCGCTCGACGATCATCCGGTGCAGGCCGGCGTTGAAGCTGGCTTCGACCGGATGGGCGTGGAGGACGAGGATGTTCATCAGCCGGCCTTTTGCAGCCCCTTGAACAGGAATGTCCGGCCTGAACGGTAGTCGTAATCCGGGTTTTCCCAGGCGATCATCTTGCCGGGGTTGAGCAGGCCTTGCGGGTCGGTCTCGCGCTTGAAGGCAAGCTGCACCGCGTCGGTCTGCTTCATGCCGCCCTCTTCCAGCGTGTAGCGGTGCGGGTTGAAGATCGGGCAGCCATTCTCCTCATGCAGGCGCACGATCTCGTCGAGCCTTTCCTCCGTGGTGAACTTGACCAGCGGCAGGCCAAAGCAGGTGATGTTGCCGTCCAGCCGCACGAATTCGAGATGCGAAAAGACTTCGCCGGGAAACATAGCATCCATCTTTTCGACCAGCGCCAGCTGGTTGGGAAAGGGATAGAGCGATTGCAGATAGGTGATCGAGGGGTCGACGCGCAGCGCCCTGAGCGTGGTGTGGTTCCAGGCCAGCTCATAGGCCGGCGGCAGACCCTTCTTATCCTCCGGCGTTGCTGTGGCGGCATTGAAGATCACCTCGCCGCCGGCACGGCGGGTGAAGGCCAGGAAGGCGTCCAGCCCATGCTGCGCCACCATGACGACGCAGATGCTCTGCCCATCGCTGAGGAACTTCTGGTGCCGCTTGAAATAGAGCTGCGGCACGGGTGCCGCTATCGGCGTGATTAGCTTGGTCAGGATGCCGTCCTGGCAGGCCAGGGCATTGCCATAGCGGGCCGCATCCATGAAGGCGTCGAAGCCGACAATGACATCGACCCAGTCATAGGCTGATGTCAGCGGCATCTCGACTTCAGTGATGATGCCGTTGGTGCCATAGGCGTGGGTCACCTTGTGCAGATCCTCGCCGGTGAGTTCGAGCGCCTTCGGCTCGGCCTCCATGGTCACCACGCGCAGCCGCAACACATTGCCGAAATCGCGCAGGCCGCCGAAATTGATCGAGCCGACGCCGCCCGAACCGCCGGCGATGAAGCCGCCGATCGAGGCCGTGTTGTAGGTGGACGGCGACAGACGCAGTTCCTGGCCGGAATGCGCCCGCGTTGCTCTGTCGATGTCGGCCAGAACCGCACCCGGTCCGGTCACCACGCGCCCCGGCGCGATCGACTTGATCTCGTTCATCTCGGCAAGGTTGAGCACCACGCCGCCGGAGAGCGGCATCGCCTGGCCGTAATTGCCGGTGCCGCTGCCGCGCGGCGTCACCGGCACGCCATGCCGATGACAGGCGGCAAGCACACGGACCAGTTCAGCCTCGTCCTTCGGCGTCACGATCAGGTCGCCGGTGACGTGGTCGAGCTGCTGCTTCAGCACCGGGCTGTACCAGTAGAAATCGCGGCTCTTCTGCTGGACGATGGCCGGATTGTCGTCGAGCTTCAGCCCGTCGAGATCGCGTTTGAGCGCCGAAACGTCCATCATTCCACCATCAGTCCGTCGAGTTCGGCATAGTCGGGCAATTGCCGGTCGATCGCGCGCCCGCCGCGCACGACGATGCGATCCGATTCGGGCCGCGACAGCAATTCCGTCCAGCTCCGGCCCTTGAACACGACGAAGTCGGCATCGCCGCCAGCGGCCAGCGTGCCGAAACCGTCGAGCCGCATCACCTTGGCCGGTGTCGCGGTCACCGCTTGCGGCCAGTCGGCGACAGGATGATCGAAATGCAGGATGCGAGTCGCCATGCGGTAGACCTCCAGCATGTCGAGATCGCCATAGGCATAGAACGGGTCGCGTGTGTTGTCGGAAGCAACCGCCACCGGAATGCCACGCGCCTTCATCTCGTGCAGCAGCGTTACGCCGCGCCAGCGCGGCGTGGTGTGGTCGGCGCGCCGATCCTGCAGATAGAGGTTGCACATCGGCAGCGACACCATTGCGAGCCCCGCCTTCGCCACCTTGTCCAGCGTGTCGAGCACATCGAGGTCCGGCTGGCGCGCCAACGAGCAGCAATGACCGACGAGGATGTTGCCCTCGAAGCCGTTCCACAGCGCGGCCTCGGCAATCTTCTTCAGCGAGATCGCGGCGATGTCGTCGGTCTCGTCGGCATGGAAATCGAGATCGAGGCCATGCTTGATCGCCTGCGCGAAGACGTGGTCGAGCAGTTCTTCCAGATCCGGCACCATATAGGTGACGACGCCGAGCACACCCTTGGCCGCGGCAACCCGTTTTGCCAGCCTGTCGAACCACCTCCTGTCGCGCACGCCCTCGATTCCGATCAGGCACGCGCCCTGCAACTCGATGCGGCCGCGCCATGTCTCGCGCATCGTCTCGAACACCGGCCAGGAGATTTCCTCTTGCGGCGCGACGCTGTCGAGATGGGTGCGCAGCGCCCTGGTGCCATGCGCATAGGCTGAGCGCAGGGAAAAATCCATGCGCCGCGCCACGTCCTCGGCGCTCCAGCGCGCGGCGCGGTCGGCGCCAGTGGCGTTCAGCGCACCCATGAAGGTGCCGTCCGGGTTGGGCTTGCGCGGCCAGATATGACCCTTGTCGATATGCGTATGGCAGTCGACGAAGCACGGCAGGATGATGCGGCCGGCAAGGTCGACGGCGTCCACCGGCACTGCTGTTCGGCCATGCTCGGCAATGCCTGCGATTTTGCCGTCAGCGACGGCGATGTCGGCAAGCGCAAAGCCATCGCTGTCGAAAGCAGCGCTAAGTCCCGGCGTCAGCGACGCGTGAAGCCGGGCGTTGGCGAGGCGGTATGAACCTGTGTTCGGTACCAAGAAACTACCGCTCCTGCTTCAGCGCGCTTTCGTGCCAGCGCCTTAGAATGAGATGCGAAATCAGCGACAGCACGAGGAAAATCAGGATGCCGGTGAGCGAGATCAGGAACAGCGCCGCGAACAGCCGCGGCGCGTTGAGCCGGTAGCCGGCCTCGATGATGCGCGAGGCAAGCCCCGAAGACTGGCCGGTCGTGCCGGCGACGAACTCGGCCACCACGGCGCCGATCAGCGACAGGCCGCCGGCGATCTTCAACCCGCCGAGGAAATACGGCATTGCCGCTGGCAGCCGCAGATAGCGCAACTGCTGCCAGCGTGTCGCGCCATTGAGCTTGAACATATCGCGCAGATTGCGGTCGACCGAATTGAGGCCGAGCGTGGTGTTGGACAGGATCGGAAAGAAGGCGACGATCCAGGCGCAGAGCAGAAGCTTCGTCGTCTGGTTGTCGACATAGATGTTGATCAGCGGAAAAATCGCCACGATCGGGGTCACCTGCAACACGATGGCGAACGGGAAGAACGACATCTCGACCCATTTCGATTGCGCGAACAGCACCGCCAGCCCGACCCCGCCGACAACAGCGAGGAGCAGACTGAGGAAGGTGATGCGCAAGGTGACCAGCAGCGCGGAAAACAGCAGGCCGGCATCGTTGTAGAGCGTCCACAGCACCACACCGGGGCGCGGCAGGATGTATTGCGGGATCGCGTTCCACACGCAGATGCGATCCCATAGCCAGATCGCCAGGATCATGATCGCCAGCGGCAGAACCCAGCGGCCGATCCGCTCGAGCCGCTCCTGGCGCACACGGCGCGCTTCCTCGGGATCGAGTTTGAGCACCCCTTCGTCAATGGCCGTCATGATGGGCGCCCGCCGTTGAATTGATGGCCTTGACCAGCACGTCGGAGGCCTGCCGGCACAATGCTGCATAGTCCGGCGAGGTGCGAAACGCCTCGTCGCGCGGATAGGCTGCCTCGATCGCCAGTTCGTTGAACACCCTGCCCGGCCGCGCCGCCATGACGACGACGCGGTTGGAGAGAAACACGCTTTCGAAGACGCTGTGGGTGACGAAGACGACGGTGAAGCGTTCGTCCTGCCACAGCTCCAGAAGATCGTTGTTGAGCTTGAAGCGGGTGATCTCGTCGAGCGCGGCGAACGGCTCGTCCATCAACAGCACGCGCGGTTTGGTCACCATGGCGCGCGCGATCGAAACGCGCATCTTCATGCCGCCGGACAGTTCGCGCGGCACCGCGTCTTCGAAGCCGGTGAGGTGAACCCGCGCCAGCATTTCCGTCACCGCCGGCGCCGCCCTGGCGCGCGAAACGCCTTTGAGCCTGAGCGGCAGCCAGACATTGTCGAAGACGCTGCCCCAGGGCAGCAACGTCGGCTCCTGGAACACGAAGCCGATGTTCGAGCGGTCAAGCGAGCCGCCGCCGCGCCAGTCGAGCACGCCGGAGGTCGGCGTCGACAGGCCGGCGATCAGCCGCAGCGCCGTCGACTTGCCGCAGCCGGACGGTCCGAGCAGGCTGAGGAAATCGCCTTCCCGGATCGTCAGATCGACATCGCTGAGCGCCGTCACGCCGTTGGAAAAGACCTTGCCGACGCCACGCAGCGCCAGCAATGTCGGAGCGACATCCGACGCGCTCGCCGGCGCTTGCGCCACATTCTCCTGCATCATGCCGGAACCGGCCTATTTCTTCAGGTCGAGCCCGACGCCCTTGTTGACGAAGGTCAGCGTGTAGGCCTTCTTGATGTCGATACCGGCTGGCGTGACCTTGGCCTTGACCATCTTGTCATAAAAACTCTGGATACGCGCGTCGGCCATGGCGCCGATGCCGAGCTTCTCGGTGTCGCCTGAATCGGCAAGGCCGAACTTCTTCATCTGCTCGATCGAGAAGGCGATCTGCTCGTCGCTCATGTCAGGATTGTCTTTCTTGATCATGTCGTTGGCGGCCTTGTTGTCGCCGTAGAGATATTTGTACCAGCCCTTGGCCGAGCCATCGACGAAGCACTGGACCACCTCCGGCTTCTTGTCGATCGTGTCCTGCATCACCTCGATCGTCGTCGAGTAGGTGTCCCAGCCATAGTCGGCAAGCAGGAACTGGTTCGGTACGAAGCCGCCTTCCTTCTTGACCGCGAACGGCTCGGAGGTGACGTAGCCCTGCTGGATCGACTTCTTGTTGGCGAGGAAGGGAGCGGTGTTGTAGGTGTAGGGCGCGCGCTTGGCGGCGTCGAAGCCGAGCTCGATGACCATCCACTGGAAGAAGGTCTGTACGCCTTCGTCGCCCAATATGTACTGGTCGGCGTTCTTCAGGTCTTCCCATTTGTCGAGCCCCTCGCCGGGGTGGGACATCATGACCTGCGGGTCCTTCTGGAAATCCGCCGCCACCACGCGCATCGGAATGCCTTGCTGGACGGCGTCGAAAGCCGACAGCAGATTGCCGCCCATGTAGAAATCGATCTTGCCGGCGAGCAGCATCGGTCGGCCGCTGACCTGCGGACCGCCCTGCATGATGGTGACGTCGAGGCCGCAGGCGGCGTAAGTGCCGTCAGCCACCGCCTGATAATATCCGCCATGTTCCGGCTCGGCCAACCAGTTGGTGCCGAAGGTGACTTTCTCATTCGCCGCGGCACCCAGCGTGCTGGCCGCAAGCAGGGCCACCACCGCCACCGAGATCTTCTGTTTTCCGTACATCGACACCACCCTTTGTTTGCTCCGGCGCGCCACGCGCCAGGCTCGACACCAGAGATTCAAGAAGCAAGACACATGCCACCGGCGTCTTGCGCCGGGACCACCCGCTTGCACCACAGCCATCTGTGAAAGCCGGACGGGTCGTGCTGCACCGGAGGCATCGTGCCTATTTTTTGAACGCCTGTCCACAATCGCCCCAGCGACATGCACCGACATCTTGAAGGTACGGTGCATCCGGTCTTAGGCTACCGACAAACCGGAGATTGCCATGTTCAAGTTCCTCACCCCGAAGTCGATCAAGCCACCCTTTGCCCGCTACAGCCACGGCGTCGAGGTGCCCGCAGGCAAGCGGCTGGTGCTGTGCTCGGGCCAGGTCGCCATCACGGCGGACGACCAGATTCCGGAAGACGCCGGGACTCAGGCCGAACTCTGCTTCCGCAACATCGAAGCAGTGCTCGGCGAGGCCGGGCTGAGTCTGCAGGACATCGTCCGCATCAACGCCTATGTCACCGACCGCGCGCACCTGCGACCCTATATGGATGTCCGCGACCGGCTGTTTTCCACCCCGGCGCCGGCCTCGACACTGATGATCGTCTCTGGTTTCGCCCGACCCGAATTCAAGGTCGAGGTCGAGGCCATCGCGGCTGGGTGATCGACAGGCCGCCCTTGCCGCGCTAGAGCAATTCCAGGAAAAGTGTGAAACGGTTTTCCGTCCGGAATTGCGTTAAAACAAAGAGATAGAGCGGTTCGGCGTTTCCGTGAAACGGTGAAACGCTTTAGGTCTGGCCCGTTCATCGAAGAGGCATGACATGACTGTTGCGAAGAAGCGCGTGTGGTGGGGCGACTACCGCACAACCGAATACGCCTCGATCGATCCGGAGGCGACGATCGCCGTGCTGCCGCTGGCGGCGATCGAGCAGCATGGTCCGCATCTGCCGGTCTCGACCGACACCTCGATCATGAACGGCATGCTCGACACGGTGATTGCCCGCCTGCCTGACGATCTCGACATCCGCATCCTGCCGGTGCAGGCGGTGGGCAAGTCGAACGAGCATCTTCACGCACCGGGCACTCTCACCCTGCCGGCAACGACGCTGGTCGAGGCCTGGACCGAACTTGGCCTGTCGATCGCGCGGGCCGGCGTGCGCAAGCTGATCGTCGTCAACTCGCATGGTGGCAATGAGGAGATCATGGGCATCATCACGCGCGAATTGCGCGTGCGCGAAAACATGCTGGCGGCGAAGACCAGCTGGCAGCGCTTTGGCCGCCCCGCCGGCATGTACACCGAACTCGAGGACCGCCACGGCATCCATGGCGGCGATGTCGAGACGTCGCTGATGCTGCATTTCAGACCGGATCTCGTCGACATGGGCAAGGCTGACAATTTCGTTTCCAATGTCGCGAAGGCCGAAAAGGAATTTTCGCTGCTGCGCCACACCGGCACCCATGCCTTTGCCTGGATCGCCAGCGACCTCAACCCGAACGGCGTTGTCGGCGACGCCAGCATTGCGACGGCCGAGAAAGGCCGGCTGACCGCCGAACATCAGGCCGATGGTTTCATCAGCCTGCTGCGCGATGTGCGCAAGGCAAAGCTCGCCGAGTGGCTGAAGTAGCTGGTTTTAGTTGTCGATCTTCAGCGCGAAAGGCGTGCCTTCGAACGCGTCGGCGCCGCGCCCGATCGCCTGGATCGCCTCGATCATGCGGCCGTTGCGGTCGAGCAACATGTCGGCCACCGCAATCAGCCGCGGATTGGGCGTCGCTGAAGGTGACAGCGCCCGCAGCATCTGCGCCAGTTCGGCTTCGTCGCGTTTCGGCGCCAATGCTGCGGCGATAATGTAGGCAGAGGCGGTCGAGCGGCTGATGCCGGCATAGCAATGCACGACCATCGGCTTTGCCCGGTCCCATCGGCGCGCGAAATCGAGCAGGTTGCGGACATGCTCTTCGCCCGGCATGGTCATACCGTCCTGCGCCACCGCAATATCGTGCATGACCAGATGCAGATGGTTTTCCCGGGCGATCGAGGCCGGGCGGATCACCTCCGTTCCGGCGGCGAGCAGCGACAGCATGCGGTCGGCGCCGGTTCTTGCCACCGTTTCCTCGACCTTTGCCAGCGAGCAGACATGGATCATTGTTTCGAACCCTTCGATCGATCCTCGCGCCGCGATGCCCATTCGGCAAGAGCGGAGTCGAGCCGCTGCCATCCCTCCTGACTCCCCGGCAGGCCGGCGCGCAAGACACCCGGACGGTCGGCGAAATGGCGCAGCAGGATGCCGCGCTCGCCAAGTGCGGAAAACAGATCGTCGGCATCGGGCAAGCGGAGATAGCGGAACAATGTGGTGCCGCCCTCGACAGGAGCGCCGAAGCGGCCGAACAGCGCATCGAGCCGCGCCGATGCCTCCGCAAGGGATGCCCGCATCGCGTGCTGCCAGTCGATGTCGGCAAGCGCGCGAATGCCGTATTCCAGCGCCGGGCCGGCGACGGCCCATGGTCCGAATTGCGTGTCCAGCCGGTCGACCGTCGCTGCATCGGACAGCGCAAACCCGAGCCGTAGCCCGGCCAGGCCAAAGAACTTGCCGAACGAGCGCAGCACAACGATGCCGCCTAGGCCGACATCGCCGGCGAGACTGTGCTGACGTGGGCCGACATCCATGAACGCCTCGTCGACGACCAGCAGCCCGCCCTTGGCGCGCAGCCCTGCAGCCAGCGCCAGCAGCCTGTCGCGCTCCACGATGCGCCCATCCGGATTGTTGGGATTGACGATGATGGCAAGGTCGGCCTCCGCCAAAACTTCGAAGTCGCCGACCTCCGTCACCTCGTGTCCTGCGATCACAGCTGCCCGCGCATGTTCGGCATAGGTCGGACCCAGCACCAGCGCCTTGCCGGGCGCGATCAGCGATGCGACGCGCGGCAACAGGATCTGCGTGCCGGGTGCCGCCGCGACGTTGGCTGGAGAAGGCGCGCCATAGGCGTTCGCCGCGACCTCCGTCAGGTCGCGGGCGCGCCCGGATTCCGGCAGTCGCGACAGGGTGGTGGCGGGCAAGTCGAAAAGCGGGTAGGAGTGCGGATTGATACCGGTCGAGAGGTCGACGAAAGGCAGCACGGCGTTGGGGAAAAGCGCCCTCGCCCGGCCAAGACTTCCACCATGGTCCACCGCCGCCCCATCAAGAAGCTTCATGTCAATCCTGATCGCTTTCCTGTCATTGGCCGTCGAATTCGTCCTGGGCTACCCGGACTGGCTGTTTCGCGCCATCGGCCATCCGGTGACGTGGTTCGGCAGGCTGATATCCTTTCTCGACCGCAGGCTCAACCGCGCCACTGATCCCGACGCGCTGCGTCGCAAGCGTGGTGTCCAGGCACTGCTGGTCATCGTGCTGGTGCCGGCGGCGATCGGGCTCGGCGTGCAGATCCTGCTCTGGTTCGTTCCCATGGGATTGATCCTTGCCGCGCTTCTGGCGACATCACTCCTGTCGCAGAAGAGCCTTTACGAGCATGTCGAGGCCGTGGCCGACTCACTCGACACCGGTGGCCTAGCTCTGGGCCGTGTCGCCGTCTCGCGCATCGTCGGCCGCGATCCGGAAGCGCTGGACAGGGCCGGTGTCTGCCGTGCGGCGATCGAGAGCCTGGCCGAGAATTTTTCCGACGGCATTGTCGCTCCCGCCTTCTGGACCGGCGTCGGCGGGCTGGCCGGGGGCGCCGCCTACAAGGCCGCCAACACCGCCGATTCGATGATCGGCCACCGCACCCCGCGCCACGAGGCCTTCGGCTGGGCGGCGGCGCGCTTCGACGATTGGATCAATCTGCCGGCGTCAAGGCTGACGGCGCTGCTGATCGTATCGGCTGCGTTCCTCGTCAAAGGCGCGGATGCGAAAAATGCCTGGCATGCAGTGTGGCGCGACGCGAAAAAACACCGCTCGCCCAATGCCGGCTGGCCGGAAGCCGCGATGGCCGGCGCGCTCGGCCTGGCGCTCGCCGGACCGCGCAGCTACGGCGGCGTGCTGGTCGACGACGTCTTCATGGGCGAAGGCGGCCGGCGCGAAGCCGACAGCATCGACATAAGGCAGGCGCTGAAACTCTACCGCATCGCCGACTATCTGCTGATCGCGCTGTTCGGTTTGGTATCGGCAATCGTCATTGTAGCGTGATTGGGCCTTAACCCTCCCCACGTGGGAAGGGTAAAGCTCTCAGAATTCGATGCCTTGCTGCGCTTTCACGCCCGCGGAAAAATGGTGCTTGGTCACGCCCATTTCGGTGACGAGGTCGGCCGCCTCGACCAGCGCCGGCTTGGCGTTGCGGCCGGTGACGACGATATGCAGGCCCTCGCGACGAGTCTTCAATGCCTCAACCACTTTGTCGAGATCGAGATAATCATAGCGCAGCGCGATGTTCAGTTCGTCGAGCACCAGCAGGCTGATCGATGGATCGGCCATCAGCTCGAGCACTTTGGCCCATGCGGCTTCGGCCGCGGCGATGTCGCGCTTCAGATCCTGGGTTTCCCAGGTGAACCCCTCGCCCATCGCGTGCCAGACGACGCGGTCGCCAAAGGCGGCGAAGGCTTCCTTCTCGCCGGTGTGCCATTTGCCCTTGATGAACTGGACGACGCCGACACGCTTGCCGTAGCCAAGCATCCGCAGCGCCAGACCAAAGGCAGCAGTGGTCTTGCCCTTGCCGGGCCCGGTGTTGACGATCAGCAGCCCCTTCTCGACCGTCTTGCTCGCCACCTCGGCGTCCTGCACCGCCTTGCGCTTGGCCATCTTGGCGCGGTGGCGTTCTTCATCCCGGTCTTCGATGGGCTTGTTGTCGATATCGGTCATCTCATTTCACCTTGAGCGGCAGTCCCGCCACCATCAGCAGCACCGTATCGGCGATAGCGGCCACCTGCTGGTTGAGCCGGCCGGCGGCATCGCGAAATCGGCGCGCCAATGCGTTGTCCGGCACGATGCCTTGCCCGACTTCGTTGGACACCACGAACCAGGGCCCGCGCGGCCGCGACAGCACGTCAGCCAGCCGACGGTATTCCAGATCGAGGTCGTTTTCGGCCAGCATATGATTGGTCAGCCACAGTGTCAGGCAGTCGACAAGCACCGGCTGATTGTCCGGCAAGGCCTCGAGCGCGCCTGCGAGATCGAGCGGTGCGTCGATGGTCGTCCAGCCTTCACCGCGCCGCGAGCGGTGCAACGCTATGCGCTCACGCATCTCGTCATCATAGGCTTCCGCCGTGGCGATATAGGCCCATGGCGGCGGCGAGGTCGTCGCCAGGGTTTCGGCGTGCGCGCTCTTGCCGGAGCGCGCACCACCGATGATGAAGGTCAGCGTGCTGCGATCAGGCAAAGCTGTCGCGCAGGCTGGTCGCGGTGCCGGTGAAGCGGCCGCGCGCCACGCCGACGACCGCGCCGAGCACCAGCCAGAACACCAGGTTGGTCACGGTCACCGCAACCACGAACTGGTGGTGCAGGCCTTCCGGGATCGGCGTCTCGAAACTGTCGGGCTGCGGTGCGCCGACAACATGCGGCGCGACGATCAGCAAGACGGCAAGGATCACAAGCGGCAGCGACTTGCGGAAGGCGATCAGGCCGAGACCCGCCGCGGTCGCCACCACGGTTGCCCACCACCAGATCTGGCGCTGCGTGAGATCGGCCGCCGGCATGGCAGGCAATTCCGGTGGCAGACCGAGACCAGGCGCCAGCGTGAACACGGCAAAGCCGGCCAGGCCCCAGAACACGCCCTGGCGCCAATTGCCGATGCCACCGGCGAATTCGGAAACCGCAACCAGGATCAGCGCGAAACCGATGCCGGTGACGATGTTGGCAACCACGCTGAAGGCGAAACGCTCGAAACCGTCGGCCGGCGCCCAGCCTTCGTCTTCCGCTGCCGGAGCGGCTGCTTCCGCCGGCGCCGGGGCGGCAGAGCTCATGGCATTCGCCGCCGGAGCGGCTGTGCTCATGGCATTGGTATCCGTTGCGGCCGGAGCTGCATGTTCATGGTGATGGCCGCCGCCGGCCTGCTCGTAGACTTCCGCCTTGAGGATCAGCGGCACGGTGGCATAGGCCTGCATGCAGGCGAGAACGACGCCAGCCACGAGCCCTGCGATCGCCGCGATGAACACGACGTTGCGAAACAGGTTCATGATGTCAAATCCTCGTCAGTGGCAGGGAAACGCCATCGAATGGCGATAGTCGTGAGCCGCATTGTGGACCGCATCGATATGCGAGAAGCCGACAAAGCCGACAACGAAGATGCCGAGCAGTGCCACGAGCGCAAGCTGCATGAAGCGCGACTGCGAGGAGACGGAGGCGCCGAGGGAGACGGAAGCGGTAGTCATGTCTTGTCCTTTCGCCCTCCACCCGAGGGCATCGAAGTCAGTTTCCTGTCGCCGGCAGGTCTCCTGGCTCGCGGATCAGCGCCCTTCTCCACCTTCCCGAAGAAAAACCTTCAGTGGCATATGGAGAGGACTACCGCACACAGTTGCGGGGGCAGCCACGGCATTGGGCAACAAGTCAGCCCGCACCGCATTCCCTCTTGGCTCCAAACGGAACCGACGACAGCGCGACTATAGGGAAAATCGCCGCGACCGGCAAACCAAATTCCGACAATGCATGTCGCCGAAAAGTGCACAGCGGTTTTGGGAAAACGACATGCATGAAGCAAGAACGCATGTCGCCGAAAAGTGCGAAGCGGTTTTCGGAATAACGACCTGCGTAAGCAAGAATGCATGTCGCCGAAAAGTGCGCAAATCGGTCACCGGCACGACAATTGACAATTCCCGCGGTCGGGTGTCGGCTGACAATTTCACAGGAAGCCAGCCATGCAGCCCATTGCCAGCGAGCGCGATCCCTACAACGGCCTGACCCGGGCCGAACCGACGCTGCCGTCCTCCGCCTATTGGGATCCAGGGAGCTATCAAAGAGACCTCGACGCCATCTGGTACAGAAGCTGGCTGCTCGTCTGCCGCGAGGCCGATCTGGCCCAGCCGCTTTGCTTCCGCACCTTCCGCATCGGCACGCAGGAAATCGTCGTGCTGCGTGACGAAACCGGCGAACTGCGCGCATTTCACAACACTTGCCGCCATCGCGGTTCGCAGCTTTGCCAGGAAAGCGAAGGCCGGCTGAAGGCGCGGCTCATCACCTGCCCCTACCACGCCTGGTCCTATTCGCTGCGTGGCGATCTCGTGCGCGTGCCGTCGAAATCGCTGCCGGAAGGCTTCGACAAGGCCAATCATCCGCTCTATCGCGTCGCACTCTCGGTGTGGCGCGGTTTTGTCTTCGTCAATCTCGCCGAGGACGCTACCGGCTCGGCGGAGACATCCTTCGATCCGGCGTCCGGCAGTCTCGCCAACTGGCCGCTGGAAACGCTGGTTACCGGCCATGCGTTGCGCAAGGTGATGAACTGCAACTGGAAAATCTTTTGGGAAAACTTCAACGAGTGCCTGCATTGTCCGGGCGTCCACAAGGATCTGTCGCGGCTGGTGCCGATCTATGGCCGCGGCCTGATGGGCCGCCATGACGATCCCGAATGGTCTCGCCACGCCGACAATGACGCGCCCGAGTTTTCCGGCGGCCTGCGCGCCGGCGCCGAGACATGGTCGCGCGACGGCCAGGCGCATGGGCCGGTCTTTGCCGGTCTCACACCAGCCGAGCGCGCCGCCGGCCAGACCTATGCCACCAACCTGCCGTCAATGTTCGTCGTCGGCCATGTCGACTATGTCAGAACCGTGCGGCTGGTACCGCTCGGCCCCGAGCAGACCGAGCTTGTCGCCGAATGGCTGTTTGCGCCCGAGGCACTGATGGCAACCGATATCGACAACATCGTCGCCTTCGGCAAACAGGTGCTGGAGGAGGATGCGGCGATCTGCGAAATCAACCAGAAAGGCCTGCGCTCGATGCGCCACGAAGCCGGTGTGCTGATGCCCGAGGAATACGACCTGCACCGCTTCCACAACTGGGTCCGCGAACGGCACACAGCGGTTACCCCCAAGCCCTGAAGATCACAGCGATTTCGGCAGGTATCGCCAGGTCACGAAGCCGCAAACCGCCGCCAGCAGGCCGAGCGTGACGAACACCGAGCCCAGCCCAAAGAACGCCAGCACCACCGAATAGACCAGCGGTGGCGTCAGCTCCGAAAAGTCGAGATAGGTGCGGTAGACCGCCGCCATCTGCGACCTTTCATAGGATCGCACCGAGCGCATGAAGGCGGTCGAGCCCAGAGCGTCGAGCGCAATGGTGAAGAAAGCGCCGCAGAGCAGGAAGGCACCGGTAAGCAGCGGCACTGTTTCGCCAACCGCGCCCGCCGCCAGAAGCATGGCCGACATGGCGAAATAGGCAAATGTCATGGTTCGCCGGCCACCAAAGCGCTTTCCCGCATTGCCCCAGAAAATGGCCATGAACAGCAGCGCATTGCCGGCCGAAACCAGCAGGCCACCGGCCAGCTTGCCCTCTCCGGTGATGACCATGAACAGCGGCCCGTAGACGAAGAACGTCGTCCAGAAGCAAGAACGGCCGAAGGCGATCAGCCAGGCCAGCCTCAGCCTGGGCTGGGCGACGAAGCGGCCGATATTGGCGAGCGGGTTGGCCGGCCGCGTCTTGCCGGGGCGGATCGACGGGTTGTCGCCAAGCCGGTAGGTCCAGAACAGCGCCAGCAAGGCCATCGCGAACACCGCCACTGCACCATGCACGGCATAGATGCCGAAGCGCGTGTAGAGGAAAATGCCGAGCGTTGGCCCGCCGGTCCAGGCGAACATCGACCACGCCATGCGCAGCGATTCGGCCTGCATGAAGTCGGTCTTGCGGATGTGGTCCATGATGTAGAGGTTGAGCGTGATCGACAGTGCGCTGGCGCCCATCACCCGGCACAGCATGCCGGCAAGTTGCCCGGCAAGCGTATGGGTGACGAAGAACAGGGAACCGATCGCCAGCAGGCAGGCGCCTGCGGTGTAGACCCAGCGCCGGGCAAAGCGGCGGATCAGCATCGGCATGAACAACGTCACTGACAGGCCCAGCATCGCCACAATGGTATAGAGGATCGAGACGATCTGCTCGTTGTGGAGGATCTCGTAGGCCTGGATCGGGATGACGCTCGACACCGTGGCGCGGGCGAAGGATTCGACCGCATAGAGCGAAGCAAAGGTGCGCGCATCCGCGGCCTTGAGGGCCGGTAGCCAGATCGGATGGCGCACATGGGTGGACATTGCTTCCCCAAAGCAGAATCACCGGGTCAAATCTGCCGTGGTGATTCCTGGGCCGGTAACAGGAAACCGACGCCTACCCGGCAAAAAGCGAAGTCGGCCAAAGGCTTTCCGGCACTGGCCTAAAGCGGCGCCTGATCCGGCGTCTGCAGCGCTGCCCATACCGAAGCGCCCGGCCTTCTTTTGTCCGGGGCAACCGTGATAGTCGTCTTGCGGGGCTGAATCAGAATCCGAGACCATGAGCATCCACACGCCGACCGCACCCGTCCAGGATCAATCGAAGCGCATCGTCGCCATCGACATCGTGCGCGGCATCGCGCTCATCGCCATGGCGAGCTATCATTTCACCTGGGACCTGGAATTCTTTGGCTACACCGATCCCGGCCTCACCGCCTTCGGCTGGTGGAAGATCTACGCGCGCTGCATCGCTTCGACCTTCCTGTTCCTGGTCGGCGTCAGCCTGTACCTCGCCCATGGCCGAATAATCCGCTGGAATGGCTTCTGGAGGCGTTTCGCCATGGTCGCCGGAGCGGCGATCGCCATCTCGGTCGTCACCCGCATCGCCACGCCGGACGGTTTTATCTTCTTCGGCATCCTGCACGAGATTGCGCTGGCCAGCCTGCTCGGCCTCGCCTTCCTGCGGCTGCCGGCGCTGCTGACGTTGCTTGTGGCAGCGCTGGTCATCGCAGCGCCCGTCTATCTGCGCTTCGAGGCCTTCGACCATCCGTGGCTGTGGTGGGTCGGCCTGTCAGCGGTCAATCCGCGTTCCAACGACTACGTTCCGCTGTTTCCGTGGTTCGGCGCCGTGCTTGCGGGTGTCGCGGTGACGAAACTCGCCTCCGCTTCGGGCCTGCTTGCCCGGCTTGCCGAATTGGCACCCGGTCGCTGGGCCAACCCGCTGGTCTTCATCGGCCGCCACAGCCTGGCCTTCTATCTGATCCACCAGCCGCTGCTGATCGGTTGTGTGTGGCTGTTTTCGCAAATCATGCCGGCGCAGGTCGAAACCCCGCAGGTGAATTTCCTGAAAACCTGCCAGCTGTCTTGCGAGCAGTCGCGCGACACCGAGTTCTGTTCGAGCTACTGTGTCTGCATGCTCGATACGCTGGAGGGCGAGGCCTCGCTTGATCGGCTCTACAACAACGACCAGACTGCCGAATGGAAGGCGCACTTAAGTGATCTCGCCGGCATGTGCACCGCCAAGACCGACAGCAAGATGATGGAGGAAGGGGTCAAATGACCGAGAACCAGCCGAAGGCAGGGCTCATACCGTGGCCGCCGCTGATCTACACTGCCGCCATAGCCATCAGCATCGCACTCGGCCTGCTCTATCCCCTGCCCTGGATCGGCGACCTTCTGGGTGATATTCTTTTCGCCGCTGGCTGGGTGGCCCTGTTCGGCGTCGCGGCGCTCTGGTTCACCGCCATCCGCACCATGATCCGGGCCAAGACAACGCTCAACCCCAACGCGGTGCCCGATCACCTGGTCACCACAGGTCCCTTCGGCATCACCCGCAATCCGATGTATCTGGCCAACACGCTGCTGTTGATCGGCGTCGCCTTTGTCTCGGGGATCGCATGGTTCCTGCCGCTGGCATTCATCGCGGCCTATGCCACGCAGAAAGTCGCCATCGAGGGCGAGGAAAAGGTGCTGGCGGCGAAATTCGGCAAGAAATACAGGGACTACGCCAAAAGGGTGCGGCGCTGGATTTGAACTGGCCAGTCAGGCCTTTTTCAGAATTCGCTCTGGCGAGTCAGATAGAGCGGTTTTCGAGAACCGGAGCGGAGCGTACGTTTGGGTACGTGAGCACCGGAAGCGCAGAAAGCTGCGCTAGATGTTTGATCCCAGGCTTTGATGGGGCATCCTTGTCGTCCGAATCAAGGGATGCGCTATGGGCCAGGTTCTTCATGGGAGCGCCACGACGACAGAGGCGATCCGTAGAGCGATACAGCATAGTCAAGAGAGCCTGAGGGCCCTGGCCAAACGCTACGGGATCAACCAGAAGACTGTCGCCAAATGGCGGGAACGGACTTCGGTGAGCGATCTGCCGACCGGTCCGAGAGAGCCGAGGTCGACGGTTCTGTCTGTCGAGGAAGAGGCCGTCATCGTCGCCTTCCGCCGGTACACGCTGCTGCCGCTGGACGATTGCCTCTACGCCTTGCAGCCGACAATCCCGCACCTGACGCGTTCGTCATTGCATCGTTGTCTGCAACGCCACGGCATCGGCCGCTTGCCGGACGTAGAGGGCGACAAGCCGGCGAAGAAGAAATTCAAGAGCTATCCGATCGGCTACTTCCACATCGACGTCGCCGAGGTGCGCACCGAGCAGGGCAAGCTGCACATGTTCGTCGCCATTGACCGAACCTCGAAATTCGCCTTCGTCGAACTGCATGAGAAGGCCACCACCGCCGTCTCGAGAGACTTCCTGCTGCGCCTGATCGCGGCTGTTCCCTACAAGATCCACACTGTGCTCACCGACAATGGCATCCAGTTCACCACCCCCGGCACCGGCGGCTCGGCCGTGCCACTGATCAAGGAGGCCATAGCAAACGGCGAACTCTTCCGCGCCCATGCCTTCGAATACGCCTGCGCTAGGAACGACATCGAACACCGGACAACCAAGGCAAGGCACCCGTGGACTAACGGCCAGGTCGAGAGGATGAACCGGACCATCAAGGATGCGACCGTCAGGCGCTTCTACTATGAGAGCCACGACCAACTCCGCCAGCACCTTGCCGACTTCGTCTCGGCCTACAACTTCGGACGCAGGCTCAAGACCCTCAAAGGCCTCACCCCCTATGAGTTCATCTGCAAGGCTTGGGCCACACAGCCCGAACGCTTCAAGCTTAATCCGCTCCAGCAAATGCCGGGACTAAACATCTAGGTGGCCGCCAGAGTAGAATTATCAAAAAGGCCGTTAGGTATTGACGCCGAGCTCGACCAACCGCTCCACACAGGATTCCTCGGCCTGGTCGAGTTCGGCCAGCGTCTCTTCGAGGTCGCGGCGCTTCTGCCGGAGATCCTCGCGCTTTTCCTCGATGCGCTTGATCATCAGCTTGAGTTGACCGACCTCGCCGGGCGGCTCCTTGTACATCTGGATGATTTCGCGGATCTCGTTGATCGAGAAGCCGAGCCTTTTTCCCCGCATGATCTGGCGGATGAGGTGGCGGTCGGACGGGCGAAACAGCCGCGTGCGGCCACGCCGCACCGGCTGCACCAGCCCCTCATCCTCATAGAAGCGCAGTGTCCGCGTCGACACGTCGAATTCGCGGGTCAGCTCGGTGATCGAATAATATTCCCGCATTGTCACTCCCAGACGCCGGAACCCCCGGCGATCAACCTACGGCGTCGCCTTCTGTCCCGAACCAAACCCATGCCGGAATCGACATGACGCCCCGCGCAAGCCTCGCACGGCGTTTACGTAAAAGTCAATTGAGCACCCTTCACGGCACTCCGAACCACCACGTGGCAATGCCGAGAAAGGCAAAGAAGCCGACGACATCGGTGACCGTGGTAACGAAGACCGCCGAGGCGACGGCCGGATCGACCTTGAAACGGTCGAGCAGCAGCGGGATCAGGATGCCGGCCAAGGCGGCCGCGAACATGTTGATGATCATCGCCGCCGCAATGATGCCGCCCAGATTGTTGTCATGGAACCAGGTCGCAGCGACGATGCCGATCAGGATGGCAAAGACAATGCCGTTGATGAAGCCGACGCCCATCTCGCGGCGGATGATGCGGCCGGCATTGTAGATGTCGATATCCTTCGTCGCCAGCGCCCGCACGGTGACGGTCATGGTCTGCGAGCCGGCATTGCCGCCCATGCCGGCGACGATCGGCATCAGCACTGCCAGCGCCACGATGTGCTCGATCGTGCGGTCGAACAGGCCGATCACCGACGCCGCCAGGAACGCGGTCAAGAGGTTGACCAGCAGCCAGGGAACGCGCGAGCGCGAAGTCGAGAGGATGCTGTCGGAAAGCTCTTCGTCGCCGACACCGCCCATGCGCAGGAGATCTTCTTCCGCTTCCTGCTGGATAACGTCGACGACGTCATCGATGGTCAGCACGCCGACCAGCCGCTCGTTCTCGTCGACGACGGCGGCCGACAGAAGATCGTACTGCTCGAATTCCCGCGCCGCCTCTTCCTGGTCCATGGTGGCGGGAATGGCGTGCCGCGTCTCATGCATGACTTCCTCGACCTTGACCGTGCGCTTGGTGCGCAGGATCTGGTCGAGGTCGATGGCGCCGAGCAGCTTGAAGGTCGGATCGATGACGAAGATCTGGCTGAAGCGCTCAGGCAGGTTCTTGTCCTCGCGCATGTAGTCGATGGTCTGGCCGATCGTCCAGAACGGCGGCACCGCGACGAACTCGGTCTGCATGCGCCGCCCGGCCGTCTCTTCGGGATAGTCGAGCGAGCGGCGCAGCCTGATCCGTTCGGTGAACGGCAACTGCGACAGGATCTCGTCCTGGTCTTCCTTTTCAAGGTCTTCGAGAATGTAGACCGCGTCGTCGGAATCGAGCTCCTGCACCGCCTGGGCGATCTGCGCATTGGGCAGATTGTCGACGATCTCCATACGGATCGCCTCGTCGACCTCGGTCAGCGCGGAGAAGTCGAAATCGGCGCCCAACAACTCGACCAGCGCGCGGCGCTGTTCGGGATGCAGCGCCTCGAGCAGGTCGCCGAGTTCCGACTGGTGCAGGTGGTCGACTTCATGCTTGAGCGTGAGCGTGTCGCGGTCGGCGATCGCCGCGCCGATCTGGGCAAGGAAGGACGAAAGGACGGCGCCGTCCTCGCCATAGATATCGGCGTGGGCGTCTTCAGCGGCCCTGGTGCCGGTCGTCCGTTGGTCCTGGCCTTCCACCAGCGCCTCCCGCCATCGCAATCCCGGAAAAGGTGCGTCTCAGGTCTAGAGCATCGGGCTCAAAAGTGGAAACCGGTTTTGGGAAAAATCCGTCGCTCGATCCAGAGATGGCGCGGCTGTACGATTCGATTTGCGAACCTATGGCTCTAGCGCACGGAATATCAAACGAAATACGCGCTTTCCTACCAGCTTGACTTCACGGGAGACGGACAGCGCAGAGCCCTGGCCGACAATGCCGATCCTGTCAAAACCAACTGGATACCGGTTCAGGTGGCGCGACAGCGCATGTCGCTGGGGAAAGAGCACCCCTGCGCGGTTGCGACGATTGTCATGGCACAGGGTCCGGATATCAGCCGGATCCGCCCATGTCCGCAACCAGTCCAGAACGGAAGCCCTTGAACGCAAGGTCGGCGAGAACGAACGAGGCACCATCAGGACAGCAACGCGTTCGCGTCGTTGTCGCCGAGCGCAACCCGCTTGTCATATCGGCGCTCCGCGGAATGCTGGAATGCGACGGACGTTTCGAATTGCTGGGCGCCGTGCAGAGCGGCAAGCAACTCCTGGAACTGGCCGTGAAGACCAAGTTCGATGTCGCTGTCATCGGCTGGAGGCTCGCCGATATGGACGGCGCGGATGTTCTGGCCGAGGTCCAGAGCCGCAAGCTCGATGTGCGCATCACGGTGTTCTCCAACGACCATGACATCGGCATCCTGAAGCAGTGCGTGCGGCTTGGTGCTCAAGGCTACTGCTTCCAGTTCGACGATCCGCATATCATCTTCGAAACGATCCTGGCGGTCGCGCACGGCCGCATCTGCATCCCCTACATCGACATCAACAAGGTCAACGACACGCCCTTGGCGCAGCTCACGGTGCGCGAGCGCGAGTTGCTGGCAGTGCTTTCCGACGGCTGGACCAACCTTCAGATCGCGACGCGCACGGGGATTTCCGAGAATACGGTGAAATACCACCTCAAGAATCTCTACGACAAGCTTGACGTCCGCAACCGGGCGATGGCCGTCGCCCTCTATTCGAGCGAGAAGCGCCGCACTCCCAGGCTGCCCATCGGGTAGGACGACCGGGTAGGCCGAGTGGGTAGGCCAAGTGGGTAGGCGAGCCCCACCCGCGCGCGGCGAGAACTTACCCACCAAGGTGTTGTTGTCCCTCGCCGCCGAGACGACACTCCCTCCACAAATCTCTAACATTCGGAGGAGTTCGCGCATGGCTGGGTTCACCCACCTTTTTATTCCAGGACCCACCAACATTCCGGAGCAGGTCCGGCAAGCGATGAACCTCCCGATGGAGGACATGCGCGCCGGATCATTCCCTGATTTCACACTGCCGCTGTTCGAGGACATCAGAAAAGTCTTCAAGAACGAAACCGGCCGTGTCTTCATCTACCCATCGTCGGGCACCGGCGCCTGGGAGGCGGCCATGACCAATGTGCTCAGCCCCGGCGATCGCGTCCTGATGTCGCGCTTCGGACAGTTCTCGCATCTGTGGGTCGACATGGCCGAACGCCTCGGCTTCGAGGTCGACGTGATCGACTGCGAGTGGGGAACCGGCGTGCCGCTCGACCTCTACGCGGAAAAGCTGAAGGCGGACAAGGCACACCGCATCAAGGCAGTCTTCTGCACGCAGAACGAGACCGCGACCGGCGTCACCAGCGATGTCGCTTGCTGCCGGGCCATACTCGACGCGGCGAACCATCCTGCCCTTCTGTTTGTCGACGGCGTGTCGTCGATTGGCTCAATCGACTTCCGTCAGGAAGAATGGGGTGTCGACTGCGCCGTCAGCGGTTCGCAGAAAGGCTTCATGCTGCCGGCCGGCCTCGGCTTCCTCTCAGTCAGCAAGAAGGCGCTCGTCGCTTCCAGGGTCGCGACCCACCGGCGCTGCTTCTTCTCGTTTGAGGACATGATCCGCGCCAACGACGCCGGCTATTTCCCCTATACGCCAGCGACGCAACTGCTGCGCGGCCTGCGCGCCTCGCTCGATCTGATCGCCGAGGAAGGGCTCGACAACATCTTCGTCCGTCACCATCGCCTCGCCGAAGGCGTGCGCAAGGCGGTCGACGCCTGGGGCCTTCAGCTTTGCGCGAAGGCGCCGAAATGGCACTCAGACACCGTCAGCGCCATCCTGGTGCCGGAAGGCATCGACAGCGCCGACATCGTCAAGCGCGCCTACCAGACCTACCGGACCTCGCTCGGAGGCGGTCTCAACAAGGTGTTCGGCAAGGTCTTCCGCATCGGCCATCTCGGCTGGCTGAACGAGGTGATGGTGCTCGCCTCGCTGTCGGCGGCGGAAATGGCGCTGCTCGATTGCGGCGTCCGGCTGGCGCCGGGCTCGGGCGTCGGCGCCGCCATCCAGCACTTCCGTGCCTCGGCCGAGGCATCTGTCGCAGAGGCGGCGTGAGAGGAACGAGACCATGAGCCACACGATCAACCATCTGAAAAAACTCCGGCTGCAGCGCAGCGAACTCGCGGTTCCCGGCTCCAGCCCGGAGATGATCGACAAGGCGGCGAACAGCGCCGCCGACTTCGTCTTTCTCGACATCGAGGACGCGGTGGCGCCGCCGGACAAGGAACGCGCCCGCAAAAACATCATCCAGGCGCTCAACGACATCGATTGGCGCGCCAAGGGCAAGACCGTTTCGGTGCGCATCAACGGCCTCGACACGCACTACATGTACCGCGACGTTGTCGACGTGATGGAACAGGCCGGCGACCGGCTGGACACCATCCTGGTGCCGAAAGTCGGCGTTCCGGCCGACCTCTATATGGTCGAGGCCATGGTCAACCAGATCGAGATGGCCAAGGGCTACAAGACCGGCGTCGGCCTCGAAGCCCTGATCGAGACGGCGCTCGGCATGGCCAATGTCGAGGCGATCGCCGCAACGCCCGGCCGCTTGGAGGCTATGCACTTCGGCGTCGCCGACTATGCCGCAAGCAACAAGGCGCGCACCGTCAACATCGGCGGCCTCAATCCCGACTATCCGGGCGACCAGTGGCATTTCGCCTTGTCGCGGATGACGGTTGCCTGCAGGGCCTACGGCCTGCGCGCCATCGACGGGCCGTTCGGCGATTTCTCGGACCCTGAGGGCTACACGGCGGCGGCAAGGCGCGCGGCGGCACTTGGTATCGAGGGCAAATGGGCGATCCACCCCTCGCAGATCGCGCTTGCCAACAGTGTGTTCTCACCGCCGGAAAAGGAAGTCGTCCGTGCCAGGCGCATCCTGGAAGTGCTGAGGGAAGCAGAGGCGCTCGGAAAGGGCGCGGCGGCGCTCGACGGCAAAATGATCGACGCGGCGTCGGAACGCATGGCGCGCAATGTGCTGGTGGTCAACGAAGCAATCGAACGCGCCGGCCAACTTGATAGCTAACAATAGCCGCACGCCGCCACGCACTGAAGCTTCCTGGGAGGACAAGATGGACATTCACGAATACCAGGCCAAGGAACTGCTTGCCCGCCACGGGATCCATGTTCCGCGCGGCGGCCTCGCCTACAGCCCCGAGCAGGCAACTTATCGGGCGCGTGAGATCGGCGGCGGCAAATGGGTTCTCAAGGCGCAGGTTCATTCCGGTGCCCGCGGCAAGGCCGGCGGCATCAAGCTCTGCACCAATGACGAGGAGATCTCCAACGCGGCCGAAGCCATGCTCGGCCGCAAGCTCGTGACCCAGCAGACCGGCCCGCGGGGCAAGCTGATATCGCGGCTCTATCTCGAGGAGGCGGTCGACATCGCGCAGGAGCTCTATGTCGGCTTCGTTCTCGACCGCAAAGAGGAGCGCGTCATGATCGTCGCGTCGGCCGCCGGCGGCATGGAGATCGAGGATATCGTCGAGAGGGCGCCGGATTCCATCATCCGGACCACGGTCGATCCGGGAGTCGGCATGCAGCGCTTCCAGGCGCGCGAGATCGCCTTCGGGCTCGGCCTGGATCAGAACCTGATCGGCAAGGCGACCGAAACCATCTTCAGCTGCTACCAGGTGTTCCGCGACTACGACGCCTCGATGCTGGAGATCAATCCGCTGGTGGTGACCCGCGACGGCAACCTCGTCGCGCTCGACGCCAAGATGTCGTTCGACGAGAACGCGTTGTTCCGGCGGCCGGAAATCTCCGAGCTGCGCGATAAGAGCCAGGAAGACCCGCGAGAGACCTTTGCCAGCGACCGCGGCCTCTCCTATGTCGGCCTCGACGGCAATATCGGCTGCATCATCAACGGCGCCGGCCTCGCCATGGCGACGATGGACATGATCAAGATCGCCGGCGGCGAGCCGGCGAACTTCCTCGACATCGGCGGCGGCGCCTCGCCGGAGCGGGTCGCGAAATCGTTCCGCGCCGTACTTGGCGACAAGAATGTCGAGACCATCCTGGTCAACATCTTTGCCGGTATCAACCGCTGCGACTGGGTCGCCGAGGGCGTCGTTAAGGCGATCCGCGAAGTCGGCGTCAACGTGCCCCTGGTGGTGCGGCTTGCCGGCACCAAGGTCGAGGAAGGGCGCCGCATCCTGGCCGATTCCGGCGAGGCGGTGATCGTCGCCGAAACGCTGGCGGAAGCCGCCGAAAAAGCCGTCGCCGCCTGGCGTTCGGCAACGCTCAAAAAAGCAAGCTGAGGGAGTTCAAGACATGGCAATCCTGCTCAACCGCGGCACGCGGGTCATCGTCCAGGGCTTCACCGGCAAGATCGGCAGCTTCCATGCCGAGGACATGAAGCGCTATGGCACCAAGCTCGTCGGCGGCGTGACGCCAGGCAAAGGTGGCCAGAAGCATCTCGGCCTGCCGATCTTCAACACCGTCAAGGGCGCCGTTCGCGAAACCCGCGCCGAGGCCAGCATCGTCTTCGTGCCGCCGCCTTTCGCCGCCGACTCGATCATGGAAGCCGCGGATGCCGGCATAAAGCTCTGCGTCTGCATCACCGACGGCATTCCCTCGCAGGACATGATGCAGGTGAAGCGCTACATGCTTCGCTACCGTTTCGAGGACCGCATGCGGCTGATCGGGCCGAACTGCGCCGGCGTGATCACGCCCGGGCAGGCACTGATGGGCATCATGCCGGGCAGCATCTATCTCCCCGGCCGCGTCGGCATCGTCGGGCGCTCGGGCACGCTCGGCTATGAGGCGGCCTCGCAGATGAAGGCGCTTGGCATCGGTGTCTCGACCAGCGTCGGCATCGGCGGCGATCCGATCAACGGTTCGTCCTTCAAGGACATGCTGAAGCTGTTCGAACAGGACGACGAAACCGACGCCGTGGTCATGATCGGCGAGATCGGCGGACCACAGGAGGCGGAAGCCGCGATCTGGGCGCGCGACAACATGCGCAAGCCGCTGATCGCCTATATTGCCGGTCTTTCCGCGCCGAAAGGCCGGCGCATGGGCCATGCCGGCGCCATCATCTCGGCCTTCGGCGAGTCGGCACAGGAAAAGGTCGAAATCCTGAAAGAGGCCGGCGTCGTCATCGTGCCGACGCCATCGTCCTTCGGGGAGGTCGTCGCCGATACTCTGGCCGGGATGAAGAAGGCCGCGTGATGGCCGACCGGGCGAAGGGCGCATAGCGCAAAATGTGAAGTCTGTTTCGGGGTTGGCGAATGCATCGCGGCCCATCGATCGGCAGGAAATTCGATGAAACCGCGTTTGATTATCACCCGGAGATGGCCGGCCCCCGTTGAAGCGATCCTCGCCGAGCGCTTCGACACGACGCTCAACGCCAGCGATACGCCGCTGAGCCCTGCCGCAATGACATCGGCATTCGCGCATTTTGACGCGATCCTGGCAACGGTCAGCGACCGCTTGCCTGTTGCGGTGTTTCCCGAGAACGCCGCCCGCACCCGGATCATCGCCAATTTCGGCGTCGGCTTCAGCCATATCGATGTCGCGGCAGCCCGCGAACGCGACATCGTGGTGACCAACACCCCGGGCGTGCTGACCGATTGCACCGCCGACCTCGCCCTCAGCTTGCTGTTGGCTGTCGCGCGCCGGACCGGTGAGGGCGAGCGGCAGCTGCGGGCCGGAGAGTGGCGGGGTTGGTCGCCAACGCATATGGCCGGCGCGAAGGTGTCGGGCAAAACCTTGGGTATTGTCGGCATGGGGCGCATCGGCAAGGCGACAGCCAGGCGCGCGCATTTCGGCTTCGGTATGAAGATCGTGTTCTTCAATCGGTCGCCGGTCGATGATGACGAGACGCGCGCCATGGGCGCGGTGCAGACGGCAACTTTGGAAGATGTGCTCATAGCGTCTGATTTCGTGTCGCTGCACTGTCCGGGCGGTGCGGAAAACCGCCATCTCATCAATGCTCGAAGCTTGCAGTTGATGAAAGGCGACGCGTTCCTGATCAACACGGCGCGCGGCGACGTCGTCGACCAGGATGCCCTGATCGGTGCACTGGAAAGGCGCGAAATCGCGGGGGCGGGTCTCGACGTCTTTGCCGACGAGCCGGCCGTTCCGGAGGCGCTGAAGCAGTTGGAGAACGCAGTGCTGTTGCCGCATCTCGGGAGTGCGACCGAGGAAACGCGGGAGGCAATGGGCATGAAGGTGGTCGAGAACCTGACCGCCTTCTTCGAGGGTCGCCCGGTCCCCGATCGGGTCGCCTGACAGCAGCCGCCGCCCTCGATTCAGGGCGCGGCTACTTGGGCATCGATGCGGACGAATCAGGAAAACGGTTTGGAACAGAGCAGACGCATCAACTTTCGTGAGGACGAGCGCAGCCTTCTGTTGCGCTTGCTGCTTCAGGTCGCAAGCGCGCGTGAGCCCGAGATCGCCGCCGTTCTGACCGGACGTAGGTCGCTTGTCTCCCTCGCCGCGGAGCAGCGCATTCCGGCGCTTCAGGCGAGCGGCGTATGGTTCCAGTTGCTGGCGATAGCAGACGAGTTGCTTGCCATGCGGGCGCGCCGCGAACTCGAACAAGGCGCGGGTGTCGACGAAGTGCCCGGGTCCTTCGCTAGCGTGATCGCGCAGATGGCAGCGAACGGCCACTCAGCGGAGGAAGTCCAGGCGACGCTCGATGAGCTTTGCGTCGGCCCGACCATGACCGCGCACCCGACCGAGGCCAAACGCGTCACGGTGCTGGAGATCCACCGCCGTATCTATCGCAAGCTGACCGAGCTCGACCAGCCGCGCTGGGCTCCGCGCGAACGCTCCCTGTTGGTCGCCGATCTGGAAAGCGAGATCGAGCTTCTGTGGATGACGGGCGAGCTGCGGCTGGAGCGCCCGACGGTCGAACGCGAAATCGCCTGGGGCCTGCATTTCTTTCGCGAAGTCATCTTCGAGGCAACGCCGCAGCTCTATGGCAAGCTTCAGGGCGCCTTCGAGCGTCACTATCCGGGAGAGCCGATCAGAATTCCCTCATTCATACGCTATGCCTCGTGGATCGGCGGCGACCGCGATGGCAATCCAAATGTGACTGCCGCAGTCACCGCCCATGCCATGGCCGAATACCGCAATACCGCCATAGGCTGGTATCTGACGCAGGTGCAGCGGCTGGTGACGGTGCTCAGCGCCAGCTCGAACGTCATCGACCTGCCGGCCAGCTTCAAGCCGGTGCTGCAAACGGCGCTTGATAAAAGCGGACTGGCGCACGTGATCGCCGCCCGCAACCCTGACGAACCGCTTCGCCAGTTCGCTTCGGCCTTGTTTGCCCGGCTGGTGGCCACGCGAGACGGCGGTACGGCGGCGTATCTCTCGGCAGAGGCGTTTCGTGCTGATCTGAACCGGCTGTCTTCCGTTCTCGAAGCGATCGGAGGGCGCGCGGTAGCCAAGCGTTTCATCCAGCCTCTGCTTTGGCAAGTCGGAAGCTTCGGCTTCCGTACGGTCTCGCTCGACATCCGGCAGAACTCCACGGTCGTCAACCGGGTGCTGGCCGAGCTGTTTGCGCTGACAAATCCCGCCGATCCGGTCGCAGCCGGCACGCCGCAATGGTCGGCGCGCATTCGCGCAGCCGTCAGCCAGGGCGAGCGGCTGGAGATCGACGCAGGCCGGCTCTCGCCTGAAGCAGGTGAACTGCTTTCGACATTCTCCGTTATCCGCGAGCACATCTCCAGCTCGGATGCCGACGCTGTCGGCTCTTTCGTTCTCAGCATGACCCGCTCGGCCGACGATCTGCTCGCGGTCTATCTGCTGGCGCAATATTGCGGACTTTCAACCGCGCCCGGTGGCGGCGGCACAATCAGGCTGCGGATCGTGCCATTGTTCGAGACCATCGCCGATCTACAGGCCGCACCGAGCATCCTGAATGGATTGCTCGGCGTTTCGCTGGTGAGGCAGACGGTGCGGGATTTCGGCGCGCGCCAGGAAATCATGCTCGGTTATTCAGATTCCAACAAGGACGGCGGTTTCCTGGCTTCCAATTGGGAACTGGCAAAAGCGCAAAAGCGCCTCGCTGCCGTCGGGCGCAAGCACAACGTCAGGATCAGTTTCTTTCACGGTCGCGGCGGCTCTGTCAGCCGTGGCGGCGCGCCGACCGGCCGGGCGATCGCGGCACAACCGGAAGGCACTGTCGCCAGAACCATGCGGGTAACGGAGCAGGGCGAGGTCGTATCGTCGAAATTCGCCAATCGCGGCACCGGCCTCAACCAGCTCGAGGTTCTCGCCGCCGGCGTGCTGGCCCACGGTGTCGGATCGCCCGGTGATGTCGAGCCGAAGGAAACGCCGGAGTTCGACGAAGCGCTGGAAGCGCTGGCAGGCATGTCGCAGGCATCCTACGCCAGGTTGATGGCTGAGCCCGGTTTCCTCCATTATTTCAACCAGGCGAGCCCGGTCGCGGAGCTGGCGCTCCTGAAAATGGGGTCACGGCCGGAGCGCCGTTTCGGCGCCAGCGGCATTGCTGACCTGCGCGCCATTCCATGGGTGTTCGCCTGGAGCCAGAACCGTCATCTGTTGACCGGCTGGTATGGCATCGGCAGCGCGCTTAGCTCTTTCGTCGCTGTGCGCGGCGAGGCCGGGCGCGAACTTCTGGCTCGCATGTTCGAGCACTCGCGCTTCTTCCGCTTGATCGTCGACGAGGCCGAGAAGACGCTTTACCAGTCCGACATGGAGATCGCGGGGCTTTACGCCTGCCTGGTGTCCGACAGCGATGCGGCCCGACGAATCTACGCCCGCATCGCCGCCGAATACGAGTTGACGCGACGCCTGATTGGTGACGTCACGGGAGGCGATCTTTCCGCGCGTTTTCCGATGTTCAAGCGGCGTTTCGACAATCTGCGGCGACAGATGGATGACATTCACCGACTGCAGGTCGATCTGCTGCGTGAAGTTCGGGCAAATACCGGCGCGGCGGATCAAAAGCGGTCGACCGACGCTCTGCTTGTATCGATCAATTGCATCTCGGCTGGCCTTGGGTGGACGGGATAGGTCCGGCCTTTTGCCGAGCGACCTATGAGTCGGCGCAGGAAAAGGTCGAAATCCTGAAGGAGGCCGGCGTCGTCATCGTGCCGACGCCATCGTCCTCGGGTAGGTCGTGGCCGATACCCTGACCCGGGTGAAGAAAGCCGCCTGATTTCCACGATCAGGCTGGCTTTCGGGGCAATTGAAAAAAGCGAAGCGGCGGCGTGGTCTGAATGACGCGCCGCCGCTGTCGTTTCGATCCTCGGGCAGCCCTGTGGCCGCGACGTGTCATCGCTTGCCGCCCCGGCTTGCCAGAAGCAATCTGTCAGGGAAATTTTGGTGCGGTCGAGAAGACTCGAACTTCCACGGGTTGCCCCACAGCGACCTCAACGCTGCGCGTCTACCAATTCCGCCACGACCGCACGTGGTAGGAGCCGGAACCGACCGGCTCGCGGCGTGTAGCAAATCGTTTCCGGCGAAACAAGTGCGCGGCAAGCAATAATCGCCAGCGATTGGCATAACGCTCCACAGGATTGGAATGCGTAGCCGGAACTGGACGTTTCGGCCCGATATCGCCATATGGGAGGCAAATGCATGTCGCCCAAAAGTGCAAGCCGGTTTTGGGATCACGACATGCATAATGGAAAAAACGAAAAGCCATGCCAGAACGCAGCCAGATCGCCACGTCGTTCCTGCCGCTCCCCGGTTCAGCACCGGTCGAATGGCGCATCGAGCCTGGCCTCACCGCCTATCCCGATGCGCTTGCCTTCATGGAGGCGCGCGCCGAGGCGATCCGAAGCGGTGCCGCTGGCGAAATGGTCTGGCTGGTCGAACATCCGCCGCTTTACACCGCCGGCACCAGCGCCCGCAGCGAGGACCTGATCGACGCCAACCGCTTTCCGGTGTTCGCGGCCGGGCGCGGCGGCGAATACACCTATCATGGGCCGGGCCAGCGGGTCGCCTACGTCATGCTCGACCTGAAGCGGCGGCGCGAGGATGTTCGCGCCTTCGTCGCGGCACTCGAACAATGGATCATCGGCACGCTCGCCGCCTTCAACGTGCAGGGCGAGCGCCGCGAGGACCGGGTCGGCGTCTGGGTGGTGCGGCCTGATCGCCCTGCCCTGCCGGACGGCTCGCCGGCCGAAGACAAGATCGCCGCCATCGGCATCAGGCTGCGGCGTTGGGTAAGCTTTCACGGCATCGCCATCAATGTCGAGCCGGACCTCGACCATTTCAGCGGCATCGTGCCGTGCGGCGTGCAGGAACACGGCGTCACCAGCCTTGTCGACCTTGGCCTTCCCCTGACGATGGCTGATCTCGACCTGGCGCTGAAATCCGCCTTCGAGGACGTGTTCGGTCCAGCCACGGCTTCGCCTGTCGAAGCCGCCCGCAAGGCCGGTTGAAGCTTCCCGCCTGAGAACTGCTTAAGGTGTGTTGAGATTCAGGTCAGGCCGCGCCGAGAATGGTGGATTCCGAGAACCGGAGCGGAGCGTACCTTTGGGTACGGAAGCGCAGGAAGCCGCCGTTCGCAGGCCGGCATCACCTGAATATCAACACACCTCAGATGAGCCGCGCGGATGCCCACAGGACGCCGTAACCATGGATGGCAAACACGGCCAGTAATGCGCCGGCAATGACGAAGCGGTCGACGGTGCGGATCGGCTTCAACTCGTGGCGCGGCTTGACCCCGCTGCTCATCGTCAGCAGGCTGAGGATTGAAAAGACCGCGCCCGCAGCGAGCAGAAAGCCTGGGGAGAAGCCGGCCTGTCGGCCAAGCGCCAGGAAGGCCGAAAGCAGGGAGAACGAAGCCAGTGCCAGCACGATCGGCCCCGGGCAGATCTGGCGCAGCACCTGGCCGCCATCGAACTTCCACACCGGCACCAGATTGGCGATGTTGAACAGGGCAGCAAAGCCCGCCAGCGCCGCCAGCAGCAGCGCCGCCAGCCGATGTCCCTCCGCGCCTGCAAAGGTGCTGGCGGCGATGACGACCGGCACCAGGAAGGCGGAGAAGCCGGCGCCCATCAATGCCACGAAGGCCACTTCGAAACGACTGTCATACGGCCGCCCGCCAATGGCGATGCCGCCGAGCAGAGGAATGAAGATCATGCGCGCCTTGCTGTGACCCATCAGGCGAAACGCGGCCATATGGCCGAGTTCGTGCAGGGCCACCACCGACGTCAGGATCGCGGCCAGCGCCAGCCCGCCGAGGTGAAGACCGAAGAACGGCCACAGGATCAACGCCGACAGCGCGGCGAAGCCGACCTGGCTGAGCGGATGCTCGAACCAGCCGCCCTTGCGATACTGTCCGGTCCTTGCCCAGCGCTGCAGCTTGGAGAGTTCACGGCGCATGGCGAAATAGCGGAACACCAGGAAGGCAAAGCCGCGATAGCGATCGGTCTGGCCAAGCGTGACCCGCGTGCCGCTGCCTTCGGAAACGAGCTCGGTGGTCTCGCGAAAATCCTTCCAGAACGAGGTATCGAGCGCGGTATCCTCGATGACGCGCATCGAGAACCGGCTGCCCTCGACAACGTCTTCAAACCGCGACTTGCGCTCGATCGGCTTGCCGTCGCGGCCTTCCCAGGACAGCATGATGCGGGCCATGCCCTCGCTGTCCAGCGCCTCGGCCGAAAGAATCTCACCGGACCAGCCGGCATCGCTGCCGAGTGGCCACAGCGCCTGCCAGAGGCGCTGCCGGTCCATTGCCACGACACGGCTGAGCCTGATCGTGCGCAAACCAAGCGGCACGGTCATCAAGAGAAAGATCAGCCCGAGATTGCTGGCCACCAGGATGGCCGTGACGATGGGCGACACGCGACGTTGCTCCCTGTCTTGGAGGCACACCCTAACGTCGTGGCGGCAAGAAAAGCTTAACAGGAAAACTCGGTTCCCGGTCGCAAGCCATCCGCGTCAGCGTTCAATGAAAGGCATGACGCCAGCGTTGAAGTACCCTCTCCCCGTTTTTGACGGGGAGAGGGTAAGCGTGAGGGGCGGCGCGACGAAGGGACGCGTGCGTTCGCGCCACGCCCTCAACGCCAAATCACATGGCTCCGATCCAGATCGCCATGGAAATGAGAAAGGTGCTCATGCAAACCAGCGAGACGACATCCTGAACCAGATCGGTCATAACTCTCTCCTGTTGTTGATATGTTCGTATTTTGTTCTAATTTTGTTCGAATGTCAACGACCGGAATCCGGCGGCATCCGGAATTCCGGGCGAACAAATCGGCAGGGTTAAGGAAAGGTTGACGGGCGTGCGTCGGCTATCAATGGAGCGAAAACGCGCGCTGGTGGCGGACTCCTGGCGAGCCCGCCAAGGTCTGCCGAGATTGAGGTCAGCCCGAGCCGAGCGGCACCACTTTGCCGTCGGCCAGCGTGACGCGCCGGTCCATGCGCGAGGCCAGTTCGTGATTGTGGGTGGCGATCAGCGCCGCGAGGCCCGATTGCTTGACCAGCGCCGCCAGCGCCTCGAACACATAGGAGGCGGTGACCGGGTCGAGATTGCCGGTCGGCTCGTCGGCCAGCAGCACCAGCGGCGCATTGGCAACCGCACGCGCAATGGCGACGCGCTGCTGCTCGCCGCCGGAAAGCTCGGACGGACGGTGCGACGCGCGCTTGCCGATCTGCATGTAGTCGAGCAGCTGCGCCGCGCGCTCGGACGCCTCCTTGCGGCTCAGCCCTTTGATGAGCTGCGGCATCATGATGTTTTCCAGCGCCGAGAATTCCGGCAGCAGGTGATGGAACTGATAGACGAAGCCGACATCGTTGCGGCGGATCGCCGTACGCTCGTCATCGGAGAGCCGCCCACAGGCACGGCCGGCCAGGATGACGTCGCCGGCGTCGGGACGCTCAAGCAGGCCGGCAGTGTGCAACAGCGTCGACTTGCCGGTGCCCGACGGCGCCACCAGCGCCACCATCTCGCCGCGCCTCAGCGAGAAATCGGCGCCGTTGAGAATGGTGAGCTTGCGCGGCCCCTGAACGTAGTGCCGCTCAACGCTCTTCAGCTCGATAATGGCCTCGGCCATCATTCATACCTCAAGGCTTCAACGGGATCGAGCCGGGCGGCCCGCCACGCCGGAAATACAGTTGCCAGGAAGGACAGCCCGAGCGCCATCAGGATGACATAGGTCGTCTCGCGCGGATCCATTTTCGCCGGCAGCTGGCTGAGGAAATAGAGTTCCGGGTTGAACAGCACCTTGCCGGTCATCCAGGAGAAGAACTGGCGGATGGATTCGATGTTGGTGCAGATCAGAACGCCGAGCAGAACGCCGGCGATCGTGCCGGTCACGCCGATCGCAGCCCCCGTCATCAGGAAGATGCGCAGGATGGCGCCGCGCGACGCCCCCATGGTGCGCAGGATGGCGATGTCATGCCCCTTGTCCTTGACCAGCATGATCAGGCCCGAAATGATGTTCAGCGCCGCCACCAGCACGATCAGCGTCAGGATCATGAACATGACGTTGCGCTCGACCTGCAGGGCGGAAAAGAAGGTCTCGTTGCGCTGGCGCCAGTCGACGAGGTCGATCGGCCGCTGCGCCGCCTCCTCCACCTTCGGTTTCAGCGCGTCGACATCGTCGGGATTGTCGACATAGATCTCGATCGTCTGCGCGCGGCCGTCCATGTTGAAATAGAGCTGCGCCTCCGAGAAGGGCATGTAGACGATGGAACTGTCATATTCCGACATGCCGACTTCGAAGATCGCGGTGATCGGATAGCCCTTCATGCGCGGTGTCGTGCCGAGCGGCGTCACGTCGCCGTCGGGCGAGATCAAGGTGATGGTATCGCCGAGCGCCAGGCCGAGATTCTCGGCCATGCGCTTGCCGATGGCGACGCCCTCGCCAGTGTCGAAACCGGCGATCGAGCCCTGCTTGACGTTGGCGGCGACGATGGCAATCTTGCTGAGATCCTCGCCGCGGATGCCGCGCACCAGCGCGCCGGTTCCGCCGCCGACATTGCCCTGCGCCAGCACCTGGCCGTCGATCAGAGGGATGGCGTATTTGACGCCGGGCACGCCGTTGATGCGGCCGGCGACCTGCGCATAATCCTCAAGCGGCGAATCGAGCGGCTGCGCGATCAGATGGCCGTTGACGCCGAGAATGCGCGTCAAAAGCTCCGCCCGGAAGCCGTTCATCACTGCCATCACCACGATCAGCGTGGCGACCCCCAGCATGATGCCGAGGAAGGAGATCGAGGCGATCACCGAGATCACCGTCTCCTTGCGTCGCGAGCGCAGGTAGCGCCAGGCAACCATGCGCTCGAAGATGGAAAAGGGCCCGGCGCCCGCTGTTCTTGCTGCCGCCACTTCGCTCATGCGGCGACACCGAATCGTTTTTTCGCATCGGCGATAGGCAGCGTCTCGCGCTCGCCGGTCTTGCGATTCTTGATCTCGATCTCGCCGCTAGCCACGCCGCGCGGTCCGACGATGACTTGCCACGGCAGGCCGATCAGATCGGCGGTGGCGAACTTGCCGCCGGGCCGCTGGTCGGTGTCGTCGTAGAGCACATCCTTGCCGGCGGCGACGAAAGCGGCATGCAACTCGTCGCAGACGCGGTCGCACTCGGCGTCGCCCGCCTTCATGTTGATCAGTCCGATGTCGAACGGCGCCACCGCTTCCGGCCAGATGATGCCGTTGTCGTCATGGCTGGCTTCGATGATCGCTGCGACCAAGCGCGACGGACCGATGCCGTAGGAGCCGCCGGAGACGAAATGATCCTTGCCGTCGGGCCCGGTAACCTTGGCGCCCATCGGCTTGGAATATTTGTCGCCGAAATGGAAGATGTGGCCGACCTCGATGCCGCGCGCCGAAACCTTGTCGTTGTCGCCGATCTTTTCCCACGCCGCCTCGTCATGCATCTCGTCCGTGGCGGCGTAGGGCGTCGTCCATGTCTTGACGATGTCGCCGATCTCGGCGTCGTTGGCGAAGTCGGTCTTCTCTCCGGGCACATCGAGCGAAAGATAGTCGCGATGGCAGAAAACCTGGCTCTCGCCGGTGTCGGCGAGGATGATGAATTCATGGCTGAGGTCGCCGCCGATCGGCCCGGTGTCGGCCCGCATCGGAATCGCCTGCAGCCCCATGCGCGTAAACGTCCTGAGATAGGACACGAACATCCTGTTGTAGGCCGCCTTGGCGCCCTCAAAGTCGAGGTCGAAGGAGTAAGCGTCCTTCATCAGGAATTCGCGCGAACGCATGACGCCGAAGCGCGGCCGCACTTCGTCGCGGAACTTCCACTGGATGTGGTAGAGATTGAGCGGCAGGTCCTTGTAGGACTTCACGTAAGCGCGCACGATCTCGGTGACCACTTCCTCATTGGTCGGACCGTAGAGCATGTCGCGGTCCTGCCGGTCCTTGATGCGCAGCATCTCCTTGCCGTAATCGTCATAGCGGCCGCTTTCGCGCCACAGATCCGCCGACTGGATGGTCGGCATCAGGATTTCCAGCGCGCCGGCGCGATTCTGCTCCTCGCGGATGATCCGGCAAACCTTGTCCAGCACCCGCTTGCCGAGTGGCAGCCACGAAAAACTGCCCTGCCCCTGCTGGCGGATCATGCCGGCACGCAGCATCAGCCGGTGCGAGACGATTTCGGCCTCGCGCGGATTTTCTTTGAGGATCGGCAGGAAATAGCGCGACAAACGCATGGACTGGTCCGTGAGTGAGGATGGCCGCGCGGGAATCGGCGCGACACGGGCTTGCTTGCCCCGGCTTCATAGCCATTTCATGGCGGAATGGAAACCCGGACGCATCGGCCCGAAAATCGGAAATCGGCTTTCGGAAGGGCACGATGCGTGGGGTCGAACGTGTCGGAGGTCCTTTGCGCGGCCCGCGGACGCGCGGCGCTCCAAGGGCGCCGCAGTGCCGTACGCATCTTACTGGTCGTTTCCCAAGCAAAGCCTGCCACACTATTGTGCAGTGCAGCACGAGAATGCCCGTTTCAAGGCAAAATTCTTCGTGACATTTTCATTCGCGTTGGTCTAATGTGCCCCGATAACCGAGAGGGTAGAGAAAAATCTGCTCTCCTACGCGGTCAAAGTCTTGGGAGGATGCGATCTAGGCGCGGTTACTCGCTGCCGCCGGAAACCGGAAACAGATCGGACGCGTTTAAATTGCAAGGCCTCGTGCCTTGCATTTTTTTTGTGCAAACATCTGGTTAGCAGCAGAGATTGACAAACTGGATGACCCTGCGTCAACCGGCGCAAGGCCAGAATCGCCGTGGGCCTCCAGGCGATCTCGTGTCGATCTCGAATGTGCTGAAACGCGGGCCGGAAAACGGTCTATTTCGTTGGGGTCTGACTGAATTCCGGAATGATGTGCGGCACCTCGTCGAGGCTGTATCCCAACCCTTTCGTCAGGCCATAGAAAATGCCCATGAGAACCGCCGTGGCGACGGTGGTTCGAAGGACGGCGCGCAGCATATGCGGGCCGCGTGGCGCACTTGGAACCGTGCCCAGCGTCACGTCGTGATCATCGTCCTGTGTCCTGATGCTGAACGGCAGCACGACGAACAGCACGATCCACCAAGTGGCGAAGAAAAGTGCGGTGAACGAAACCCAGCTCATGATTGCTCCAGTTCGATCAGCGTGCCGAAGAAATCCTTCGGATGCAGGAACAGCACCGGCTTGCCATGCGCCCCGGTCTTCGGATTGCCGTCGCCCAGCACGCGCGCGCCGGCGGCCTTGAGCTGGTCGCGCGCGGCCAGGATGTCGTCGACCTCGTAGCAAAGATGGTGCATGCCGCCGGAAGGGTTCTTCCCCAGGAAGGCGGCGATCGGCGAGTTCTCGCCCAGCGGCTCCAGAAGTTCGATCTTGGTGTTGCCGACATTGACGAACACCACCGTCACACCATGCTCCGGCAGTGCCTGCGGCTCCGTCACTTCGGCGCCGAGCGTGTTGCGATAGGCGGCAACGGCCGCCGCCAGATCCGGCACGGCAAGCGCGACATGGTTCAGGCGTCCGAGCATATCCGAGCTTTCCCTCCTGGGTCCCGATGGCTGGCGTCATACGTCAAATCGACGGATACCAACAGCCTTTCACGAGGCGCGCACTGTCGCACTTTGACGAGCCGTCTTCGAATTCCCTCGAACGAGTGGAAAGTTTCAAAATCGCGACCCAGGCTGTTCCAATCGGCAACTGCGAAGTACAAATGGCAATGTTCGACACCCGCCCTGCCCGCCCACACGTTTTCATATTCAGCCTTGGCTCATTCAAAGTTGCCACTTTGCTCGATGCCGTCGATGTTCGCGACAACCTTGCATCGGCCCTGGCACCCGGACACTCGCCAACCGCAGTGCACGAACTCGCCGCCTCGAACTTCATCGACCGCGATCGCTACGAGCACTGCTTCATCCCAACGCTGATCGACACCGGTTCCGAAAAGATCCTGTTCGACACCGGATGCGGAGACGAGGACAGTTCACTTCTGGAATGCCTACAGGACCTTGGGCTCGGACCGGGTGACATCGATGTGGTGATTATCACCCACGGGCACCCGGATCACATCGGAGGGCTTGTGAAGAATGGCGAACCCGTTTTCAGGCGGGCACGCTATGTATTCGGCGCGGCGGAATTCAGCTTCTGGACCGGGGGGAATGCGGTGCGCGAGGCCAGATTGGCCAACCGTGATCTATTCAGACGAATTTGCAGCAGCCTTACAGACCAGGTGACATTCATAGCGCCCGGAGATCAGGTTGTGCCAGGCATTACCGCCATCGACGCAGCCGGTCATTCCCCCGGGCTCCTGGCGTTTCTCGTCGAAAGCGACGGCCAGCAATTGCTCATCTGGTCGGACGCCTTCCTGCATTATGTCGTGTCCATCCAACGGCCGGAGTGGCGTGCTGATCTGGATGATGACAAAGAGCAAGCCGTCGAGACCCGCAAGCGACTGCTAAAGATGGCCGCAGAGCAGCGTCTGCTGATCGCTGGCCATCACATGCCATTTCCAGGACTGGGCTACATCGAGCCAGTGAACGGTTCTTTTCGTTGGCTTCCCGTCAGCTACCAGCTGAACGTGTAGCGACCGGCTGCCACCCTCACCGGGTGACAAACACCGTCACCAGCGGTTTCTTGCCCCAGGCTTCGTTGGCAGCGCCGCGCACAGCGCGCCGTACCGCCTCTTGCACCAGGTCGAGGTCTTTTCGGCGCTGACGGGGGATCGAATCCACCGCGCCGACAGCCGCATCGATCATCAGATCCTCGAGCGTCTCACCGCGCGCATCGGCCTCGGCGATGCCGATGGCGACCAGATCGGGATCGCCGGCAAGCTCATATTTGTCGTCGAGCACGACATTGACCGCGACATGGCCGGCAAAGGACAGCTTGCGCCGGTCGCGAATGCCCATCGCCTGATCGGTGCCGATCAAATTGCCGTCCTTGTAGATGCGGCCGAACGGCACCTGGTCGATGATGGTGGCGGGGCCGGGAGCGAGCCTGAGCATGTCGCCGTCGCGCACCTGCGCCACCTGGCCAATGCCGGAGGTCGACATCAGCGACCCCTGCGCCACCAGATGCGCCGCCTCGCCATGCACGGGAACGCCGATCTGCGGGCGCACCCATTCGTACATCTTGCGCAATTCGCTGCGCCGCGGGTGGCCGGAAACATGCACCAGCGCGTCGCCGTCCTCGATGATCTTGATGCCGAGGTCGATCAGGCGGTTCTTGATCTCGAGGATCGCCTTTTCATTGCCGGGAATCGTGCGCGACGAAAACACCACCGTGTCGCCAGCCGTCAGCGACACCGACTTCATTTCTTCGCGCGACAGCTTGGCCAGCGCCGCCAGCGGCTCGCCCTGGCTGCCGGTGCAGATGATCACCAGGTTTTCGCGCGGGATGAAGCCAAAATCCTCTTCGGCGATGAACTCCGGCAGCCCGTCCATGTAGCCGAGTTCATCAGCCACATCGATGACCCGCTTCAGCGAGCGGCCGAGCACCAGGCACTGGCGGCCGGCATCGCGCGCCGCCTTGGCAATGGAGACGATGCGGCCGACATTGGAGGAGAAAGTGGTGACGGCGACGCGGCCCTTGGCGGCCTGGATGACGCCCTTCAGGCCCTCGCCGACAGCGACTTCCGAGGGTGACTCGCCTTCCCGCAGCGCATTGGTCGAATCGCAGATCAGCGCCAGAACGCCCTTGTCGCCGTAGGCGCGGAACCGCGCCTCGTCGGTCTTTGGGCCGATCGTCGGCTCCGGATCGATCTTCCAGTCGCCGGTGTGGATGACGGTGCCGGCCGGCGACGTGATGGCCAGCGACATCGGCTCGGGGATGGAGTGTGCGACCGGAATAGCCTCGATCTCGAACGGGCCGACAGTGAATTTCTCGCCCGCCCTGTAAATGGTCAGCGGGATCTTCGGCGCGCCCTGCTCGCCCTGCCGCTTGGCTTCGAGCAGGCCGGCGCTGAACGGCGTCATCCACACCGGCGCCTTCATCTTCGGCCAGGTGTCGAGCAGCGCACCATAATGGTCTTCATGCGCATGCGTGATGATGATGCCGCGCAGATTGGCGAGGTTCTCCTCGATGAAGCGCGTGTCGGGCAGCACAAGGTCGACGCCGGGCAAGCTGGCATCGGGGAAGGTCACGCCGACATCGATAACGATCCACTCGCGCGCGCTCGGCGGGCCGTAGCCGTAGAGGGCGAAGTTCATACCGATCTCGCCGACGCCGCCGAGCGGCACGAAGACGAGTTCGGCGTTTTCGGCTTTCGCCATGATTTTTCCCTTCCTGGCCCTCAGGCCAAGCCCGTTAGACGCGGGCAGACGCGACCGCGCCAAAATGCACGTCGCCGGCGGCGATCGTCAGAATAGAACCTTCATCGTCGCGGATCACAAAACGGCAGTCCTCGTCAATGGTTTCAAACACCCCACGCACCACATTACCGTCAATTCTGACAGCAACCTCGCCGCCTAGCCCCGCCGCGCGTGCCAGCCAGCGTCGCCTGACGGCGGCAAGTCCGCGCCCCTCGTCCCACAACCGGGCATTCTCGCTCCAGGCATCCGACAGCGCCAGAAACAATGTTTCCGCATCGCATGTCGCGCCCAGCGCGCGCAATGATGTTGCCGGATAAGGCAAATCCTCGGGATATGCCACAACATTGACGCCGATGCCGACCGCCACCGCGAAACGGCCGCCGTCCAGGATCGCCGATTCCAGCAGGATGCCGGCCAGCTTGGCGCCGGAGGCAAGCACGTCGTTCGGCCATTTCAGCTCGAAACGGTTTTTGCCAGCACTTGCGCCGTCGAGGCCGATGGCGATCCGCCCCTTCGGCACGACCGCGTCGAGTGCATCGGCCAACGCCAGCCCGGCAACGAAGCCAAGCGTCGCGGCAAGGCGAAGCTCGGCAGTGGTGATGACAAGCAGCGTCGCCGCCAGATTGCCTTCCGGCGTCGCCCAGACGCGGCCTCGCCGTCCGCGCCCACTCTCCTGCTTCTTGGAAACGACCCACAATCTGCCCGGGTCGCCTGCCCGGGCATGGTCCAGCGCCAGCGCGTTGGTGGAGCCGACGCTGTCATGCGCCTCGAGCCGGAACCCTTCCGACGCCGAGGTTGGAGCCAGCCGAAATGCCATGCCGTTTAGAAAAATGTCTTGGCGGCGGCTTCGGCATAGGTGCCGATCGGCCCGCCGATCAGCACATAGAACAGCACGAAGGCGCCACTGACGCCGAGCACGAGGCGCAATTCCGTCGCCATCGGCACAAAGCCGCCAACCGGCTCGTCGAACCACATGATCTTGATGATGCGCAGATAGTAATAGGCGCCTACCACCGAGGCCAGCACGCCAATGATCGCCAGCGCGTAGAGATTGGCGTTGATGGCGGCGAGGAAGACGTACCATTTCCCCCAGAAACCGGCGAGCGGCGGAATACCGGCCAGCGAGAACATCAAGATGGTCAGGATCGTCGCCATGATCGGGTTGGTCGACGACAGGCCGGCCAGGTCGCTGATCTGCTCGACATTGCCTTCCTTGCGCCGCATGGCGAGGATGAAGGCGAAGGTGCCGAGCGTCATCACCAGGTAGATCAGCATGTAGATGGCAACGCCCCGCACGCCGGCCTGGCTGTTGGCGGCAAGGCCGACCAGCGCATAGCCCATGTGGCCGATCGAGGAATAGGCCATCAGTCGCTTGATGTTGGTCTGGCCGATCGCCGCGAAGGCGCCGAGCGCCATCGAGGCGATCGAGATGAAGACGATGATCTGCTGCCAGTCGGACGCGATCGGCTTGAACGCGCCCATGGTGACGCGCACCATCAGCGCCATCGCCGCCATCTTGGGCGCCGCAGCCAGGAAGGCCGTCACCGGCGTCGGCGCGCCTTCATAGACGTCGGGCGTCCACATGTGGAACGGCACCGCCGAGATCTTGAAGGCAAGGCCGGCCAACACAAACACCAGGCCGAAAACAAGGCCAAGCTGGCGCTCGCCGCTGCCCAGCGCCGAAGCAATCTCCTGGAAGCCGGTGTTGCCGGTGTAGCCGTAGACCAAGCTGATGCCGTAGAGCAGCATGCCCGACGACAGCGCGCCGAGGACGAAATACTTGAGGCCAGCTTCGGTCGAACGCAGATTGTCGCGATTGATCGCGCACAACACATAGATCGCCAGCGATTGCAGTTCGAGGCCGAGATAGAGCCCGATCATGCTGTTGGCCGAGATCATCAGCATCATGCCGAGCGTGCTGAGCAGCACCAGCACCGGATATTCGAACTTGTCGAAATGCTCCGCCTTGGCAAAGCGCATCGACATCACCAGCGTCACCGCCGAGCCGGTCAGCGCCAGCACCTTCATGAAGTGGGCAAAGGAATCCTGGATGAAAGCGTTGCCGTAGGCGCTGCCCTGCCCGGTATGGAAGATCAGCCAGGCGCCTGATATCACCAGCACGGCGACGGCAAGGCCGGTCACCGTGTTGACGGTGTTGGCGCGCGAATAGGCGCCGACCATCAGCAGCGCCAGCGCACCGATGGCAAGGATCAGCTCTGGCGTCGAGAGCGACAGGCTGGAGAGAAGGTCCGGCGTCATGGTTCGCAAAACCCCTGGTCAGTTCGCCGCCGCGGTCTGCGCGGCGCCGATGGATGCAGTGACATTGGTGACGAGCGACTTGACCGATTGGGCCGTCGCGTCGAAGACGGGCGCAGGATAGACGCCGAAGAAGATGACCAGCACGACCAGCGGGTAGATGATCACCTTCTCGCGCGGCGACAGATCGAGCAGGCCCTTCAGGCTGTCCTTGGTCAGCGCGCCGAAGATCACCCGGCGATAGAGCCACAGCGCATAGGCTGCCGACAGGATGACGCCGGTGGCGGCGAAGAACGCCACCCAGGTGTTGACCCGGAAGACGCCGAGCATTGTCAGGAACTCGCCGACGAAGCCGCTGGTGCCGGGCAGGCCGACATTGGCCATGGTGAAGACCATGAACACGGTGGCGTATTTCGGCATGTTGTTGACGAGGCCGCCATAGGCGTCGATCTCGCGCGTGTGCATGCGGTCGTAGATGACGCCGACGCACAGGAACAGCGCGCCGGAGACGAGGCCGTGGCTGAGCATCTGGAAGATGGCTCCCTGCACGCCTTCCTGGTTCATGGCGAAGATGCCCATGGTCACGAAGCCCATATGGGCGACAGAGGAATAGGCGATCAGCTTCTTCATGTCGTCCTGCATCAGCGCCACCAGCGAGGTGTAGATGATGGCGACGACAGACAGTGTGAACACCAGCGGCGCGAACATTTCCGACGCCAGCGGGAACATCGGCAGCGAGAAGCGCAGGAAGCCATACCCGCCCATCTTAAGCAGGATTGCGGCCAGGATCACCGAGCCTGCCGTCGGTGCTTCGACGTGCGCATCCGGCAACCAGGTATGCACCGGCCACATCGGCATCTTCACCGCGAAGGACGCAAAGAAGGCGAGCCACAGCCAGGTCTGCATGTTGGCCGGGAAATTGTGCGTCAAAAGCGTCGGGATGTCGGTCGTGCCGGACTGATAGAACATCGCCATGATGGCGAGCAGCATCAGCACCGAGCCGGCCAGCGTGTAGAGGAAGAACTTAAACGAGGCGTAGACGCGCCGCTTGCCGCCCCAGACGCCGATGATGATGAACATCGGGATCAGGCCAGCCTCGAAGAACACGTAGAACAGCACGATGTCCAGCGCGCAAAACACGCCGATCATCAGCGTTTCGAGCAGCAGGAAGGCGATCATGTAGGCCTTGACGCGCTTCTCGATCGCTTCCCACGAGGCCAGGATGCAGAGCGGCATCAGGAAGGTCGTCAGGATGACGAACAGCATCGAAATGCCGTCCACACCCATATGGTAGGAGATGCCGGAATCGAGCCAGGCAACCTTCTCGACGAACTGGAAACCGGCTTGCGAATTGTCGAAGCCGGTCCAGATGAACAGCGAGATGATGAACGTGAACGTCGTCGTCAACAGTGCGATGGCACGGATGTTGCGGCGCGCATTGTCACTGTCATCATTGATGAACAGGATAAGCAGCACACCAACCAGCGGCAGGAAGGTGACCAGCGAGAGGATTGGCCAGGCGGTCATCAGAGCATCATCCAGGTGACGAGTGCGGCAACGCCGATCAGCATGGCGAAGGCATAGTGGTAGAGGTAGCCGGTCTGCAGCTTGACGACGCGGTCGGTGACATCAACGACGCGCGCCGAGATGCCATCAGGACCAAGACCGTCGATGATGGTGCCGTCGCCGGTCTTCCACAGGAAATGGCCGACGCGCTTGGCGGGCCGCACCAACAGGAAGTCGTAAAGCTCGTCGAAGTACCATTTGTTGAGCAGGAAGGCGTAGAGCCCGCGATGGTGCGCGGCGAGATTGACGGGCATTTCCGGCGAGCGGATGTAGAACTTCCAGGCGATCGCAAAACCGATGAGCATGGCGATGAACGGCGCCAGTTCCACCCACAGCGGCAGTTCGTGGATCTCGTGCAGGATGTGATTGTTCGGCAAGGTGAACAACGATGCCTTCCAGAACTCGGCATAGCCCTCGCCGATGAAGGCGTTGTGGAAGATGATGCCGGCGAACAGCGCGCCGGCGGCCAGGATGAACAGCGGCACCAGCATCACAGGCGGCGATTCATGGACGTGGTGCATCACCTCATGGCTCGCCCGCGGCTTGCCATGGAAGGTCATAAAGATCAGCCGCCAGGAATAGAAGGAGGTGAAGCAGGCGGCGATGACCAAAAGCACGAAGGCCAAGGCCGCAACCGAATTGTGACTGGCAAAGGCGCTCTCGATGATGGCGTCCTTGGAGAAGAAGCCGGCCGTGCCGATGACCGTCACCGGAATGCCGACGCCGGTCAGCGCTAGCGTGCCGATCACCATCATCCAGTAGGTGGTCGGGATCAGCTTGCGCAGGCCGCCCATCTTGCGCATGTCCTGCTCGTCGGAGACGGCATGGATGACCGAGCCCGAGCCGAGGAACAGCAGTGCCTTGAAGAAGGCATGCGTGAACAGGTGGAAGATCGCTGCACCATAGGCGCCAAGGCCGAGCGCCACGAACATGTAGCCGAGCTGCGAGCAGGTCGAATAGGCGATGACGCGCTTGATGTCGTTCTGGACGAGGCCGACGGTCGCCGCGAAGAAGGCGGTGAAGGCGCCGATGAAGGTGACGACCGTCAGCGCCGAATGCGACAGTTCGAAAAGCGGCGACAACCGCGCCAGCATGAACACACCGGCCGTCACCATGGTGGCGGCATGGATCAGTGCCGAGACCGGCGTCGGGCCTTCCATGGCGTCCGGCAGCCAGGTGTGCAGCGGCACCTGAGCCGACTTGCCCATGGCGCCCATGAACAGCAGCAGGCAGACGACCGTCATTGCCGACTGCTTGTCGAGCGCGTGGCCGAGGAAGGTCAGGACGGCGGCACCTTGCGGCGCGCCTTCAGCGGGAATGAAGGTCGCCGCATTGGCGAAGATGGTGCCGAGATTGACCGAGCCGAACAGCACGAAGACGCCGAAAATGCCGAGCGCGAAGCCGAAATCGCCGACGCGGTTGACGACGAAGGCCTTGATGGCGGCGGCATTGGCCGACGGCTTCTTGTACCAGAAACCGATCAGCAGGTAGGACGCGAGACCCACCCCTTCCCAGCCGAAGAACATCTGCACCAGATTGTCGGCGGTCACCAGCATCAGCATGGCGAAGGTGAACAGCGACAGAAAGGCGAAGAAGCGCGGCCGGTTCGGATCATGGTGCATGTAGCCGATCGAATAGATATGGACCAGCGCCGACACCGTGTTGACCACCACCAGCATCACCACCGTTAGCGTGTCGATGCGCAGCGCCCAGGACGCTTCAAGCCCACCCGACTGGATCCAGCGCAGCACCGGCACGGTGAACACCTCGCCATGACCGAAGCCGACGGTGAAGAAGGCAACCCACGACAGCACCGCGGCGATCACCAGGAAGCCTGAGGTGATGTATTCGGATGCCTTGGCGCCGAGCGACGTACCGAACAGGCCGACGATCAGGAAGCCGATGAGGGGGAGGAAGACGATGGCCTGATACATGGTGGTTCCGTCAACCCTTCATCATGTTGACGTCTTCGACCGCGATCGAGCCGCGGTTGCGGAAGAAGACGACGAGAATGGCAAGTCCGATGGCGGCTTCAGCCGCCGCGACCGTCAGCACGAACAGCGCGAACACCTGGCCGACCAGATCGCCGAGTGCCGCCGAAAACGCGACGAAGTTGATGTTGACCGCGAGCAGGATCAGCTCGATCGACATCAGGATGACGATGACGTTCCTGCGGTTCAAAAAGATGCCGAACACGCCGAGCGTGAACAGGATCGCCGATACGGTCAGATAATGTGCGATGCCGACGACCATCTCAGACTCCTTCGCCCGACTTGACCTTGCGGATTTCCATGCCGGTCGCCGCGGTGCGGCCGACCTGGGCTGAGATCGACTGCCGCTTGACCCCTTCCTTGTGGCGCAGCGTCAAGACGATGGCGCCGATCATGGCGACCAGCAGCACGAGGCCGGCGATCTGGAAGTAGTAGAGGTAGTCCGTGTAGAGGATGTCGCCGAGTGCGGCCGTGTTCGAGCGCGTGGCGAGGTCCGGAATGGGTTTCGAGACTGTGGAGGCGAGCCGCGGCGCAAATGTGTAGCCGCCGAGCACGACGATCAGTTCCGCCGCCAGGACAAGCCCGACCAGCGCGCCGATCGGCGCATACTGCAGCGCGCCTTCCTTCATCTCGGCGAAGTCGACGTCGAGCATCATGACGACGAACAGGAACAGCACCATGACCGCGCCGACATAGACGACGAGCAGGATCATCGCCAGGAACTCGGCCCCCGTCAGCATGAACAGGCCGGCGGCGTTGAAGAAGGTCAGAATCAGGAACAGCACCGAATGCACGGGGTTGCGCGACGAAATGACCATGAACGCCGACGCCACCGCGACAAAGGCGAAGAGGTAGAAAAAGGCCGCCTCTAGTCCACTCAGCATGGGGTTCCCCCGGGTTCCTGTCCGGACCGGCTCTCGCCATGTCCGCTTCTGTGGCTTCGTTCCGCCTCCGGTGTACCGAAGCCGCGTTGTCCTTAGACGAGGCCCCTCGCCCCGTCCATGCGTCAAATATCAGCGATACGGCGAGTCCAGCGAGATGTTGCGCGCCAGTTCGCGCTCCCATCGGTCGCCATTCGCCAAAAGCTTGTCCTTGTCGTAGTAAAGTTCCTCGCGCGTCTCCGTCGCGAATTCAAAATTCGGCCCCTCGACGATGGCGTCGACCGGGCAGGCTTCCTGGCAGAAGCCGCAATAGATGCACTTCACCATGTCGATGTCGTAACGCACCGTGCGGCGCGTGCCGTCGTTGCGGCGCGGACCGGCCTCGATGGTGATCGCCTGCGCCGGGCAGATCGCCTCGCACAGCTTGCAGGCAATGCAGCGCTCCTCGCCGTTGGGATAGCGGCGCAGCGCATGCTCGCCACGGAAGCGAGGGCTGGTCGGCCCCTTCTCGTGCGGATAGTTGATCGTCTCCTTCGGTGCGAAGAACTGGCGCATCGACAGGAAGAAGGCGCTGACGAAATCCTGCAGCAGCAGCGATTTTGCGGCTTGAGACAGAGCGGACATCACGCAAACCCCGTGATCTTGAGGAAGGCGGCGGTGGCGACCACCATGAACAGCGAGATCGGCAGGAACACTTTCCAGCCGAGCCGCATCAGCTGGTCGTAGCGATAGCGCGGCACGAAGGCCTTCACCATGGAGATGCCGAAGAACACGAAGCAGACCTTCAGCACGAACCAGATGACGCCCGGCACCCAGGTGAACGGCGCGAAGTCGAAGGGGGGCAGCCAGCCGCCGAGGAACAGGATGGTGGCCAGCGCGCACATCAGCACGATGGCGACATACTCGCCGAGGAAGAACAGCAGGAACGGCGTCGACGAATATTCGACCATGTGGCCGGCGACCAGTTCCGATTCGGCTTCCACCAGATCGAAAGGCGGCCGGTTCGTCTCGGCCAGCGCCGAGATGAAGAAGATGATGAACATCGGGAACAGCGACAGCCAGTGCCAGTCGAGGAAGGTGTTGGGCAGGCCGAGCTTGGTGCCCAGCCCATCCTGCTGCGACAAGACGATGTCGGACAGGTTGAGCGAACCGGCGCAGAGCAGCACGGTGACAATGACGAAGCCGATCGAGACTTCGTAGGACACCATCTGCGCGGCCGAGCGCAGCGCGCCGAGGAACGGATATTTCGAGTTCGACGCCCAGCCGCCCATGATCACGCCATAGACCTCGAGCGAGGAGATGGCGAAGACATAGAGGATGCCGACATTGACGTTGGCGATTGCCCAGCCCTGGTTGACCGGAATGACCGCCCAGGCCGAGATCGCCAGCACCGCCGAGACCAGCGGCGCCAAAAGGAACACGCCCTTGTTGGCGCCGGACGGGATGACCGGTTCCTTGAAGACGAACTTCAACAGATCGGCGAAGGCCTGCAGCGTACCCCAGGGGCCGACGACGTTCGGGCCACGGCGCAGCTGCACCGCCGCCCAGATCTTGCGATCGGCGTAGAGGATGTAGGCGACGAAGATCAAAAGCACGACGATCAGCACGACTGACTTGAGAAGGATCAGCAGCGCCGGCAGCACATAGAAGGAGAAGAAAGTATCCATGCTTATTCCGCCGCCTGTTTGAAGCCGCTCTTGGCCAGTGCCGAGCATTCCGCCATCACGGCCGATGCCCGCGCGATCGGGTTGGTCAGGTAGAAGTCCGTGACCGGCGAGGTGAAGGTGCCCTTGTTCAGCCGTCCGCCGAGCTTCGCCACCTCAGTGATGTCTTCGGCATTGGCGGCCGCGACCTGATCGATACGGGCCAGATGCGGGTATTCGCCATAGAGCTTCGCACGCAGTTGCGGCAGCGAATCGAACGGCAGCTTCCTGCCCAGCACATCCGACAGCGCCCGCAGAATCGCCCAGTCCTCGCGCGCATCGCCCGGTGCGAAGCCGGCACGGTTGGTCTGCTGCACGCGCCCTTCCGTGTTGACGTAGGTGGCCGACTTTTCGGTGTAGGCAGCCGACGGCAGGATGACATTGGCGCGGTGTGCGCCCTGGTCGCCATGCGTGCCGATATAGACGACGAAGGCGCCGCCGGTCTTGGCCATGTCGATCTCGTCGGCGCCGAGCAGGAACAGCAGCTCCATCTCGCCCAGCATGCCGGCGACGTTCTTGCCGCCCTCGCCCGGCACGAAACCGAGATCGAGGCCGCCGACGCGCCCGGCCGCATTGTGCAGCACGGCAAAGCCGTTCCAGTCCGCCCTTGCGGCGTTGACGGCAGCAGCGAGTTTTGCCGCCTGGCCGAGCACAGCCGCGCCATCGGCGCGCGCCAGCGCGCCCTGGCCGATGATGATCAGCGGATGCGTCGCCTTCTTCAGCGTCTGGAAGAACTTGCCGTTGCCATCGGCCAGATCCTTGAGCGAATCCGGTCCGGCGCCCAGCTGTTCATAGTCGTAGCGGGTGTCGCCGATATCGCCGATGACGCCGACCGGCAGATTGCCGATCCGCCAGCGCTTGCGAATGCGGGCGTTGAGCACCGAGGCTTCATAGCGCGGATTGGCGCCGATGATCAGCACCGCATCAGCCTGCTCGATGCCCTCGATGGTCGGGTTGAAGATATAGCTCGCCCGGCCGAGCGCCGGATCGAGTGCCGCACCGTCCTGACGGCAGTCGGTGTTCTTCGAACCGAGGGAAGCCATCAGCAGCTTCAGCGCGTAGATTTCCTCGACCGCAGCGAGATCGCCTGATATGGCGCCGGTCTTCTCGGGTGCCGCCTTCGACACCGCATCCTTGATCGCCGAAAAAGCCTCGGCCCAGCTCGCGGGAACCAGCTTGCCGTCCTTGCGCACATAGGGGCGGTCGAGGCGCTGCGTGCGCAGACCGTCCCAGATGAAGCGGGTCTTGTCGGATATCCACTCCTCGTTCACCTGCTCGTTGACGCGCGGCAGGATGCGCATCACTTCGCGGCCTCTGGAGTCGACGCGGATCGCCGAGCCGACAGCATCCATCACGTCGATGGATTCGGTCTTGGTCAGCTCCCACGGCCGCGCCTGGAAGGCGAAAGGCTTGGAGGTCAGCGCGCCGACCGGGCAAAGGTCGATGACATTGCCCTGCAACTCCGAGGTCATCGCCTGTTCGAGATAGGTGGTGATCTCGGCGTCCTCGCCACGGCCGATCAGGCCGAGTTCGGAAATGCCGGCAACTTCCGTGGTGAAGCGGACGCAGCGCGTGCAATGGATGCAGCGGTTCATCACCGTCTTGACCAGCGGGCCGATATACTTGTCTTCGACCGCGCGCTTGTTCTCGTGATAGCGCGAGGAATCAACACCGAAGGCCATTGCCTGGTCCTGCAGGTCGCATTCGCCGCCCTGGTCGCAGATCGGGCAATCCAGCGGGTGGTTGATCAGCAGGAATTCCATCACGCCCTCGCGGGCCTTCTTGACCATTGGCGTGTTGGTGAAGATTTCCGGCAGCTCGCCATTCGGGCCGGGGCGCAGGTCGCGCACGCCCATGGCGCAGGAGGCCTGCGGCTTCGGCGGCCCGCCCTTCACCTCGATCAGGCACATGCGGCAATTGCCGGCGATCGACAGCCGCTCATGGAAGCAGAAGCGTGGCACTTCCGCGCCAGCATCTTCCGCCGCCTGCAGCAGCGTATAATGGTCGGGTACAGTGATCTCTTTCCCGTCGACCTTGAGCTTTGCCATTCGCCTCAAACCCCTGCGGATTTCCCGCAATCTCTTGTCCCGGGCGCGGTCGAAACCGCAGCCGGCATTTCATTCATTTCCTGACGGCGAGTGCCGCCGCCTGGGCAGTCCAATCGTCACGGGCGATGCGGCCGGTGAGCGACAAATAATCCTCGACCCAGGCAACCTCTTCCGGCGCCCATGCCGCGATCTGGGCATATGTCCAGATGCCCAGGCCATTGAGAACCGTCTCCAGCTTCGGGCCGATGCCCGATATCGCCTTGAGGTCCGAAGGCTTCGCGGGCTTGTCCATAGCTTTTGGCTGCCTGAAATCCTCCGGCATCAACCCGGCCGGAGCCGCGCCCGCCATCGGGCCTGCGTCGACGACCGGCACTGTGTCGGCGGCCTCCCTGGCAACCATGTCAGTCACGTCCTGCGCGAAGGATTGCGCTTCGGCGATCAAGGTCTTGGTCGCCGCGCGGGCCTTGGACGCGTTCTTTTCCATGTCCGAAAAGCGCTCGGTGCGCGCCTCGAAATCATCGACGATCGGCTGCAGCAGCCGTTGCGAGGCTTCGGCCGCCCCCGAGAGAGCGCCCAACCAGACGCCGAAGGCGTGATTCACCAGCCCGATACCGAGCGCCGACATCGCCGCGGCACCCGCCACGGGGTGCGCGAAAAGGTTGACGGCACTTACCATCTCCTTCGGCATCATCCTGGTCAGGTCCTGGTTCATCTTCTCGAACTGGTCCACATTGGGCATCAATGAGTAGGGTGTCGAATACGGCGCCATAGATATCTCCTGGTCGTTTCTTCGTTCGCCCGCCCCGGTTGTCTCAAATCGGGCACTTGCCCGTATTTCGCTTCGGGCTTTCGCCCGCATTCACAAATTCTCTATTCCGCCGCCACCATCACCGGTTCGGCCCGGTGCGCATTGCGCGAAAACTCGTCGATGCGCCGCTCCACCTCGCCGCGGAAATGCCGCATCAGGCCCTGAATCGGCCATGCCGCCGCGTCGCCCAGCGCGCAGATCGTGTGGCCTTCGACCTGCTTGGTGACGTCGAGCAGCATGTCGATCTCGCGCTTCTGCGCTTCGCCACGCACCAGCCGCTCCATCACCCGCCACATCCAGCCGGTGCCTTCGCGGCACGGCGTGCACTGGCCGCAGCTCTCATGCTTGTAGAAGTAGGACAGCCGCGCGATCGCTTTCACGATATCGGTCGACTTGTCCATGACGATGACAGCCGCCGTGCCGAGGCCGGATTTGAGGTCGCGCAGCGCATCGAAATCCATCGGCGTGTCGATGATCTGCTCGGCCGGCACCAGCGGCACCGAGGCACCGCCCGGAATGACCGCCAAGAGATTGTCCCAGCCGCCGCGAATGCCGCCGCAATGCGTCTCGATCAGCTCGCGGAACGGGATCGACATCGCCTCTTCGACCGTACACGGATTGTTGACGTGGCCGGAAATGCAAAACAGCTTGGTGCCGACATTGTTGGGCCGGCCGAAGGACGAGAACCAGGCTGCGCCGCGGCGCAGGATGGTCGGCGCAACCGCGATCGATTCGACATTGTTGACCGTGGTCGGGCAGCCATAGAGGCCGACATTGGCCGGGAATGGCGGCTTCAGCCGCGGCTGGCCCTTCTTGCCTTCGAGGCTTTCGAGCAGCGCCGTCTCCTCGCCGCAGATATAGGCGCCGGCGCCGTGGTGCATGTAGATGTCGAAGTCATAACCGGACGTGTTGTTCTTGCCGATCAGCTTGGCCTCGTAGGCCTCGTCGATGGCCCGCTGCAGCGCCTCGCGCTCGCGGATGAACTCGCCGCGAACATAGATGTAGGCGGCAATCGCACCCATGGCGAAGCCGGCGAGCAGCGCACCCTCGACCAGCGTGTGCGGGTCATTGCGCAGGATGTCGCGATCCTTGCAGGTGCCGGGCTCGGATTCATCGGCATTGATGACGAGGTAGCTCGGCCGGCCGTCGCTCTGCTTGGGCATGAACGACCATTTCAGGCCGGTCGGGAAGCCGGCGCCGCCGCGTCCGCGCAGGCCTGACGCCTTCATCTCGTTGACGATCCACTCGCGCCCCTTGGCGACGATGCCGGGCGTGTTGTCCCAGGCGCCGCGCGCCATCGCGCCGGCCAGCGACTTGTCGAAGAGGCCGTAGATGTTGTTGAAGATGCGGTCTTTGTCCTGAAGCATTTTTCGTCCCTCAGACCGGTTTCTTGCCGAAGACGCGGATGTATTCAGCGACGCCACCCTTGGCGAGCGCCTTGGCCTGCTTGACCCAGTCGTCGCGATCGATGCGGCCGTGGAAAGCGAGATAACCGTCCACCCAATCGCGCTCGGCCTTCTTCCAGGACGCAACCTGCGCGAAGGTGAAGATGCCCACCGAATGCAGGATGTCTTCGATCTTCGGGCCGACGCCGGAAATCAGCTTGAGGTCATCGACCAGCGCCGGCCTGTCGATGCCGGCCGGACGGTTCTTGTCCTCAAGCGACGGTTTGGCCGGCTTGGTAGCCTTGGCCGCTGGCGCCTTGACTTCCGGCGCCTTGAAGGCGGTGGCCGGCTCGGCCTTGGTCTTCGGACCGTTGCGCTGCTTGGAAACCTGCTCGACCTCGGGGGCTGCCTTGTTGGCATTGGCGGCCGAATGCAGCGGGGCCGAAACGCTCGCCGCCTTTTCAACTGCCGGCGCGACCTTGGTCGTTGAAGGCGTCTTCAATGCCGGGCTGGTTTCCGGGGCATCGGTCTTCGGCTTGCTGGCATTGGACGGCGCGGCCGGGGCGGCAACCGGCGCGACCGTGGCGATTATCGCGTCGGGCGCCGCCTTGGCGGCCCTGGCTGCTTCCCTGGCTTCCCTGTCGCGGGTCGACTTGAGGATCGCCTTTTCGCTCTTCAGGGTCGTGAGGCCGGAGGCCGGCTCCGAGCCGGTGCGGCCGTCCTGCGGTCCGGGCGTCACCGAGGCGCCCTTGCCGGCGTCATAGAGATCGATGATTTCGGCCAGCCGCTCAGGCGTCAAATCCTCGAACGTATCCTTGAAGATCATGACCATCGGCGCGTTGACGCAAGCGCCGAGACACTCGACCTCTTCCCACGACAAGGTACCCTTGGCATTGGTGTGGAACTGGTCGTGATGGATCTTCGACCGGCACACATCCATCAGCGCCTCCGAGCCGCGCAGCATGCAGGGCGTGGTGCCGCAGACCTGGATGTGGGCGCGGGTACCGACCGGGCTCAGCTGGTATTGCGTGTAGAAGGTGGCGACTTCCAGCCCCCTGATACGGGGCATGCCGAGCATGTCCGAAATCGTCTCGATCGCCGCCTTCGTCACCCAGCCTTCCTGCTCCTGCGCCAGCATCAAAAGCGGAATGATCGCCGACTGTTCGCGGCCCTTGGGATATTTCTTGAGCCATTGCTTCGCCGCTGCCGCATTCGCCCGGTTGAAGGCGAAGGATGCTGGCTGGACACTGGCTTCTGCGAGACGGCGGACTGACATTTAGCGATCGACCTCACCAAACACGATGTCGAGGGAGCCGAGAACGGCGGTGACGTCGGCCAGCATGTGGCCGCGGCAGAGGAAATCCATCGCCTGCAGATGCGCGAAACCGGGGGCGCGCAACTTGCAGCGGTACGGCTTGTTGGAGCCATCTGAGACGAGGTAGACGCCGAACTCGCCCTTCGGCGCTTCGACCGCAGCATAGACCTCGCCTGCCGGCACGCGGTAGCCTTCGGTGTAGAGCTTGAAGTGATGGATCAGCGCTTCCATCGAGCGCTTCATTGCCTGGCGCTTCGGCGGCACCACCTTGCCATCGAGGTTCGACACCGGGCCGGTGCTCTCCTTGCCGAGCAAAAGGTCGACGCACTGGCGCATGATCTTCGCCGACTGGCGCATCTCTTCCATGCGCACGAGGTATCGATCGAAACAGTCGCCGTTCTTGCCGATCGGAATGTCGAAATCCATTTCCGAATAGCATTCATAGGGTTGCGACTTGCGCAGGTCCCAGGGCGCTCCCGAGCCACGCACCATGACGCCCGAAAAGCCCCAGGCCCAGGCATCGGCCAGCGAGACCGTGCCGATATCGACATTGCGCTGCTTGAAGATGCGGTTGCCGGTCAAAAGCGCGTCGAGATCATCGATCGACTTCAGGAACGGATCGATCCACTTGCCGATGTCCTCGACCAGCTTCTGCGGCAGATCCTGGTGGACGCCGCCGGGGCGGAAATAGGCCGCATGCATGCGCGAGCCGGAGGCGCGCTCATAGAACACCATCAGCTTTTCGCGCTCGACGAAGCCCCACAGCGGCGGCGTCAGCGCGCCGACGTCCATCGCCTGCGTCGTCACATTGAGGATGTGCGACATGATGCGGCCGATTTCGCAGTAGAGCACGCGGATCAGCTGGCCACGCTTCGGCACGTCGATGCCGAGCAGGCGCTCGGCGGCCAGCGCGAAGGCATGCTCCTGGTTCATCGGGGCGCAATAGTCGAGCCGGTCGAAATAGGGGATCGCCTGCAGATAGGTCTTGGCCTCGATCAGCTTTTCGGTGCCGCGATGCAGCAGCCCGATATGCGGATCGACGCGATCGACGACTTCGCCGTCAAGCTCCAGCACGAGGCGCAAAACGCCGTGCGCCGCAGGGTGTTGCGGGCCGAAATTGATGTTGAAGTTGCGGACGGAGGTCTCAGCCATTCTGGCGCCTCAATTCGTCTTGGCTTTTTCATCGCCCGGCAGGACGTAATCCGTCCCTTCCCATGGCGAGAGAAAATCGAAATTGCGGAATTCCTGCTTGAGCTCGACAGGCTCGTAGATGACGCGCTTGGCCTCGTCGTCGTAACGCACCTCGACGAAGCCGGTCAGTGGGAAATCCTTGCGCAGCGGATGGCCTTCGAAACCGTAATCCGTCAACAGACGCCGCAGGTCCGGGTGGCCCGAGAACAGCACGCCATAGAGATCGTAGGTCTCGCGCTCGAACCAGTCGGCGCCAGGATAGACGCCGGTGATCGACGGCACCATCGTCTCTTCGTCGGCCTGAACCTTGACGCGGATGCGCACGTTCTGCTTCGGCGACAACAGATGATAGACGACGTCGAAGCGCTTGGCCCGCGACGGATAGTCGGCGCCGCAGACGTCGATGATCGAGATGAACTGGCAGCGCGCATCGTCGCGCAGGAAGGTCATCATCTCGACCAGATCGCGCGGCTCGACATGGACGGTGAGTTCGCCATAGGCGATCACCGCGTCATTCACGCGGCCGATCAGCTTCTCGCCGAGATAGGTCGACAGTTCGCTCAGGGATGCGGTCATGGATTTACCGTTCGATCGTGCCGGTGCGGCGGATCTTCTTCTGCAAGAGAAGAATGCCATAAAGCAGCGCTTCGGCGCTCGGCGGGCAGCCGGGCACATAGATGTCGACCGGCACGATGCGGTCGCAGCCACGCACCACCGAATAGGAATAATGGTAGTAGCCGCCGCCATTGGCGCAGGAGCCCATCGAGATGACGTAGCGCGGCTCCGGCATCTGGTCGTAGACCTTGCGCAGCGCAGGCGCCATCTTGTTGGTCAGGGTGCCGGCGACGATCATGATGTCGGACTGGCGCGGAGACGCGCGAGGAGCAACACCGAACCTCTCCGAGTCATAGCGCGGCATCGAGGTGTGGATCATCTCGACCGCGCAACAGGCGAGGCCGAAGGTCATGAACATCAGCGAACCGCTGCGCGCCCAGGTGATCAGCGCTTCAGTCGAGGTGACGAGAAAGCCCTTGTCGGCCAGCTCGTTGTTGATCTCGAGGAAGAAAGGATCGTCGGACCCCACCGGCCTGCCGGTGTTGGGATCGATCAGGCCCTTGGGCTTCGGCGCGACGAGCGTTCCGGAACTGTCGTTCAATCCCATTCCAGCGCTCCTTTTTTCCATTCATAGGCAAAGCCGATGGTCAGCACCGCCAAAAAGACCATCATCGACCAGAAACCGAGCATGCCGATCTTCGAGAACGACACCGCCCACGGAAACAGGAAAGCCACTTCCAGATCGAAGATGATGAACAGGATCGACACCAGGTAGAAGCGGATGTCGAATTTCATGCGGGCGTCGTCGAACGAGTTGAAACCGCACTCGTAGGCGGAAAGCTTTTCGGGATCGGGATTGCGGTAGGCGACCAGGAAGGGGGCGGCCAGCAGCGCCAGGCCGACGACCAGGGCCACGCCGATGAACAGGACGATGGGCAGGTATGAACCTAGAAGTGCGTTCATGCTCGGCTTTCCGTTGGCGCCAATCCACGTTGATTACAGCACCGGACCTTAATGCGGAAGCGTGACAGTTTAACCGCTGAACCGTTTTAAGGGCCTATGCTGCAACGCGGCGAGGGTTAGCGCAGCACTTCCAGCGAAGCAAGTCAAACCTTGTTCAAAACACGGTGCTGGACGGCATATCCGAGGAAACTGGTCCGATCCGCTCCTGTTTGATTTCCTTCTATTTTTACTCCACTTTTGTCTCCTGACATGGTTGCCGCCAAAACCCTGCTAGCATGGGCCGGAATCACCCATCAGGGCCACGCCAAATCACCCTCAGAATGACACCCGCATGAAGGAAAAGATCTCGCTTGCCATGGCACGGCGCACCGCGCTCGCTGCCCAGGGGTTTCTCGATCCCCGCCCCACCGCTACGCCCGACCGCCGCCATTTTGCCCGCGTTCTCTCCCGCACCGGCCTGTTGCAGATCGATTCTGTCAGTGCTGTGGTGCGCGCTCATTATATGCCGCTCTATTCGCGCCTTGGCCCCTACCCGCTCACGTTGCTCGACAACGCCGCCGTCACGCGCAAGCGCACGGTGTTCGAATACTGGGCGCACGAGGCCTCCTTCCTGCCGGTCGAGACATACCCGCTGATGCGCTGGCGCATGCAGCGGGCCGAGCGCGGCGATGAAATGTATCTGGGCCTCGCCAAATGGGGCCGCGAGCACGCCGCCTATATCGAAGAGATCTACCGCGAGGTCGTCGATCGCGGTCCGATCGCCGCTTCAGCGCTCGAAGGCCAGAAAGGTTCGGGCGGCTGGTGGGGCTGGAGCCATGCCAAGCATGCCTTCGAATGGCTGTTCTGGGCCGGGCGCATCACCACCGCTCATCGTCGCGGTTTCGAGCGGTTCTACGATCTGCCGGAGCGCGTGCTGCCGCAGGCGATCCTCGATCTGCCGGTGCCCGCCGCCGAGGACGCGCACCGCGAGTTGCTGCGCATTTCCGCCCGCGCCCACGGTATCGCCACGGCCGGCGACCTGCGTGACTACTTTCGCCTGTCCCCCGCCGACATGAAGGGCCGGCTGGAAGAACTGGTCGAGCTCGGCGAGCTGCTGCCGGTGCGCGTCGAAGGCTGGGACAAGCCGGCTTATCTTCACAAGGACGCGCGCCTGCCACGAAAAATCGAGGCCCGCGCCCTGCTGGCGCCGTTCGATCCGGTCGTCTTCGAACGATCGCGCACGGAGCGACTGTTCGATTTCCACTACCGCATCGAGATCTACACGCCGGCCGATAAGCGACAATATGGCTACTACGTTCTGCCGTTCCTGCTCGGTGACAGGATCGTGGCGCGCGTCGACCTCAAGGCCGACCGGCCAGCCGGGATGCTGCGTGTCCATGCCGCCTATGCCGAGCCCGGCGCGCCGCCTGAAACCGCTGCAGAACTCTTCGAGGAACTGAAGCAGATGCAGGGCTGGCTTGGCCTTGAACGTACAGAAGTGACATCGGCCGGTGATTTGGGTCCGGCGCTGGCCGACCTGACCGTATCGTAAGCCCACGTTGACACCGCTGCCTGCAAAAGCCTAAATCCGGTCCAGACGGTCTCTTCTCTTCAACGAGAGGAGCCAAGAGGGAATGCGGTGCGAAATTCCGATTTCAAATCCGCGGCTGTCCCCGCAACTGTAAGCGAAGAGCCAAGGCCGAAAGCCACTGGGATGGTCCCGGGAAGGCGGCACCAAGGCGATGACCCGCGAGCCAGGAGACCTGCCGTCTGCGACTATAGATTCCGATCGCCCGGCGGGTTTCCGGGCAAGGAGCCCGATTCTTGGACCACGACAGCAGTTTTTCGGCTGGCACAGCGGACAATTCGTCCGGCGAGAGCGATGCCCCTGCCGGCGTGACCATCATCGTCTGTGCCTCCTGCCGCGATGAAACCGGTTCCGATGCCCATCCCCGCGCCGGCGAACTGCTGGCGGACGACACGCGCCGCGCCGCCTCTGGCGAAGACATCCATGTCCGCAGCGTCGAATGCCTCGGCAATTGCAAGCGCCGGCTCAGCGCCGCCATCCTGCGCGATGGCTGCTGGAGCTACGTTTTCGGCGATCTGACCGCAACCAGCGGCGCCGACCTCGTCACTGGCGCAAAACTCTTCGCCACTTCGATGGACGGCCTCATTCCGTGGCGCGGCCGTCCCGATAGCCTCAAGCGCGGCCTCGTGGCCCGCATCCCTCCTCTTGACCTGCTGAAGGACTGATCATGACCGCTTCCGTCTCCCGCGTCCCCTGCACCGTCGTCACCGGCTTCCTCGGCGCCGGCAAGACGACGCTGATCCGCCATCTGCTGGAAAACGCCGGCGGCAAGCGGATCGCCATCATCGTCAACGAATTCGGCGACATCGGCATCGACGGCGAGATCCTGAAGGGCTGCGGCATCGACACGTGCCCAGAGGAAAACATCGTCGAACTGGCCAATGGCTGCATCTGCTGCACCGTTGCCGATGATTTCGTGCCGGCGCTCGACCAGATCCTGTCGCTGACGCCGAAGGTCGACCACATCCTGATCGAGACCTCCGGCCTCGCGCTGCCCAAGCCACTGGTCCAGGCTTTCCAGTGGCCGACGGTGAAGAGCCGCGTGACGGTCGATGGCGTCATCGCCGTGGTAGACGGTCCCGCGCTGGCCGAAGGCCGTGTCGCCAACGACATGAACGCACTTCAGGCACAGCGCGCCCAGGACACGACGCTCGATCACGACGACCCGGTCGAGGAGGTGTTCGAGGACCAGATCGCCTGCGCCGACCTGATCATCCTGTCGAAGAGCGACCTGATGGACGCTGCCGGCTCGGCCCGTGCCAACGCCATCATCAACGAGCACATCGCTCGCGCCGTGAAGATCGTGCCAACGTCACAGGGCAAGGTCGATCCGTCGGTGCTGCTCGGCCTTGGCCTTGCCGTCGAGGACGACATCGAAAACCGCAAGACCCATCACGACGACGAGCTCGACCACGAGCATGACGACTTCGACAGCTTCGTCATCGACATTGCCTCGATCGCCAATCCGGATGAGCTGGCAAAGCGCGTCGCCACCGCCGCCGAGGAAGAAAACGTGCTGCGCGTGAAAGGTTTCGTCGAGGTCGGCGGCAAGCCGATGCGGCTCTTGCTGCAGGCCGTCGGACCGCGCGTCAATCATTACTATGACCGCGCCTGGACGGCCGGGGATGACCGCCGCTCGCGCCTCGTCGTCATCGGCCTGAAGGGGCTGAACCGCCCGGCGATCGAGCGTATACTCGCCGGCTGACGCAAACCACGGGCCGCGATGCACATCCTCACCACGACCTCCGCCTCGCTCGACGACCTCGCCGAGCCGGTCGATCTGCGGCAGACGCCGGCGGATATCGTGGCCCTGTCTTTCACCGACAGCGATCTTGCCGGACTGGCGGCGGCATGGAAGGCCGATGCCGGCCGCTTGCCCGCCATGCGGCTGGCGGCCTTGCGTGACCTGCGCCATCCCATGTCCGTCGACCTCTGGGTCGACAGCGTCGCCCGCCACGCCAAAATCATCCTCGTGCGCATCCTCGGCGGCTACGACTGGTGGCGCTACGGCTGCGACCAGCTTGCCTCGACCGCCCGCGCACGCGGCATAAAACTGGCGTTGCTGCCCGGCGAATGCCGCGACGAGGATCTGCGCCTGATCGAAGCCTCGACACTGCCCCGCGAGGAGCTCGACGCTCTGCTCGACTATTTTCGCGAGGGCGGCCCGGCCAATATGAGCGCGCTGGTGCAGAAGCTGGCGCGGCTGGCGGGATCCGAAGCAACAATTTCGATGCCGGTCGCCGTACCGAAGGCGGGGTTTTACGAGCCGGGCCGCGGCGTCATCGATGATCTGAGTGCTTTTGTCCGCGCCCCCGTCATCCCCATCCTGTTCTACCGCTCGATGCTGCTGGCCGCCGATGTCGCGCCGATCGACGCCCTTTTTGACGCGCTCAGGCAGCGCGGCATTACCCCTGTCCCCATCTTCGTCTCCAGCCTCAAGGACCCGGCATCCCTGGCGTTCGTGGAAACCGCACTGGCCACGCTCAAACCTGCCGCCATCATCAGCGCGACCGCCTTCGCGTCCGGCGCCGAACCCGGCGTTGAAACCTTGTTCGACCGTGCCGGCGTGCCTGTGTTCCAGGTCATCGTCGCCACCACCCGCCGCGACATCTGGGAAAACAACCAACGCGGCCTGGCGCCCGCCGATCTTGCCATGCATGTCGTGCTGCCCGAACTCGACGGCCGCATCCTCGCCGGCGCCATTTCCTTCAAGGGCGAGAGCGAGGTCGACCCGGCGCTTGGTCACCGCGCCTTTGCCAACCGGCCGGAACCGGATCGTGTGGCGCAAGTCGCGGACCGCGTCAGAGCCTTCATCAAGTTGCAGGAAACGCCCCGCGCCGAGCGCAAGCTGGCGATCCTGATCCCGGATTACCCGAGTGCCCCGGGCCGCACCGGCTATGCCGTCGGCCTCGACGTGCCGTCCAGCGTGCTGGCCATGCTGCATGACCTCAAGGGACAGGGCTATGCCGTCGACAGGATTCCACAAACGCCGCGTGAGCTGCTGGATTTGCTGGAAAGTTCAAACCACGGGCTGAAGCTTGACGACTATCTGTCCTTCTCGACCGAATTGCCGAGGGTGGCAATGGCTGCCGTAGAGGCGGCCTGGGGGAAGACGGAAGACGAGACCGGCTTGCGCGAGGCGCCCCCCTCCGCAAAATTCCCCTTCCGCGCCGCCACCTTCGGCAACGTCACCGTGGCGCTCGCCCCGGATCGCGGCCGCTCGGCGGACCGCCGCGCCGATTATCACGACCCGACACTGCCGCCGCGCCATGCGCTGATCGCTTTCGGCCTGTGGCTGCGCAAGTCGCTCGGCGTTCATGCGCTTGTCCATGTCGGCGCCCATGGCACGCTGGAATGGCTGCCCGGCAAGACGGTTGCGCTCTCGGAAAACTGCTTTCCCGAGATCGTCACCGGCCCCTTGCCCGTGATCTATCCCTTTATCGTCTCCAATCCCGGTGAGGCGGCACAGGCCAAGCGGCGCATCGCCGCCGTCACCCTTGGCCATTTGCCGCCACCGTTGACCGGCGCCGGGCTGGACGAGGATCAGCACAGGCTCGAGCGGCTGGTCGACGAATATGCCCAGGCCGACGGGCTCGACCGTCGCCGCCGCGACCGGCTTGCCAAGCTGATCGTCGACACCGCGCAAAAGACCGGCCTCGCCTCCGAAGCCGGCGTCGCCAAAACCGACGCATCCGACGAAGCGCTGCGCCGCATCGACGCCTGGCTCTGCGACCTCAAGGATTTCGCCATCAAGGACGGGCTGCATATCTATGGCCGTGCGCCCGAAAACGAGCCTGACGCCATGCGCCGGCAAAGCGCGGAAGCCGAGAAGACGGCGTTGCTCACGGCGCTCGACGGTCGTCACGTCAAGGCAGGTCCGGCCGGCGCGCCGGCGCGCGGTCGCTCCGACGTTTTGCCCACCGGCCGCAACCTGTTCACGTCGGATCCGCGCACCATGCCGACGCCGACCGCCTATGATCTCGGCAGGGCTGCAGCGGAAGAAGTCGTGCGCGGCTATATGCAGTCGCATGGCGACTGGCCGCGTTCGCTGGTCACCGATCTCTGGGGCTCGGCCTCGCTGCGCACTGGCGGTGAGGAGATTGCCCAGGGCCTGGCGCTGATGGGCTGCCGGCCGCAATGGGATGCCGCAACGGGCCGTATCACTGGCATCGAGGTGCTGCCGCCGGCTGCCCTCGGACGGCCACGCGTCGACGTCACCTGGCGCATTTCGGGTCTGTTCCGCGACATGTTCCCGACCCAGATCGCGCTGATCGATGCCGCGGCCAACGCCGTTGCCACCCGCGACGAGGAGGATTCGGAAAACCCGCTCGCGGCCAAAGCCCGCGCGGATGGCAAGATCAGCCCGCGCATCTTCGGCACCTCGCCCGGCACTTACGGCGCCGGCATAGAGGACCTGTTGTCGAGCGGTGACTGGGCGGCACGTGAAGAGATCGGCCGCGCCTATCTCGACGCCACCTCGCATGCCTATGGCGGCGCCGGAGGCGAAGGCATATCCGCGCCCGGCGCCTTCGAGGGCCGCATCGCCGAAGCCGATCTTCTCGTCCACACCGGCGACGACCCCGGCCGCGACATCCTCGAAGGCTCCGCCGACGTTGCCTTCATCGGCGGCTTTTCGGCAGCGTTGGCCGCGCTCGGCAGGAACGCCGACGTGATCGTGCTCGACACCACGGATCCGCAAAAGCCCAAGCCGCGTTCGATCAGTGAGGCGGTGGCCCGCGTCGTGCGGGCCCGCGCCGTCAACGCCCGCTTCATATCAGGCCAGATGCGCCACGGCCCGCGCGGCGCCTCCGAATTCGCCGAAACCGTCGACCGGCTGGTCGGCTTCGCCGAAACCACCCATGCCATATCGGGCGCGCTGATCGAGGCCGTTCACGATGCCTATCTCGGTGATCCCGTGGTGCGCGCCTTCATCCTGCGCGAGAACCCTGCAGCAGCCAAAGTCATGGCCGAGCGCTTCCTGTCGGCGCGGCGGCGTGGCCTCTGGCATCCCCTGCGCAATTCCATCGACGACGATCTCGCCGCGCTGATTGCCGAGGCTGAAGCGCTTGGGGTTGCGGCATGAACGCCTTCTCGCGCCGCGGCGCCTGCCCTGCTCTGGCAGCCCCCATGCAGACCGGCGACGGCCTGCTGGTGCGGCTCAACCCAGTCGCGGGAGGATTGTCGCCGAAGCTTTTGATCGGCCTCGCCGAATCCGCCCTGCGGCACGGCAACGGCATCATGGAGGTCACTGCGCGCGGCAGCCTGCAGCTACGCGGGCTGACATCGGAAAGCGCGCCGCGGTTGGCGACGGAGGTCGATGCTCTGGGAATCGCGGTGCGCACCGGCGTGCCGGTCGAGACCGGGCCACTGGCCGGCATCGATCCGCAGGAGATCGCCGATCCCCGGCCGCTGGCTGAACGGATCAGAGCGGCGGTCGAAGAGGCTGGGCTGACGCAACGGCTCGGGCCGAAGGTTTCGGTTGTTGTCGACGGTGGTGGGCAACTGACGTTGGATGCGGTAACGGCCGATGTGCGGCTTGCGGCAACGCGGATTGATGCGGGAGTTCGGTGGCTGGTGTCTGTCGCGGGTGATGGGCAGAATGCGAGGCCGCTCGTCACCGTGGAAGACGATGCAGCACGCGATATTGCCGTTGCCGTGCTCAGGATGGTTGCCGAGAAGGGTCGTGAGGCCCACGCGAGGGATTTGTCGGAGAGGCAGCTCAAATCGCTCGAAAGTTGGCACTCCGTCCCACCCCCCTCTGTCCTGCCGGACATGTCCGGTAGGACAGAGGGGGGCGCGAAGGAACTCCGACCTATCGGAACTTTCAATCTCGCCGCAGCCACCGCCCTCGGCATAGGCCTGCCCTATGGCAGCATGCCGGCAGACAAGATCATCGGCCTCGCCCAGAGCGCCCTCGCCCTCGGCACAACCGAAATCCGACTGGCGCCCGGCCGTGCCTTGCTGTTCCTCGGACTCCAGTCGGCCGCATGCCGCTCTCTTCAGCACGCCGCAACCACCCTCGGCTTCGTCACCGACCCAGACGATCCGCGCACACGTATTGCGGCTTGCCCCGGCACGCCGGCCTGCGCCTCCGGCCGGATAGCCACGCGCGACATTGCCGAGACGATTGCCGCTGAAAACGCCGACATCCTCGACTTCACACTGCACATTTCCGGCTGTGCCAAGGGCTGCGCCCATCCGGGCAAAGCAGCGCTTACCCTGGTCGGCGGCGAAAACGGAGCCGGACTTGTCGTGAACGCGACGGCAAAGGCCCTTCCTGCCGGCTACAGGCCGGGCTATGACGCCGCGCGCGGCATCAGCCGCGTCGCGGCAGCGATCCGCAGCGCACGACTTCCCGGCGAAACAGCCGCCGCTTGCCTGACAAGGCTTGGCGCGGCCGGCATCGCCGAAGCTTACCGACAGGAATGAGCATGGCCGCCTACGACTACATCCACGACGGCACGGCGATCTACGAGCGCTCCTTCGCCATCATTCGCGCCGAGGCTGACCTGTCGCGCTTCTCCGAAGCCGAGGCCGATGTCGCCATCCGCATGATCCATGCCTGCGGCCAGGTCGAAGCTGCCAGGCATTTTGTTTTTTCGACGGATTTCGTTGCCGCCGCGCGCACGGCACTTTCGGCTGGTGCGCCGATCTTCTGCGACGCCGAGATGGTCTCGCATGGCGTCACCCGCGCCAGGCTGCCGGCCGGCAACGAGGTGATCTGCACCTTGCGCGACCCGCGCACACACGAAATCGCCAAGGAGATCGGTAACACCCGCTCCGCGGCCGCGATCGACCTGTGGGGCGAGCGCCTAGCCGGTTCGGTGGTCGCCATCGGCAATGCGCCGACCGCACTTTTCTATCTGTTGGAAAAGCTTCGCGACGGCGGGCCGAAGCCGGCAGCCATCATCGGCATGCCGGTCGGCTTCGTCGGTGCGGCCGAATCCAAGGATGCGCTGGCCGAGAATTCCTATGGCGTGCCCTATGCCATCGTGCGCGGCCGGCTTGGCGGCAGCGCCATGACCGCCGCGGCACTCAATGCCCTGGCGAGGCCGGGCCTGTGAACGCGCTTGCCAAAGGCCGTCTCGTCGGCGTCGGCACGGGTCCCGGCGACCCCGAACTGCTGACGCTGAAGGCCGCGCGCGTCCTGGCCGAGGCCGATGTCGTGGCGTATTTCGCCAAGCGCGGCAACAACAGCAACGCGCGCGCCATCGTCGAAGCGCAGTTCCGCCCGGGCATGACGGAACTGCCGCTGCTCTATCCCGTCACCACGGAAATCGACAAGGATCACGACGACTACCGCTCGCAGATCACCGGTTTCTACGAGGAGTCCGCCGAGAAGGTCGCCGAGCATCTTCAGGCCGGCAAAATGGTCGCCGTGCTGTCCGAGGGCGACCCGCTGTTCTACGGCTCCTACATGCATCTGCATGTCCGGCTTGCCCATCGCTTCCCGACCGAAGTCATTCCCGGCGTCACCGCCATGTCCGGCTGCTGGTCGGCGACCGGCCTGCCGATCGTCCAGGGCGACGACGTGCTGACGGTGCTGCCGGGCACGATGAGCGAGTTCGAGCTGACGCGCCGGCTGGCCGACACCGATGCCGCCGTCATCATGAAAGTCGGCCGCAACCTGCCCAAGATCAGGCGGGCTCTGGAGGCAACCGGCAAGCTGGCGCGCGCCGTCTATGTCGAGCGCGGCACCATGACCGGCAGCGTCTCGATGAAGCTGACCGACAAAAAAGACGACAAGGCCCCCTACTTCGCCATCGTGCTGGTCGCCGGCTGGTCCGGCCGGCCGGGCGTCTTGGGAGCGCAGGCATGAGCGGCCGTCTCACCGTCATCGGCCTCGGGCCCGGTAATGCCGATCAGGTGACGCCGGAGGCCAGCCGCGCCGTGGCGCAGGCAAAATTCTTCTATGGCTACAAGCCCTATCTCGACCGACTGGAGCTGCGCGGAGACCAGACCCGCGTTGCCTCCGACAACCGCGAGGAGCTCGCCCGCTCCAAGGACGCGCTGGTCAAGGCCGCAGAAGGCCATGACGTTGCGGTCGTTTCCGGTGGCGATCCCGGCGTGTTCGCCATGGCTGCGGCCGTCTGCGAGGCGATCGAGGCCGGCCCGGCCGAATGGCGTGCGGTCGATGTCGCCGTCGTGCCCGGCATCACCGCCATGCTCGCTGTCGCCGCCCGCATCGGCGCCCCGCTCGGCCATGATTTCTGCGCCATTTCGCTGTCCGACAATCTGAAACCGTGGGAATTGATCGAGCTGCGGCTGCTGGCGGCGGCCGGCGCCGGCTTCGTCATCGCGCTCTACAACCCGATCAGCAAGGCGCGCCCCTGGCAGCTTGGCCGCGCTTTCGAATGCCTGACCGCGATCCTGCCGGGCACCACGCCGGTGATTTTCGGCCGCGCCGCCGGCCGTCCGGATGAGCGCATCGAAGTCTTCCTGCTGGCCGATGTCGACGCGCAAAAGGCCGACATGGCGACCTGCATCATCATCGGCTCGCCTGAAACCAGGATCATCAAGCGCGGCGAAAAGCAGGCGCTGGTCTACACACCGCGTTCGTCAACGGGTCAGAGAAAATGATCGACCCCAAACTGGTTGACAATGGCGGCCAGCGCTTCGACGGTTTCAGCCGAAGGGACGTCCGGCAGCGCGGGCCTGCGGACCATCACCACCTCGATGCCAACCGCTCGCGCCGCAGCGATCTTGCCATAGGTCGCCTCGCCGCCGCTGTTCTTGGACACGACGGCGTCGATGCGATGCTTTTCGAGCAGCGCGCGTTCTTCCGTCTCGCGGAACGGCCCTCGTGCCAACAGATAGGTCGCATCCGGCACCGCGAGCTTCGGTTCGACCGGATCGACGCTGCGGATGAGATAGTGGTGCTGGGGCGCTGCTTCGAAAGCGGCAACCTCTTGCCGGCCCAGCGCCAGGAAGACGTGGCGCGGCGCGGGGCCCAGCGCTTGCACGGCATCGCCTGTTGTATCGACCTGCGTCCAGCGGTCGCCTTCGACAGGTTCCCAGCCGGGGCGTCGCAACGCCAAAACAGGCACGCCGGCCATGCGCGCGGCTTGCGCGGCATTGGCCGAGATCTGCGCCGCATAGGGGTGCGTGGCGTCGATCAGCAGGTCGATGCCCGTCTCCCGGAGATGGGCGGCCAGCCCATCGGCGCCGCCAAATCCTCCCGTTCGCACCGGCACGCCCTGCGCAACCGGGCTTTCGGTGCGGCCGGCCAGCGACAGCGTGACCAGGCAATCGGCGCCCGCCGCCAGTTTTCCGGCCAGTTGCCGGGCTTCCGTGGTTCCGCCGAGGATCAGAATGCGGTGGGTCATCATGCCTGCTGAGGGTCCGCGCGGCGCCAAGCTCAACTCAAGATGGCTCTCCATCGTCGGCATCGGCGAGGACGGTTTAGCGGGTCTCGGCGACAAGGCCAAGCAGCTGATCGCCAAGGCGGAAGTTATCTTCGGCGGCAAGCGGCACCTGGCGCTTGTCGCCTCCTTCGCCAAGGGCGAGGCGCGCCCCTGGCCGGTCCCTTTCGATACCGACATGGCTGATGTGCTGGCGCTCACCGGCAGGCGCGTCTGCGTGCTCGCCTCGGGTGACCCTTTCTTCCACGGGGTCGGCGCCACCCTCGCCCGCAAGGTGAGGGCGCAGGAGATGCATGTCATCCCGGCACCATCGGCCATTTCGCTGGCTGCTGCTAGGTTGGGCTGGGCGCTGCAGGATGTCGAGACCGTCTCGCTGCATGGCCGGCCGCTCGACCTGATCCGGCCGTTGCTGCAGCCGAATGCGCGCATCCTGGCGCTGACATCCGACGCCGAAGCACCTGCGGCAATCGCGCGCCTGCTGACCGAACTGGACTTTGGCACATCGCGGCTGACGGTTCTGGAGGCCTTGGGCGGGCCGAGGGAGACATTGCGTTCGGCCCGGGCCGATGCCTTCGATCTCGAAAACATCAATCCGCTCAACGTGCTGGCGATCGACGTTGAACCGGGTCCGGATGCGCGCGTCCTGCCGCTCACGGTTGGTCTTGCCGATCATCTGTTCGACCATGACGGCCAGATCACCAAGCGCGAAATCCGCGCCATCACCCTGTCGGCGCTGGCGCCACGGCGGGGCGAGTTGCTGTGGGACATCGGCGCCGGCTCCGGCTCCATCGGCATCGAATGGATGCTCAGCCATCCCTCGCTGCGCGCCATCGCCATCGAGGCCGACCCGATCCGCGCCGCCCGCATTGGCCGCAACGCCGCCGCCTGCGGCGTACCCGGGCTTGTCGTGGTGGAAGGCAGCGCCCCAAAGGCGCTTGCCAGGCTGGACACGCCGGACGCTATCTTCATTGGCGGCGGCGGCAGCGATGCCGGCGTGTTGAACGCTGCAATCAAGGCCTTGCGCGCCGGCGGCCGTCTCGTGGCCAATGCAGTGACGCTGGAGATGGAAACCCTGCTTCTCGCGCGTCACGTCTCGCTTGGCGGCGACCTTACCCGCATAAACATATCCCGCGCGTCGCCTGTCGGCTCGATGCAGGCCTGGCGGCCGGCCATGCCGGTCACCCAATGGAGCTGGGTGAAGCCATGATGGTCGCGGGCATCGGCAGCCGAAAGGGCGTGACAGTTGAGGACGTGCTCGCGGCGGTAGAAACCACCCTGGAGACGCATGGGCTGGCGATGGCGGCGCTTTCAGCGTTGGCCACCGCCCCTCTGAAACAGGACGAAAAGGCTATCTTCGCCGCCGGACATCAGCTCAATCTTCCGGTCATTATCGCCGATGCGGCCGCGATCGAGGTCGCCTCATCAGGCACGATCAGCCTCTCCAGCCTCTCGCAGGATCTGGCCGGCACGCCATCGGTTTCCGAAGCATCCGCCCTTGCTGTCGCCGGCAGAGGCGCGAGGCTGCTCGGAGCCCGTACGGTGCTCGGCCCGGTCACCTGCGCCATCGCCATCAGCGGAGATGCGCCATGACCGTGCATTTCATCGGCGCCGGTCCTGGTGCCGCCGACCTCATCACGCTGCGTGGTGCAAGGCTGCTGGCAAGCTGCCCGGTCTGCCTGCATGCCGGTTCGATCGTCGCGCCCGAATTGCTGCAGCACTGCGCGCCGGGGACACAACTGATCGACACCGCGCCGATGTCGCTCGACGAGATCGAGGCCGCGTATCTCGATGCCCACAAGGCCGGCCATGATGTCGCCAGGCTGCATTCCGGCGACCTGTCGGTATGGAGCGCCGTTGCGGAGCAGATCCGGCGGCTGGAAAAGCACGGCATTCCCTACACGCTGACACCGGGCGTTCCCTCCTTCGCCGCTGCTGCCGCAGCACTTCGCCGCGAGCTGACCATTCCTGAAGTCGCGCAAAGCCTGGTGCTGACCCGCGTCTCCGGCCGCGCGTCCAAGATGCCGCCCGGCGAAACGCTGGCTGGTTTCGGCCGCACCGGCGCCACGCTTGCCATTCATCTTGCCATCCACGCCATCGATCGCGTCGTCGCTGAACTGACGCCGCATTATGGTGGGGATTGCCCGGTGGCGATCGTCTTCCGCGCCTCCTGGCCGGATGAACGCGTGCTGACCGGCACGCTGGAAACGATCGAAATGTTGCTCGCGGCCGATCCGATGGAGCGCACGGCGATCATCTTCGTCGGCCGTTCGCTGGCAGCGGAAGATTTTGGCGAGAGTTCATTGTACGACGCCCACTACCAGCGGCGTTTTCGCGGACGGGACGGATTGTGAGCGGCAGCACCAGGAACAAGGGCGAGAACGCCACGCTCGAACAGGCATTGTCCCGGCTGAACTTCAAGCCGCGCCGGCTGGAGCCGGGCCATGTCTGGCTGGCAGGCGCCGGCCCCGGCGACCCTGGCTGCCTGACCCTGGAAGTGCTGGCCGCTTTGGCCGAGGCGGATGCGCTGGTCTACGACGCATTGGTCTCTCCCGACGTCGTCGCCGTCGCCGAAAGCGCCGAGCTTTTCTTTGCCGGCAAGCGCGGCGGAAAACCGTCGATGAAGCAGGACGACATCACCGCACTTTTGGTCCGGCTGGCACGCGCAGGCCGCCGCGTCGTCAGGCTGAAGGGTGGCGATCCCTATATTTTCGGCCGTGGCGGCGAAGAAGCTCTGGCGCTGGCACGGGAACATATCCCGTTCCGCGTCCTGCCCGGCCTGACGTCGGGACTGAGCGCACTGGCTGCAACCGGCATACCGGCCACCATGCGCGGCATCAACAAGGCGGTGATCCTGGCCACCGGCCATGCCGCCGGCACCGATGACGATATCGACTGGGGCGCAATAGCCCGCACCGGCCAGCCCATCGTGGTTTATATGGGCATGGCCAATTTGCCCTTGATCGCCGCGGCATTGCTCGACGGTGGGCTGGCGCCGTCGACGCCGGCGGCAGTGATCGTTGCCGCGACGACGCCGCAGGAACGAACCGTCGTCGCCACGCTCGCCACCATTGCCGAGGAAGCCGCTGCCGCCGGGCTGACCTCGCCGGCGCTGATCGTCGTCGGCGGCATCGTCGCCATGCGCGCGGCACTGGCGGGGAACACATGACCGCTCGCGCCATCATCATCGGCGCGCCGCGCTCCGGCTCGGGCAAGACCAGCGTCACCATCGGCATCCTGCGCGCGCTCACCCGGCGCGGGCTGAAAGTGCGCGGCGCCAAATCCGGCCCCGACTATATCGATCCTGGCTTCCACACCGCCGCCACGGGCTTGTCGGGCGTCAATCTCGACAGCTGGGCCATGCCGCCGTCACTGCTCAACGCGCTCGCCACGCAAGCAGCCGACGACACCGATTTCGTCATCCTCGAAAGCGCCATGGGCCTGTTCGACGGCATTCCGGCGGCTCCCGGCCGCACCGGCTCCGCGGCCGATCTCGCCCGGCTCTACGGTCTCCCGGTGCTGCTGGTGCTCGACGTTTCCGGCCAATCAACCACGGCGGCCGCCGTCGCCAAGGGGTTTGCCACCTATGATCCGGATGTGCGCATGGCCGGCGTCGTGCTCAACCGGCTGGGCAGCGAGCGCCACCGCCGGCTCTCCGGCGATGCGATCGAGGCGATCGGCCTGCCGGTCGTCGGCGCCATCCTGCGCGACCCGACGCTGAACCTGCCGGAGCGCCACCTCGGCCTCGTCCAGGCCGGCGAATATGATGACCTGATGGCGCATCTCGACCGGCTGGCCGACATGGCCGAGAAGTCACTCGATCTCGACGCCATCATGGCCCTGGCGAGCCCCCTCACCCCGGCGCCCGGCGGCTTCGATGACGCGCTATCGCCGCCCGGCCAGCGGATCGCGTTGGCTGAAGATGCCGCTTTCACCTTCCTCTATCCGCATGTGGCAGCCCACTGGCGCAAGGCCGGGGCCGAGATCGTCCCGTTCTCGCCACTCGCCGACGAAGCACCCGACGAAGGCTGCGATGTCTGCTGGCTGCCTGGCGGCTATCCCGAACTCCATGCTGGCAAGCTAGCCGCCGCCACCAATTTCCGTGCACGAATGGCAAGATTCGCTGCGACGAAGCCCATCCATGGCGAGTGCGGTGGCTTCATGGTGCTTGGCGAAGCACTGGAGGACGCGTCGGGCGAAGGGCATGCGATGCTCGGCCTGCTCGGCCATTCCACCAGCTTTGCCAAGCGCAAGATGAACCTCGGTTACCGCGAGGTACGGCTGCGCGCCGATTGCCCGTTGGGCAAGCAAGGCGCATTGATCCGCGGCCACGAGTTCCACTATGCGCAAATGATCGCGACCGGCAATGACGAGCCGCTGGCCGACCTCGCCGACGGCCAGGGCAATCCGATCGGCGTCTCGGGTTACCGGCGCGGCCATGTCAGCGGCACCTTCTTCCACGCCATTGCGAGGGGCTAGAGAATGATCCCGAAAGATGGCAACCGGTTTTCGGAAAAGATCAGGCTCAAGCTCCGGAACTTGAGCCTTTCGCCCCGGCAAATCCTCGACGATATCGCGCTTTGCCTGGTCTTCTTCACCCGGCTGCCGCTGCCCGTCTTCGACTTTCGCGGCCGCAGCCTTGCCGCGGCGATCTGGGCGGCACCCGTCGCTGGCCTTGTCGTCGGCTTGATCGGCGCGATCGTCTTTGCCACGGCGGAACGGTTTGGCCTCGCCATAGGCCCGGCGGCGGCCCTGGCTCTTGTGGCAACCGTGCTCACCACCGGCTGCCTGCATGAGGACGGGCTTTCCGATGTCGCCGACGGCTTTGGCGGCGGCAAGTCGCGCGGCCGGAAACTCGAGATCATGCGCGACAGCCGCATCGGCGCCTACGGTGCCATGGCGCTGGCTCTGTCGCTGCTGATCCGCTGGAGCGCACTGTCGGAGTTCGTCGAACCGACGCAAGCCCTGTTCGCCCTGATTGCCGCGCACGCAGCCTCGCGCGGCGTGCTGGGCGCCTTCATGCACCTGCTGCCCCCGGCCCGGTCCGACGGTCTCTCGGCCGACGCCGGCACCGTTTCGATCGAAACCGCCATCGCCGGTGCCGTGCTCGGCGCGATACCGCTGCTCCTGCTAGGGCTCGGCGGCGCCATTGTCGCGCTCATTCTGCTTGGCCTGTTGTTTGCCGCCTTCCGCACCCTGTGCGTCAACCAGATCGATGGCCAGACCGGCGACACGATCGGCGCCTTGCAGCAGCTGAGCGAAATTGCCGTGCTGCTCGTCGCTTCCGTAGCTCTCTCCTGATTCCCCTTTGGCCTGATTCCCTTTTGGAGACTTTGCCCCCATGCCCTTCAAATCGCTCGATGAACTGCGCGCCGCCTGCGTCAACCTACCTGCCGGCAGCGATGCCGCCGCAAGCGCTGTCGCCCGCCGCCAGGACACGCTGACCAAGCCGCAAGGCAGCCTCGGCCGGCTCGAAACCATCGCCGCATGGCTGGCGCGCTGGCAGGGCCGCGACATGCCCAGGCTCGACCGGGTGAAGGTCTTCGTCTTTGCCGGCAACCATGGCGTCACCGCGCAAGGCGTGTCGGCCTATCCTTCGGAAGTCACCGTGCAGATGGTGGCGAATTTCGCCGGCGGCGGTGCCGCCATCAACCAGCTTGCCCGCATCGCCGGCGCCGAACTCGATGTCATCCCGCTCGATCTCGACCATCCCACCGGCGACTTCACGCAAGGCCCGGCGATGGACGAGAAGGTGTTTCTCGCCGCCGTGTCGGCCGGCTATGACGCGGTGACGAAGGACCTCGATCTGGTTTGCTTCGGCGAAATGGGCATCGGCAACACCACGCCGGCAGCCGCCATTTCGGCGGCGCTGTTCGGCGGCGGTGCACAAAAATGGACCGGGCGCGGCACCGGCGTCGATGACGCCGGCCTGAAGCGCAAGGTGGTCGCCATCGAAGCCGGCCTGAAGCGCCACGCTGTCGCCCTTAGCGATCCGCTGGGAGTTGCCGCCGCGCTCGGTGGGCGCGAACTCGCCGCCATCTTCGGCGCCACCCTCGCCACCCGCCATCTGGGCATACCCGTGCTGCTCGACGGCTTCGTCTGCACCGCCGCCGCCGCACCACTGGCAAGGTTGCACCCGGCGGGTCTAGCCCACACGATCGCCGCCCATGTCTCGGCCGAATCCGGCCACCGTGGCCTGCTCGAAGCCCTCGGCCTGCCGCCGCTGCTCGATCTCGGCATGCGGCTCGGCGAAGGTTCCGGCGCCTGCCTCGCCGTCAACATCGTCCGTTCCGCGCTGGAGTGCCATGCCAGGATGGCAAGTTTTGCCGAGGCTGGGGTGTCGGAGAAGTAGGCCCCAACGCCCGGATTGGGTTTGATGAACGAGCCCTCACAGATTTTCGGAGACCCCAAACAGGGGCTTCGCGATATTCTTGCTCGGATTATCGGAGATTTCGACAGCAAGAGCGGAGCTTTTGCCGGGCTGAAATACAATTCACCGTGGATATTGGCGACGGAGGATTGGGCAGAGCGATCGGGCCATACGGTCGAAGCGCTGTGCGAGATGATTTCTCAATGGCGGATTTCAATCTGTACTGGCGAGCAGACGAATCCTAAAATTGATCAGGTTTTCGAAGATCTTCGCAGCACCGCGGAGGAGTGGAGAACTGAGACAGGCTACATCGATGCGCCCACTCGTTATGATCCTGAAAAGGCAAAATTCCCGAACCGCAAAGAACTGAAAGCCCATACCCTTAAGGCATGGAACTCCTTGGGATTGGCGAGGCAATGGCATAGCTACGACGCCAGAGACCTTAGCTTTAGTGGAGCCTTTGAAGACCGATTTGGTCACGATGTTAGATTCTCAATGACCTTCAAGCTTAGATATGGCGGCCCAATAAGGTTGTTCTTTCAATTTCCTTACTATTCGGATGGCGATCCGAGATCGTTAGACCTCTTTACGCTTTCGGGCTGGTTGCTATGTGGCGAGCTTCGTCTGCCGGAAGCCCCGGAACTCGAATGGATCGTTGGCAAAAGCAAGACAAACTTCGAAGACGTCGACGGCGTCCTCGCTATAACGCGAGCGATCCTCAGCTATCTGCGACCAACTATCCAATAGCGTCCACTGAATGCCGCCACCGAACGGCAGCGAAACATCCCGCTTTCAGGTCTTTCCACCAAGTCTTTGAAGATTTTGGTGGGTGCGCACAGGATTGAACTGTGGACCCGCTGATTAAGAGTCAGCTGCTCTACCAACTGAGCTACGCACCCACTCGGCCGGCAAAAACCGGCGTTGGCGGGCATATAGCCGCCACCATCGGTCCTGTCCAGCCCTGCCGGAATCATTTCCCGACAAATCGACCGAGCCTGCTCGCGATCAAACGAACAGTCTGCCTTCGGCGACCTTGACCGCGTTGCCGCCGATGCGCGCCGAGGCCAGTTTTCCGCCTTGCACGGTCAGTTCGAGGCGGATGCGCGACGGCCGGCCCATCTCCAGCCCCTGCTCGATCCACAGCTGCGAAACACCGTCTGTCGGGCCATCGAAATGCATGATGGCGCCGGCGAAGGCGGCCGCCGCCGAGCCGGTCGCCGGGTCTTCATAGGACGGCGTGCCCGGCACGATCATGCGCACATGGAACGCACTTTCGTGGTTCACCGTCTCGCGGCAGTAGACATAGGGGCTGGCGAAGGCCCACTCGCTCTTGCGCGGCGCCAGTTCCGACCAGGCCTGGTTGTCCAGCCGGATTCGGCCCGCAGCTTCGAGATTGGCAACCGGGATGGTCACATAGGGCACACCCGCCGACCAGAACGCGACGCGATGATTCTCGAAGCCGATCTCATGCGGCGCCAGGCCAAGGGCCGCACCGATCGCCTCCGGATCGGCCTCGAGCTTCAGCGGCTCCGGCAGCTTCGCCAGGTCGAACTCGGCGAAGGTGTTGCCATCGTGCTTGCTGACGGCGCAACGCACCGGACCGATGTTTTCCTCCAGCACGAAGATGCCGGCGCCGCCCTCTCCCGCCAGTTCAGCCAGCGCGATCGCTGAACCCACCGTCGGGTGGCCGGCGAACGGCATTTCGTAGTCGGGCGTGAAGATGCGGATGCGGTTTCGGTGCTTGGGATTGGCCGGCGGCAGCACAAAGACCGATTCCGACAGGTTGAACTCGCGCGCGATGGCCTGCATCGCGGCCGTGTCCAGACCTTTGCAATCCAACACCACGGCCAGCGGGTTGCCGGCCAGTCGCTCGGTCGTGAACACATCGTAAAGCAAGTAATTCCGGGTTTGCATTCCTGCCTCAATCCCAACATGGGCGAAATTTAATTTGATATTTGAACCAGTAAGCCTGATCTGTGCACAGATAGGGACATTGCGCATCATAGGGGTCCAACGTGGACCAGATTGTCAATCTGCCAAAGACGGAATCGGATTCCGCCATCGAGACGGCGCTCGGGCTCGACAGTCAAGGTCTGCGCAAGACGCGCCGCCGCGGCTGGCTCTATGCGCTGCTGACACTGATCGTGCTCGCCGCCGGGTTTGGCCTTTATCAATGGTACGCCGGCTCGCCCGCCAAGGTTGACTACACCACCGTGCCTGCCGCCAAAGCCGATCTCACCGTCGCGGTATCGGCGACCGGTACGCTGCAGCCGCTCACACAGGTCGATATTTCCAGCCAGCTCTCCGGTATCATCCGCTCGGTGTCCGTCGAGGAGAACCAGCAGGTCAAGAAGGGCGACGTACTGGCCGCCCTCGACACCGCCAAGCTGCAGGTCCAGATCGAGCGGGCCGAGGCATCCGCCAACGGCGCGGCTGCCAATGTCGAGGACGCCACGGTGACACTCACCGAGAACGAAAAGGCGCTTATCCGCGCGGCGGCGCTGACCAAGCGCGGCATGGCGACCGACCAGTCGCTCGAGGCGGCGACCGCGACGCGCGACCGCTCCAAGGCGGCGCTAGACAGTGCCCAGGCCAATCTCGCCATCGCCAATGCCGATCTGAAATCGCAGCAGACCGACCTTGCCAACAGCACCATCTATGCGCCGATCGACGGCATCGTGCTGACGCGCTCGGTCGACCCCGGCCAGACGGTTGCCTCTTCTTTGCAGGCGCCGGTGCTGTTCATCATCGCCGCCGATCTCAGAAACATGGAACTGGTGGCAGCGGTCGACGAGGCCGACATCGGCGCGGTCAAGACCGGCCAGCATGCCCGTTTCACCGTCGATGCCTTCCCGGACCGGCCGTTCGACGCCGAGATCCGCGACATTTCCTATGCCTCGGTCACCACCGACGGCGTCGTCACCTACAATGCGCGGCTTGAGGTCGACAACAATGAGCTGCTGCTGCGGCCCGGCATGACCGCAACCGTTTCGGTCGTCACCCGGCAGGCCAAGGACGTGCTCACCGTACCGGCCACCGCTTTCCGCTATCGCCCGGCACAGCAGGGGGCCCGCGGCTGGAGCCTGAGCGACCTGTTTACCGGCCGCATGGGGCGCCCCGGCGGCAACCGCCAGCGCCAGGCCGCGACGGCGCCCACCGACGGCTCGCGCACGCTCTATGTGCTGGAGAACGGACGGCCGCATCCGGTCAACGTCAAGATCGGCTCCACCGATGGCGAGTTGACCGAGATCACCTCGGGCCTCAGGGAAGGCGCTGAGGTCATCACCGCATCGCAGCAACGGAGCTGAGGCCGTGGCTGCGGGCGCGACCCTCATCACCTTCGACAAGGTCTGGAAGAGCTATGGCCAGGGCGAGGCCAAGGTCCATGCGCTGGCCGGCGTCGATCTTGCCATCCGGCGCGGCGAATTCGTCGCCATCATGGGCCCGTCCGGCTCCGGCAAGTCGACGGCGATGAACATCATCGGCTGCCTCGACACGCCGACGACCGGCACCTATTCCTTCATGGGCATCGACGCCGGCCGGCTCGACCGCAACCGCCGCGCCATGCTGCGCAACCTCTATGTCGGTTTCGTCTTCCAGGGCTACAATCTGCTGGCCCGCACCACGGCGGCGGAAAATGTCGAACTGCCGCTGATCTACCGCGGCGTTGCCGCCCGCGAGCGCCGCGACCTTGCCATGCAGGCGCTGTCCCAGGTCGGCCTTGTCGGCCGCGAGCACCACACGCCGGCCGAACTGTCCGGTGGCCAGCAGCAGCGCGTGGCGATCGCGCGCGCCATCGTCACAAGGCCGACACTGCTCGTCGCTGACGAGCCGACCGGCAATCTCGACACTGCCCGCACGCACGAGATCATGGACTTGCTGACCCAGCTCAACATCGAGCTTGGCCTGACCATCGCCATGGTTACGCACGAGGCGGACGTCGCCGGCTATGCCGAGCGCACCATTCGTTTCCTCGACGGCCACGTCGCTTCCGATTCCAAGAATCTCGAGGTGGCCTAGCCATGATCCCGAAAAGTGGCAACCGGTTTTCGGAAAAGATCATGGCCAAACAAAAAGATAGAGCCCCATCCCGGCTCTGTCGGGATGGATCAGGCTCTATATCATGATCTGGGAAACCGTCCGCCTCTCGCTCCGCTCGATCCGCCGCAACGTGCTGCGCTCGTTCCTGACATTGCTCGGCATCGTCATCGGCGTTGCCGCCGTCATTGCCATGCTCACCATCGGCTCCGGCACCACCGAAAAGGTCAAGGCCGACATCTCCAAGCTCGGCAGCAACCTGCTGGTCGTCCGCTCCGGCCGCCCGGCTGGCCCCGGCGGTCCGGGCGGCCTCGACCAAGTGGTTCGTCCGCTGGCCGAAAAGGACCTCGCAGCACTTGTCGCACACCTGACCGGCGCGCGCGCAATTTCGCCGGCCTCGCAAAAGCAGGCCCGCGTCATCTTCGGCACCGAGAGCCTGACCTCGGGCGTGACCGGCACCGACAGCGCCTATCTCGATGCGCGCGACTGGAAGCTGGTTTCCGGCCGTCCGTTCAGCGATTCCGAAACCCGCTCCGGCACCGGCGTGTGCCTGATCGGCGAGACGGTGCGCCAGCAGTTCTTCGGCGCCGGCGACCCCGAGGGCGAGATCATCCGCGTCAACCGCACCTCCTGCAAGATCATCGGCCTGCTCGAACCCAAAGGCTATACCGGCTTCGGCCAGGACCAGGACAATGTGGTGCTGATGCCGTTGCACGCCTATCAGCGTCGCATCGCCGGCAACCGCGACATCGACAACATCTACATCGCCGCCGACGACACGACGCCGACCAGCGAACTGCAGCCGCGCGTCGAGGACATTTTGCGCGACGCGCGCCGCATCACCCCCGACCGCGAGAGCGATTTCGCCATCCGCGACATGACCCAGATCGCCGACGCCATGGCCAGCGCCACCACCACCATGACCGGCATGCTGGGCGCCGTCGCCGGCGTCAGCCTGCTGGTCGGCGGCATCGGCATCATGAACATCATGCTGGTCTCGGTCACCGAGCGCACCCGCGAGATCGGCATCCGGCTCGCCATCGGCGCGCATGAAAAGCACATCCTCATCCAGTTCCTGGTCGAGGCAACAGTGCTGTCGCTACTCGGCGGCATTATCGGCATCCTGATCGGCCTGGGGCTGGCCGGCCTCGCCTCGGTGACGCTGACCATCCCGTTCGCGCCAAGTCCCGCGGTCATCCTGCTCGCCGTCGGCTTCTCGGCGCTGATCGGCATGGTGTTCGGCTTCTTCCCGGCGCTGCGCGGCGCCAGGCTCGACCCGATCGACGCGCTGCGGCACGAGTAAGCCTGGGCCAGCACCCCACGGCTATGTTCCATGCGCGATCTGATGACGTAGTTCCGCTCGCCACGAAGCTCTTCGCACTCGACCTTCAATGACCTCGTTGGGGTTCTCTTTCGCGTAGTAAAGAGCCAGGCGGCCGACCGCGAGATTGACGACTCTTCATGTTCGTCCCACGCTCGCGCCCAGCGTGACGAGAAGCTCGTCCAGCTGCTCGAACTGCTCGGGCATCCCGTCCTCCATCCCGGCGATGGCCTCGTCGAGCGCTTCCTTCGAGGGATAGAGTTCGTGCAGCACCAGCAGAGTCTTGCCGTCTTTTTCTTCGAAGGTCACCGTGGTCACGGCGGCGTCCTCACTTTCCTCATTCGTCCAGACGAGGCGCGAGTTAGGTATCACTTCGATGTACTTACCGAAGAATGCCATAGCGCTTGAGGCATCGTGGCCAAACGCCACACGGTACCCGCCTCCCACACGAACATCCATCTCGCAGGAAAGCAGAGGCACGCCAGTCGACTTCGGTGCCCACCACCGCATGAACAGCTCGGGCTTGGTCCACGCCTCGTACACGATGCGCGCCGGGCCATTGAACGTTCGCGTAACGACCAGCTCACGCTCGGACTTCCGTTCCACCGTCGCGCGGTTATTCATGGGGGCGGGCTCACTATGTCTTCTTTCGTCCATCGGCTTGCTCCTTCCGTTTCAATTCCTCGACAACCTTGTCCAACTCGTTGAAGCGTGCGTCCCACAGCTGGCGGTACCTCTCGATCCAAGCCGCCTCTTCCTCCAGTTCGCGTAGGCCGAGCTTGCAGGTCCGCACGCGCCCGACCTTCTCCGTGGTGACGAGCCCCGCCTGCTCCAAGACGCCGACGTGCTTCTTCATGCCCGTGAGCGTCATGTGGAACTTCTCGGCAAGCTCCGTGATCGAAGCGTCTGCACGTCCGAGCTGCTCCAGAACGCCGCGTCGGGTGGCGTCCGAGAGCGCGGCGAACGAGGCATCTAAGCGGGTCCGGGAATACTGAACCATGTGGTTCAGTATGTAACACACGGATTGCCGGCATGCAAGGGAAGGCCGAGCGCGCGCTGCGATGCCGGCCGCCTCCACTCCCAAAACGACATCATTTCGATGCAGATTCGATCGACTCGGCGATCTCAAGGCCCTAAGGCAAGATATCTCTGGTCGGGGGCGAAGAACACATGAGCAAGAAGGTACGACTGATCCTGGCGATGGTCATCATCGAGGCCGTCCTTGCAGGCATCTGGTGGTATCTCGCGCGCTTCGGCATAGCCAATCCCGATCGCGTCACTGCCGATTTCCAGGCAGTCGTCGGCCAGACCATGGGAATGGCGATGGGCGGCTTGCTGGGTCTCGGCTTTATCTTGTTCTTCGTCGCCGCCCGCAATGATCGCAAGGCGGCGCAGAACAAGACGCGTCGTTAATCCACCCCGGCAAAATGCCATTCGATCAGCGGCTTCATGTGCGGCGCCAGCCCGTCCGGCAGGTCGGCGGCATGGCGGATGATCACCGGCCCCTCGATCTCCGGCTCGGCTTCGGTCGCAACGAAGGCTGAGATGCGACGTGCGATCTCCTCGGCTGGCGCCGGCTCGTGAAAACGCCGAAACATCACCGTACCGCTGGCCGTCGACAGGACGTGGTAGCGCTCGCTGCGTGGCGCGTGAGATAGATCCAGACCGGTCTCCTCGCGCACCTCGCGGATCATGTTGAAATCGACGTCGACCTGGCCGTCGCGAAAATCGATGGGCTCGAACGAGCCGGCGGCGAAATAGACGCGCCCGGCATTGGCCGTGTGTGACCCCATGCGGATCGCCACCAGCGCATTGTCGTCGGCCACCAGCACGGCATGGGCATAGGCGTGCTCGGCGCCCGAATTCTCACGCCGCTTACGCCAAAGCATGAAGGTGGAATAGTTGACCGCATGGCAGCGGCCCACCAAACGGTTGTCGTGGTACGCGAGTCGCGACAGCAGCACCACGGTGCCGTCGAACAGCGCCGGCTTGGCTGCTATCTCGCGCTGCCAGTTCTCGGCGATGGCTTCCGCATTATCCACCGCGAAGGGGTGCGGGCCGGGATCGAGCCGGATGTCGACGGCGTCGACCGGCAGGATGGCATTGCGCGGCAGGTCGAAACTCATCGGCGTATCAGGTCATGTCCAGGGTGATGGCCACCGGACAATGATCCGATGCCTTCGGCCGGTCCCAGCCGGCGCGCGGAAAGCGTTCGACCTCCTGGCCGGGTGGGAAAATCGTGCGCCAGGGCTGGCCGTTGCGGATGATGTCGGGAACGGCCGTCGCATTGCTGGCGGCGAGCCTCTTCGACAGCAGGATATAGTCTAGCTGGCACAGATGCCGCTCTTCCGGTCCACGCGTGTGGTAGAAACTCCAGCGGTTCATCTCCGGCCGCCGCTCGACGACGTTTTCGCAGAAGCCGCCTTCTGTCAGCACGTTGATGCAGGACTGGTTCTCGTTGACCACTTCGAAGCGGTAGCCGTCGATCGCGTCGCCGGCGATCTTCACGCGCTGCCGGTAATCGTTCATGTCGCCGCAGATCGCCCAGGGCTTGTCGGCGGCGTGGTCCTTGCCGAAGCGCTCCTCGATGATCCGCCGCACGGCCTGGGCTTCGGCGATGCGCACCGGCATCGTCGCTTCGCGTCCGTCGAGCCCGTTGCGCGGCGAGCCCATCGACTTGAAGTGCACGAGATAAAGCGTCAGCGGCACGCCGCCCACGGTCACGTCGACTTCCAGGCAGTCGCGCCGGAAAATGCGCTCATTGGCCTGGTTGCCGAGTGCCGCCAGTTCGGGCGTGTGCAGCTCGAACTGTTCGTAGGTGACGTAGGCATGGCTGGTCATGCGCACGAATTCGATCGGCTGGCCCTGCGCGGTTTCGTTGCGCATCATCACGGCAACGTCGATGCCGCGCGAATCATTGCCGGCAGTGGTGTATTTCTGCCGGTAGCCCTGCCCCACCATCTTGAACAGATAGCCGTATTCGAAGGCCTTCAGCGCCTCGATATTGTCGACCTCCTGCATGCAAATGATGTCGGCGCGGGTCGCCGCGATCGCCAGCGCCGTCAGCTGGCGCGTATCGTCGGACTGGGCGATGGCGCGGGCCTGCTCCAGCATCTTGTATTCCGCCTCGCTCTGGATATCGAACAGTGCAAGCGTTCGATCCTCGTTGAGCTGGTTGCGATAGCCGGAAAAATCGAACCTGTTCATCAGGTTCTCGACATTGAAGGTGGCAAGGCGCAGCGACATGTCATGACCTTTGCCCGCAAGTGCTCCAGAAAACAAGGTCGCGGGACCACCAGCGGAGACCGATTGGTCCTGATGCCACTCGCGCCATGGTTGACGGAACCTTTCCGTTCATCCGCCGTTCAGATGCAAACATCCACAGTAGGCCCTTAGAGTAGGCGTGGGGCCTGTATCTCTTGGAGAGTGTCATGAATTCGCTCTTTTCTTCCACGGTCAAATCCGGGCTTATAGCGCTCGGTATTCTGTCCGGGGTCACCGCACCGTCGGCCGCTGGCCCGATGATGCAACCGGACTTGTCGATTCCCACCAGCACTGCGGCGCCGATGGCGGTCCGCGACGCCTGGGCGGGCGGCAATAACAACGGCGGTAACTGGAGATGGCGCCGGTCCGGCAACTGGAACGGTGGCAACTGGAACGGGGGCCACCGACACTGGAACGGCGGTGGCAACTGGAACGGCGGCGGCAATTGGAACGATGGAGACAACTGGCGTTGGCGTCATGGTCGCCATCATTATCGCGGCGGCAGTTACTACGATGATGGCGCGGGTGCCGCGATTCTGGGCCTCGGCCTAGGGATGGGCCTTGGCAGCATGTACAACAACTACAATTACTACGACGCGCCGCCGCGCCGCTACTACCGCGCTTACCGGACGCAGCGGGTTTCGAGCGCCCATGTCCAATGGTGCTACGACCGCTACCGGTCTTATCGCGCCTGGGACAACACGTTCCAGCCCTACAACGGCCCGCGTCAGCAGTGCTATTCGCCCTATTGATGAGCAGCGCTGATTGACGAATACCCATGCGGCGCCGCCCATCGCGGCGCCGTTGTTGTCCACGGGAACCGCGAGCACAGTGACGTGCAGCACGCTGCCGCGATCGTTCGGCTATTTGACCGCTAGCCTGGATCCTTGGAGTGACCCTCCTGCGCCCTCGCGGACAGTTGCTTCAACACGTCAAGGAAGTCGTTGAATCGCTCCTCACCGATCTCCTCCGCCCATTCCGCGTGCAACCGCCGCAGGCAGGTGAAAATCGTCTCGGCAAGCTGCCGCCCGCGCGCGCTCAGGTAGATGAGGCGACGATCGCTGCCCTCGGGAGAGCGCCGCTCGACATAGCCGAGCTCCTCGAGCTGGATGAGGAGGTAGTTGATCGCCTGCCTCGACATTCGCTTCTGGCGAGCCAGTTCCGACGGCCTTACGCCATCCGGAAGGGGATAGGAGAACACGGCGAAGTGAGCGTCCTGAAAGTCGGTGAAGCCGGCGTCATGAATGGCCTCGTGCATCTGGGTGCGAACGTGCTGCCAGGTGATGCGCAGGAGAGCCCCGAAGAAGGGCGGGCGCAGCTCTCTGTCGGGCTCCGGCGGTTCTGCCGTCTGACTGGCTGTTGACATTGTTGTAAAGTCCTTTTACAAACTCTGTAAAACCACTTTACAACAAGGAGCATGTCGATGGAAGCGAGTACGCAGAGCATCTTGAGGATCGGTGAGCTGGAATTGCGCTTCCTGGTCACCGACAAGGGTGCAACCGTGTTTGAATTCGTTGTCCCGTCCCGCGCCCGCGTACCGGCGCCCCACTACCATCAGGAGGCGGACGAAACGCTGTATGGGCTGGAGGGCATTTTGACGATCACCGTTGATGACCGAAAGCAGGAACTCGGCGCCGGCGACGCCATCTTCATTCCGCGCGGAAGTGTCCACCACCACGAGAACCTGCACGACGGTGTGTCGCGGACTTTGGCCGTGCTGACGCCGGGGTCCATCGGGCGCCGCTACTTCGAGGAGATTGCCGAGGTGATCAATGTCCCCGGCAAGCCCGACCTGGCCAAGGCGAAGGAGGTCATGCTGCGCCACGGGCTCGTGCCCGCGTAGGTCCCCAGCCGAGGCGGCCCCAAGCAGTGCTGGTGTATCGCCACGACAAGCTCACTGCGACCAACTCGCAGTGAGCCAGATTGAGGTACGACTGAGTCCGGATCCTAGTTCTTGGCCTTGTCGACCAGCTTGTTCTTCGAAATCCCCCGCGCGCCCCAAAGGGCGAAGCCCGAGGACGCGCAAAGGCAAGAGCCTGGATTTCGCTCAGTTCTTGGCCTTGTCGACCAGCTTGTTCTTGGAAATCCACGGCATCATCGCGCGCAGCTTGGCACCGACTTCCTCGATCTGGTGGCTGTCATTGTTGCGGCGGATGCCCTTGAAGCGCGACATGCCGGCGCGGTATTCCTGCATCCATTCCGAGGTGAACTTGCCCGTCTGGATGTCCTTCAGCACGCGCTTCATCTCGGCCTTGGTCTCGGCGGTGATGATGCGCGGGCCCGAGACATATTCGCCCCATTCGGCGGTGTTCGAGATCGAGTAGTTCATGTTGGCGATGCCGCCCTCGTAGATCAGGTCGACGATCAGCTTGACCTCGTGCAGGCATTCGAAATAGGCCATCTCCGGCGCGTAGCCGGCTTCCACCAGCGTCTCGAAGCCGGCGCGGATCAGCTCGACCAGACCGCCGCACAGCACGACCTGCTCGCCGAACAGGTCGGTCTCGCATTCCTCGCGGAAATTGGTCTCGATGATGCCCGAACGGCCGCCGCCGACGCCGCAGGCATAGGACAGCGCCAGGTCGAGCGCGTTGCCCGAGGCATCCTGGTTGACGGCGACCAGGCACGGCACGCCGCCGCCCTTCTGGTATTCGCCGCGCACCGTGTGGCCGGGGCCCTTCGGTGCGATCATGACGACATCGACCGAAGCCTTCGGCTCGATGAGGCCGAAATGCACGTTGAGGCCGTGCGCGAAGGCGATTGCAGCGCCGTCACGGATGTTCGGCGCGATCTCGTTCCTGTAGATGTCGGCCTGCAGTTCGTCAGGCGTCGCCATCATCATCAGGTCGGCCCATTTGGCGGCGTCCGCCACGCTCATCACCTTGAGCCCATCGGCCTCGACCTTATTGGCGGTCGCCGAGCCGGCCTTGAGGCCGATGGCGATGTCCTTGACGCCCGAATCCTTGAGGTTGAGCGCATGCGCCCTGCCCTGGCTGCCATAGCCGATGATGGCGACCTTCTTGCCCTTGATCAGGTTGAGATCGGCATCGCGATCGTAATAGACACGCATTTTGTCTTCCTTCCCGTTTTATGAATCAGAGGCCCTGCGGCCGGTTGTTGCTCTTAAAAAGAGCGAGAAACTGCTGCGTCGCCCGCGCGGCATCGCCGCCGATCGCCGCCTCAGTCAATTCCAGCCGGTCGCCGAGCAGCAGACGGATCTGCACATCGCGGGCGACCAGCCCGAAAAAGGTGCGGAACGCCGTCTCGGCATCCGCAAAGTCGAGCAGTCCGGCCTCTCGTCCGGCCTCAAGCACCGGCTTCAGCCGCTTGGCCAGCGCGAAGCGGCCATTCTCCAGCACGACGGCGCCAAGGTTATCCTTGCCCGAACCAGCATGACTGACCGCCACGCGGTTGAGCGCGATCGAGGTGTCGCTGGAGATCACCTTCAGCCAGTCGGAAGCGAAGCGTTTGAGGCTTGTGGTCAGCGAGGCAAGATCGAGCCCCTTGCCATCGACCTGCGCCACCCGCACCTTGGACGCCTGCCACTGAACAGTTGCCGTCAACAGCCCGTCACGGTCGCCGAACCATTTGTAGAGCGTTTCCTTGGAACAGCTGGCCCGGCGCGCCACGGCGGTCATGGTCAGCTGATCACCCTCCTCGACCAGCAGCCGCAACGCTGCGTCGAGCACGGCTTTCTGCCGCTCCGTCAGCGCTTCGCTGGTGTCGATCTCGGGCACGATATGCAACACGCTCTTCTCTCGGCAGGCAAGGCCGGTCTCGCCAGGCAAGGCTGGCCGGGCATTCCGACGAGCCGTACCGTACGTTACGGTTCGCCACTTCTATGGCGTATTGTTCTGAGCCTTGCAAGTCCTATTTCTACTGTACGGCGTCGGCGCCGCACGGCTTGCGCGGGGAAAGAATATGCTGATCGGATTGCTTGCCTTGATGGTTGCCGCCGCATTCTCTGGCGCCGCGATTTACGTCAGTGTCGCCGAGCAACCGGCGCGGCTTGGTCTCGACGACAAGGCGCTGCTGCAGGAATGGCAGCCCTCCTACAAGCGCGGCGCCGCGATGCAGGCGTCGATTGCCATTGTCGCCTGCGTTCTCGGTCTCATTGGCTGGTGGCAGACTGGCGGTTTTGCCTTTCTGGTTGGCGCGGTGCTGATCATCCTGCCTTGGCCGTGGACGCTGATCGCGATGATGCCGACCAACAGGGTGCTGGAGGCGATGGATGCAGGCGCCGGCAGTCCGCAAGCAAGGTCCCTGATCGTCAAATGGGGCAACCTGCACCTTGTTCGCGTAGCCCTTGGCGTGCTGGCGACACTGGCCTTTCTCTGGGGCAGCCATCTGGGCTGACTTCAGCCTGACTGCGCTACGTCATCAGTCCACAACGGGCGGATGGCGCAATCGGCCAAGCAGTGCCGAGACCATGTTTAGCTCATCCGCAGAGAGTTTGGCGCCGACCAGTTCGGTGATCGACCGTCCATAGACAGCCCACATCTGGCGGCGCATCTCCCGTCCCTTGGCCGAAATGCGGATGGTCTGGCCGCGACCGTCATCGGCCACCGGCAGTTTCTCGACCAGCCCGTCAGCCTCGAGCCGCGCCAGCAGCCGCGAGATGTTGTATTGCGCAAACAAAGTACGCTCGATCAGCTGGAATGGCCGTAGCCCGCCCTCACCCGCCTCGGCGAGCTCGTGCAGCACGTCGTACCAGGCAAGCGGCGGCAGGCTGCTCTCCTTCAGCGCGTCTTCAGCACTTTCCATCAGCTGGCGCGAAACGCGCATCAGGCGGGCCCAGGCGTTGATGGCTTCGGATGAAGGCGTGGCTTTCTCAGTCATGAGTGCATCCTAGGCGATAGATGCAATTGCATCAAGCTTGACGATCAATGCATATGCATCTATATGGATGCAATTGCATCTATATCCGAAGGCAAATCCCATGAAACACGAAATCTGCAAACTCGCCGACATTCCGCAGACGGGCAGCCTGATCGCGCCGTTCTTCGGCCGTGAGGTCCATGTCTATCGCAGCGGCGAGCGTATCCGCGCCGCCGCCAATGTCTGTCTGCATTTCGGCGGGCCGCTCGACTGCAAGGACGGCAGGCTGGTCTGCCAATGGCACGGCGCCTCGTTCGACATGACAAGCGGCGACCGTCTCGATGGCCCGGCGCCAAAGGAGTCCCGCCTGATGTTCCTGTCGACGCGCGTCGAGGACGGCGCGTTGAACTACGTCTGGGGAGAGTGAGATGACCGACAAGCTCATTCTCGTCAGCCATCCTCTCTGCCCCTATGTGCAGCGCGCCGCGATTTCACTGGCCGAAAAGGGCGTGCCGTTCGAGCGCATCGACATCGACCTCGCCAACAAGCCGGACTGGTTCAAGGCGATCTCGCCGCTCGGCAAGGTGCCGCTGCTGCGCGTGCAGCGAAATGGCGAGGAAACGGTGATCTTCGAATCCGCTGTCATTCTCGAATTCCTCGAAGAGACACGAGCCAATCCCCTCCACCCCGCCGACCCTTATGCCCGCGCCCGGCATCGTGCCTGGATCGAATTCGGCTCGGCCATCCTCAACGCCATCGGCCGGTTCTATTCGGCCCAGACCGGAGCCGGCTTCCTTGCCGAATCCGACGCGCTGTCGGCGATGTTCGATCGTCTCGAGGCCGAGTTGGCGGACACTGAACGGACCGGACCCTGGTTCGCCGGCGAACGCTTCTCGCTCGTCGACGCCGTCCATGGCCCGGTTTTCAGATATCTCGACGCCTTCGATCAGATCGGCGATTTCGGCATTCTGGATGGCAAGCCGTTCGTCCGGGCCTGGCGCCAGGCGTTGAGGGAACGCCCGTCGATCAGGCACGCCGTGGCGCCGGACTACCCGCAGCGCCTGCATGCTTTCCTGCAGGCGAAGGGGTCGCATCTCTCGACGATCATTCAGCGGAACGATCTGGCCACCGCGCTTCGGCCAGCCCGATCCGCCTGAACGGATCGATCACCGTGCCGGCCACCATCGAGGCAAGGACTTGCGGCGTCGGCGGGATTCTTGCCACCGTCGCCACCAACCTGTCGCGGATGAAGGGCAGCGCCACGGAATCCGACTGGTAGAACGGCGTGAATGCCAGCGACAGCGCCTGAAAGATCCGCACATGCCAGCGCCGCGCCTTGGCATAGGTCTCAAGTGCCACCTCGACGTTTGGCGTCCGCGCCAGCGCATGGCTGAGCGCCGCCGCGTCGAGCAGCGCCATGTTCGCCCCTTGCCCGAGCTGAGGGCTGGTGGAGTGTGCAGCATCGCCGATGACGGCCAACCGCCGGCCGATCGGCCACTTCATCGTGTGGTGGCCGTAGCGCGCCAGCGAAAGCTGGTCGAAATCCTCGATCTGGCTGGTGTACGCCTCGCTCTCGGGCCACAGCCGAACCACCCTCTCCTTCCAGGCGTCGAGGCCCCGGGCACGCGCCTCATCGGCGTCCGCCGGCTTCAGGCTCCAGAAGAAGGCCGCCATCTTTTCAGCACCCGGCTCCGGCCGGCCGATCGGCAGCACGCCGATCATCACGCTGGCCTTGTCGTAGCGTTGCAGCAGTGCATGCTCGTCGAAACCTTCGCCGCGCCAGCGCAGCGAAGCCCAGAACGCACCATAGGTGAGTGGGCGTGGCGTGCCTGCATTGCCCGTGCACTGCCGCAGTTTCGAGCGTGAGCCGCTGGCGTCCACGACCAGATCGAATGGCCCTGCCCGTCGCCCGTTGCCACAGATCAGCGTTGCCCGCTCGCCGGTCTCCAGAGTCTCGATCTCGACACCTGTCTCGATGGCGATCGACTCGCGCTGCACAGCGCGAAAGAGCACGCCGAACAGAGCCGCCCGGTGCACCGCCAGCCCGAAGCGGCCGCCGCGCTGGGCATCATAGCGGACATCGAGCACGGTGCGGCCGGTCGTGGCATCGGCGCCATGCAGGCGGTGGATGCGGCTGCCCAGTGCCAGTATGTCATCGAGCAGGCCGAGATCGGCAAGCACCGTCAGCCCGGTCGGCTGCAGGATCAGCCCGGAACCGACCGGCTTCGGCTCCTCGAAGCGCTCGAACACAGTGACTCTATGCCCGGCGTGCTTGAGGTAGAGCGCCATGGCGAGCCCGGCCGGGCCGGCCCCGGCAATCGCGATATCGTAGGAAATGCCGATGCCCCCAAAGCCGAACTGGCCGGACAATCCTTCAGCGGGCGGACTAAATCAAGCCGCAGTTGTCCGGCTCACCCTTGGGCGGCATCAAAACCGGCGCGCGCGTCGCGCACCGCGTCATGGTTGAGCTCGGCCCACAGGATCAGCTGATGCAAGGCGCCGAACATCGATCGTCCGAGATCGGTCAGGCTGTACTCGACGCTCGGCGGCTTGGTCGGGAACACCTCGCGGTGCACATAACCGTCGCGCTGCAGATCGTAGAGCGTCTGGGTCAGCATGCGCTGTGAAATGTCGGGCACCAGCCGCCGCAATTCGCCGAAGCGATACGGCTGCTCGGCCAGTGCTCCCATCAACAGCGAACTCCATTTGCCGCTGAGACCCTGGATCACATCGCGGACCGGGCAATCGGCAATGTTGCCGCCGCCGCTCATGGATTTGTAGATCTCGAGCTTGGATCTCAGATTGACGATCGTGCTGTCCACGGCTGGTTCCCTGGCTGTGCCTACTTCCCGAAAAACTGCCTTCTTTACGGCCACGGGTCAATTCCTATTTTAGTGCTGGTCTCTTTTTGAGACCACCATTACCCCCTCCTCTGACCCTTGCCAGGATCACCCATGAGCAAAACCCTTCTCGTCACCGGTGCTTCCGGCCAACTCGGCCGCAGCGTCATCAACCATCTGCTGGACACGTTCAAGGTTCCGGCGCCGCAGATCATCGCCGCCACCCGCACGCCGGCCAACCTTGCCGACCTGGCAGCGCGCGGCGTTGTCGTCAGGGCCGCCGACTTCAACGATAGGACGTCGCTGGAGAACGCGTTCCAGGGCGTAGACAGAGTGCTGATCATCTCGACCAGCGAAATGGACCTGAAGGACGGTCGGCGCCTGAAACAGCATGAGACGGCGGTGGCCGCAGCGAAGAAGGCCGCCGTCGGCCATCTTCTCTATACCTCGATGCCCAACCCCGAGCCGGTTTCGCCGGTGCTGTTTGCCAATGATCATTACGGCACCGAGCAGGCGATCAAGGCAAGTGGCATCGCCTACACCATTTTCCGCAATGGCTGGTACCAAGAGAACCTGTTCATGGCACTGCCGCAGGCCATCGCCTCTGGACACTGGTACACGTCCGCCGGCGAAGGCCGCATCGCCCATGGTGCGCGCGATGACATGGCGGCGGCGATCGCCGGCGGCCTCGCTGCTGTTTCGAACGAAAGCATGACCTACACGTTGACCGGCCCGCATGCCTACACCACGGCCGAGGTTGCCGCCCTGGTAAGCGAGGTCACCGGCAAGCCGCTCGATGTCGTGCAGGTTTCAGATGAAGCCCTGACCGAAGGGGTGAAGGCGGCCGGCATTCCTGAAGACTTCGCCCGCATCATCGTGTCCTTCGACGCCAACACGCGCGCCGGCCGCATCGCCATGGTGACGGACGCGGTCGAGACGCTTTCCGGCCGAAAGTCAAAAACGCTGAAGCAGTTCCTGGAGGCCAACAAGGTGGCTCTGGCGGGCTGACGGTTAGTGATGCCGAAAGCCGAAATCCCGGCTTTCGGCGCTGCTATTTCGCCTTCTTGAGCAGCCCAAGCCGGATCAGGCTTTCGCCCGTCGCAACCAGCGCGTCTTCGCGTGATCGCGGTGCCCAGCCGAGCAGGCGCACGGCCTTCGCTTTGGTCGCATTCTTGACCTTGCCCAGTTCCGGCACGAGCTGTGCGGCTTCCGGGTTGAACAGGCCAACGATCCGCACCAGCCAATCGGGAAGCTCCCGCGTCGAGACGCGCGCCCCGGCATCACCAAGCCGCATTTTCAAAGTCTGCGCGATCTCCCGCACGGTCATGAAATCGCCGGCAACCGCCAGAAATCGCTTCCCCCTGGCGGCAGGATTGGTCATGGCGCGCACATGCAGGTCCGCCACGTCACGCGCGTCGACGACGCCAAACGACAGGCGCGGCAGCCCCGGCATGGCACCGTTCAACATGCGCTGGACAAATTCGGTGGAGGTCGAATGGTCGGACCCAAGAACCGGTCCGAAGATGCCGACCGGATTGACGACCGCAAGTTCTAGTGCGCCACCCTCCGCGGCAATAAAATCCCAGGCGGCACGCTCCGCCAGGGTCTTCGACTTCACATAGGCGCTGACCTTGGCCGTCGGATCGGTCCAGTTCTCCTCGGTGAACGGCCGGCCGTCGGGCGGCGGCTTGCCATAGCCGATTGCCGCAAAGGACGAGGTCAGCACGACGCGTTTGACGCGCGCATCGCGGGCCGCGCGCAGCACCCTGAGCGCGCCTTCGCGGGCCGGAACGATCAGATCGTCCTCATGTTTCGGCACGCCGGGCGGAAATGGCGAGGCGACATGAAGCACATAGCCGCAACCGGCGACCGCATCCGGCCAGCCCGCATCGGCCATCAGATCGGCGACGGCGAACGAGAGTGCGGCGCCCGGCTCGGCGCCGCCGGCCTTGAGCATGGCGAGCACATCGGCTTCACGCTTGGCTGAGCGCACGGTCGTGCGCACGCGGTAGCCGGCCTTCAGCAGTTCGAGAATACAATGCGCGCCGAGGAAGCCGGAGCCGCCGGTAACAAGCACCAATTCGCCGCTCATTCCCGCCTCCTCAGCCATTCATCGGCAAGAGACCGTCAGATCGCCACCTGCGTACCGATCTCTACCACACGGCCGGTCGGGATCTGGAAATATTCGGTCGCATCGGCCGCCGTGCGCGCCAGGCCGATGAACAACCGGTCCTGCCACACCGGCATGCCGGAATTGGGCGAGGCCTTGAGCGAACGTCGCGACAGGAAGAACGAGGTCGTCATGATGTCGAACTTCCAGCCCTGCTTGCGGCAGATCGCCAGCGCGCGCGGGATGTTGGGCTGCTCCATATAGCCGAAGGTCAGCGTCACCCGCATGAACAGTTCGTTGACCGTCTCCATCTTGACCCGGTCGCTGTCGGGCACCACCGGCTGCGGCGCCGTCACCACGGAAAGGATGACATTCTGCTCATGCAGCACCTTGTAGTGCTTCAGGCTGTGCATCAGCGCGGTTGGCGCGCTCAAGGGATCGCTGGTCAGGAACACCGCGGTGCCGGACACCAGCTGTGGCTTTTTCTTCAACAAATTGCCGGCGAGGAAATCGAGCGGGATCTCGTTGCGGCGGGTCTTGTCGAACAGATAGCGGCTGCCGCGCACCCAGGTCCACATGGCCAACACGATGGTGAAGGCCACGGCCAGCGATGCCCAGCCGCCCTCGAACACCTTGACGATGTTGGAGGCAAAGAAGCCGACGTCGATAAAGGCAAACAGCGCCGTCAGCGAGACTGCCAGCCACAGCTGCCATTTCCAGATGCGCGTCATGACGACATAGAGCAGCACCGTGGTCACCAGCATGTTGCCAGTCACCGAAATACCATAGGCCGACGCCAGCCTGCTGGACTCGCCGAAGCCGACGACCAGCAGCATCACCGCCAGCGCCAGCAAGAGGTTGACGCGCGGCATGTAGATCTGGCCGGACTGTTTTTCCGAGGTGTGCAGGATTTCCAGGCGCGGCAGCATGTTGAGCTGCACCGCCTGCCTGGTCAGCGAGAAGGCGCCGGAAATCACCGCCTGGCTGGCGATGACCGTTGCGGCGGTCGCCAGCACGACCATCGGGATCAGCGTCCAGCCCTCGTTCATCTCGAAGAACGGATGGCCGACGATGCCGTTCTTTGCCAGCACGAAGGCGCCCTGTCCGGCATAGTTGAGCAGCAGGCAAGGAAACACGATTGCCAGCCAGGCGAGCACGATCGGCTTGCGGCCGAAATGACCGAGATCGGCATAGAGCGCTTCCGCGCCGGTGACGGCGAGGAAGATGGCGCCGATGGTGACGAAAGCGACGTCGGGCGAATTGATCAGAAAGGCGACGATGTAGTGCGGGCTGATCGCCCACAGGATTTCCGGATCGGCGATGATGTGGTTGAGACCGGAAAGGCCAATGGCCAGGAACCATACTGCGGTCACCGGACCGAACACCAATCCCACCCCGCCCGTGCCAAAGCGCTGCACCGCGAACACCATGGCAAGGATGACCAGCGTCAGCGGCACGACATAGGGCTGGAAGGTGGGGGTGACGACATTCATGCCCTCCACCGCCGACAGCACCGAAATCGCCGGCGTGATGACGGCGTCACCGAAGAAAAGCGATGCCCCAACGATGCCGATGCCAAGTATCAGCGCCGAGCGCTTGGGGAAACTGCCGCGCGCCAGCGCCATCAGCGACAGCACGCCGCCCTCGCCGCGGTTGTCGGCGCGCAGCACGAACATGATGTATTTGATGGTGACGATGATCGTCAGCGACCAGATGATCAGCGACAGAACGCCGAGAATATCGCCGCGCTGGGCGACATTGCCGCCCGATGACGCCACCAGCGCTTCGCGAAAGGCGTAGATCGGGCTGGTGCCGATATCCCCATAGACAACACCGAGCGCGCCCAACATCAGAACCTTGGTGCTGTGCTGTTCGACTTCTGGATGGCTCGATTGTTCGACGGGTTCTGCCTCACTACCAGCATTGGCAAGGGCCATGGGCGACACTCCGATAAGCGCGCGGTGCTCTACGCTTGCTGCGATGCAATATCAAGTGCCGTCGCGTGATGGCTGCCTTGCTTGCCCTGCGAAGCTGCCATCGCTACCACCCGCAAGCCCTAAGAAATCGTCCCACCGTCCCGGCCATGCCATACTCCAACGCGTCGGCTGTCAACCCATGTCCGATCGACACTTCGGCCAATGCGGGAATGCGCTTTGCCAGTGCCGGCAGATTGCTGACCACCAGATCGTGCCCGGCATTGACCTGCAGGCCGGCGGCAAGCGCGGCGTCGGCGGTTTTTCCCAGTCTTTCCAGCTCCTTGGCCGCTCTGGCGGGATCGGAATGATAGCTGCCATACGGACCCGTATAGAGCTCTATGCGGTCGGCGCCGGTGTCACGCGCGGCCGTCACGCAATCGGGGTCCGGGTCCGAAAACAGCGACACGCGGAAGCCCCCCTTCTTCAGACGCTTGACGATCGGTGTCAGGAACGCTGCCTCGGCGGCAAAGTTCCAGCCGTGGTCTGACGTCGCCTGCGCCGGATCGTCCGGCACCAGCGTCACCTGTTCGGGCTGATGCTTTTCCACAAGCACCAGGAAATCCTCGGTCGGATAGCCCTCGATGTTGAATTCCGCGCGCGGAAACTCGTCGTCGATCAGGGACCGGATCTCAGGCAGATCGGAGTGTCTTGTGTGCCGCTCGTCGGGGCGCGGATGCACCGTCAGCCCATGCGCCCCGGCTGCGAGCGCAATGCGGCCAATGCCAGTCACGCTCGGCCACGGCAGGTCACGCCGGTTGCGCAGCATGGCCACGGCATTGAGATTGACGGAGAGTTTTGCAGGCATGGAGGCGGCCTCGGAAATCATTCGACGCGCCACCTATAATGCCTTTGGCGGGAACAGACAGGGGGTTTCGGGTGTTCCAAGCCTGATGAATTGAGTCCGGGAAAGGAAGCGCCATGAATTTTCTCGACACCGTACCGGCTATCCGTCGTATCGAGACCAGCCGTGACGACCTTCTCGCCATCGATGTCGTCGGGCACGTCTCCGCGGCCGATGGCGAAAACCTTTTCGGGTTGATGGAGGCAGCCTATGCCCTTCATCCTCGCATCGACGTGCTGGTGCGCCTTGTCGACCACGATGGCGTCGACTGGGCCAATATTGCGCAAGAAACCCTGAAACAGGGCACCGCCGATGCAATGGAACATGTCGGCCGTTGCGCGGCGATCGGCGAGCCGAACTGGATAGCGGATGCGCGACACCTCCTGCGGGCTTCGCCGTCAATCGAATTCAGGCATTTCGAGACCGAGGACGAAGCCTCGGCCTGGCAATGGCTTGGAGCCCGGCCGACCGAAAAGCAACAGGGTCGTGGCTGAAACACGACAGCCCCGCAAGGTCCCGGCGAGTGCCTGCTACCTGACGATCGTCAGCCGCTCGGCCGCGCGCGTGATGGCGGTGTAGAGCCACCGCTGGCGGGTTTCCTTAAAAGCCCAGCTTTCATCGAACAGCACGATCTCGTTCCATTGCGAGCCCTGTGCCTTGTGCACGGTCAGCGCGTAACCATAATCGAAATCGTCGAAGCGCTTCTTCTGCTGCCAGGGGATGTCGGCATCCGGATCCTCGAAGGCCGCCTTGAGCAGCTTGATCTTGGCGACGCCGCGATCCGGATCGTCCTCTTCCGGCGACACCAAAAGGTTGATGCCGGGCTTCACCGTCTCGCGCGACGAGGTCATCACCTTCCACAGCGAGCCGTTGAGCAGGCCCTTGGCCGGATCGTTGCGCAGGCAGACCAGCTTGTCGCCGGCCTGCGGATAGTCGGCATTGAACCCTTTGAGCTCGCGCAGCCGCTGATTGTAGCGCCGGCGCGTGCGATTGGTACCGACCAGCACCTGGTCGGCCTTCAGCACCAGTTCCTGGGTGACGTCTTCCTTGCCGATCACCTGTGCGGTGCCATAGTCGCCGCGCATGAATTCCCGGCCCTCGCGCACATCGAGCGCCAGCCGCAGGATCGGGTTGTCGCGCGCCTGCCGATGGATTTCAGTGAGCAGGAAATCCGGCTCGTGATCGGTGAAGAAGCCGCCACCCGAAATCGGCGGCAGCTGGCCGGGATCGCCGAGCACCAGGATCGGCGTGCCAAAACTCATCAGGTCGCGGCCAAGCTGCTCGTCGACCATCGAACATTCGTCGATGACGACCAGTTTCGCCCGCGAGATCGGGCTCTGCCGATTGAGCGAAAAGGTCGGCGACATCGAGGTCTTGCCGGTGACCTCGTCCGATACCGATTCCTCGCCCTTCGGCCGATAGATCAGCGAATGGATGGTGCGGGCATTGACCGCGCCCTTGGAGCGCAGCACCTGCGCGGCCTTGCCGGTAAAGGCGGCGAACTGCACCTGGCCGTCGACATGTTCGGCGAAATAGCGCGCCAGCGTCGTCTTGCCGGTGCCGGCATAGCCGAACAGCCGGAACAGCTGCGGCTTTCCGGTCTTCAGCCAGCGGGCAACCGCTTGCAGCGCCTCGTCCTGTTGGGGAGAGAATTCCATCAGCGCGAGAGACCGGATTCGCAAGGGAAAGACAAGATAGCCGCCACCACCATCGACATGTCGGGGACGCTTCAGCGCCGCCGACGGGTCAGGCTATCAGGCGCGAACGAGAACGTAAAGGGAACAGATACCGCTCCGCCACGACCTATCCGGTCGGGCCGCCACGACCTATTCGGTCGGACTGGGATCGTTCTCCAGCAGGATCGGCTTGCCGTGCGGGGTAGCATGCGCGGCGCGCTCCCAGGCTTCAGCCATCGCATCGACATCGGACTTGGCGGCCAGCCCTTTTGAGGCAAGCAGACTTTCCAGCGCCGCCAGCCAATGTTCGTAATAGTCATGGCCGTCAGCCGCGGCACCTGGCTTCTTCACCTCGGCCGACAGCGCCTGCGCCCATTCGCTCCACGAAAACAGACCCTTGTCGTGCAGCGCCACCGTCATGGCGAACGCTTCGGCCTGCCACGGTTCGGCAAAGACCGGTGCATCGACGCCCGGCGGCAAATCGGCGGCGTGTCCGTTTGCCTCACGCCGGCTCAAGATAGCTCTCCCAGGCATCGATCGACACGCTCAGCGTCGGGTCGGCCCCCTCGCCCCAGATTTCCGACCCTTCGAAAACCACGGTGTAGACCCATTGCGGGTTTTCGCCCTGGCCATGCGCGTTGCTGTCAGGGAACACGAAGCCGTCGTGCACGGCCTCGATCGTTCCATGCTTGCCGCGTGCATAGCGCGGCAGCCGCGTATGGCCGGTCGGGTTGAAGTTTTTGGTCCGCACCGGATCGCCGGCCTTGAACCGCCCCGGTTGCGCCACCGGCCGGTCGCAAGGACCGCCCTTGGCCAGCACATCAGGCACGTTTTCCGCCTTCAGCACCCGTTTCGGCACAGCGGCCGTATCCACCACCGTGCCTGCCTCGAGATCGCGCTCCGTGACGAAGCCATGGCGCTTGAGCAGCACTTCCAGCGCCTTGATCCAGATCTCGTAGTAGCTGGAGGCATAATAATTGGCGGGATGCAGCGATTCCCGCGCGTGCCGGCTCTCGTCGATGTTCCAGGCACCCATGGCGCCAGCGCATAAGGTCACGCCGAGCGCCCGCCTTTCCCAGGCGGCATGGAAATACGGCTCGTCCACTTCGGGGGCAACAGGGCCGAACCCCATCTGCCCACCAAGGTCCTGCGGCCCGTTCATGCCGGCTGCCTCGCCAGCCCGGTGCCGATCATCGCGTCGCGGCTCACCAGATCGGCCAGCCGCTCCTCGCTCCAGCCCTCGGTGCCCTCGGGCCGCATCGGCACGACGAGATAGCGCAACTCGGCGGTCGAATCCCAGACGCGGATCTTCTTGGTCACCGGCAGCGTCAGCCCGAATTCTTCCAGCACACCGCGCGGATCGATGACCGCGCGCGAGCGGTAGGGCGGCGCCTTGTACCAGACCGGCGGCAGGCCGAGCACCGACCACGGATAGCAGGAGCACAGCGTGCAGACGACGAGGTTGTGCGTCTCCTCGGTGTTGAAGACCGCCTGCATATGCTCGCCCTGGCGGCCGGTGTAGCTGAGAGATTCGATCGCCGCCGTCGCATCGCTTTTCAGCCACTCTGCGAATGCCGGGTCGGCCCAGGCCTTGGCCACCACCCTGGCGCCATTGCGCGGGCCGATCCTGGTTTCGTAGGTATCGACGATGACGTCGATCGCGGCCGGATCGATCAGACCCTTGCGGGTAAGGATGGTCTCCAGCGCGCGCACGCGTGAGGCAAAAGGGTCGAGTTCGTTGTCATGGTCATGATCGTGTGACATGACCGCAAAATACGTTTCCGATCATGCCGCCGCAAGCACGACGGCTTGGGCCAGACCTCTCGCGACGTCGACTTCTATTCGGCGGCCGCTCGCTGTTCGAGTTGCTGCTCCTCATTGACATCGAACAGCGACGGCTGCTTCACAGGCTCCTGCGAGATTTGCTCGCCCTTGCGCTTTGGCATGAGCCCGACCAGCCAGCCCGAGAAATTCTCCATGTAGACATAGATCACCGGCGTGACGAACAGGGTCAGCGCCTGCGAAGCCAGCAGACCGCCGACAACGGCAACACCCAGCGGCTGGCGCAGTTCGGCGCTGGCGCCGGTGCCGAGCGCGATCGGGAATGTGCCCATCAGTGCCGCCAGCGTCGTCATCATAATTGGCCTGAAACGCATCAGGCAGGCCTTGTGGATAGACTCGGTGGCCGACATGCCTTCTCGTCGCAGTTCGAGCGCGACATCGACCATCATGATGCCATTCTTCTTGACGATGCCGATCAGCATCAGAATGCCGATCACCGCGATCACCGACAGATCCATGCCTGCGAAGCGCAGCGCAACGACGGCGCCAAGCACCGCCGATGGCAGGCCGGTGAGAATGGTGAGCGGGTGGATGAAGCTCTCATAAAGAATGCCGAGCACGATATAAATGGTCAGGATCGCGCCGCCGATCAGCATGCCCTGATTTGCAAGCGAGTCCTGGAAGGTCTTGGCCGTACCGGCAAAGGTCGTCGAGATCGCCGTCGGCATGCCGATCTGCTCTTTGAGCGCGTTGATACGGGTCACGCTGTCGCCGAGCGCCACGCCTTGCGGCAGATTGTAGGAGATGGTCACGGCCGGAAGCTGGCCGAGCTGGTTGACCGTCAAGGCGCCGGCCGTGCGGTCGACCCGGGCGAAGGCGCCGAGCGGAACCAGACTGCCGCTCGCCGTCCTCATCTGGATGGCGAGCATCCGCTCGGGCGACCATTCGATCTTGGGATCGAGCTCGGTGATGACTTCGTAGCTGTCGGCCGAACCGAAGATTGTCGAAACCTGGTCGGTACCGAACCCGCCATAGAGGGCGGAGCGCAGCGTGTCGGTATCGATGCCGAGCTGGGCGGCTTTATCGCGATCCACCACCAGCGTCGCCTGCAGCGCATTGTTCTGCAGGTCGCTGGTGACATCGGCGAAGGTCGCATGGTCGGCCGCCATCGCGTCATTCATCTTCTGCGCCCAGATATCGGTCTGGCCGGTATCGAGGCCCTGAACCACGAGCTGGTAGGCGCTGGCGGAGGAGCGCGAGCCAAGCCGCAGGTTCTGCACCGGCTGCATGTAGGTCTCGATACCCGCCACGCCGGCCAGTTGTCGCCTTAGATCCGAAAGCACCTTCTCGATATCGGGACGCTGGTCCTTCCCCTTGAGCTGGACGAAGAGCTGCCCCTGGTTGAGCGCATTGTTACCGCTGCCCGCCGACCACGCCACATGGTCGACATAGGGCGAATGGGAGAAGACATTGGCCACCTGCCCTTGCAGCTTCACCATGGCGTCAAACGATATGTCCTGGCGCGCGATGGTCGTCACCGATATCTGGCCGATATCCTCCTGCGGGAAGAAACCCTTCGGCGAGACCTGGATCAGCCACACCGACGCTGCTGCGGTGCCGACAAAGACGAGGAACACCAGGAAGGTGTGCCGCAGGCAGAAGCTCAAGATCCGGTCATAGCTGCGTGTGACGAGGTCCTGCTTATGGCCAGGGCCATGCTTGTCGCGATCGGCCTTCGTGACCGACAGCAAACGCGAGCACAGCATCGGTGTCAGCGTCAGCGACACGAACATCGACGCCAGGATGGCGACCGTCACCACGACGGCGAACTCGTTGAAGATGCGTCCGATGACGCCGCCCATCAGAAGCACGGGGATAAACACGGCCACCAGCGAAATCGAGATCGAGATGATGGTGAAGCCGATTTCGCGCGCGCCCTTCAGCGACGCATCGAAAGCCGACAACCCGTCCTCCTCCATATGGCGGAAGATGTTTTCCAGCATCACGATGGCATCGTCGACGACAAGGCCGACCGCAAGCGTCAGGCCCATCAGCGATATGTTGTCGATGGAAAAGCCGAACAGGAACATCGCGCCAAGCGTGGCAATCAGCGAGATCGGCACCGCCACGGCCGGAATAATGGTCGCCGTCACCCGGCGCAGGAACACGAAGATCACCATGACCACCAGCGCGATGGTCAACAGCAGCGTGAACTGCACGTCATCGACGGCCTGACGGATCGAGGTCGAACGGTCGTTGAGCAGCTTGATCGAGGCGGCGGCCGGCATCTGGTCCTGGAAGGACGGCAGCATCGCCTTGACCTTGTCGACGACATCGACAGTGTTGGCGTCGGGCTGGCGCTGCACCGCCATGATGATGGCGCGGGTGCCGTCATACCAGCTCGCCGTCGTCGTGGTCTGCACCGAATCGACAACGCGGGTCACCTCGCCCAGCCGTACCGGGTGACCGTTTTTGGTGGCGATGATGAGGTTGGAAAAGCCGGCGGCGTTGTCGAGCTGCGTGTTGGCGGTGATAGTGAGCTGCTGCTTGTCATTCTGGAGCACGCCGAGCGGCGTGTTGCTGTTTGCAGACGCGATCGCCGCCTGCAGCTGATCGATCGAGATGCCGCGCGCCGCAAGCGCGGTCGGATCGATCTGGATGCGCACGGCATATTTCTGCTGTCCGAAGATCGAGACCTGCGCCACCCCATCGATGGTCGACAGCGAAGGCGAGATGACGTTTTCCGCGAAAGCGTCGAGGTCGGTCAACGGAACCGTGTCGCTGACCAGCGACATCAGCAGGATCGGCGCATCGGCCGGATTGACCTTGCGATAGCTCGGCGGCGCCGTCATCTGCGGCGGCAGTGATTTCTGCGTGCGCGCGATCGCCGCCTGCACGTCGGCCGCGGCCGCGTCGATATCCCGGTTGAGCACGAACTGGATGGCGATCGAGGTCGAACCGAGCGAGTTCGTGGTCGAGATCGAATCGATGCCGGCGATGGTGGCGAACTGCTTGATCAGTGGCGTCGCCACCGATGTGGCCATGGTTTCCGGCGAGGCGCCGGGCAACTGGGCCGAGACGTTGACCACCGGGAATTCGGCGCTCGGCAATGCTGCCACCGGCAGGAACTTGTAGGCGAACAACCCGCCCAGCACGAGGGCGAACGACATGAGAAGCGTGGCGACGGGCCTGCGGATGCAGAATTCGGAAATCATTTGGCGGCCTCGCCGGTAGTGGTGGCCTCAGCCACCTTGGGAGCGGCTTGACCGCCGCCATCGGCCGGGGTCTTTCCTTCGTGCACTGCAGCGCCATTCTTCAGCCTTGTCTGGCCCTCGACGACGACACGCTCGCCGCTTTTCAGCCCCTGGCTGATGGCGCTGTTTTCGCCTTCGGTCAGCGCCACCTGCACCGGCCGCATCTCGACCGTGTTGTCGGGCTTGACCACATAGACGAACGGCCCCTTCTGGCTGGGCTGCACCGCGACCGTGGGAACGGATGTCATCTGCGGCATGATGCCGGCGTCGAGCACGACATTCACATACTGGCCCGGCCATAGCGACAGATCGGCATTCGGCACGCTCGCCCGCGTCGCGATCGTACCGGAAGCGGTGTCGACGCTGGAATCGACGAAATCGAGCGTACCCTTGCCGATCGGCGTCGGATCGCCGTCCTTGGTCAGCGTCACGGCACCCTGCTGCGGCGCGGCAAGCGCCTTATGCAGAAGCGCCAGGTTACTTTCCGGCAGATTGAAGTTCACCTGCAACGGGTCGATCTGGGTGATGGTCACCAGCGGGGTCGCCGTGCTGCTGTTGTTGCCACTGCTGGTGGTGACGAGGTCGCCGACCGCGACACTGACGGCGCCAAGCCGGCCGGAAATCGGCGCCGTGATCGTGGCAAAGCCAAGCTGGACGTTGTCGGCGTCGATTGTCGCCTTGTCGGCATCGACGGTCGCTGCCGCCGCCTTTTGCGCCGCCACCGCCTGATCATAGGTCTGCTGCGTGCCGGCCTGCTTGGCGACGAGGTCCTTGGCGCGCTGGAGATCGGAATTCGAGCTGGCGAGCATCGCCTGGTCCTTGGCCAGCGTCGCCTGGTCCTTGGCGAGCTGCGCCTTCAACGCGCGGTCGTCCAGCGAAAACAGAACGTCGCCGGTCTTCACCATCTGCCCGTCCTTGACGTCGATCGATACGATCTGGCTGGATACCCGTGCATTGATGCTGACGACGGCCGGAGACGAGACGAAACCGATCGCATAGCGCCGGACCGGGAAATCGGCCGTCGAAGCGACGGCCGAGAGGATGGATGCGGAGCGCGCCGCGCTGGCACCCTTCTTGTCCGAAGCGGAGGCCGAGGCCGCAGCCGGTTGGTCCGCAGCGGCAACCTGCTTTTGGCCGATGATCTGTTCAACCTTGCCCAGCGCGTCAGGCGAAAGATAAAGCCAGGCAGCCCCGCCCAGGCAAGCGACGGCTAGCAACGAAAGAACGACTTTTCCACGCATGGTCAAAAGGCCCTCTCCACCCGACACGCCGTGGTCCGATGGTCATATTCTAGCGCAAATCACGGCCGTTGCCGCGGTTTCGCCGAATAGATAGGACACGCCTTTGTCGGAAAAGGGCCAAAACACGGCATTACGAAGATTTAATGTGCACTGCACAATGGATGTGCAGCCGACTAAGGTGGGGCGAGATTCAGGTCAGGCCGGCACCACCTGAATGTCGACACACCTAGCGGAGCATGGGCCACAGCGTCGCCGCCAGCAGCACGCCCATAGCGATGTTGAACCATTTCAGGCGCACCGGGTCCGACAGGAAACCGCGCAGCGCGGTGCCGAAACCCGCCCACACCGAGACGCTCGGCAAATTGACGACGGTGAAGGCTACCGAGATCAACACCACCGATAGGAACGGATGCTCCGGATTGGTGTAGACGGCCATGGCGGTGATCGCCATCACCCATGCCTTGGGATTGACCCACTGGAAAGCCGCAGCATCGATGAAGCGCATCGGCTGCCCCTTCGTCTCGCCCTTGCCGGTCAACGTGCGCGACATGGCGATCTTCCACGCGAGATACAGCAGATAGGCGCCACCGGCGATCTTCAATCCCGCGTGCAGCACCGGAAACGCTGTCAGCACCGCACCAAGGCCAAGGCCCACGGCCACCAGCAGCACCAGGAAACCGATGCTGATGCCAAGCATGTGCGGAACCGTTCTGACGATGCCGAAATTCACCCCCGATGCCAGAAGCATGAGATTGTTCGGCCCCGGCGTGATCGACGTCACCAAAGCGTAGACAAGCAGGGCAAGGAACGCATCGAGCGACATGATATCCTCCCGAATGCATGTTGTTCGGTGCCAGCGGTTTTGGGTCGGCGACATGCACAGATAAGTCAGCACTATTGTCTTGTTATATCAGGACACGCAAAGGCCACGGCTGGCGCGTAGCGGGACCAGAAGCCTAACTCTTCGGAAGGTGCTGATGCGTGCGCCGAAGTCCTACATCGCCTGCGGGCCGCGATTCAAAGCCGCCACGCCGGTGCGGCAGATTTCGACCAGGCCGAGCGGCTTCATGATGGCGATGAACTGGTCGATCTTGGTGCCCTTGCCGGTGATTTCGAAGATAAAATGCTCGGTGTTGGCGTCGATGACGCTGGCGCGGAACGCGTCGGCCAGCCGCAGCGCCTCGACGCGGGCCTCGCCGGTGCCCGCCACCTTGACCAGCGCCAGCTCCCGCTCCAGCGGCCGCTCCTGGCCGGATTCATGCGAACGCACGGTCAGGTCGACCACGCGGTGGACCGGCACGATGCGCTCGAGCTGGTGCTTGATCTGCTCCAGCACATGCGGCGTGCCGCGCGTCACGATGGTGATGCGCGACAGGTGCTTCTCGTGCTCGGTCTCGGAAACGGTCAGGCTCTCGATGTTGTAGCCGCGCCCGGAGAACAGGCCGATGACACGGGCAAGCACGCCCGGCTCGTTGTCGACCAGCACGGAAAGCGTGTGGTTCTCCGGCTTTTCCGTTTCCTTGGCGATGAAGTAGGCGGAGCCGGTCGGTTGTAGCTGTGCGTTCATGACATGAATCTCGATTTCAAACTTTTAACTAACCATCTGTTTTCGCACGGCTTCTTGCGACAGCCCTGCCTCGACCAGGCGAACTACACCAATTCCCTGCCCTTGGCGTCGATGGCGTTGGCCACCGCCTCGTCGGTCGCCTCGTCCGGCAGCAGCATCTCGTTATGCGCCTTGCCCGACGGGATCATCGGGAAGCAGTTGGCAAGGGTCGCCACGCGGCAATCGAACAGCACCGGCTTCCTGACCGAGATCATCTCCTTGATCGCGTCGTCCAGCTCGTCCGGCTTCTCGCAGCGTATGCCGTGGCCGCCATAGGCCTCGGCCAGCTTGACGAAGTCCGGCATCGCCTCGGTGTAGGAATGCGACAGCCGGTTGCCGTGCAGCAGCTGCTGCCACTGCCGCACCATGCCCATATACTGGTTGTTGAGGATGAAGATCTTGATCGGCGCGTCGTGCTGCACGGCCGCGCTCATCTCCTGCATCGTCATCTGCACCGAGGCGTCGCCGGCGATGTCGATGACCAGCGCGTCGGGATGCGCGATCTGCACGCCGAGTGCCGCCGGCAGGCCGTAGCCCATCGTGCCCAGCCCGCCTGACGTCATCCAGCGGTTCGGCTTCTCGAAATGATAGTGCTGCGCCGCCCACATCTGGTGCTGGCCGACCTCGGTGGTGATGTAGGTGTCCATACCCTTGGTCAGTTCGTAGAGCCGCTGGATGGCATATTGCGGCATGATCACGTCGTTGTTCATCTTGAAGGCCAGTGAATCGCGCGCACGCCATTTGGCGATCTGCTCCCACCAGGGGTAGAGCGCCTTCTTGTCGGTCTTGGCGGTCGCCCGCCACAGCCGCACCATATCCTCCAGCACCCGGCCGACATCGCCAATGATCGGCACTTCGATGTGAACGTTCTTGTTGATCGACGACGGATCGATGTCGATGTGGATCTTCTTCGAGTTCGGCGAGAACGCGGTCAGCCGCCCGGTGATGCGGTCGTCGAAACGCGCGCCGATGCAGATCATCACGTCGCAATCATGCATGGCCATGTTGGCTTCATAAGTGCCGTGCATGCCCAGCATGCCCATCCAGTTCTTGCCCGATGCCGGATAGGCGCCGAGCCCCATCAGCGTCGAGGTGATCGGGAAACCGGTGAGATCGACCAGTTCGCGCAGCAAATGGCTTGCTTCCGGACCCGAATTGATCACGCCGCCGCCGCTGTAGATGATCGGCTTCTTGGCGCTGGCCATCAGTTCGACCGCTGCCTTGATCTTTTCCAGGTCGCCCTGGACCTTCGGCTGGTAGCTGGTGCGCGGTGCGATCTGTGGCGAGACGTAAAAACCCCTGGCGAACTGCACGTCCTTCGGGATGTCGACCACGACCGGACCGGGACGGCCGGTGGTCGCGACATGAAAGGCCTCGTGGATGGTCGCGGCGAGCTCGTTGACGTCCTTCACCAGCCAGTTGTGCTTGGTGCAGGGGCGCGTGATGCCGACCGTGTCGCACTCCTGGAAAGCGTCGGAGCCGATCAGCGAGGTCGGCACCTGCCCGGTCAGGCAGACCAGCGGGATCGAATCCATCAACGCGTCCTGCAGCGGCGTCACCGCATTGGTGGCACCGGGTCCCGACGTCACCAGCATGACACCGGCCTTGCCGGTCGAGCGCGCATAGCCTTCGGCCGCATGGCCGGCGCCCTGCTCGTGGCGCACCAGAATATGCTCGACCTCGTCCTGCTGGAAGATTTCGTCGTAGATCGGGAGAACCGCGCCGCCCGGATAGCCGAAGACATGCTTGACGCCATTGTCCTTCAGCGCCTGCACCACCATTTCGGCGCCCGTCATTTCGCGCCGCTCACTCTGTCCGTTGCTCATCGGTCTGGTCCCGTACTGTCCGCCATCTGGCGATTGCTGGTCGTTTAGTCGTGTTTCAGGCAATAAAAAAGGCCCCCGAGGGAGCCTGTGTGTGCGCATGGGGGGTTTTCGCCCGGCGGTTACACCGCCTTGCCCACGCGCTTTCCTACGAGAATGAGTGCCGTTTTCATGGTGGCGGACACTAAGGGCGGGAAAGGCAGCCTGTCAACGGGAAAAATCGCGCCAACACGCGGAGCATGCCGGCGCGACTCTGGTGGTCAGCCCGGCGCCTTGCAGCGAGAAACGTGCGGATCACATTTTGACACCTTCCTGGCCTGCATCTTTGCCGCCGGGTGGTGAGGCGCGACCTTCGCCGGACCATTGTGCTGGGACATGCGCATTGCCAGCGCCTGCTGATGCGGCTTTTGCGGCCCGCCCCCGCGTGCGAGACGCTGCCCGGAAATCGACTTGGGCGGAACGGAGTTGGGCGACGACTTTACGACGACATGCCCGTTGCCTGCGGTCTTGTTGGCATGGACCTTGAGTGCATCGGCCTTCACGCCGTTGCTGGCGACCATCCGCTTGCGTACACCTGGCTTCACAACAGCAGGATTACCCGCTGTCACAGCACCCGGGGAAATCGCCTTGTTGCCGGTCAGCGCCTTCGGACCATGGCCCGAAACGGTCGGTCCGCTCGCATTGGCCGCCGTCACGTTCGGCGCTCCATTGCCGGCCAGCTTCTTGATCTCCGCGCCCCTCGACGTATCGAGCCGCGCAATGGCGATCACACCTTTGCGAGGCGGAGCCAATTTTGCTGCCTTGATCGAGGCTACCACGGGCTTGGGGAACTGTTGCAGCCTGGGTCCGGCATTGATCGCGACGACCTGGTTGCCGAGCCGCACATGTGGCGCATTGTTGACCACAGTCTGGTTGATGATCGTCGTGTTGCGCACGATCACGACATTCTCAGTGGCAGGCCGCACCACCCTGACCAGATCGACCGCGCCGATCGCCGCCACCGGCACGAAACACCACCAGGCATCGTCGAAGGCGACGTCGACATCGGGCGGCGCCGGCGCCCAGCCGACATCGTCGCCACCCTGGCGCCAGACCACCCAGGCTGGCGCCCATTGGTCGCCGGCGATCCACACCCAGCCGAAATCGGGATCATAGGCCCAGCGGCCGTAGTGGTAGACGACATCGCCGAACGGCTCGGCGGATTCCCAGTACCAGCCGTCGTCGGTCCAGACCCATCGGCCTTCGGTGTAGGGCCGCCACTCGGCACGGACCGTCGGAACCCAGACCTCGCCAAAGCGGTTGGAGGTCCGCCATCCGCCATAGGTTGAAAGCCTCTCGCGGATGGTCACGGAAATCTCCGCCGCATGCGCGGCCTGGATTCCCGGCAACACCAGCGGGCTGGTCAAGGTCGCGCTCAGGGCCATGACCAGAGCCATTGCCGCGGCGCGTCCGCGCCGGCCTACACAGTGACGTAAAAACGCTTGTTTAACGGGCATAACGGGCTCCAGAGTTCCGCATCCAGAAAATCCCCGGGGAACCGCCCTGTTGCCCGCCACCGCTTCCCGGCTTCTCTCCGACCGGTTGTCCTCAGCCTCCGTGACCGCATTGCGGCATATGACCATCACGTTTGCGCGACCGGCGCAGCACCGGCGCGGCATTGTCCCAACGCCCTCCGTCAGGACGTTCCGAAACCGGCCTGGTGACCTCAATTCCCGGACAAACCATTGAAACCACTGGAAACTATGGTGGGGCGTGACGAAGGCCGTCATCTCTGCCGATACTTCATCGTCCGGCCGGCACGTCCGGCGGAGCCACCATGACGATCTGGATTTCACGGGAGGAAAGCTGATGCTCGACAAGGGCCCAAACAAGAAACTGTCCGACCTGCTCGACCAATTCGGCGCCGCCCTGGCCGCCAATGACATCGAGAAGGCGGTCGATTGCTTTCAGGAGGACTGTTACTGGCGCGACCTCGTCACCTTCACCTGGAACATCAAGACCATGGAGGGTCGCGACCAGGTCCGCGACATGCTGAAAAGCCAGTTGTCGAAGACCAACCCCTCCCACTTTGCCATCGCCAAGGGTGAGGACGCGACCGAGAGCGGCGGGCTGATCGACGGCTGGATCAGTTTTGAGACAGAGGTGGCGCGTGGCTTCGGCCATGTCAGGCTGAAGGACGGCAAGATCTGGACGCTGCTGACCACCATGGTCGAGCTGAAGGGTCACGAGGAGCCGGCGGGTTTCGTGCGACCGATGGGCGCCAAACATGGCTCGGGCAAGAACCGCCCGACATGGAAGGAAGAACGCGAGAAGGAAGCCGCCGAACTCGGCTTCAAGACGCAGCCTTATACGGTCATTATCGGCGGCGGCCAGGGCGGCATCGCGCTCGGCGCGCGGCTGCGGCAGCTCGGCGTTCCCACGATCATCATCGAGAAGAACGAACGGGCCGGCGACAGCTGGCGCAAGCGCTACAAGTCGCTCTGCCTGCATGATCCGGTCTGGTACGACCATCTGCCCTATATCGATTTTCCGAAGAACTGGCCGGTCTTCTCGCCCAAGGACAAGATCGGCGACTGGCTGGAAATGTACACCAAGGTGATGGAGCTGAATTACTGGCCCTCGACCGAGGCCAGGAGCGCCTCCTATGACGACAAAGCGAAGGAATGGACCGTCGTCGTCCACCGCGACGGCAAGGACATCACGCTGAAGCCCAAGCATCTGGTTCTGGCCACGGGACAATCCGGCAAGGCCAATGTGCCGAAATTCAAAGGCATGGAAAACTTCAAGGGCGATCAGCATCACTCCTCGAAGCATCCCGGCCCCGATGCCTATGCCGGCAAGAAAGCCGTTGTCGTCGGCTCGAACAATTCCGCCCACGACATAGCCGCCGCACTTTGGGAAGCAGGGGGTGATGTCACCATGGTTCAGCGGTCGACCACGCATATCGTCAAGTCCGACACGTTGATGGAAATCGGCCTTGGCGCGCTCTATTCGGAGCAGGCGGTGCAGAGCGGCATGACCACCGCCAAGGCCGATCTTGCCTTTGCCTCCCTGCCCTACAAGATCCTGCACGAATTTCAGATCCCGGCTTACGCCGAGATGAAGAAGCGCGATGCAAAATTCTACACGGGTCTGGAGAAGGCCGGTTTCATGCTCGACTGGGGCGATGACGATTCAGGCCTGTTCATGAAGTATCTGCGGCGTGGCTCGGGCTACTACATCGACGTCGGCGCTTCCGACCTGATCATCGATGGCTCGATCAAGCTGAAAAGCGGTGTCGACGTGACAGAGATCAAGGAGCATTCGGTGCTGCTCAGCGACGGGTCGGAATTACCCGCCGATGTCATCGTCTATGCCACCGGCTACGGCTCGATGAATGGCTGGGCGGCCGACCTGATCTCCAGGGACGTCGCCGACAAGGTTGGAAAATGCTGGGGCCTCGGCTCGAACACCACCAAGGACCCCGGTCCATGGGAGGGCGAATTGCGCAACATGTGGAAACCGACGCAGCAGGAGGCGCTGTGGTTCCATGGCGGCAATCTGCACCAGTCACGCCACTATTCGCAGTTCCTGTCGCTGCAACTGAAGGCCAGACAGGCGGGACTGCCGACGCCAGTCTACGGGCTGCAAAAAGTCCACCACAAGGGATAGTCAATTAGGGCACCAAGCGAGGTGCGGCTGATGCCGCACCTCCAGCCCATATCGTTGTCAATTGCGAATGGGCAAAGCTTCGACCCGTTCGGGCTTACTGGCCGCATCGAGACGACGTGGCTCGCCGGGAGAGGCGCTCAGCGACGCTGCAGGAGCGCCTGCTGTATGCCCGCGCTCCCAACATTTGTCGGACTTATGTGGGGTCACCGCACCTTGCCCGTCGAAACAGAAACACATCTGTGCCTCCCGGTAGGCGCCGCAGTCAGGCGCGATCGCGAAAGTCGCGAACGACCCGTTGCAGCAGCGGCACGTAATCGCGGAACGTCCGTGTCTTCATGTTGGCGATCTTGCCGCTCTCGTCCCAGATGCGGACCCGGACCGCCTCCTCGTGGAAGGGATTCTTGCGGAACTCGGCCACCTCATCGGCGCTCATCGGCCCGCCTTGAAGCGACAGCGTATGCACCGAGGCCTGCGAAAGCTTGCCGAAATAGCTCGGGTCGGTGGCGCAGAGATAGCGCTTGGCCGAGACATGCAGCCTGACGCATTCGACGATGACCGGCGGAAAGAACGGCGCCAGCACCTCGCCTCCGGCTTCGTCATGATGCTTGTCCTCGACATCCTCGGGCGAATAGGTGCCGAACTCGCTGGTGTAGTGGCCGATGTCGTGCAGCAGGGCCGCCGCCACCAGCTCGTCCGGCGCGCCGTCCTGCTCCGCGAACCACGCGCCCTGCAGCATATGCTCCGACATGGTGACGGGCTCGCCGAGATAGGATTCCGCGCCCCGGCGCTCAAAAATATCGGCGATGAACTCGACGATGTTATCCGTGTTCAGGTCCTGACCGCTCATTCCGCCGCCTCCTTGAAACCGTGTTCGATCGCCGCGAGCGTCGACAGTAGGCCGTCCTTGTCGGCGTAGCAGCCCTGCAGCCAACGCTTGCCGGTGCCGGAAAACGCCTTGCGCGCATGCATGACGCGCGTGTTGTCGACAATGAACGCCTGCCCGGCTTCGAGCTTGAAGGTCACTTCGAAGGATGTATCCTCGATCAGCTCGGCAAACCGGCGGTAGGCGGCATAGTACGCCTCCATGTCGGCGAACGGCACGTCGACTGTCGGCGCCAGCGAGCGGTTGTTGAAGCGGATGCAGATCAGTTCGCCATCGGGCCCGAGCTCGATCATCGGACGCTTCGCCTGCAGCCGCACGCCCGACGAGCCGGCATATTCGAAACGCGCCGGGCATGAACTCAAAAGCCGGAAGCCTTCGGGGTTCTCAGCTTGCAAGGCGGCCGCGACGGCAAACCCGTCGACAACGCTGGACTCGCCACCCTCCACCGTATTTTCGATGCAGGACAGGATTTGCAGCGTCGGCACCGGATCGCGATAGGGATTGTCGGTGTGCGCCTGGAGGCCGAGATTGGTGTAGGCGAGATTGCTGGGATTGACCTCGGCCCGCACTTCGAACCAGCGCCCGTAATTGGTCTCCCTGATATAGCCGAACAGATCGGACACTTTGCAGAGCGCCCCGGATTCGGTCGGCAGATCGTCCATCACCGCGAAGCCATAGGCTTTCACCGCCAACAGCCATTGCCGCAACACCGCGCGATCGCGGCTGGCAGCAGGGTAACCGGCGCGCGGCAAAGAATTCTGCATCGTCGCCTTGGTCCACCGAACAATGTCCTCGCCTGTCCAGCCAGCTTGGCGGGCCGCAGCGCGATCATAGGCATTGGCGCTCAGCCAAGTTGCGGGAAAGCTCACCGTCTTCCCTTCCGGCACGAAGCTGACCTCAAGGGCGTCGCCCTTGATCGACGCCGCGCCGATCTTGGTCTCGGCGGGTATGTCGAGGATGGTGATGAGCCGCTGGCCATTGCCGGCGCTGCGCGTCTTGTCGTCCAGCGCATTGTCGCGCAGCCACATGGCGTGAAAGCGGGTGCGCGTCCCGTCCTTCCAGCCAAGTTCGATTGTTCTGCCTTCGTCGCCAATCAGCGCGTGGGTAAGCATGGAGATCCGTTCCTGTTCGTTTTGTTCCCACGGCCCGGCCCGCGGGTTTCGATTGCATGTTGACCGCGCGACAGGCATAATTCAAATTATCCTTTTTTGGCCAATGACCTTAAAAAACTAATGGCTCGAACAATCCCGCCCTTGCCTCCGCTTGACTGGCTGCGCAGTTTCGAGGCCGCGGCGCGGCTGTCGAATTTCACCGCCGCGGCAGCCGAGCTTGGCCTGACCCAGGCGGCGATCAGCCAGCACATCCGGCTTCTCGAGGAACGGCTGAAGACGCGTCTATTCTCCAGGCTGGCGCGTGGCGTCGCGCTGGCGCCGGAAGGTGCGGCTTACCTGCCCCACATCCAGTCGGCTTTCGCCACCATCGGCAGCAGCACCGCGGAACTGTTCGAGCCACGCGCCGTCCAGACCGTGACCATTCGAGCGCCGATCTCCTTTGCCTTGCTGATGCTCGTTCCGGCACTGCCCGATCTGGCAAAGGCGCTGCCGCGCATCCAGCTCGACCTCGTGACGATCCACCGACCGACCGACTACGACCTGCCGGGCTCGGCGCTCGACATCCGTTTCGGCAACGGGGCCTTTCCCGGCCGCGAAGCCGACAGGCTGACCGCCGAACGGCTCGTGCCGGTGGCCGCCCCCGGCCTGGCGAGCGGCGCCGACTGGACCTCCCTGCCGCTGCTTCTGGTTGCCGGCGCGCGCGAGATGTGGGCGGAATGGTTCGCGGCCTCAGGATCGGCCGGCCACCCCAGGCGATCGCATCGCTTCGACAGTTTCGTCGCCGCCATGGAGGCGGCGAGCGCCGGCGCCGGCGTGCTGCTGGGCTCACGGCCTTTGGTCGATGCGGCGCTCGACAGTAAGACCCTGGTCCGGCTTTCCGCCTTCGAACTCTCCAGCACTTCGGGGCATTTCCTGACCAAGGCCTCGACCGCGCGCCTGACCAGCGCCGAGCAGGATTTCCGCCAGTGGCTGCTGTCGCGCCACTCCGGTTCAGGGTCGGCGTGACTGGTTACGAGGTTGGCCCGATGCGCTTCCAGTAGATGAGCGTACCGGTCAGCCCGCCATGCGGCTTCAGGGCATAGTCCGGTATCTCGCCTGCCAGCGTGAAACCGAGCTTCTCGTAGAGGCCTGAAGCACCCTCCGTCGCCGTATCGAGAACCAGCAGCGTGCGGCCCTTCTCGACGGCCAGGCTTTCGGCGATCCGCATCAAGCGCGTTCCCACACCCCTGCCCCGGTAATCGAAGCGGGTCATCAGCTTGGCGATCTCGGCCCGGTGCGGCTGGTTGGGCGGACAGTCGAGCAACAGGGTGACAGTACCGACCAGGACCTCGCCGTGCCAGGCTCCAAGCACCGCCCTTTCCCCTCTTGCCGCCGCTGCCAGCGATTTCTGCCAGAACGCGCTTGCCGCGTCCGGTGCCAGCGGATGCATGAAACTGACCGATCCACCGGCCGCTACCGTTGCGACCAGCAATTCGGCCAGCATCTCCTGGTCTCAGCAGCCGGGGTCAGTGTTCCGATCTCGATCGAGTTCATGCGCGTGATGTCCCGTGATTGTGATGGCACGGCTGATGCAAGCACATCGCCGTCAGTCCAGATGGCGCACGCGGCGGCGCTTTCGTGCCGCCTTGATGGCGCCGATGCGTTCGGTGTCTTCTTCCCTGAGATGCCGCCCGCGCTCCAGAATCTCGAGCGTGTATTCCTCATAGGTCAGGCCCAGCCGCTCGGCCTTGTCCATGCGCAGCAGCATGACCTCGCGGCTTGGTGCCTTCCACGCCTTGGCATGAGCGGCCTGCCAGGCAAGGAAGATGTAGGGATCGCCGTTGCCCCACGGCGGCCCCTTGTACTCATCGAGAGGCGGCCCCCCATTGTGGGAGCGCTTTGGTCGTCTGGCCATGAGTTCAACCCCTGACCAGCGCGACGAGATAGTCGGCACCGGGCTCAAGGGCATGGAAGGTGCAGTCCGACGGTGCGCCGAGCGCCAGGCAATCGCCGGGTTCGAGCCTGTGCACCACATCGCCCTCGGCGAAGTCGAGTCGCCCCGAAATCAGCCATATCTGCTGCTTGATGAAGGCATAGGACGCGGCGGGAAAACTGACCCTGGCGTCCGCCGGCAACTGGACCCTGATCAGTTCCAGCGGCATGTCCGAGGCGGGCGACAGATGCCGCCTGACATAGCCGGTATCGGGATCGCGCCACACCGGTTGATCGGCTTCGCGCAGCAGCCCGCCGCCTTGCAATTCGGCGCGCGCGATGAGCGTCGACAGCGTCATGCCGAAGGCCGCCGCGATGCGCACCAGAAGCGCCGCCGTCGGGCTGGTCTTGCCACGCTCTATCGTGCTCAGCATCGCCTTCGACACCGCGGACCGCTCCGCAAGCTCGGCCAGCGACCAGTCCCGCATGATCCTCTCGGCATGGATTCTTCTGCCGATGGTCGAGGAAATATCGTTCGCTATATCATCCATACGTCCATTATAGCGAAATTCTGGCGATGGAGAAGAGCCGTCTCGCGACAATTTTCAAGGGTCGCTTAATCCTCTCTACACCATCCGACCTCACCCCGCCTTAACCCCGTTCCTGTAGGTTGATGCTCCAGGGGAAATGGGGATTGGCCTGTCCATGTATGTCGAACGCGAAGCCTCCGTTGGAGAACCGACATCGCAGGAGCGCCGCACCGCAGAGCAGAACGACAGGCGCATTCTGGGCAATGTCGTGCAATGCGATGGTGCGCGCGCCACCATCAGCGCCTATGCGGACGATGTTGACGGCGCGGTGACCGGCCTGTGGACGGTCGGCAAGATGATTTCCATCAATCTCGGATCCACGCGAACCGTCGGCCTGGTTTACGGGATCGGCAAGTCGGACCGCGCCTGGAGTAATGAAGGCCAAAACCCGATCGAGGTCAGCATCGAACTGATCGGCGAAGTCCGCGACGCAGCAGAGCCGGGCGCCAAGCCGATCTTCGATCGCGGCATCACCACCTATCCGCATATCGGCGCCATCGCCCATCGCATCCGCACCCGCGATCTGCAGGCGGTCTATGATCTGGCCGGGCGTCATTCGATCACTATCGGCACACTCTCGCAGGACGAGACGATCGCCGCCAACATCGCCATCGACGATACGCTGGCGCGTCACTTCGCCATTGTCGGTACCACCGGTGTCGGCAAATCCACCGCCGTCTCGTTGCTGCTGCGCAAGTCGATCGCGGCGCGGCCGGACCTGCGCATCCTGATCCTCGATCCGCACAACGAGTTCGCCGCGTCGCTCCCCGAATATTGCGTCAGGGTCGATTCCAAGACGCTCGACCTTCCGTTCTGGATGTTCAGGCTGGATGAGTTCGCCGAGGTGCTGTTCCGCGGCCGCGAGACGGTGCCGGAAGAGATCGACGCCTTGCGCGACCTAATCCCTGCCGCCAAGAACCTTTACCGCAACCCGAATTCGGGCAGCTACATCAGGCGCGGCAGCGATGCGCTGACCGCCGATACGCCGGTGCCTTACCGCATCGCCGACCTCATCAAGCAGATCGACGAGCGTATGGGCATGCTCGAGAGCAAGACCGATCGCCCGACGCTGAAATCCCTGAAGACGCGCGTCGAATCGGCGGCGGCCGATCCACGCTACCGCTTCATGTTCAACTCGCGCCTGATCGAGGACACCATCCACGAGACGATCGGCAACCTCTTCCGCGTGCCGCATCATGGTCGCCCGGTGACCTGCTTCGAGATGGCCGGCATGCCGTCCGAAGTGGTCAATTCCGTCTGTTCGGTGCTGGCGCGCCTGGCCTTCGACCTCGCTTTGTGGAGCGAGGGCAAGCTGCAGCTTCTGCTTTTGTGCGAAGAAGCGCACCGCTACATGCCGGCCGATCCGCGTCTCGGCTTCGCGCCGACAAGGCACGCGCTGTCGCGCATCGCCAAGGAGGGCCGCAAATATGGCTGCTATCTCGGCGTCGTCACCCAGCGACCGGGCGAGCTCGACCCGACCATCCTGTCGCAATGCTCGACCTTCTTCGCCATGCGACTTGCCAATGAGCAGGACCAGGCGATCATCCGCTCGGCGATTGCCGACTCCTCGGCCTCGACGCTGGCTTTCCTGTCGTCCATGGGTCAGCGCGAAGCCATTGCCTTCGGCGAAGGCGTGGCGACGACCATGCGGCTGAAGTTCGAAAAACTGTCCTCGGAATTGCTCCCCGGCGCAGCCAAGCGCGAAGAGGCCGCGTCATCGAAGTCAGGCGACGATATCGACCTGGTGGCGATCGTCGAGCGGCTGCGCAACGTGCCGAAACCGACACCGCAGGCGATGGCCTTCGCCGAAGTCGTCGATTCCGGCCGCCAGGCCGGCGATCCCGACTACCGCAAGCCGCCAGCCACCACCCGGGTGCAATCGGACGACGATTTCGACATGCGCTACGGCCTCAAGCCCGCGTCCTTCGGTCTACGCCCGCAAAACGATTGAGCTTGCAGCCTTACGCCGTTCCGCCGACCGACCGAGAAGCCGGAGCGGAGCGGACATTTAGTCCGTGAGCACCGGAAGTCGAGAAAGTTGCGTCAGGCGACCGGCCTCATGAATTCTTCTTCGGGATTTTAGGCGCAGACGCGGTTGCGGCCTTGCCTCTTCGCCTCATAGAGCTGGCGGTCGGCGCGGCGATAGAACGCCTCCGCCGTTTCCTTGCGGTCCCAGACGGCCAGACCGACGCTGGTGGTGATCTTGAGGCGGACATTGCCTGACAGAACCGACATGTTGGCGATCGCCTTGCGGATGCGCTCGGCAAACTTGCCCAGCAGTTCAGCGTCCATGTTGGGCGTGACCACGGCGAACTCCTCGCCGCCCAATCGCGCCACCACGTCGTGATAGCGTGTCATGTCCTTGAGGCAGCTCGCGACCGCCTTGAGCACCTCATCGCCGACATCATGGCCATGGGTGTCGTTGACCTGCTTGAAATGGTCGAGGTCGAGGATCATCAGCCCGACTGGCTTTTCGATGCGCCGGAACTCCTCGAGATATTCCTTCAGTGCATCGTCGAAATAGCGCCGGTTCTGCATGCCGGTCAGGCCATCGGTCAGCGCGGCGTGCTCAAGCGTCTCCGAGCGGGCGCTGAGCGAAACCGTCATGGCGCGCAGTTTGCCTTCCTCCGTCGCCTGTTTGCGGATCAGCGGATAGATGAAGAAAATGCCGAAGAACAGCGCCGTGGCCAAAAGCACGCCGGTCGCGAACAGCAGCTTGTTGAGATAGATGACCTTGTCCATACCCGAAGCCGTATGCAGCTCGGTGGCGAAGGATTGCAGTAGCCCATAGGCATGTAGCGTCACCAGGCCCGCGGCCAGGATCACGAAGATAAAGACGAAAAATGCTGATTCCGCCTTGTGGAAACGCATCTGCTCCCCGATGGAAAAGTGCCCACTGACCTTATGGCATGGGCGGGCTTACGGAGGGTTAATTTGGACAACCACAACGGGAACCTTTCCTTGCATATCAACTTTGCAGGTTGCAATGGAAACAGGCGATCAGATCGTGGTTTCCAGATCATCACCGAGGCGCAATCTTTGCCATTCCGGCCCCAATTGATGCCTGAACCAGGTCGTTTGCCGCTTGGCATATTGCCTGGTTGCGATCTTGGCGCGCTCGATCGCCTCGGGAAAGCCAATCTCTCCGGCCATCGCGGCCTGCAGTTCGCGAACGCCGATCGCTTTCATCGCCGGTAATTCGGGATCGAGGCCTAGCGCCGATAGTCGCTTGACCTCGTCCAGCGCTCCCTTGTCCAACATCTGGTCGAAGCGTTTTTCGATACGGTCGACCAGTGCCGCCCGGTCCGGTTCGATCACGAAGAAACGCGCGCTCTGCCTGTCGATGAGCGGCCGGCCGCGCTCCGCCTGCCATTCCCGAATCGAACGGCCCGATGCGTCGAGCACCTCCAGTGCCCGCACGATGCGCTGGCTGTCGGTCGGCTTCAGCATCATGGCTGACGCCGAATCCTCGCGCAGCAGCAGGCTGTGCAGCTTGACGGCGCCCTGCTCCTTCAGCTCATAGCGCCAGCGGTCACGGACCCGCTGCGGAATGTCGGGCATTTCCGAAATGCCCTCGGCAAGCGCACGAAAGTAGAGCCCGGTGCCACCGACAAAAATAACAGGCCGTTCGAAGGACGTGCCATCAGGTCGCCCGGAGAGCGCACCGTCGTCGATCAGCTTCATCACGTCGCGCAGCCAGGCACCGGTGGAATAGGCTGTGGCCGGGTGGACATGGCCATAGAGAAAATGCGGCGCGTGGGCGAGGTCGGCCGCCCCCGGCCGGGCGGTCAGCACGTCGAGCACCGAATAGCCCTGCATGGAATCGGTGTTGACGATGACGGCGCCCTTGCGCTCGGCCAGTTCGAGCGCCAACCCCGACTTGCCGCTGGCGGTCGGTCCGGCTATCAGGATCGCGTTCTTCACGCGGCCCTCGCCCGCCTGTCCGCCGGAATCTTCCATGCCGCTCATCGCCACGCTTGTTTCCCGTCCCGCCGATCGCGCATTGTCCCTGTCGCTTGCGAATATGGCGTCACGGTCGGTCGGCGCAAGCGCTGTTGTCTGGCTTGCCGACGGGATTGCCTGCGATCTTGCCTTGCCGCAGGAGGCTGACGCCGCCGAGACGAGTGCCGCCTTGCGCACCGCACTCGCTACTGAACCGGTCGACGTGATCGTCCAGCAGGCGGAAACCCGCCGCAAGAAGATCCTCATAGCCGACATGGATTCGACCATGATCGACCAGGAATGCATCGACGAGTTGGCCGACGAGATCGGCGTCAAGGATCATGTTGCGGCCATCACCGCGCGATCGATGAACGGCGAGATCGCGTTTGAACCGGCCTTGCGCGAGCGGGTGGCGTTGTTGAGGGGCCTCGACGCCGCCGTGGTCGACCGCATCGTCGCCAATCGCCTGACGCTGGCCGCGGGCGGCAGCGTGCTGGTGCGGACCATGCGGGCCAATGGCGCCTGGACGGCGCTGGTGTCTGGGGGGTTCGAGGTGTTCACGACGCGCATTGCTGCCATGCTTGGCTTCCAGGAGAACCGCGCCAATCGCCTGCTCGAACAGGACGGCCGCTTCACCGGGCTGGTCGGCGAACCGATACTCGGCCGCGCCGCCAAGGCCGATGCGCTGATCGAGATTTCGACACGCCTCGGCCTGACGCCGACTGACGCCATTGCCGTCGGCGACGGCGCCAATGATCTCGACATGATCCGGCTGGCCGGCACCGGCGTCGCCCTCCATGCCAAGCCGACCGTGGCGGCACAGGCAAAGGTTCGCATCGACCATGGCGACCTGACCGCATTGCTCTATGTGCAGGGCTACAGGCAAGAAGAGTTTGTGCAATGAAACCAATGCGTACCGAGCGCCTGATCCTGCGCAACTGGGAGGATCGCGATCGCGAACTGTTCCACCGGATCAATTCCGACGAACAGGTCATGGAATTCTTTCCCTTCCGCCGCGACCGCGCGCAGGCGGACGCTAAGATGGACGAAGTCCGTGCTTGGGTCGATGAGGATGGTCATGGCTTTGCCGCGGTCGAGATTGCGGCCACTGGGGAGTGCATCGGCTTTGTCGGAATAACCGGAACAGAAGATATTGACGTCCTATCTGCCGGCACGATCGAGATCGGCTGGCGTCTTGCTCCGGAATTCTGGGGCAAGGGCTACGTCACCGAGGCGGCCGAGGCCTGGCTGGCCTACGGTTTCGAAACGCTTGGCCTGGACGAAATCGTGTCTTTCGCGGTCTACGACAACCATCGCTCCACCGCCGTCATGAAACGCCTCGGCATGAGCGCGGACCCGGCCAGCGATTTCGACCATCCTGAGGTCCCTGACAGCCATCCTCATCTCAAACGGCATGTCCTCTACAGGCTGTCGCGCCAGGACTGGCAGGCACGAAAAAGGGCGGCTCGCTAGCCGCCCTTTTCATTGAAGATCAATCGATTGCCAGGCTTTCCGGACCTCAGTCCATCCGGATCGTCACGAACCTGAGTTCTCCGGTCTTCGACGCCAGCATCAGCAGCGCGTTCTTGCGCCCCTGCTCCTTCAAGGCGCCGATCCGGTCCATGACGTCCTTGGGCGTGGCGACCGATTCCTGCGCGATCTCGGTGATCACCTCGCCGGGCTGGATGCCGCGCTCGGCGGCAGCCGAGTCCTTGGTGACATCGGTGATGACGACACCGGAGACGTCGGCGGCAATGCTGAACTTCTTGCGCGTCTCGTCGTTCAGTTCACCGACGGTCATGCCGAGCACCGAAGCCGTCGAGACGGCCGGAGCCTTGTCACCCTTGTCCTGGTCGGTGTTGCTGCCATCCTCGCCGCTGGCGAGCTTTTCGCCATCCTCGAGCCGGCCGAGCGTCACCTTCACGGTCTGCTCGACGCCCTTGCGCACGATCAGCACATCGACCGCCTTGCCGACCGGGCTTTCGGCGACCACGCGCGGCAGGTCGCGCATTTCATGGATGTCCTTGCCGTCGAATTTGATGATGACGTCGCCGGCCTGGATGGTGCCGTTGTCGACAGGTCCGCCCTTGATGACGCCGGCGACCAGCGCGCCCTTGGCTGTGGCCATGCCGAGGCTCTCGGCAATGTCATCGGTCACCGGCTGGATGCGCACGCCGAGCCAGCCGCGCCGCGTCTCGCCGAACTGGCGCAACTGGTCGACGACGCCGGAGGCGAGCTGCGAGGGAATGGAGAAGCCGATGCCGATCGAACCGCCTGACGGCGAAATGATCGCGGTGTTGATGCCGATGACCTCGCCGGCGCTGTTGAACAGCGGGCCGCCGGAATTGCCGCGGTTGATCGCGGCGTCGGTCTGGATGAAGTCGTCATAGGGACCGGAATTGATGTCGCGGTTGCGGGCCGAAACGATGCCGACCGTCACCGTGCCGCCGAGGCCGAACGGATTGCCGATCGCCATCACCCAGTCGCCGACGCGCATCTTGGTGGAATCGCCGAACTTCACCGCCGTCAGCTTGTGGCCCTTCGGGTCGACCTTCAGCACCGCGACATCGGTCTTGGTGTCGGTGCCGACCAGCGTCGCCTTCAAGGTAATGCCGTCGGAGAAATTGACCTCGATGTCGTCGGCATCGGCGATCACGTGGTTGTTGGTGACGACGATGCCTTGCTCCGCGTCGATGACGAAGCCGGAACCCAGCGACTGCACTTTCTGCCCGCCATTATCCTTGTCGCCGCCACGGTTCTTGAAGAAATCGTCGAAGAAATCCTGGAAGGGCGAACCCTCGGGCAACTGCGGCATCGGCACCGCGCCTGGACCTTCGGTACCCTTCACCGTCTGCGAGGTCGAGATGTTGACCACCGCGCCAAGCAGGCCTTCCGCCAGATCGGCGACCGAAGCAGGCCCGTCGGCGGCAAATGTCGGCGTCATGAAGGATGGGACAGCGGCGGCGCTGACAAGAAGTGCTGCCGCGCCGGCGATGAACGTCCGCCGTGCCGCGCGCAAAAGGAAATTGGATGTCATCGAGAAGCCTCCCGGTATTCCTGAAAGAAAAGCGCTTCGACGAAAACGCCGCGTCGCGCCATGTTGGCAAAAAATACGGCACGTTTGCGGCTATGACTATCGGCAGAGGATAAATCATCCGTTATCCCGAGGATCGAACCTCGTATCCCAGAGATCGAACCTCGTATCCCGAAAACCGAAGCTCGCCGCCCTCACCCGCTTCGCACCAGCCAGACGATGCCGACACCGATGGCAATCGCCGCCAGCCCCGCGATCCGCAACGCATTCTCGGGCAGCGACAGCACTTCAGTGGCCAACTTCCTGGCAAGGCCGGGAAAGCCGCCATAGACCAGACCTTCTATCACAAGGACGAGGCCCATGGCGGCGATAAAATCCTGCACAGACCGCTACTGGCCGGTGCTGGGCTGTGCCGCCGGCGCGGCAGGTGCCGTCGCCGGAGCGGTTGGCGCAGGCGAAACCGGCTTAGCCGGCCCCTCCTTGCCGTCGGGGTCGCGGAAGAAGCGGAAGAACTCCGAGTTCGGCGACAGCACCATGGTCGTCCCGGAGTTGTCCAGCGCCGTACCGTAAGCGTTCATCGACCGGTAGAAGTCGAAGAAGGCCGGATCGCGCTGATACGCTTCCGCGAAGGTGGCACTGCGCTGGGCTTCGCCCTCGCCTCGCAGGATTTCCGACTCTTTCTGCGCTTCCGCGACAATCTCGACCACTTCACGATCGGCGCGAGCCGTGATGCGCTGTGCCGCTTCGTTGCCGCGTGCCCTCAGCCGGGCAGCCTCTGCCAGGCGTTCCGCCTTCATGCGGTCGAAGGTCTGCTGCGAGACCTCGGCCGTGAGGTCCGTGCGGCGGATGCGGACATCCTCGATCTGCAGGCCGAGCGACGTAGCGTCGGGCCGGAGCTGATCGCGGACTTCGCGCATCATCACGGCGCGCTGTTCGGAGAGTGCGGCCTCGAAATCGCGCAGACCGTAGACACGGCGCAAGGCAGCGTCGAGACGCGTCCTGAGCCGCGCTTCGGCCAGTTCGATCTGGCCGGACACGGCGGCACGGAAGACGCGCGGATCCGAGATGCGATAGGCGATGAAGGCATCGACCTCGTAGAACTTGCCGCCCGACACCTGGACGCGGATGTTGTCGAGGTCGAAGCGCAGCACCCGGTTCTCGATCAGTTGCACCGTATCGGCGTCGAAGAACGAGAACGGCGCCTTGAAGTAGATGCCGGGCTCGCTCTTGACGTCGACGATCTCGCCGAACCTGAGCACAAGAGCTTGCTGGCGCGCATTGACCACGAAGACCGACGAATAGAGCAGGAACAGGATGACGGCCGCTGCGACGACGATGATGGGAAGACGGTTGGCCATCACTGGTTACCTCCCATAACCGCAGCAGGGGCGGCCGGCGCCGCCGCTTTCGGCTGCAATGCCGGCAGCGGCAGATAGGGGACGACCCCTTGCCCGTTGCCCTGCTCGACGATCACCTTGTTCGAATCTTTCAGAACCCTCTCCATGGTTTCCAGATAGAGGCGCTTGCGTGTCACATCCGGCGCCTTGGCATATTCGTCATAGACCGAGATGAAGCGCTGCGCCTCACCTTCGGCTTCCTGCACGACCCGGTTCTTGTAGGCGGCCGCGTCTTCGCGGACCTGTGCGGCCTCGCCGCGTGCCTGGCCGAGCTTCTGGTTGGAGTACTGGTTGGCCTGCTCGACGAACTTGTCCTCGTCCTGCTCGGCGCGCTGCACCTCGTCGAACGCATCGGCCACCTCGCGTGGCGGTGCTGCATCCTCGATCGAAACGGCGTTGACGTTGAGGCCGGCCTTGTAGCCGTCCAGCGTCGTCTGGATGATTTCGCGAACCGAGGCAGCGATGCCCTGGCGGTCATCGCGGAAGATGTCCTGCGCCGGCCGGCGGCCGACGGCTTCACGCATGGCGCTTTCGGCAACCTGTCGCAGCATGCCGTCAGGATCGGAGACGTCGAACAGATAGGCCCGGGGGTCGGAGACCTGATAGGCCACCGAGAACTGGACGTTGACGATGTTCTGGTCGCCCGAAAGCATCAGGCCGTTGCCGCTGGTATTGCCGCCGCCAATGTCGACGAGCTGTTCGGAAATCTTGGCGGTCTCGACGGTTTCGAGCGGCCACCAATGGAAATGCAGGCCGGGCTGCGACAGTTCGGCCTTCGGCTTGCCGAAGCGCAGTTCAACCGCAACCTCGTCGGGCTGCACGGTGTAAACCGCCTGGAACGCCCACAGCACCACGAGTGCTGCCGCGATCAGCGCGAAAACAGCCGGGCTTGCGCCACCGCCACCCGGCAGTGCGCGCCGCAGCCTGTCCTGGCCGCGGCGAATGATGTCTTCAAGATCGGGAGGCGAGCCCTGCGGGCCGCTCGGTCCCTTTGGCCCCTGCCCCCAGGGTCCCTGATTGTTGCCGCCGCCGCCCCATGGGCCGCCGCCACCGCCGCTCTTGTCGTTCCAGGGCATGAATGTCCTTTCGCTTGGAATTCCCTCAAGCGCCGGTATTACGGCGCGAAATCCAGTGTGTTACTTCTATAGGGACGCCGCGAGGCGCTTTCAACGCGATGCGTTGCCGACTTCGTCCGATTTGGTCCGGTCGCGACCCTTTGTCGTCTTTCAATGCACGTCGCGGCGGCGCTCGTAAACCGAATAGCGCGTCGCGTGGCTATCCTTTTCCCCGGCTGGAACCTCCTGTGAGCTGACCATACGCCAGGAATTGGGATCGATCGGCAGGAAATGCGCATCGCCGTCGACCGTTGCCAGCACATGGGTGACGTGCAGCCGGTCGGCCAGCGGCAGCGCCTGGGCGTAGATTTCGCCGCCGCCGATGACGCAGACCTCGTCCACACCGGCCATGCAGCGCCCGCGCACCGTCGCCAGCTGAATCGCGGCTTCGAGCGAATGCGCGACCTCGACGCCCTCGGCGCGCCAGGCCTTGTCGCGGGTGACCACGATGTTCAGCCTGCCCGGCAGCGGCCGGCCAATGCCTTCATAGGTCTTGCGGCCCATGATGATCGGCTTGCCCATCGTGTCGGCCTTGAAGCGCTTGAGATCGGTGGACAGCCGCCAGGGCAGCCCGCCATCCCGTCCGATCACGCCGTTCTCGGCAATAGCGACATAGATTGCGACGTGCATCAGTTAGCGGCCCCACCATTGCTGTCTAACGGTTCGAGCAACAGGATATCGATGTCGTGCTCGGGATAGAAATCGTCCGCCGTCATCTCGAAAGTCGTCGGTCCGACCTTTTTGACATTGTCGCCGCAGAACGAGACCAGGGCTTTCGGATTGCCCTTGTCGACCGTCAGCTTGAACTTGCCGATGGTGCCCGCCGCCCAATTACCGCCGGTGGTCAGGATATAGGCGATGCGGCTTTCGTTGTACCTCGGGTAGCCGTCGGGATCGTCCTTCGCCGCCTTGCGCACCGCGTTCTCGAACGTGTCGTCCATGCAGTAGCGGGTCTTGTAGGTGGCGTATTGGCCCTGGAACTTGCCGTCAAAGAAAAAGCTGACCGAAGACGTGCCGCCGACGCTTGGCTTGTAGCGGTGCGAGACATGAACGTCCTTGTTGGCCGGAAAGGTCGAGCGCCACCAATAGGTCGAGCGCAACTGCCAGAACGGCGCATAGTTGGGTTTCGCGCCGCCGCTGTCGTCAATCGTGTCCTCGATGATGATGCCGCGGTTGACCCAGTCATCGGCCACCGCTTGCGGCAGCTTTGCCAATGCGGCCTTTGCCGCGTCGCCGAACGGGTTGAACGGCACATTCTGCGCCTTGAGGTCGGCACCGATGTCGATGCCGAGCGCGAACACCCTCTGCTCGAGCTGCGGCTTGGCGGCGACACCGTCGATGGTCACCTCGAAGCCGAGAAAATTGTCGCTCTGATCTTCCGGGATCGCCGGCATTTCTTCGGGATCGCCAGAAATATCGGGCATCGGGAAGGCGACGATCGCGTCGACGTCCTTGTCGATGTTGTTGTGGAAGACGTAGTCGACCGTCACCTTTTCCGGCGAGATGAAGAGGTCCTCGCTTTGCATCGACACGGCATCGCTGCGCGACAGGATCAGGCCGCCAGTGCCGAGCTCGGCAACCGAATCATTGGCGAATGCAGGCGCGGCCGACAGGGCCAGCACGGCGGTCAGAACATATCGCATCATGGAAGCCCCCCTCGGCTAGAATGCCCACGTGACCCTAGCCGTTTCAATGTGGCGTTTCAAAGCCCTTCCGCATCCGCGGGCGCGCCCAAGCGGTCTGGACTAACAGGTTCCGATCGGGCAGGAGATCGTTTCATGCGCAAGCTTCTCGTCATCGGCATCGGCGCCGGCAATCCCGACCATATGACCGTTCAGGCCATAAACGGCCTCAACCGCGCCGACGTGCTGTTCATCCCCGACAAGGGCGCGAAGAAGAACGACCTTGCCGACTTGCGCCGCCAGATCTGCGACCGCTTTGTCACCAACCCGAAGTCGCGCCGCGTCGAATTCGACGTGCCGGTGCGCGCCGAGCCGGCGCCCTCCTACCGCTCGACGGTCGACGACTGGCACGAGGCCATCGCCGCCATCTACGAAGCCCTGATCCGCGACGAGATTGCGCAAAATGGCTGCGGCGCCTTTCTGATCTGGGGCGATCCCTCGCTCTACGACAGTGCGCTGCGCATCCTCGAGCGCGTGCGCCTGAGAGGCAATGTCGCGTTCGAACTGGAGGTCATTCCAGGCATCACCGCTATCCAGGCGCTTGCCGCCAGCCATGCCATGGCGTTGAACCGCATCGGCGATTCCGTCCTGATCACCACCGGCCGCCGCCTCACCCAGGAGGGCTTGGCCAACAATGCCGGCAGCACCGTCGTCATGCTGGACGGGAAATGCGCCTTCAACACGCTTGCCGACAAGGATGTCGTTATCCATTGGGGCGCTTATCTCGGCACGCCGGACGAGATTATTCTCTCGGGCCGGATCGGTGATATCGGCCCGGAGATCGAGAGGGTCCGCGAGGAAGCCCGCCGGCATAAGGGCTGGATCATGGATACGTATCTGCTGCGCAAGCCTGGCGAGCCTGAGGATGATCGGTGAATTCTAAGAATCGCTGCGCCGAATCTCGATCCGCACCAAAGTCTCAGCCTGCAGAAGTCCGTCGCTTCAAGATTGCGCAGAATTCAAAGGTGTTGTGCGGCGTGGAATAGACTTGCTCCACGTCCAGCCCAATGAGACCAAGATTGGAAAGTGCCTCTATTCCCGAGCGGAAACTTTGGGGTGTAAATTGCCACGCGTGCACATCGATGTAGGCCCCGCCGGAATTGTCATACGCACCCATAGCCGAGGAAACAGTCGTCAGGTCATGCCGAAATTTTGGTACCCCGTGATCGCCGATCCAATGGCGAACCGGGTCATTATGCGTGGTTAGAGCTATGTGTTCGATGACGCTCTTTGCGCTGTGAACCCTGTTGCCCCGAGCGTTGATGAAATCTGCAATTGAACTCTCTGGGATGAAATGGTCGAAGCAGTAGCGCTTGTCCGGGATAATCAGGAGGTATCTGCCCGTCGGCACAAGAATCCTCGCGACCTGGTTCAGATGGCGGATCAGGTCTGGTTGATGCTCGATACAGTGACTGCTCAGGCAACAATCAAACGTCTCGTCTACGATGCTCAAGTCGCCAGTGCCGGAGACATAGTGGATATCGACGGGGCTGGAGTAAACATAGCCGATCGCATCCGCCCGCTTGATCAGTCCCTTTTTGTCCATGACTTCGAAATATTTTACATGTGGACCGCGCAGGGTTGGATTCGTGAAAGGCCCCACCTCAAGGGTTGATTTGTGACCAACAAGGGAAGCGAGATCGTTTCGGTTGAACTCTGGCGGAGCGGCGTCCATCTCAAGTTCCTTTACTGGTCGCATGAGTGAAATTGTGAGACCGGCTACCAATCATGGTCGGTCATGGGAATCAATCGCGACCTGGGGATTGCGCTGACGGTGTGGACGGTGCCCTGGCGGCATCTGGTTCGCGTGGTGACCTGCGCCAGGATGGACGCTCCTACCCGGCGTCGATTTCAGCCTGTAACGCCTCCATATGCGTCGCTGCCGCGGCAGAAGCCGCACGCTCGATGGCGCGGAAGCGGCTGACCACCGCAAGGCCCACCGACGTCAGTTGCGCGCCGCCGCCTTTGCGACCACCGGTCTGTGCCGCCACCAGTGGCTTGCCGAACACCCGGTTCATGTCCTCGACCAGGTCCCAGGCGTGCTTGTAGGACATTTCCATGCCACGCGCGGCGGCAGAGATCGAGCCGAAGGCGGCGATCTGCTCCAGAAGCTCGACTTTGCCCGGTCCGATGCGGCCGTCGGGGTCGAGATTTATCCGCAAGCTCAGCGACGGCATTTTTCTCCTCCGCGGTCACGTCCGATCCCATACTAGAAGCTCTTCAGCGATACCGCTATTCCAAAAAAACATAGCGATGGTCAACCATCCGCTTCGACGGGCAGGCCGGCGCCGGTGTTTGCCCGGTCGAAGCTCACCGTCTTGACCACCGCGAAAACCTTCCCGCCGAGCTGAAGCTTCAGCCCCTGCCGCGACTGCTCGGTGATACGGGCAAGCACGGTTGCGCCGTTGCAGTCGATGCCGACCTCAACTGTGGCGCCCTCGCCCGGGCTGATGGCGACGATCGTGCCCGGCAGAATGTTGAGCGCGCTGAGGCCTGTCGGTTTCTCCGTTGCGATCATCACGTCGCGGGCGCGGATGCGGATGCGCACACGCGCTCCTGTCTTCATCGCCAACCGCGGCACCCGGATCTCTCCGGCGGCCGAGCCGAGCACGGTCATGCCAAAAATCTCGTCATGCCGCAGCACCTTCGTGTCCAGCACGGCGCCGCCCTCGCCGCGCTCCTCCGCCGGCAACAGGTCGAGCCTTTGCATCACCGCTTCGGTCGGGCCGCTGGCGATGACATTGCCTTGCGCCAGCGTCACCACGTCGCTGGCCAGCCGCGCCACCTCGGCAACCGAATGGCTGACATAGACGATCGGGATTTTCGTCTCGTCGCGCAGCCGCTCGATATAGGGCAGGATCTCGGCCTTGCGCGCCTCGTCGAGCGAGGCCAGCGGTTCGTCCATGAGCAGCAATCTGGGGCTGGCCAGCAACGCCCGGCCGATCGCCACGCGCTGCTTCTCGCCGCCCGAGAGCTTTGCCGGTCGCCTGTCCAGCAGCGGGCCAATGCCGAGCAATTCGACAACGGCATCCATCTCGGCGTAGCGCTCCGTTGCAGGCGTGAACCAGCGGCCATAGCGCAAATTGCTGGCCACGCTCATATGCGGAAACAGGCGCGCATCCTGGAACACCATGCCGATGCGGCGCTTGTGCTTCGGCACGAAAATGCCAGCGCCCGTGTTGACCAGCACCCGGCCATCGACCTCGATACGCCCTTTGCCGGGCTGGATCAGCCCGGCGATCATATTGATCAGCGTCGTCTTGCCGGACCCGGAGGGTCCGAACAAGGCCGTCAGCCGCCCGGCGCTCTCGAAGCGCACGTCGAGGCTGAAATCGCCGAGGCGATGGCTGATGTCGACGAGGACGGTCATTCAATGTCCATCCGCCGGCCGACACGCCGTGCCAGCACCTCCGACGCGACCAGTGCGGCCATCGAGATGACAATGGAGATCAGCGTCAGCCTGAGCGCGCCTTCATCACCGCCCGGCACTTGCGTGAAGGTGTAGATCGCCGACGGCAGCGTCTGCGTCTCGTTGGGGATGTTGGACACGAAGGTGATGGTCGCGCCGAACTCGCCCATCGCCTTGGCGAAGGACAGGATGGCGCCGGCGATCAGCCCGGGCAGGATCAGCGGCAGCGTGATGGTAGCGAACACCCAATAGGGATTTGCGCCGAGCGTTCCCGCCGCCGCTTCCATCTTGCGATCCACCGCCTCGATCGACAGCCGGATCGCCCGCACCATCAGGGGAAAGCCCATGACGCCGCAAGCCAGCGCCGCCCCCGTCCAGCGAAACGAGAAGACAATGCCGAAATGCTCGGCCAGGAAGGCGCCGGCCGGGCCACGCTTGCCAAAGGTCAGCAGCAGCAGATAGCCCGTCACCACCGGCGGCAGGATCAGTGGCAGATGCACCAGGCCATTGAGCAACGTCTTGCCCCAGAATTGTCCTCGGGCAAGCAGCAGCGCGATCAATATGCCTGGCGGCAGGCTGGCGAGCATCGCCACCGTCGCAACCTTAATGGACAGCCGGACCGCATTCCATTCGTCGGGAGTGAGGTCCAGCAGCCAGTTCATGCGTTGGTTTCGTACCTCAATTGCTCGGCGTCAGGACAGTAAAACCCTGCTCCTTGAACAGCGCACCGGCCTTGGCCGACTGCAGGCATTTCAGGAAAGCCGACGTATCCTTGTCCTTCGAATCGGCGGTCTGGGCAACCGGATAGATGATCGGCGGATGCGAATCCTCCGGGAAGGTGCCGACCACCTTGACGCCCTTTTCGGCATGCGCGTCGGTGGCGTAGACAATGCCGAGCGGGGCTTCGCCGGTCGAAACCAGCTTCAGCGCCGCGCGCACATTCTCGGCCTGCGCCACCTTGCCTTCGACCGACGACCAGACGCCAAGCGATTCAAGCGCGGCCTTGCCGTATTTGCCGGCCGGCACAGCCTTGAAGTCGCCCATGGCCAGCTTGCCGTCGCCAATCAGCTTGGCAAGGTCAAAACCCTTCTCGATCTTGGTTTCAACTGTCGAGTCCTTCGGCGCCACCAGCACGATCTCGTTGCCGAGCAGCTTCACTTCGGTATCTGGCTTGGTCAGCTTCTTGTCGGAGAGATACTTCATCCAGTCGAGGTCGGCCGAAATGAAGACGTCGGCAGGTGCGCCGCCCTCGATCTGCTTGGCCAGCGCCGAGCTTGCGGCGTAAGAGACGGTCGCGGCTTCGCCGACATCGGCCTCGCATGCCTTGTTCACCGCATCGAGCGCGTCCTTGAGGCTGGCCGCGGCAAACACCACCACCTTGTCTTCCGCATGCGCGGCCGGCACTGCCGCCATCACCGTCGCCGCAAAACCGCCAATGGCGATCGCCCTCAATCCGAAACCTTTGCGCGTCATGGAAAACTCTCCCTGGGTTTGAAATCCGATCGGCTCGAAGCCTGTCGACCGATATATCCGCATGAATATAACAAGGGAAGGCCCGGTACCCCTGTGCGACATCGATTGTTCTGGTAAGACGGGCAAAGAAACCTTGGAAAGGAACTCCGATGAAGATCAGCGCCCGCAACATCCTCAAGGGAACGATCACCGAGATCGTCAAGGGAGCCACCACCTCGCATGTCAGGATCGACATCGGTGGCGGCGCTGTCGTCACAGCCTCGATCACCAACGAGGCCGTCGCCGATCTCAAGCTCGAAAAGGGCAAGCAGGCCTATGCCGTGGTCAAGGCTTCGGACGTGATGGTCGGCATCGACTGATCGGTGCCAATGTCGAGGTTGGGTAAAGCGCTGGCTCAGACCGCGATGGGCGCCTTGATCGATGCATCGGCGACGTAGTTTTCCAGCCGGAAATCCTCGAAGCGGAAGGCGAAGAGGTCCTTCACCTCGGGATTGATCCACATCGTCGGCAGCGCCCTCGGCGTGCGCCGCAACTGTTCGCGCGCCTGTTCGAAATGGTTCGAGTAAAGATGCGCGTCACCGAGCGTGTGGACGAAGTCACCTGGCTTCAGCCCGGTCACCTGCGCCACCATCAGCGTCAGCAGAGCATAGGAAGCGATGTTGAACGGCACGCCGAGGAAGATATCGGCTGAGCGCTGGTAGAGCTGGCAGGAAAGCCGCCCTTCCGAAACGTAGAACTGGAACAGGCAATGGCATGGCGGCAATGCCATGGCTTCCACCTCAGCCGGATTCCAGGCCGAAACGATCAACCGCCGCGATTGAGGATTGCGGCGTATCTCCTTCAAAAGATTCGCTATCTGGTCGATGGAACCGCCATGGCCATCCGGCCACGAGCGCCACTGCTTGCCGTAGACCGGGCCGAGATCACCATTCTCGTCGGCCCATTCGTCCCAGATCGAAACGCCATGGTCGGTGAGGTACTTGATGTTGGTGTCGCCGGCCAGGAACCACAGGAGTTCATGGATGATCGACTTGAGATGCAGCTTCTTGGTGGTGGTGACGGGAAAGCCGCGCGCCAGATCGAAACGCATCTGGTAGCCGAACACGGAGCGCGTGCCGGTGCCGGTGCGGTCGCCGCGATCGTCACCATTGTCCAGTACATGCTGCAAGAGGTCGAGATATTGGCGCATCGGTTTCCGGCTCGAATCGAGATTTCACCAATCATAGCGCATGTGCGCGCTGACGCCACGCTTGTCTGAAATCTTCCCCGGCGAAGAGACCTTTTCAGAATTCGCTCTGGCGAGTCGAATAGCGTGGTTTTCGAGAACCGGAGCGGAGCGTACTTAAAGTACGTGAGCACCGCGCATGACCCCGAAAAATCGATTTTCGGAAAGGATCATGCGCAAAATCAAGAAGTGCTACAGCGTACTTTGCGCGTCCGAAAGGGCGCGCGGCGCTGTAGTAAGCGCAGAAAAACCGCGCTAGTCGGCCGCTAGAGTAGAACTATCAGAGGTCTCAGAGGGAGCCGAGCTTGCCCAGATCCTTGGCAACCAGGTAATAGAAAGTCACCCGGTTCTTGGTGTTGTCAGCGGCCATCGCCTTGCAGACCTTTTCGATCGACGCGTCAGCCTTCTTGTCGTCTGATATGCCAAGCTTCTTCGACACCCAGCCCGCCTTGACGCGGTCGAGTTCCTTCGGGTCGGTGCAGGACACCAGCGAGGAATCGCGGTTCCTGAGCGCAATGCCCAGGTGCTTCACGATCTTGTCGACCACGTCGGCGCTTGCCGCGGCGTCGTATTTCTTCACGTCTGCAAGATAGTCGGCCATCAAAATTCCCCTCGTCGGCGCCACGGTTCCGATCGATGAGGGCTGTGGCGCGCTGCTGCAACTTGTGCGCTAGGTCGGTAACTCCTCACCGTCGCAAAGCTTCGGTTGAGACCGCGTCCAAGTCAACCCTTGGCGACGTGGTTTTGGCGTGGGGACAAAGTGCCATTGCGGCCTTTCATTTCTTGCGATGGCCCCCTATATTCGTTTTGTCGGCTTGACCGACTATGGCGATAAATGGGCGATGAAATAAGCCGTTCGGACCCGGGGGCGGTACCCGGCGCCTCCACCAAAAGCCGCTGTTGAGAACAGGGCGGTTTTTGCTGGGGGCGAAATAGGATCGACGAAGGTGTAAAGATCGTACTTTTGCCCGGCATGGTACCACCGTCATCGGGCTAAACCTGTAGTTGCAAATGACAACTATGCGGAAGCACGTCTCGCCGCGTAAGCGGTGCGATAGCTTCAATTCAAGCCCTAGGGGTTCGCACTTCTAGGCGGGGTTCGGAGGTACCTGGCAACAGAAACCTCCACTTCTCCCCTCCTTCAATATGCGTCACGCGCAACGGCAGTTCCCGTTGGCTAGACCTTCGCACGGCTTTCGGCCGCGAAGGCACCGCTGAGTGCACCCCCTCTCCATGGACAAAAGATGCAAAACGATTCCGATCGATTCTTCGTGCTGACCGGCGGTCCCGGTTCCGGCAAGACCACCTTGATCGAAGCCCTGCGCCAGGCAGGCTTTGCCGCCTCGGTCGAAACCGGTCGCGGCATCATCCGCGATCAGTCCGCCATAGGCGGGACTGCCCTGCCCTGGCACGATCGCGCGCTGTTTGCCGAGTTGATGCTGTCGTGGGAGATGCGCTCCTATCAGGTCGCGTGCGAACAGACGGGCCCGGTCTTTTTCGATCGCGGCGTGCCGGACACGCTTGGTTATTTGCGCCTGACCGACCTGCCAGTTCCCGAGCACGTCATGCATGCCGCCGAACGCTTCCGCTATGCCAGCCGCGTCTTCATCGCACCGCCGTGGCAGGAGATCTTTACGCAGGATGCCGAACGAAAGCAGACGCTCGACGAGGCCGAGCGCACCTATCATGCGCTGGTCAATACCTACACCGAACTGGGCTATGAACTGGTTCCGCTGCCTTTGGCGCCGGTTGAGGTTCGGCTGCGCTTTGTTCTGGCCGAGGCAGGATTGACATAAAAAGGCCGGGGCGAACCCGGCCTTTTTGTATCTGTAGAGCTGCTTATTCCGCTTTCTATCTGTAGAGCTGCTTATTCCGCCGGTGCCTCGACGGCTTCGCGCGAGCGGCCGAGCGTGACCTTGGCAAGCGTGAAAGAGATCACCGCGCAGAGCGTGATGCCGGCCACCATCGGCAGCGGCGTGCCGTCGAAGAACACGCCGGCGACGCCCATGGCGATCGCGCCAATGGCGAAGTGCAGCGTGCCCATCAACGCCGAAGCCGTGCCGGCGATCTCGCCATGCTCTTCCATGGCCAGCACCGAGGTGGTCGGAATGACCAGACCGAGGAAGCCGTAGCCGACGAACAGCAGCGCCGCCATCACGTCGAGCCGGTCGATGCCTGTCGCCATCACCGCGAACAGCACCACCATCGTCGTCGCATAGCCGGTCACCGCGACGCGCACCACGCGCCGCAGCCCGAAGCGCTCGGCCAGCAGACCCGTCAGCTGCGACATGCCGATGAAGGCGACCGCGTTGATCGAGAAGAACACGCTGTAGACCGAAGGCGACAGCCCGTAATGGTCGATCAGGATGAACGACGAGCTCGACAGATAGACGAAGAAGCTCGCAATGCCGAAACCGGCGATCGCCACCAGACCGAGGAAGTTACGGTCACCCATCAGGAAGCGGTAACCGGAAAGCGCGGTTCCGAACGAGGAACCGGCGCGGTCTTCCACCGGCCGCGTCTCCTTGAGCGAGGTCGCCAAAAGAATGGTGGCAAGAACTGCAGCACCCGTCACCGTCCAGAACACGGCGCGCCAGCCGAAATTCTCGATGATCTGGCTGCCGGTCAGCGGCGCCAGGATCGGCGACACCGAAAACACCAGCATCAGCAGCGACATCAGCTTGGCAGCCTCATTGCCGGTGTGCAGGTCACGCACGATGGCGCGTGGAATGGCCATGCCGGCGCTGGCGCCGAGGCCCTGCAGAAAGCGGAAAGCGATCAGCCATTCGATGGTCGGCGCCATTGCCGAACCGATGCCGCCGACCATGAACAGCGCAAGGCCGCCATAGAGAGGCAGCTTGCGGCCGACCATGTCGGAGATCGGTCCGACGACGATCTGGCCAAACCCCATCGACAGGAAGAAGATCAACAGGCTCATCTGCACGGCAGCGGTGCCGGCGTGCAGATCGGCGCCGATCGAAGGTAGCGCGGGCAGATACATGTCGATGGCGAACGGGCCGATGGCGGACAACAGGCCAAGCACGACCGCGATGCGGAGGAATTTGGGACTCATGATAAAGGCTTCTTTCGAATCTGGTTGCCGCCGCAGGCCGGCGGGTAACCCAAGGACGTTCCATCCCCTGAAATTCCGACTCTCCGAGAGCGAATTCTCTTCGTCTCTCCGGGGCCAAATCTCTTCGTGTCGTGTCCATAAATTTAGACACTCTTGTCTAATTCGTCAATCACCTCTATATAGATTTTTATGAAGCTGCACGTTTCTCCTGACACTTTCCCGCCACGCGGCCATGAGGCCAAGCGCATATCGATCGTCGATGCCGCCGCTGGGGTGTTCTGCCGTGAAGGTTTTGCCGGCGCCAACATCGACCTGATCGCCGCCGAAGCGGGTGTCTCGCGCCAGACCGTCTACAACCATCATGGCGACAAGGAAAAATTGTTCGTCGCCGTCGTGCGCGATCTGACCGAGCGCTGCAATACCGGCATTTTCGCCACCATTGCCACCTTCCCCGATCAGCCGAAGGACCTCGAAGCCGATCTGATCGGGTTTGCCGTGCGCTTGAACCAGAACTGCATCTGCAACCGCGATGGAAAATTCCTGCGCAAGCTGATCCAGACCGAAGGCGAGCGCTATCCCGAACTGTTTGCCGAGTGGCGCGAACAGGGCCCGGGCCGGACATGGCCGGCAATCGCCGCCCGCTTCGCAAGGCTGGCCTATGGCGGTTACCTCGCGATCGAAGATCCCGACGTGGCGGCGCGTCAGTTCCTTGGCCTCGTCAATGCCGAATTGCAGACGACCTTCATGCTCGGCGGCACGCCGCGCGAGGACGAGGTGTTGCAATCGGCGACAAATGGCGTTCGTACCTTCCTGCGCGCCTTCGGCAAGCGCCGGTCCGCGACATCAGTGGAAAAGCAGGCCGCGCTGGCCAGCGCCTGAGCGATCAAATCGTTGGCAATAGTGCTCGCCTCAGTGCGGTGGCGATCTATATGCGGTTTACGCCGCCCTCAAGCTTGATTACAGCTATGCGGACGATTCAACGGAACCCGACCGCCACATGGCCGACGACCACATCCGCTACGACATTCTGGCCCAGGAGGCGTTGCGCGGCGTCATGCGCAAGGTCCTGGCCGAAGTCGCGCGCACCGGCCTCCCCGGCAACCATCATTTCTTCATCACATTCCTGACCGGCGCGCCGGGCGTGCGCGTGTCGTCGCGGCTGCGCGAGCGCTATCCCGAGCAGATGACCATCGTCATCCAGTTCCAGTATTGGGACCTGAAGGTGACCGACACCGGCTTCGAGGTCGGCCTGTCCTTCTCCGATGTGCCGGAGAAGCTCGAAATCCCATTCTCGGCCGTACGCGGCTTCTATGATCCGTCGGTTAATTTCGAGCTCGAATTCGACGTGAGGACGGACGGTGCGGCTGCCGAGGAACCAGCCGCTCAAGCCTCGCCCGAGCCGTTGACCATCGTCTCCGAGAAAAAGCCGAAGGCCGAGAAGAAGGCCGCCGCAGAGCCGGAGAAGAAGCCCGCTGCGGCCGACGCCGCCACCAAGGGCGCCGATGTGGTCTCGCTCGACGCCTTCCGCAAGAAATAGTCCACGCTTCGCGCCATGGCCGACATCGTCAATCTCCGCCAGGCCCGCAAGCAGAAGGTGCGGGACGAGAAGGTGCGCGTCGCAGAACAGAACCGGGCACTGCACGGCCGTTCCAAGGCCGAAAAGGAACGCGACCGCCTGATCGCAGACAAGAGCGACAAATTCGTCGCCGGCCACCGCCGCGAACCCCTTGGCGACAAAGACAGCCAGAGCATCGGACCGAAAAGTGCGCAGCGGTTTTCGGATGAATCCGATGCTTAGAGCAAAATGAGCGCTCTGCAATGAGCGCGGTCGAAAAGCGCTCGGTGACCATTCGCGGCCACCGCACCAGCTATTCGCTCGAAAAGCCCTTCTATGACGATCTCATCGCTATCGCGGCGACCAGAAAGCTGACGCTTGCCGCTCTTGTCGCCGAAGTCGACGAAACGCGGTCCCGCGACACCAACCTGTCTTCGGCTCTCCGGCTCTTTGTTCTGGAGTGGGCAAAGCGCGGCGCCGGCACCTGACCACCAGGGTTTATTTCCCGACACCCGAATCCTTTGGCTTCACCGTGGCGTCTCGGACATGAGCGCCCTGCAGGACGCAGGACAGCCAAAGGAACAAACGCGATGAAACACCATTTGATACGCTACAAGACGAAACCCGAGCTGGCCGACGAGAATGAGCGGCTGGTGAAGGCCGTGTTCCAGCAACTGCGGGACAAATCGCCTGAAGGCGTTCGCTACATGACATGGCGGTCCGGCGACGGTACCTTTGTCCATCTGGTCGAAACGGAAACCGAGGGCCATGCCGACCTCATCACCGGGCTGGCGGCATTCGAGGCCTTTCAGAGTGGCATCCGGGACCGCTGCATCGAACCTCCGCATCGCGAGGTGATGACCGTGGTGGGCAATTATCGGATGCTGGACGAGTAATCGCGGATAGAGGCGCATGAACATATCTGGCGAGACCCGCGAGCCGTTCGATCGCCTGTTCGGGGAATTGCGCCCCAAGCTGCACCGATACTGCGCCCGCATGACGGGCTCGGCCATCGACGGTGAGGACGTGCTGCAGGAAGCCCTGGCCAAGGCGTTCGAGGCTCTGCCCAACGCCGGCCCGATTGCAAATCCGGAGGGTTGGCTGTTCCGCATCGCCCACAATGCGGCGCTTGATTTCCTGCGCCGTCGCGTCCGTGAAAGGGCCTTTTCCGATGAGGATCCGGACATGATCGTCGACCCGGCCAACCCCACCGTCGACCGTCAGGCCGCGGCCGCCGGCCTGCACACCTTCATGCGCCTTCCCGTCGCTCAACGAAGCAGCGTCATCATGATGGACGTCCTGGGTTACTCGCTGCAGGAGATCAGCAGCATGCTCGACACCGGCATCCCGGCCATCAAGGCAGCGCTGCATCGTGGCCGTGGCCGCCTGCGCCAGATCGCCGATGAACCCGAGGATCGCCCTTCCCCCAGGCTGAGTGCGTCCGAACGCCTGCTCCTCGACGCCTACATCGATCGCTTCAACGCCCGCGATTTCGACGCGGTGCGCGACATGCTGGCGGACGAGGTGCGGCTGGAGCTGGTGGCCAGGGGGCGGCTGAATGGTCGCAAGCAAGTGGGCACCTACTTCCACAATTATTCAAGGGTCCAGGATTGGCGTTTCGTGCCGGGTTTCGTCGAAGGCAAGCCGGCAGTCCTAGTCTGCGATCCCGGCAATCCGGCGGCGCGGCCTTCCTACTTTGTGCTGCTGGGATGGCAGGAGGGCAGGCTTGCCGCCATTCGCGATTTTCGTCACGCTCGCTACGTCGCCGACAGCGCCGAGATGTCCCTTCTTTGAATCGATTGCCCCTTCGGATTGAGCGACAGGAAGGTGTCCCCTACTGCCCTACTGCCCTACTGCCCTACTGCCCTACTGCCCTACTGCCCTACTGCCCTACTGCCCTACTGCCCTACTGCCCTACTGCAACGACCTCAGCAGATTGTCGATGGTGAACGGATTGGACTTCGGCTTGGCCGGCGGCGGATTGTCGTTGGCCTCCGGCAGCGGCGCACGCTCCACATTCGGAGCCTGCTGCGCGGCCTTGCGTTCGGCCTCGAGCCTTGCCTTTTCCTGCGAAGCGATACGCATCGCTTCTTCCGCCTTCCGCCGCTCCTGCTCGTCGGCTTGCGCCTTGGCCGCCTCGTCGGCAGCCTGCTGCTCGGCCGCAGCCTTGGCATCGGCATCGGCCTTGGCATCCGCGTCCGCCTTGGCTTGCGCTTCGGCATCGGCTTTCGCCTTTGCGTCCGCTTCAGCCTGGGCCTGCGCGTCCGCTTCGGCCTTTGCCCTGGCATCGGCCTCGGCTTTCAGGCGCGCTGCTTCCTCCTGCTTGCGCAATTCCTCGGCCGCCTTGTCGCGTTCATCCTGCAGCGCCGCGTAGTAGCGCACCTCGCGCCGCAGCCGCTGCTTTTCGAGCAGCGCCGCCTGCATCGCCTCGACGCGCTGCTGTTCCCGCTCCAGCGCGCGCTGGGTCAGGAACTGCGCCAGCGGCTCGCTGTCGAACTGCCGTTTCACGGCGCCGAACGGCCCCTCGGCGGTGAAATTCATCACCGGGTCGGAGCCGACCAGCGCCTCATCGCCGGGCCGATAGGTGATCGCGCCCTTGGCGGAAACCATGGCTGCGTTGAGGTCGGCCGTGATGTCTGCGGACAAGGTCGCCGCCGGATTCTCCAGGCTGATCGGTGGTGCCCTGAGCATACCGCCGGCAATCGTGAAGGCGATGTCGGTATCCTTGGCGGCAAAACTGCCATCGGCGGCGATCTGCGGCGCGAAGCCGGCGGTCTTGGCCGCATCGATGTCGCGCCCGATCGCATCCGCCTTGGTGAGAAACGCATTGAACGCATCGGGATTGACGCCGGCGACCTGCAAGCCTTTCAGCGTCGCCGTGCCGGAGCCGGACAGCTCGGCCACCATCGCATCGACCGACTTACCGCTGGTCGACAGCGCCGTCGAGAAATCGCCCTTGCCGCTGATACCGGCATCGGGCAGCACGGTCGCCAGATCGGCGCCCGCCAGTTTCAGCTGGCCGGTGAAAAGTCCGGTGCCGTCATTGTTCTTCAGTTCGAACAGGCCCGTCAGTGCACCATTGAGGAATTTCGCCTTGAGATCCGAAACCCGGATGCCTTCTTGGTCGAGCTTGAGTGAAAAGCTGGCGTCATAGGCGGTGGCGAACGGGCCGGCCGCAAGTGCCGCCGTCGTCAGGTCGAGGTCGGCGGTGAACGGCAGGCTGGATTTCTGGCTGAACGGAGCGGCCGGCCAGCCACCATTCTTGTCGCTGAGGAAAGCGGAATCGCCGAACAACGCCACCGCCATCGGGTCGAGATCGAGTTCGTCGAGCGCCAGCGCGCCGGCCAGATGCGGCACGCCGTCCTTGACATCGACATTGACGTCGCCGGACACCGCCGCCTCGTTGAGGGCGCCGCTGAGATCGCCCAGCACCAGCAGGCCGTTGCCATAGTCGCCCTGCGCCGTGAGCGACGCCGACCTGCCGGCACCCATGCCCGGCAGGCCGATGCCGGTCGTCATCAGCCATGGCTCGATGTCGGCGGCATCGAGGCTGACCTTGCCTTTGGCGGTAGCCCCTTGCGGCGTATCTGCAACGGTTCCTTCGAAATCGGCCTTGAAGTCGTTGCCGGCAAGGCTGAAAGTCGTCGTCAGGCCGCCGCCAAACGTGCCCTTGGCCTGAACGTCCGTGCTTGCCTCGCCCAGCATGCCGAGCGGCAGCGCCGGCAGGCCGTAGAGCGCCAGCAGTGCGGTGGCATCGGGATTCCTGGCGTTGAAGGTCAGCGTCACCGGCGCTTCGAGAAGCTTGTCCACCGCCCCCTTCCCCGACAGCGACGCCGAAAAGGCCGAGCCGCCGGCCTTGCCTTGACCGCTCACCGCCAGCCCCGTGGTGCCGTCGCCATTGTCGGCAGCACTCGCCACAAGGTCGACGCGCGCGTCCTGGAACAGCTCGGGATAGGCCGCTGCACGGCTCGCCAGCCCCTTCAGCACGGAATTGTCGGGATAGTGCTGGGCGGCGACGTCGATCAGCGGCTTCAGATCGACGGCAACCACCGAAGCGTCGAGCTTGCCTGTCGGGCTCACTGGGAAATCCTTGATCCGGCCGGTGGCGCTGATCGAGGCGCCGGCCAACCCGCCCAACGACAACCGGTCGATTTCAAGCAGCCCGTCGCGCAGCCTGAGCGCCGTGTCGACCGTGTCGGCGGTCAGGCCGCCGGCGCTGACCGGCCCGGCCTTGATCTGGAAATCGAGGTCGCGGTCGGCAAAGCGGTTGGCGCCCTTGTCGCTAACGAAGATCGAGGCGAAGGCCGCCAGCCCGTCGACATCGAGCTCGCCGCCTTCGAGCCGCATCAGCACCGACGGTTTGGCGTCGTCGGGCTGGCTGGAATCGATGCGGCCGGAAAACTTCGCCTTGCCAAGGATCAGTTCGAGATCGCTGAAGGCCTGGCGCTTTTCCGAGAGATCGACCTTGGCCTTGAAGCCGGCGGCGGGCAGACGGCGGATCGCCTCATCGACATCCTTCGACAGCCAGGCGGCAAAGCCGGACGGTTGCGCAACGGCGAGCAGCAGCGAGCCGGTGAAGCCGAAATGATCCTCGACGCTGAGCATGCCATTGGCTTCCAGCGTGGTGCGGCCCGGCAGTGTCGCGGCGAGCGATTTCACCAACCAGCCGCCATCGGTCGGTTCGGCGGAAAGATGGACGTCGCGCACCGTGGTGTCGCCGGCGACCACCGCCGGCAGCTTGACCTCGACGGTGCCGGGTATGGTCGGTTTCGGCAGCTCGTGCAGCGCTTGCTCGAGCGCCGCGATGCGCTGGTCGAGCGTCGCGCCGGCGCCGGCCTCGGCGCCCACCGCCTCGTCGAACTGCACCTGCGCGCCACTGGCTTCGATGGCGAAGCTCGGCTTCAGACCCAGATCGACCGAGGCCTTGCCATCGGCGGTGTAGGGATTGTCGAGCGGTCCGGTCTCGAAGCGGAATTCGTCGGCACCGAGCTTCTGGTGGTCGAGGGAAAACTTGCCATTCAGCCGAAAGCCCGGATCGGGCTTGCCGGCCGAGACCTTCACCGTCTCGCCATCGGTGCCGCGCAGCGCGGCGCTGTTCTTGTCGGCACCGGAAATCTTGAACTGGCCGGAATAGACGGCTGCACCGTTGACGATGCCGGCATTGCCGTCGGTCTCGATGACCAGCGGATAGGCATCGGGATCGGCCTTCAGCCGAAGCCGCATCTGCCCATTGCCTTCGGCCTTGCCGGTGGAGGCATCGACCGTGGTGCGAAGACCGTCGAGCCGCAGCGTGCCGTCCATGCGCCACGGGCCGGCCAGCGACTTGGCCGAGATGGTCGAATTGATCTCAGAGATGAGATGGCTGCGCCCGCCGGCGGCATGGCGCAGTTCGATCTGCCCTTCCGTCACCGTCAGCTTTTCGATCGAGATCTGGTTGAGGTCGAAGGGCGAGGACGGCCGCATCGCCCAGTCGACCGTGCCGTTGTTGGCAATATCGATGGTCGCTTTCGGCCGCACCAGCCGCATGTCGAAGATCAGCACCTCGCCGCGCAGGAAGGGCGCCAGCTCCGCATCCATCGAGAACGTCTCGACGGTCATGGCCGGCTGGCCATTCGGGCCACCGGCGACGGCGACATTGGAAAAGGTCACCGAGGGGAACGGCAACAGTCGCGCCGTGGCATCTCCCTGCACGGTCACCTTGCGGCCGAGAATGGCGCTGGCCTCGCGCTCGAATTCAGCGCGGTAGCCGGTCCAGTCGACAAAATACGGCACCACCAGCGCCGCACACAGCACCAGCACAAACAGGCCACCAAAAATCACGAACAGGCGTGCGAGCATCAGCTCCGAACGGGTTGATTGAAATTCTGCCGCACTCTACCTGCATCCGCGTGTCGATAAAGAGGCAATTCATCCAGTGTTGTGCGATGTCGGACGATCTGAAACAAATCCTGGAAAAGCGGAGATTTTCGGATGTCAGGGAAGAACTGGGACCGCGTGCCGATCGATGCACAGAGCGTCGACGCTCCACTGTCGTTGTCGGCGGTCTTTCTTGTTGTCACCGTCGCCAGCGAGCAGAGCGCGCTCGCCAAGGTCGCCGCCGTGCTCGGCGGGCTCGACGATCTCGTCAAGACTGTCGGATTCCGCGACCTTTCCGGCCGCCTGTCGTGTATTGCCGGCATTGGCCGCGAGCTCTGGGATCGTCTCTCTCCGAACCGGCGGCCGCTGGAACTGAAACCGTTTGCGCCGATCAAGGGCGCGGTTCATTCGGCGCCGTCGACAGCGGGCGACCTTCTCTTCCATATCCGGTCCGAACGGCCCGACATGTGCTTCGAGTTCGAACGCATTCTGCTCGACAGTCTCGGTGACGGCGTGACGGTCGTCGACGAGGTCTCGGGGTTTCGCTATTTCGATGCGCGTGACCTGCTCGGCTTTGTCGACGGCACGGCCAACCCGACCGGCCTCGATCTGCCCGCCTCGGCGCTGGTTGGCGACGAGGATGCCGACTTCGCCGGTGGCAGCTATGTCGTCGTCCAGAAATATCTGCACGATCTCAATGCGTGGGCGCGAACACCAACGCCCCTCCAGGAAGAGATCATCGGCCGCACCAAGATCGACAACATCGAAATCGACGACGACGACGCGCCGCGCAAATCGCACAAGTCGCTGGCCACCATCGAGGATGCCGATGGCAACGAATACGACATCCTGCGCGACAACATGCCCTTCGGCCAGCCGGGGCGACGGGAGTTCGGAACCTATTTTATCGGCTATTCCCGTTATCTCTGGGTGATCGAGAAGATGCTGCAGCGAATGTACATCGGTGACCCGCCGGGCGCTTACGACCGTCTGCTCGATTTCTCCACGCCGCACAGCGGCACGACGTTCTTCGCGCCAACCCGCCCCATGCTGCAAACACTCGTCGAAAGCGCTCAGGAGAAGCCTGCGGCCGCACGGTAGGCCGGCGTCCTCGACGGTTTCAGCCCGCGATCACCGGGAACTTCAGCGTGCGTCGCGCTTTGCTTGCGCCACTTTGGCCGCCTTGCGCTGCCGGCCGAGTTCCATCGGCCGGACCAGGTCCGGCGCCCTCTGGTTTGCGACCGACCGCATGCCCTTGCGCGCGGTGCGCGAGTTGAAGGCGGGACCGTCCGACGCGGCACCTTGTTTCATGGCAAATGCCTTGCGTGCATTTTCGATCAGCGAAACGCTCGCCGCCAGCTGCCGGCGCCGTTCGGCCTCGCTATTCAGTCGCCGCATCGCCATGGCCAGCACCGCAAGTTTCAACTGCGAGCCGCCATCGGCTTTCGAGGCGACAGCCCCTTTTGGCGCGCCCTTGCCGCGGATTTCACGGCGACGGCGATGCGCTTCGGCCTGCGCCTTGTCGCGCCGCTCCCGCAACAGCTTGACCAGACCGGCAAGGTCGGCGTCGGAAAGGTCCTGCACCGCTGGATGGTGCGATTTTTCCACCAGATCCTGTTCGTCGGCGCTCAGCGCGCGCCCCTCTTCCTTGCGTGAAATCGCCATGACACTTCTCCTCCGCTAGCGCCTGTCTGTTTCAGGCCTCGCTGCGCGGCACGAGTCTCGGTCCGAATGGTGGCATGGTCAAGACGAGCCGCCTGCGAACTGACGTCGGGGACCGGCCTAGTTTCCAGGCAATATCTTGCCGGGGTTCATGATATCAAGCGGATCGAGCGCCTGCTTGATGGTGCGCATGATGTCGACGCCGTGGCCGAGCTCGTGGCGCAGGAAGCCGATCTTGCCCTGGCCGATGCCGTGCTCGCCGGTGCAGCTGCCATCCATCGCGATCGCCCGCATGTTGAGCCGCGCGACGAATTTTTCCGACAGCGCGATCTCCTTCGGATCGTTCACGTCCATCAGCACCAGCACGTGGAAATTGCCGTCGCCGGCATGGCCGACGATCGGCGCGATCAGCCCCATTTCGGCGATATCGGCTTCGGTTTCCATGACGCATTCGGCAAAGCGCGAGATCGGCACGCAGACATCGGTCGACAGCCCCTTGGCGCCCGGCCGCAGCGTCAGCGACGACCAGTAGGCGTCGTGCCTCGCCTTCCACAGTTTCGTCCGCTCCTCGGCGACGCTGGTCCACAGGAACGGCCCGCCGCCATTCTCCTCGGCAATCATACCGAAGGTCTCGGCCTGCTCGGCAACGCCGGCATCGCTGCCGTGGAATTCGACGAACAGGCACGGGCTCTCGGGATAATCGAGCTTCGAATAGTTCTTCATCGCCCGCATCTGCAGCGCGTTGACCAGTTCGATGCGCGCCACCGGAATGCCCATCTGGATCGTCGCGATGACCGCGTTGCAGGCCGCCTCGACGCTCGGAAACGGGCAGACGCCGCCGGAGATCGCTTGCGGAATGCCTTGCAGTTTCAAGGTCAGTGACGTGATGATGCCGAGCGTGCCTTCAGAGCCGATCAGCAGCCGCGTCAAATCGTAGCCGGCCGAGCTCTTTTTCGCGCGCTTGCCGGTCGTCACCGTCTCGCCGTCGGCCATCACGGCGGTCAGCGACAGCACGTTCTCGCGCATCGTGCCGTAGCGCACCGCATTGGTGCCGGATGCCCGCGTTGCCGCCATGCCGCCGAGCGAGGCATTGGCGCCCGGATCGATCGGAAAGAACAGGCCGGTGTCGCGCAGATGCCGGTTCAAATCCTCGCGGGTGACGCCGGGTTCGACCGTGCAGTCGAGATCCTGCGGATTGACCGCCAGGATGCGGTTCATCCGCGAGGTGTCGACCGAGATGCCGCCGCCCGGTGCATTGGTGTGGCCTTCCAGCGATGAGCCGACGCCGAAGGCGATCATCGGCACGCGGTGCGCAGCGCAGGCACGCACGATCTCCTGCACCTCGGCCGTCGTCTCCGGGAAGGCGACGCCATCCGGCGCCTGCGTCGGGATATAGGTGGTGGTGTGCGCGTGCTGCGAGCGGATGGCCTGGCCGGTCTGGAAGCGCTCGCCCAGCCGCTGCTTGAGGATGCCGAGCACCGCCGCGATGCCTTCCTCGTTGCGTTCGACCGGATTGAGGTCGCTCAGGGCCATGAATTCCTCCGCGAATGGACCAGCGCCCACCCCTGTTATGCATCTATGGATGATGCCCACGGCAATTCCAGTGTGAAGCGATTTTCCGCCCGGAATTGCGTCAAACAAAGAGATAGAGCGGTTCGGCGTTTCCGAGAAACGATGAACCGATCTAGTCTCACCGGCCACGCTCTGTCCAGACCAGCCCGCTGTGTCCCAGCACCAGAACAAGGAAGTTTCGATGCCCATCCCCGCCCCCTTCGTCTCCCAACCCATGGACATCGAGAAGGACTGGATCGATTACAACGGCCATCTCAACATGGCCTATTACAACGTGCTATTCGACCGCTGCTCGGACGACGCCTTCGAGGCGATGGGCATGGGGCCGAACTACGCCAGGGACCGCCGCCTCACCATCTACACGGCGGAAGTCCATGTCTGCTACGTGCAGGAGCTGCATCTCGAGCACAAGGTCACGGTCACCTTCCAGCTGATCGACCATGACGACAAGCGGCTGCGGGTCTACCAGGAAATCCGCCACGTCGATGGCTGGCTCGCCGCCACCTCCGAATCGCTTTCGCTGCATGTCGACATGTCCGGGCCGAAGGTGGCGCCCTTCCCCGCCGATGTGCTTGCCAAGGTCGAAGCCATGCGCGCCGCCCATTCGGCACTGCCCATGCCGGAGCGCGCCGGCCGTTCGATCGGGATTCGTCGCAAGACCGCTTGAAGCGACTCGGCGCCCGCGTTAACCTTACTGAGGATTTAACGGGAACAAGCCAATTGGGCCATTGAACGACTCAGCGGAGCGGTCGAAAACGATCCTCATGGGTTGCGATACGGGCGGCGGGGCGAAGCCGGTTCGAGGGACGTGCATGAAAACCGACATCAAGGTCGAGGTGGACAGGCTGGCCGCCGATCTGCGCATCACCGACTATGATTTCTGGCGTTCGCTCAAGAACGTCAACAACGAGATCTTCCACATCGCCAACAACAACGAGCCGATCCCGTTCGACATGATCCGCTGGCGCGCCATCCTGAAGCAGGCGCGCATGAAGCGCGGCCACGCTTAAAGCCTTCGAACCGACATCCTCGCCCTCAAGACTGGCGCTTCACCGCTCCCAGCGGCGAGCGCGCCACCACCGGCGACGACTGGATGATCGCCGTGTTGGTCATCGCGTAGGGAATGATGCGGTCGATCACCCGTTCGAGCTCGGCCACCGAGCCGACATGCGCCAGCGCTATGAAACAGTCCTCGCCGGTCACCCGATCGCATTGCGCGATCTCCGGCAGCTCGCGGATGATCTCGGCCACGACTGCCAGTTGCCCCGGCACCGGCCGGATGCGCAGCCATGCCGATAGCGGCAGGCCAAGGGCGGCAGGGTTCATCCTGACCGAATAGGCCTCGATCACGCCGCTCTCCTGCAGCCGCTTGACGCGCTCGGCGACACTCGGCGCCGACAGGCCGACCGAGCGTGCAAGCTCCGCCGTGCTGATGCGCGCGTCCTTTTCCAGCAGGCGCAGGATCTTCATATCCGCCGCATCGAGGTCGGCGCTTTCAGTTCGAAGGCGTTTCAAGGAAATCTCCTTGCTTCCAGGCGAAAGATAGCCAGACGAGCCGATCATCGCCCATATAAATCGACGAAACTGCCTGCGATACTGATCCAATGGATGATCAAACGCAAGCTCTCGCGGCAGGCCCTGCCCCTGCTGGCCCCGCCCTCGGCGGGCTGGCGACAAGACTGCCGCCGCATGTCTGGTTCGGCGTCAGCGCCATCTTCCATTATCTCGGGCCGGCCTTCGCCGTGCTGCTGTTCCCGCATGTCGGCGTGCTCGGCATGGCGTGGCTGCGCATCGCCACCGCCGCGCTGATCTTCGCGCCGCTGACCCGTCCATGGCGAACCTTCGCCCGCGCCGATCGCTCGACGCGGCTGCTGTTGCTGGCCTTCGGCGCCTGCCTGGCGGTGATGAACTGTTCGTTCTACCTCGCGCTCGACCGTTTGCCGATCTCGCTGGTGGCGGCAATCGAATTCGTCGGCACCATCGGCATCGCGCTGATCGGCCTCAGGAGCCCGCGCAATCTCGCCGCCCTTGCGGTTGCCGTCACCGGCACTTTGCTGCTCATCAACGTCAAGTGGTCGAGCGATCCCGTCGGGTTGTTCTGGGCCTTCCTCAACGGCGCGCTGTTCGTCGGCTATATCGTGCTCGGTCACCGCGTCGCCCGCGCAGGCGCAGGCGACGGCATCGCCGGCCTCGGTGCCGCCATGGCCATCGCCTTCATCGTCGTGCTGCCGGTCGGCCTCACCGACGCGCTGCCGGCCTTTTTTTCGCCGCCGCTGCTGCTCGCCGCCATCGGCGTCGGTATCTGCTCGTCGGTCATTCCCTACATCTGCGACCAGCTCGCCATGTCGCGGCTGCCGCGCGCGAGCTTTGCGCTGATGCTGTCGCTGCTGCCGGTCACCGCGACGCTGATCGGCGTCATCGTGCTGCGCCAGATTCCGAGCCTGACCGATTGCCTCGGCATTGCGCTGGTGGTCGCCGGCGTTGCCTTCCACAAGCCGGCGCCGGACTGATCCTGTTTGAGTCGAAAACGTTGGCTTCCGAGAACCGGAGCGGAGCGTACTTGCAGTACGTGAGCACGGAAGCCATCGTTTGCAGGCCGGCCTCACCTGAATACCAACACACCTACGCTAATTTCTCCTTGAGGAAAGCGATCGTCCTGCCCCAGGCGAGGTCGGCCGCCTTCTTGTCGTAGCGCGCTGCCGAGGTGTCGTTGTTGAAGGCGTGGTTGGCGCCTTCATAGATATAGACCGTGTATTCGACATGCGCCGCGTCGAGCTCCTTCTTGAAGGCGTCGATGCCGGCATTGGTGCGCTCGTCCAGGCCGGCATAGTGCAGCAGCAACGCAGCCTTGATCTTCGACACATCGGCGGCCTTCGGCTGCATGCCGTAATAGGCGACGGAGGCGCTGAGATCGGGCGCGTTGACGGCTAACATATTTGCCGTACCACCGCCCCAGCAGAAGCCGACGGCGCCGACCTTGCCGTTGCCATCCTTTTCGGCCTTGAGGAAAGCGACTGTTGCCACGCCGTTGGCGACGGTCTGCGCGGAATCCAGTTTGGTGAACATGTCGCGCGCCTTGTCCTCGTCATCAGGCGTGCCGCCGAGCGGCGACAGGAAATCGGGGGCCAGCGCCACGAACCCTTCCAGCGCGACGCGACGCGCCACGTCGCGAATATGCGGGTTGAGCCCCCTGTTCTCGTGGATGACGATGACGGTGCCGAGCTTGCCAGACTGGTTCGCCGGCTTGACCAGATAGCCCTTCATCTCGCCACTGCTGCCGGCGTATGTGATGTCCTCGCCCTTCACGCGTGGATCGTTGTCGGCGACGATTGCCGCCCGCGCCGAATTTGCCGCCAACAGCGGTGCGATCGCGGCCGCGGCAGCACCCGATCCGGCAAGCCGGGTCAGTTGCTCCATGAAGCGGCGGCGGTCGAGCGTCAGGTGGGTGTATTCGTCATAGGCGTCGATCATCGCCTGGGTGATGGCAGGTTTCGTCATGGGCGCGCTCCTTCGATCCCGGTGTCTCGACTTTGGTGTCGTTGCCGTTCGCAAGATAGGGGCGAGGCTCTCATCGTCCAGTCGCGGCTCAGTGACACCTCGTCCTCCCTCGCGATCGGCCTGGAGGCTTCCAACATCATCACATTTTGGTCATCGGCCACAAATCTTGATGGCGCTGCCACAATAGTGGGGGAAACTGATCGACGTCGGCCGCGCTTTGGCGCGGTCACGGTCCTGATCTGAAGGGCCCGATCTGAAAGGAACAGCGCCGATGACCATGCCCTCCCCAATCCTGGCAACCGCCTTCCTGGTTGCCGCGGCCGCCATTCTGGCGCTGCGCGCGACAATCGTTGCCGCAAGCCGAAGGTCCATGGTCAAGGTCCGCAGCCACCAGCGCCATCCGGCAAACACGAAAACCCAGGGTTGAGATGAAATCATGGACGTACAGGACATCGTGAGCACTGTTTCGCAGAAGGCCGGTCTCGACCATGCGACGACGGAAAAGGTCGTCGGCACCATTTTCTCGGTGCTCGAGCACGAAGCGGAAGGCACCAGCGCCTCGTCGTTCTTCGCCAAGATCCCCGGCGCCGATGCCTTGGCCCAGAAGTATGACGTCATGGCCGCCGCCCCGGCCGGCGGCGGCGGTGGCTTCCTGTCGTCGCTGCAGGGTGCGCTTGGCGGCGTTCTCGGCGAAAAGGCCGGCGCGCTGGTCAACGGCGTTGCGGCGCTCAAGGCATCCGGCCTCGACATGGCGCAGATCCAGAAGGCGGGCGCGACGCTGATCCAGCAGGCCGAAGCCGCCGCCGGCCCCGACCTGACCAATGAGGTGCTCGGCTCGGTGCCCAGTCTGAAGAGCCATCTGGGGATCAGCTGAGGCGTCGATCCATCAAGACAATACCGTCTGAAGTAGCCTCCCCCTACTTCGGCAGCGCGTAGGCCATCACATAGTCGCCCGGCTTGGTGCCGACCGAGCCGTGGCCGCCGGCGACGATGACCACGAACTGGCGTCCGTCGGCGACCGTATAGGTCATCGGCGTCGATTGGCCGCCGGCCGGCAACCTGGCCCGCCAGAGCTGCCTGCCCGATGTCAGGTCGTAGGCGCGCAGGTAATCGTCGACCGCGGCACCCAGGAAGGCGACGCCGCCGGCGGTGATCATCGGCCCGCCAATGCCCGGCACGCCAACCTTGAGCGGCAGCGGCAGCGGCGTCATGTCGTAGACGGTGCCGTTGCGATGCTTGTAGGCGATGGTGCCGGTCCGCAGATCCGCGCCCGCGACATAGCCCCAGGGCGGCGCCTGGCACGGGATGCCAAGCGGCGACAGGAACGGTCCCAACACCACCGCATAGGGAGCGCCTTCATTGCGGTTCAGCCCTTGCTCGCTGCCCTTGGTGTTGTCGCCGGGCGGCGGCACGTCCGCGCGCGGAACAAGTCTCGACGTGAAGGCCAGATAGGTCGGCATGCCGAACAGCACTTGCCGCACCGGATCGACCGCCACACCACCCCAGTTGAAGACGCCGAAATTGCCGGGATAGATCAGCGACCCCTGCACCGACGGCGGCGTGTAGCGGCCTTCATAGCGCAATTTGTGGAACGCGATCCGGCATGCCAGCTGATCGAACATGGTGATGCCCCACATGTCGGCATCGGTCAGCGGCTTCGGGTTGAAGGAGAGGTCCGACGCTGGCTGCGTTGGCGACGTGTGATCGCCTTCGACGGCGCCGCCGGGCGCCGGCACTTCCTTGACTGCAACCACCGGCTCGCCGGTGCGCCGGTCAAGCACATAGAGGTCGCCCTGCTTGGTCGGCCCGACCAGCGCCGGCACCACCGTGCCGTCGGCCTTGGTGATGTCGATCAGGCTCGGCTGCGCCGGCACGTCCATGTCCCAAAGGTCGTGATGCACGGTCTGCCGCACCCAGCGCAACTGCCCGGTGTTGAGGTCGAGCGCGGTGATCGACGACGAGAACTTCTCGACATTGTCGCTGCGCCCGGCGCCGAGCTGATCCGGCGTCTGGTTGCCGAGCGGCACGTAGAGCAGCCCGAGCTTCTCGTCGGCGCTCGGCGTCGACCACATGTTGGGCGAGTTGGCGGTATAGGTCTGGCCAGGCGCCAGCGGCGTCGTCTGGTCCGGGTTGCCGGAATCCCAGTTCCACACCAGAGCGCCGGTGTTGACATCATAGGCGCGGATGACGCCGGATGGCTCCTGCGTCGAATAATTGTCGTTGACCGCGCCACCGACGATGATCTTGCTGCCTGATATCAGCGGCGCCGAGGTCGAGTAGTAATAGCCCGACTTCGGATAGGGCATGTTGGTCAACAGGTTCAGCGTGCCGCCCTCGGCGAAGGCGGGACACACCTGCCCGTTGGCGGCGTCGAGCGCGATCAGCCGCGCATCCGAGGTCGGCAGGTAGACGCGTGCCGCACAGGGCTGGCCGGCAATGCCGGCAGCATCGGCATAATAGGACACGCCGCGGCAGGTCTGGTGCTGGCGGTCCTTGTCGAGCTTGATCTTGGGATCGTAGCGCCATTTCTCCTTGCCGCTCGCCGCATCGACCGCGATGGCGAAATTGTGCGGCGTGCAGATGTAGAGCGTGTCGCCGATCTTCAGCGGTGTCACCTGATAGGTGGTCTCGCCGATGTCGTCCGGTCCCTTCACGTCGCCGGTGCGATAGGTCCATGCCGGCTGCAGCTTGGCGACATTGTCCGGCGTGATCTGGTCGAGCGGCGAATAGCGTTGGCCAAACTGCGTGCGTCCGTAATAGTGCCACTCGCCGGCCGGGACATCGTTGCCAAGGTTGGCGTTGGGGATCACCTTGTCGGTATCGAGTTGGCCGGCGATGTCCTTGGGATCCGCCGTCATTGAATAACCAGCCACCGCCAGCGACGCCAGCACGGCCAGGATCAGCGGTGCGCGCGCGTCAGAGCCGGTAACCCCCCGCCTCGCCCACGGCGTCAGCAGCCACAGCGCAACCAGCACGATGATGCCGCCGCGCGGACCAAGTTCCCACCAGTCGAAGCCGGTTTCCCAGACAGCCCAGGCCAGCGTGCCGATCACGATCGCCGCGTAGAGCCACAGCGCGGTGGAGCGACGCCGATAGAGCAGCCAGGCGGCGATCAGGAAGGCGAGACCGGCGATAATATAGTACCAGCTGCCGCCCAGCGAAGCTAAGCGGATACCGCCGCCACCAAGCACCAGACCGATGAGGAAAAGAATGAGGGAGGTGATGGTGACAGCCAAGATGATACTCCTTCGACTGTTGCGCTTTGAGACGCTCCAAGGACAGCCCGACGCACCGTTCCTGCCCTGAGCACAACTTTCTCCCGCCTGCCCTGCCTGTCAAGCTGGCCACACGCCAAGGTGGCAATCCATCTTGCCTGCAGTCGGGTTTTCCAGCAGTCTCCATCATCTCTCCGCAGGAGCAAGCAAATGACGCCATTCGTTCCGCCGCTGACGCGCCTGGCATTCGCGCTCTGCTGCCTTGTCTCTCTCACCGTGGCCGCGCCTGCGCAGACGCTTCATGAGATCAACAAGGCGAACGGCTTTCACGAGATGCTGGTGGCTATCGGCCCGGGTTTCATCACAGCCGTGAAATCGGCGCCGGAAACGCCGCCGCAAAAAGTTCAGGACGCCCTGGCGGCCGCCTTGGAAGGCGCCTTTGACGCGGACCAGATGGAAGCAGCCATCGAAACGCGAATGGCGGACAAACTGCCCGCCAAGGACCTGGCCGACCTGGCCTCGTTCTATGCGTCGCCCCTTGGCAAACAGGTTACGGCGCTGGAGATTCAGGCCTCCACTCCGGAAGAAAGGCAACGCAAGGCGATCGAAGGTCCCAAAATCCTGGGCGAACTTCCGTCCAGGGATCCGGCTCGGCTCGCACTCTACAAGAAGATCGTGGATGATCTCAGCGCTATCGACACCGGAGAAGCCGTAGCCTTGAACATGGGCTACGCAATGCTTTCCGAGATGCTGGGAGCGGCCGGAAAGGCCCTGCCCGACGACCAGATCATGGCCCTGCTGCGTCAGCGATCCGAAGGCCTTCGCCGTGACATCGAAACGGACGTCATGGACGCAACAGCCTACATCTACCGGGATTTGCCATTGGAGGATCTCAAGCTTTATGAGACCTTCCTGGTGTCACCCGCCGGCCGCCACTATTACGACCAGATGCAGGTCGCCCTCGGCGCCGTGATGACGGACGAAGCGCGCTCGTTCGGACATCGATTTTTCGTCGCCCTCGGTTACCGCAAGGCCTGAACGCCCATATCGGGCACTTTAGCGGAACAAAACGTAGACACTTCTGGCCTTTCGCCGCCGAATCACTACATTCGGGGGGAAGATGTCCGGCTTTTCCGAAGACATGCCCTTTTTCGACGAACCCAATGCGCGGCCCACGGCCCCGTCGGGCATTGCCGCGCGCGCCATGGCTGCCCGCAGCGGCCACAACAATGCGCCCGACTATCTGAAGGGGCTGAACCCCGAGCAGCGGCTGGCGGTGGAAACCACCGAGGGCCCGGTTCTGGTGCTGGCCGGCGCCGGCACCGGCAAGACGCGCGTGCTGACCACCCGCATCGCCCACATCCTCGCCACCGGCAAGGCCTTCCCCTCGCAGATCCTCGCCGTCACCTTCACCAACAAGGCCGCGCGCGAGATGAAGCAGCGCATCGGCATCCTGATCGGCGAAGGCAATGTCGAAGGCATGCCGTGGCTCGGCACCTTCCACTCGATCGGCGTCAAGCTCTTACGCCGCCATGCCGAACTTGCCGGTTTGCGCTCCGACTTCACCATCCTCGACACCGACGATGTCGTGCGGCTGATCAAGCAGTTGATCCAGGCCGAGGGGCTGGACGACAAGCGCTGGCCGGCCAAGCAGTTCGCCCAGGTGATCGACGGCTGGAAGAACAAGGGACAAGGCCCGGCCGATATCGCCGAGGGCGATGCCCGCGCCTTCGCCAACGGCAAGGGCCGCGAACTCTACAAGGCCTATCAGGCGCGGTTGCAGACGCTGAACGCCTGCGACTTCGGGGACCTTTTATGCCATCCGATCCGCATCTTCCGTGCCAATCCGGATGTGCTGAAGGAATACCACAAGCGCTTCAAATACATCCTCGTCGACGAGTATCAGGACACCAACACCGCCCAATACATGTGGCTGCGCCTCCTGGCGCAGCGGCCCGATGCCGGACGCCCTTCAACATCGACAGATCTGCGATCGGCCGAAGGCCGCAAGCCCGAACGGGCGTCGGCCGGTCAGGCCGCCCCCGCGGAGGCCAGCGAGCGAAGCTCGCGTGCGGCCGTGAGCGACAACAAAGTCAACATCTGCTGCGTCGGCGACGACGATCAATCCATCTATGGCTGGCGCGGCGCCGAGATCGACAACATCCTCCGCTTCGACAAGGACTTTCCCGGCGCCACCATCATCCGGCTGGAACGCAACTACCGCTCCACCGCGCATATCCTGGGTGCTGCCTCTCATCTCATCGCCCACAATGAGGGCCGCTTCGGCAAGACGCTGTTCACCGACCGCGACGAGCCCGAGGACGACAAGGTGCATGTCCACGCCGCCTGGGATTCCGAGGAGGAAGCCCGCGCCGTCGGCGAGACCATCGAGGCCTACCAGCGACAAAAGCATAACCTCAACGACATGGCCATTCTGGTGCGCGCCTCCTTCCAGATGCGCGAATTCGAGGATCGCTTCGTCACGCTCGGCCTCAATTACCGCGTCATCGGCGGCCCGCGTTTTTACGAACGCATGGAAATCCGCGATGCGCTGGCCTTCTTCCGCGTCGTCGCGCAGGGCGCCGACGACCTCGCCTTCGAGCGCATCGTCAACGTGCCGAAGCGCGGTCTGGGCGAAACCACCATCCGCCAGATCCACGACACGGCGCGCGCGCTCCGCGTGCCGATGCTGGAAGCCGCCGCCAAGCTCGCCGAGAGCGACGAGTTGAAGCCGAAGCCGCGCGCCTCACTGCGCGAAGTCGCCGCCAATTTCGAGCGCTGGCAGAAGGCGCTGGAAACCACGCCGCACACCGAACTCGCCGAGACCATCTTGGAAGAGAGCGGCTACACCGACATGTGGAAGAACGACCGCTCGGTCGAAGCCCCCGGCCGGCTGGAGAACCTCAAGGAGCTGATCCGCTCGATGGAGGAGTACGAGTCGCTGCGCTCCTTCCTCGAGCACGTCGCGCTGGTCATGGACGCCGAGCAGAATGCCGAGCTCGACGCCGTCAACATCATGACGCTGCATTCGGCCAAGGGCCTCGAATTCGAGACTGTCTTCCTGCCCGGCTGGGAGGAAGGCCTGTTCCCGCATCAGCGCGCGCTCGATGAAGGTGGTCGGTCCGGGCTGGAGGAAGAGCGCCGGCTTGCCTATGTCGGCCTGACCCGCGCCAAGAAGAACCTGCATCTGTGGTTCGTCTCCAACCGCCGCATCCACGGCCTGTGGCAGTCGACCATCCCGTCGCGTTTTCTCGACGAACTGCCGGAAGCCCATGTCGAGGTCGCCGAAAGCGGCAACAGCTACGGCGGCTATGGCAATTCCTATGGCGGCGGTTCCTTTGCCTCCGGAAGAGGCGGCCGGCAAAACCCCTATGGCGCCTCGCGCTTCGACAATGTCGGCGCCAACACCGAAAAATCCGGCGCCTTCTCCAACACCTACGCAACGCCGGGCTGGCAGCGCGCGCAAGCCAACCGCACCGAGGCGACCGACCGCAACTGGGGCTCGCGCTCCGGCCATCAGGTCGAGCGCATCGGCTATGGCGAGACCGACTCCGGCTATGGCGCCGGCCGCACATCCGTCAAAGGCCGCACCATCGATGGCGAACTGGTCGCCAAATCCGTCGCCGACAAGCCATCACCCTTCAGCGTCGGCGACCGCGTCTTCCACCAGAAATTCGGCAACGGCAACATTTCCGCCATCGAAGGCAACAAGCTGACCATCGACTTCGACAAGGCCGGCCAGAAGCGCGTGCTGGACGGGTTCGTCGCGGCGGTGTGAGCATCCCACCTTCCCGGTTGTCCTACAAGCGACTCGCCCGGCTAATATCTCCGCCCCTCACCGATACCGCGCCTGATTCCATTTGTGGCCGAGCAGCGACAGGATGATGATCAACCCGTTGAAGAACTGGACGTAGAAGCCGCTCAGTCCCGCCGCCACGACGCCGGTCTGGATGAACGACACGGTGACGGCGCCGATGGCGCCGCCGACGACGGTGCCGATGCCGCCCCAGGTCGGCGTGCCGCCGACAAACACCGACGCCAGCACCGGCAAGAGATAGCCGTCGCCGGCAGTCGGCCACCAGGTGAAGTTGATCATCACCGAGAAGCTGCCGGCGATCGCCGCACCAATGCCGACGAAGACGAACACTTTCACCCGCACGCGCTTGACGTCGATGCCCATCTGCTGGGCGCTGTCGGGATTGTCGCCGACCACCCTCACCTGCGCGCCGAAGCGATGCCTGTTGTAGAGCAGCGCCGACAGCACCACGAAGGCGATGGCCCAGAAAATCTGCACCGGGATGCCGTAGAGCTGGCTGGAAAAGATCGTGTAGGCCCGGCTGTCGGCAAGGCTGGTCAGGGCCATTGACTTGCCCTCGTTGATGATCTGGATCAGGCCGCGCAGCAGGAAATTCATGCCGAGCGTAGCAATCAGCGACGACAGCCCGCCATAGACCACCAGCGACCCGACCAGGAAACCGAGCAGCATGCCGGTGACAAGTGCGGCGGCAATGCCGAGGAACGGATCGTAGCCGGCCTGCACGACCAGCGCGAAGACCCAGGAAGCAAAACCCATCGTCGCCGGAAACGATAGGTCGATCTCGCCGCAGGTAACGACGAAGACCAGCGGCACCACCACGAACAGCGCCACCGGCAGCGTGGTCAGCACCGAGCTGTAGAGATACCAGGTGGTGAAGACGGTCGGGTTGGCGATCATGAACACCGCCATCATGACGATGAACACGCCGAGCGTGCCGAGCGAAGCGCGGTTGTCGAGGATGAACCCCCGCATCCAGTGGTCGGATGGGTGTTTCCACTCTTTCTGTGGGCCGGGACGGGGAATGGCGGCGGACGGCTCGCGCAGGTCGGGCTCCATGGTCTTGCTCATCGTGTTGCCTGCTCCGCGTCGCCGTCGTCGTGCAGTCCGGGCAATCCGCCTGGATGTGCGACGTCTTCCATGAAGTTGATGAGGTCTTCGGCCGACTTGACCTCGCTACGGTCGGCGGTGAGCGCGACCTTGCCGCGATCCAGCACCACGAAACGGTCGGCGATGTCGAAGACGTGGTGGATGTTGTGGCCGATGAACAGGATCGAACGGCCGCTCGCCCGCACCTGGCGCACGAAGTGAAACACCTTGGCGGTTTCGGTCAGCGACAGCGCTGTCGTCGGCTCGTCGAGGATGATCAGGTCGGCCTGCTTGTAGATGGCGCGCGCGATTGCAACGCCCTGGCGTTCGCCGCCCGACAGCTGGCCGACGATCGACTGCGGCGTGAACACTTTCGAGGTGAAGCCGATCTCGCGCATCAGCCGGCTCGCCTCCTCGATTTCCTTGTTGACCTTCAGCCAACCGAGAAAGCCGGTGAGCTCACGGCCCATGAAGATGTTGCGCACGATGGTCTGCTGGACGGCGAGCGCCCGATCCTGGAACACCGTTTCGATGCCGGCCTCGCGCGAACGCGCCGCACTCCATCCGGTTACCGGCTTGCCGCGAATGAGGATCTCGCCGCTGGTCGGCTTGACCACGCCGGACAGGATCTTGATCAGCGTCGACTTGCCGGCGCCATTGTCGCCGATGAGGCCGACCACCTCGCCGCGGTCGACGCTGAGACTGACCCCGCCCAGTGCGTAGACGTGGCCATAGGACTTGCTGATATCGCGCAGTTCGATGATGCGTTCGGCCATGGCGGTCCTCGCTTTGTTTTCCAGTGCCGGCGGTGCTACCGGCCGGGTTTCCCGGCCGGTAGCCGAGGTTACAAATCAGCGCAGCGCCTGCTTGGCGAGTTCGGCGACGATCTCGTAATTCTGCGGCGTGACGAAGCCGGCACCGGTGTCGACATTCATCGGCGCCAGACCCAGCACCACCTGCTGGCAGAGGCTGAGGATCGGCAGATAGCCCTGCAGAAACGGCTGCTGGTCGGCCGTCAGTTGCACCCAGCCGCCCTTGAAGCCCTCGACGATCTGCGGGCTGGTGTCGAAGCCGAAGTTGAAGATCTCGCCCGCCTTCCGTCCCGCCGCCTGCATGTAGGTGGGGACGTTGCCGAGCATCTGTCCGCCGGGATAGCCGACCGCCTTGACGTCGGGATTGTTGAGCAGTGCCGCGGTGATCACCGGAATGGCCAGGTTCGGATCGGACGCCCATTCGCCACTCGGCGGTGACGACAGCTGGATCACCTCGACGCCCGCTTCCTTGAGCGCCGCGACCGTGCCGCGCTCGCGCGCGCCGCGGTTCTCGTTCTCGAACGGGCCGATCATGATCGCCTTGTCGCCAGCCTTCAGCTTGGCCAGCTTGAACGCCTCGGCGCCGAGCGCGCGGCCCTGCTGCTCCTGCTGGGCGCCGACATAGCCGCCGCCGAACGCCGCCGTCACCGTCGGCACCGGCACGTTCTGGTACATCATCTTGATGCCGTCCTTATGCGCCTGTTCGGCCAGCGGCATGATCGACGCGTCGCCGGGGTGGCCCATCATGGCGATGCCGCCAGGCTTGACCGCGACCGCTTCGCGCAATTGCTGCACCATCTTTTCGACGTCCCAGCCCGAGAAGATGTAATCGACCTTCGGTCCGAGATCGGCCGCCGCCTGCTTGGCGCCATTGTAGACGATGGTGCCGAAGGCGTCGCCCTCGGCGCCGCCGACGAAGAAGCGGATGTGGACGTCCTTGCACCATTGGGCGTCGAGCGCCTGCGCCGGCAAGGTGGAGATCGCAGCGGCGAGCGTCGTGGCGGCGGCCACGATGGTCGAGCGCAGAAGTGTCCTTCTCATCGTCATGCTCATGCACTTATCCTCCCTTTTTTCCCTGGCTAGGCCCAGGGGTTTTCGACGATCGCTTCGGCAGTGCGCCGCAATCTTGGCTGGCCGGCACCTCCCGCCGGCCCGCTCTCACACCGGATTAGGCAGGTAGCTGGCACCTCCCCGGCATTGCTTCAGATACTCCAGCGCGTGTACTTGGCCGGTAATTTCCAGGTCGCCGCGATAGACCGGGTCGTGCCAGCCCTCGATGTCGATGGCGCCCTTGTAGCCGGCCAGCCGCAATTCGCTGATCACTCGCGCCCAGTCGCTGTCGCCAAAGCCCGGCGTGCGCATCTGCACGAACGGCAAACGACCGAACACGCCATGTTCGCGGATCACATCCCAGCGCACCGTCGCGTCCTTGCCGTGGACATGGAAGATGCGCGGCGCCCATTTGCGGATCTGCGGCAGGGGATCGATCAGGTAGACGAGCTGGTGGCAAGGCTCCCATTCGAGGCCAAGATTGTCATCAGGCAATTCGTTGAACATCAGCTCCCAGGCGTCCGGATTGTGGGCGATGTTCCAGTCGCCACCAGCCCAGTTGCCGTCCATGGCGCAGTTCTCGAAGGCGATGCGCACGCCATTGTCGGCGGCGCGCCTGGCCAGCGGGCCCCAGACCTCTTTGAAGCGCGGCAGGCTTTCGGGCAGCGGCTTGCCGCGGAGGCGGCCGGTAAAGCCGCTCACCATCGAGGCGCCGAACAGATGCGCGTTGTCGATCACCGTTTCCCAGGCCGCGAGCACGCCGCGATCGACATCGCCGCCCTCCAGCGGATTGCCGAACACACCGATCGAGGACACCGTGACATCGGCATCGGCGATCGCCTCGCGGATCTGGCCGGCAAGCCGCGGCAGGTCCTTGCCGCCCAGCGTCTGCCAGAAGAAGGGCTGGATGCTCTCGAAGCCGAGCGGCAGGATCGCCTTGATATAGGCTGCCGGGTCGTCGAGGTTGGCCCGCACCATGGTGCCGATCCTGATGTCGAGAAGCGGGTTTGGCATCATTGTCCTTCCCTCGAGATCGTCACCCGGCGTCCGGTTTCGGCGCTCTCAATGGCACCGAAAACCATGGCCAGGCTCTTGATGTTGTCGGCGCCGCGCGTCTCCGGCTCGGTGCCGGTCTCAATGGCGCGCATAAAATCCTGGATGATGCCGAAATGGCCGCCGATACGGTCGGCGGCATCGAGCGGCGGCACGGCGATCGGCTCGGTACGGTCGAACAGGCCATCACGGGCTGGCAGGACGACCTCTGCCTTCAACTCGTCATTGCCGTCCCAGACCAGGCTGCCGCGCTCGGCGACGATGCGCCAAGTGCTCTCCCAGCTGGTGCGGAAACCGGCGGCGCACCAGGAGCCGGCATAGGTGAAGACCTTGCCACCGCCGAGGTCGAAGACGGCGCTGGCCGATGATCCCTGCCGGTACCAGGAACTCGCCGGCTCCCATTCCTGGCAATAGACGGCGGCCGGCTCGCCATTCACCATGTAGCGGGCGGCGTCGAATGTGTGGATCGCCATGTCGAGCAGCAGGACGTGGGCCATCTCCTCGCGAAAACCGCCGAAATGCGGCGCGACGAAGAAGTCGGCATGGATACTGGTCTCGGCACCGATGGCGCCGGAAGAGAGAAAGCGCCGGATGCGCCTGACATTAGCGACGTAGCGGCGATTCTGGACGACAGCGTGGATGCGCCCGGCGTGGCGGGCGGCCTCGACGATGGCGCGCGCGTTCTCCGGACTGTCGGCGAGCGGTTTTTCCGTCAGGAGATGGCAATGATGGGCAAAGGCGGAAAGCGCAACCTCGCGGCGGGCGGCGGGAACCACCACGTCGAACACCGCATCGGGCCTGGTCTGGTCGAGCACCGCGTCAAGACTGGTGCCGATGACGGCGCTGGTGAGGTCGTATTCGCGCGCCCTCGCCTTCGCCCTGTCGGCGTCGAGGTCGACGAGGCCGACAACGGAAAGCCCGTCGAGCTGCCTCACGGCATCGAGCCACTGCTTGCTCATCGCTCCGCAGCCGGCCAGGACGACATTGATCATCCAGCACTCCTCCTCCGCTCGGTCCCTCCAGACCGATCGTCACGGCATTCACGGCATGACCGTAAACGTTTTTCCGTAAACGTTTACGAGAACACACCCGAAGGCGTAGAATGTCAATTGGCCGCTCACGAAAAATCGTCTTGTCGCCTTGGCCTGAGCGGCTACCGGTGCTAGCCAAGCAAGGGGAGAACAGTCACTTGGCGTCCAGCATTCACGACCTTGCCCGTCACCTGAACATTTCGATCGGCACGGTGTCGCGCGCCCTCAACGGCCGCGCCGACGTCAATGCCGATACGCGCCAGCGCGTGCTCGAGGCCGCCAGGACGCTGAACTATTCGCCCAACCAGTCCGGCCGCAGCCTGCGGCAAGGCGCTACCCATTCGATCGCCTTCATGCTGCAGCCGCATCCGGGCGACCAGCAATATGGCGAGCCGTTCTTCATTCCGTTCCTGATCGGGCTGCAGGCGAAACTCGCTGAGAGCGGGCTCGACCTGATCGTGGTCATGGGCGCGCCTGGCGACTACCAGCAGGAACGCCTGCGCCGTGTCGTCGAGACGCGCCGCGCCGATGCGGTGGTGCTGGCCTGGACGCGGCGCGAGGACGAGCGCATCGACTATCTCACCCAGGCCGGTTTCCCGTTCGCCACGCTCGGCCGCAGCCGCTCTGGGGCCAAGTCATACCCTTCGCTCGACCTCGATTTCGAAAAGGCCGGTGCGGATGCGGTCGACCGCCTGGTGGCGCGCGGCCACCGCCGCATTGCCGCCATCCGCCCGTCGCTCAATCTCAATTTCGCCTATCTGTTCCTCGACGGCTATCGCAAGGCCTTGCGGCGGCACGGCATCGAGGTCGACCCTGAGCTGATTGCGTCCGGCTTCATCAACGAGGCCGGCGGCTACGAGGTGACACCGCAGGTCATGCGCTCCAAGAACCCGCCGACCGCCATCATCTTCAACAACGACGCTATGGCGCTTGGCGGCTGCAAGGCGCTAGCCGAAATGGGGATCAGGCCGGGCCACGACATGGCGGTGACCGTCATCGTCGATACGCCGCTCTGCCGCTACTTCTCGCCGGCGCTGACCGCCTTTCGCCCAGCCCTGGAGCCGATGGGTCAGCGGCTCGCCGAAATGCTGCTGGCTTCGATCCCGGCCTTCGCCGGTCCACAAGGTCCGCGCATTATGCGCGAGGTCTGGCCATTGGAGCTGATGGCGCGCGACAGCGATTGATCTGGCCGAAGCAGAGCCAGATCGGTCACGACCTATCAGGCCTCAATCCACCTTCTTCTCACCCCTCTCGCCGGCCTTGACGATGTCGCCGGTGGTGAACAGGATTTCCTTCAGTTCCGCCCGCCAATCCTTCTTCTGGCGCAGCAGGAATTCGAGATCCATGCCGAAATGCTTGAACTCCTCGCCCTGCGCATTCTTCATGATGGCGCGGGCCTGCGGGTCCTTCTCCACCGAGATGCGCTGTTCGTACCAGCCTATCGCCTCCGCCTCCTCGATCAGCGAGGTGATCATGCGGGCAAAGGTCCGCACCTTCTGCGACAGTTCTTCAGGCGGTTCGTGATACTGGTCGAATCCCATGTCGTCCTCCTGGGGCCATCTCCATGAATGCCCCGGGACGACGCCGGTTCCGCATCATCGCTGCAATTCCGCCAATGCCCTCTGCAGGGGCGCCGGCGAAATCTGGATTGGACCGGAGAACGGCACGTCCATGTCCAAGATCAGGTAAAGCGCCCCGGCGATCAGCACGGCCGAAATCACGCAGGTCGAAATAGTGATCGCGTTGCGGGGTGCCCTGAACCCGAAGCTGGCGAAGATCAGCACCAGCCACGCAACCAGCATGGCGATCAGCGGCCAGGGGATCGCGCCCTCCGACTGCTCGATCAGAATCCAGCGCAACTCCACCACTTTCTGCAAACGCTGACCGGCATCCTGCAAGAGGGAGCTGCGCGCCGCGTCGGCAGGCACTAGCGCACCCAGCCGGGTGCCGATCTCCGTCAGCAGATGTTCGGACAGCCGGTTGGCGTCGACCGGCGTTTCACCGGTCGGCGAGGCATCGCCCGCCACCCTCTGCACATAGACGACCAGCGGTTGGCGCACCACGTCGGTCTCCGGGCCATACCCGCGCAAGACCCTGTCGAGCAGGATCAGCTCCGTCGCATAGGCGTGCACATTGTGATCGATCGATTCGAAGGTGTTCTTGGCCGAGTTGATCATCAGGCCGAGCACCAGCGAGGTCATGACTCCGAACAGGTTGGCGGCGAGCCGAACCACACTGTTCGTATCGTCGTCGCGATGTCTGACCGGCAGCCTGGGCCATATCGCCATGCTGACCAGCGGTGCCGCTGTCAGGCACAGGAAGATCATCACTGCGATCAAAGCTTCGCGCATGCCGCTCATTTCTGCACGGGACGCGCCGATTGCCAATGACCCCGGCACCGATCACGCCGCGAAAGCTGCGTCAGGCGTCTCGCGCGACTGCCCGTGCCTCAGGACACCGGTGCTGCTCCGCCCTCTTGCGTGCGCCGGACGATGAACTCGTCGAGGGCGCCGGCGGTGGCGACAGCCGAAGCCGGCGCCACGAAATCGGCAAGTGTGCGCCTCCAGACACCTGTGGCGCGCTCGCTCGCGGTCTTCGAGCCGCCTTGCGTCCAATTGCCGAAATTCGACCAGTCGGCGACCAGCGGTTCGTAGAATGCGGTGCGGTAGCGCGCCATGGTATGGCCGGCCGAGAAGAAATGGCCGCCCGGCTGTACCTCGGCGATTGCCTCGAAGCCGATGGAATCGCTGTCGCCGGGCGTCGCGGCGCAGAGTTCAGCCACCGTCTGCAACGCCTCGATATCGGTGACCAGCTTCTCGAAGGAAACGCTCAAGCCGCCTTCCAGCCAGCCGGCGGCATGGATGCACATCGTCGCCCCGGCCAGCACCGAGCCCCACAGCGCGAACTGCGTCTCGTGCGCCGCCTGCGCGTCCGAAATGTTGGCCGCGCTGCCGCCGCCGGACCGCCATGGCAGCCCGGTGAAGCGCGCCAGTTGGCCGGCGCCCAACGTCGCCTTGACATGCTCCGGCGTGCCGAAGGCGGGCGCACCCGATTTCATGTCGACATTGGAGGAGAAGGAGCCATAGACAACCGGCGCGCCGGGCCGCACGATCTGCGCCAGCGTCAGTCCCGCCAACGCTTCGGCATGCTGCAGCGTCAGCGCACCGGCGACCGTGATCGGGGCCATCGCACCCGCCAGGCAGAACGGCGTGATGACCGAAACTTGTCCTGCCCTGGCGAAATCGATGATGCCTTGCGCCATCGGAATGTCGAGCTGGCGCGGCGAATTGGTGTTGATGACCGTGTAGCAATGGGCGCCGTCAAGGAATTCGTCCTCGGAGAGTCCGCGCGCCAACCGGATCATCGCAAAACCATCCTCGACCTGCGGCGTGCCGCGCGCGAAGACGAACGGAAGCTTGTCCGACAGCGTCAGCTGCGCGCGGTTGACGGCATAGTGGCGAAAGCGGTTGTCGACGTCCTGCGGCTCGATGCAGGGTCCCAGCATATGCAGCACGTCGAAATGCTGCACCAGCCGTATCAGATCCTCGAAATCGGCCAGCGTCCCCGGCCGCCGGCCGCGCTCGAGATCGGTGACGTTCGGCGCGCCGCATCCGGCCAGGAAGGTCATCGAACCGAGTTCGAGCGTCAGATCGCGGGCACGAGAACCGGCGTGGACGTGGATCGACTTCGGCGCCGAGGCCAGTGCCGCCGTCACCATGTTGCGGCCGATGCGCACCATGTCGGTGTCCGGATCGACCAGGGCTCCAGCGCGGGCGAAATGCTCACGCGCCTGCGGCAGCAGCACCTTGATGCCGAGTTCTTCCAGCACCCGCAGCGCCGTGTCGTGGATGGCGGCGACCTGATCGTCCGAGAAAATCGGCTGCGGCAGGAACGGGTTCTTCAGCGAACGGTAATCGGGCCGGCGGCTGGTTTCCGAGCCGGCTTCACCCGTCCGTCCACGCCGGCGTTCGCGCCTGCTGTCACGTGCCGCGTCATCGACCATCCGAAATCCTCCTCATTGCCGCATCGCCTTGCCCAGGGGGTCGTAGGGCGAGCCCGCGATGACGTGCGCCGGCCGCTCCATGCCAACGACATGCACCGAGAGCGCGGTGCCCTCGCCTGCGAAGCCGCGGTCGACGAGCGCAAGCGCCAGGCTTTTGCCGACCGTATAGCCATAGCCGCCCGAAGTGACGAAGCCGACGCGCCGGCCTTGATGCCAGACCGGCTCGAAGCCGCTGGCGTCGGCGTCGACGGCATCAATCTCCAGCGTCACCAGGCGCTGGCCGCTGCCGGCCTCTCGCTGTTTCAATGCCGCTTCGCGGCCGGTGAAGTCGCCCTTGCCGAACGCGATGAAGCGGTCGAGACCGGTCTGATCGGGTGTGTAGCCCTGCGTGAATTCACGCGACCAGATGCCAAAACTCTTTTCCAGCCTCAGCGCGTTCAGCGCATAATAGCCGATCTCGGCAAGGCCGAGATCCTCGCCGGCGGCCAGCAGCGTTTCGCGCAAGCTGGCATGCATGGTCACCGGACAACTGATCTCAAAGCCGAGCTCGCCGGCGATCGAGAGGCGGGCAACCTGTGCCTGTACCATGCCGATGTCGAATGCGCCGCAGGCCATGAACGGCAGTGCCGCGCCCGACACATCCTGATGCGTCGTTCGGGCCAAGATCGTCCGCGCGTTCGGCCCGGTCAGCAGGAAGCCGCTTATCGTGTCGGAAAGGTCGGTGACGGTGACGCCCTCCGCCGCATGGCTCTCGAACCAGCGCATGTGGAATTCTCTGAGATAGTAGGAGCCCATCAGCCAATAGTCGCCACCGCCCCAGTTGAAGACCGTGAGGTCGCCCTTCAGCCGCCCGTCATGGCCGAGCATTGGCGCCAGCCTCGCCTGTCCCGGCTTCGGCAGCCTGCAGGCAAGCAACTGGTCAAGCCATGCTTCGGCCCCGGGCCCGGAAACCGCATAGCGCGCATAGGCCGAGATATCGACGAGACCGGCGGCACGCCGAACCCGCAGCGCCTCGTCGCCGACGATGTCGAAGGCGTTGGATCGTCGCAGCGTCGTGTTCTCGCGAAACCCCATCGGCGCGAAATAGGCCGGGATTTCCAGACCCCAGGATGCCGTCCATTCGCAACCCGCCGCCGTCATGCCGTCATAGGCGCCGGGGCGCTTCAGCGGCCGGCCGGCGGGCAGTCGCTCATTGGGGAAGGTCATGACGAAGCGGCGCGAATAGAACTGGCGCGTCGTCTGCCTGAGATATTCGCGATTGGCCGCGAAGGCGCCGTAGCGGGCGATATCCATGCCGAAGATGTCGGCCTGCGGCTCGCCATGGATCATCCACTCGGCCAGCGACTTGCCGACGCCGCCGCCCTGGCTGAAGCCGGCCATGACGCCACAGGCAACCCAGTAATTCTTCAAGCCGCGCACCGGCCCGACGATCGGATTGCCGTCCGGTGTGAAAGTGAAAGCGCCATTGACCCATTTGCGGATGCCGGCCGTCCTCAGGCAAGGAAAGCGCTCATAGGCCTTGGACAGTTCCGGGCTGATGCGGTCGATGTCTTCCGGGATCAGCTCGATGCCGTAATCCCATGGCGCACCATCCATGTTCCAGTGCTTCGGGTTCTGCTCGTAGACGCCGAGCAGCACGCCCTTGCGCTCTTGCCTGAGGTAGGAAAAGCCGTCGAGATCGACCGCAAGGCCGAGTTCCTTGTCGAGGGCGGCGACCTCCGGAATGTCCTCGGTGATGAAATAATGGTGCTCCATCGGCGTCACCGGCAGATCGACGCCGGCCATGCGCCCGAGCTGCTTTGCCCACAGCCCGCCAGCATTGACGACATGCTCGGCCACGATCGTGCCTTGCTCGGTGACGACATCCCAGTGCCCGTCGGCCCGCGCCTTCAACGCGACCACCCGATTGCGCAGGATGACGTCGGCGCCACGTTTCTTCGCGGCACCGGCATAGGCATGCGTCGTTCCATAGGGGTCGAGATGGCCTTCGTTGGAATCGTAGAGACCGCCGAGCACACCGCTGACATCGACGATCGGGCAGATCTCCTTGATCTCCTTCGGCGTCACCAGGCGAGCCGTTTCGATGCCGACCGACTGGAACACGGCCCAGGCCGATTTCAGCCACTCCCAGCGCTGAGGGTCGCTCGCCATGTTGACGCCGCCCGTCATGTGCAGGCCCGCGTTCTGGCCGGATTCGGCCTCGATCTCGCGATAGAGCTTGATGGTATAGTCCTGCAGCGCCGCGACGTTGGGGTCGGCATTGAGTGCGTGGAATCCGGCCGCCGCGTGCCAGGTCGAACCGGCTGTCAGTTCGGCACGCTCGATCAGCGCCACATCGCTCCAGCCGAAACGCGTCAGATGGTAGAGCACCGAGGCGCCAACCACGCCACCCCCGATGACGACTGCGCGGTAGTGCGACTTCAAGGCTTCCCCTCCACGGCTGGTCCGAAGGCTGCACCATATACGCACTAGACATAAGTGTCTAGTGCGATGCGGACACACCGCGCTTCGTCGATTTGAGCCTGACGGAGTGATCAATTCTTTCGTGCGACCACACGTTTTTATCGACGTGTGAAGAAGCCGGCGGGCGGGCATCGCGCGCTGTCACGCAAGCATCATGTTCGCGCCGTAGACCGCTTTTCGGGGAGGCGCGCGCGGCATCATCGATGCTGCACCTCTTTCAGCTTTTCGTCCATCGGCCGCTCAGGCACGCTTTGTCACAAAGAGGATTATCCATGAAACACCTGTACCGAACCGCGTCGCTCGGCGTCGCGCTGGCATTGTTCACCGCCTTGACGCCGGCTCTCGCCGACAGCACCGCGACGGTCGGCGGTACCAGCTTCGTCAACAAGGGACTGGTTGGCGTCGGCCGCATCCCGGCCAGCCAGAAGGACAAGTTCGGCGAGACGTTCGGCTCAGGCTCCGGCATGGCGATCGACACCGCCGGCTGGACGCATGGCGCCGACGGCTACAAGGGTTCGCTCTGGCTGCTGCCGGACCGCGGCTACAATGTCGTCGGCACCACCGATTACCGGCCACGCCTCAACACAATCGGCATCGAGTTCGCGCCGACCGCACCTGGTGCGGCACCCGCGGCCGGCCAGGAGCAGTCCGGCGTCAAGGCGACACTCGCCGACACCATGCTCTTGACCGACGACAAGGGCGCTGACGCCACCGGCCTCGACCCGCTCAACGGCGTGCGCGCAGCAAGCGGCGACATGCCGATCCTGCCCGAGGCCAACGGCAAGCTGGCGCTCGACAACGAGGCGATCGTGCGGCTGCCCGACGGCTCGATGTTCATCTCCGACGAATACGGCCCGAACATCTATCGGTTTTCAGCCGAAGGCCGCCTGCTGTCGGCGACCCAGCCGCCGGCCGCCCTCGTGCCGATGCGCCATGGCGCGCCGAACTTCGCCTCGGACAATCCGGGTCCGGGTGCCGCCGAGCCCGATCCGAAGGATCCCGATACCGGCCGCCAGAACAACCAAGGCCTCGAAGGCATCGCGATGACGCCGGACGGCAAGTTCCTGATCGCCGTGCTGCAGTCGGCGCCCCGGCAGGATGGCGGCGATTCCGGCGCGACGCGCCAGAACACGCGTGCGCTGGTCTATGACGCTTCCGACCTCGCCCATCTCAAGCTGGCGCACGAATATGTCGTGCCGCTGCCGGTGTTCAAGGATGCCAAGGGCAAGACCAAGGTGGCCGCGCAGAGCGAGATCGTGGCCCTGTCCGACCAGACATTCCTGATGCTGACCCGCGACAGCGGCAACGGCCAGGGGTTGAAGGGCGATACCTCGCTGCTTCGCCAGATCAACATCGTCGATCTCTCCGCCGCGACCGACATTGCCGGTGGCACCTTCGACGCCGCCGACAAGCCGGTGGCGCCCAAGGGCGTGCTCGACCCATCGGTGACGCCGGCCAAGCTGACGCCGTTCATCGACCTCAACGACAAGGGCGAGCTCGGCCGCTTCGGCCTGCACAATGGCGCGCCGAACGACAACAACAACCTCTCGGAAAAGTGGGAGGCGATGTCGGTGGTCAGCGTGCTCGATCCGAAGCTGCCCGACGACTATTTCCTGTTCGTCGCCAACGACAACGACTTCCTCACCCAGGACGGCTTCCAGGTCGGTGCACCCTACAAAGCCGAGGACGGCGCCGATGTCGACACCATGTTCACGGTCTATCAGGTCACGCTTCCCGGCCTCGCCAAGAAGTAACGACACCATGCAGGCGGACGCGCCAAGCGCGTCCGCCTAGCTCTTCAAGTCGTTTGGCCCTTCAAGTCGTTTGTCGACGATCACCAATGCCGGAAATCCATAATTGTGCCCCATCCTGTGGCACGACGTTAGCCGAGCCGCCCACGGATCGTGAAGGCACTTACTTCAGCATCTCCGCGTCCTTTGGCACGCCCGCATCGATCGGCTCGGCCGTCCTGTTCGACACGGCGGTGATCTTCGCGGCGGCCGAAAGGTTCGCGCGCACGAAGACCGGCGCGGCGCCGTTGACGCGGCCGTAGAGGTCGATGATGTCCTGGTTCATGAAGCGCACACAGCCGGACGAAGCGTTCTTCCCGATGGAATCCCACTCCGGCGTGCCGTGCAGCCGGTACATCGTGTCCTTGCCGTCGCGGAAAAGATACAGCGCGCGGGCGCCTAGCGGGCTCTGCGGTCCGGGCGGCATGCCGTCCCTGTATTTCGCCAGTTCCGGCCGGCGCTGGATCATCTCCGGCGGCGGCGTCCAGACCGGCCACTTCTTCCTCGCCTGAACCACGGCGCTGCCGGTCCATCCGAAACCGGCCTTGCCGAGGCTGACGCCATAGCGGATAGCCTTGCCGCCGTCGCGCACCAGATAGAGGAAGTGCTCGGAGACATCGACGACGATCGTGCCGGGCTTTTCTCCGGTCGGGTCGGACACGACCTGGCGCACGAACTTCGGATCCATCTTGGCCACCGGGATTGCCGGCAGCTGATAGCCCTCGTCGACGCGCGCCGCATACATGCTTGCGACATCGCCGAAAGCCGGATCGCTTGGCGGCTCTGCCACTGGCGGCGTCACCACCTCCGTCGTGGTGCACGCCGAAAGAGCCACGGAGGCCGCGCCCATAGCGGATGCACCGAGAAACGCGCGCCGGTTCAGGCGCTCAAAAAACAGCGGAATATCGGACATGAACCCCAGCTAACCCATAAGATTTAATGGAATGCGGCCCCACGCGTCAGGATCAATATCCGATTTCGGAGGCTTTGAGAACATGATTAGATCAAGGCACGGACTGAGATAAGCCTTCGCCGAGTTGCCTGCCATGGACGACAAGATGCCCACGCGCCGCCGCACCGGCGACCTGACCAGCGGCCCGATCCCGCGAACGCTGCTGCTGTTCGCCCTGCCCGTGCTCGGCTCCAACGTGCTGCAGTCGCTCAACGGGTCGATCAACGCCGTCTGGGTCGGCCGCTTTCTCGGCGAATCCGCGCTGACGGCCACCTCCAACGCCAACCTCGTCCTGTTCCTCATCCTCGGCACGGTGTTCGGCATCGGCATGGCAGCCACCATCCTGGTGGCACAGTCGGTCGGCGCCCGCGACCTGCCCGAAGCGCGCCGCATCGTCGGCACCAGCGCCACCTTCTTCTTCCTCATCTCGGTTATCTTCGCGGTCTGCGGCTGGATCTGGGTCGACGCCATCCTCAACACGCTCGGCACACCGGCCGATGCCTTGCCGCTCGCGCGCTCCTATCTGCGCATCATCTTTGTCGCCGTGCCGATGATGAACCTTTTGTCGTTCGTCATGACAGTGCTGCGCGGTGCTGGCGATTCACGCACGCCCTTCTTCTTCATGGCGCTCGCCGTCGTCCTCGACATCGTGCTCAACCCGCTGCTGATCCGCGGCATCGGGCCCTTCCCGGAACTCGGCATCGCCGGATCGGCCACCGCGACGCTGATCGGCCAGACGGTGAGCGTGATCGCCATTCTCGTCGTGCTTTATGCCGGCAAGCATCCGCTGCGGCTGGCCGGCGCCAACCTCGCCCTGCTGCGGCCCGACCCCGCTTTGCTGCGCATCATCGTCTTCAAGGGCGTGCCGATGGGCCTGCAGATGATCGTCATCTCGGCGGCCGCGCTGACGGTGATGGGCATCGTCAATTCCTACGGTTCGCAGGTCGCCGCCGCCTACGGCATTGCCGCGCAGCTATGGACCTACATCCAGATGCCGGCGCTCGCCATCGGTGCCGCCGTCTCCTCGATGGCGGCGCAGAATGTCGGCGCCGGCCGTTGGGACCGGATCGGCCGCATCGCCGCCTCCGGCGTCGGCTTCAACCTGGTGCTGACCGGCGCACTGGTTGCCGTGTTGTCCGTTTTCGACCGTTCGGTGCTGAGCCTGTTCCTGAGCAGCGACAGCGCCGCGATCGACATCGCCGCCCACATCAACAATGTCGCGTCCTGGTCGTTCATCCTGTTCGGCATCACCATCGTGCTGTTCGCCACCGTGCGCGCCACAGGCGCGGTGATGCCGCCGCTGATCATCCTGGTGATCTCGGTGCTGATCGTGCGCACCGGCTTTGCCTACTTCATGCGCGGCGTGATCGGCGAGGAAGCGCTGTGGTGGAGTTTCTCGGCCGGCTCGATCACCTCGCTTATGCTGGCCGCGGCCTACTACCGCTTCGGCCGCTGGCGCACCATGCACATGATCGAGAACAGGCCGGCCGCCGGCGAGCCGCCGGACACCGGCCTTGGCGTGCCGCGCCAGCGCGCGAATATGACGCCTGAGACGCCGAATGGCTGAAAGATTTGGCACCCTGGCCAGCGTTTGTCGACGGCTGGTCAGGCGAAACGCGGTGCCTTCGGCGGTTCGCCTGAACCGGCTTGTTTTGCTTCCGCTCGAAACGCCCGGGAGTCCAACAGATCCACGGACGCCGCATGTCTGGGCTTTCCTGCCACCGCTGAACACTGTGCCGACTACCTCCGGTTCGCCCAGCCACATGGCCGGTAGCCGCCCGTCCCGCCATCGCGTAGATTTCGCCGTTAGAGGGGGAGAATCCATGGGCAAAAGCAGGGTCGAGGCATTCACCGATGGCGTGGTGGCCATCATCATCACCATCATGGTGCTCGAGCTGAAAGTGCCGCATGGCGAGGATGTTTCCGCCCTGTTGCCGTTGTGGCCGATCTTCTTCTCCTACGTACTGTCCTTCATCAATGTCGGCATCTACTGGAACAATCTGCACAACATGTTCCATACCGTGCAGCGCGTCGACGGCCGCGTGCTGTGGGCGAACCTGAACATGCTGTTCTGGCTGTCGCTGGTGCCGGCGACGACGGCGTTCATGGGCGAGAACCACTTTGCGCCGGTGCCGGTCGCCGTCTATGGCGCCGATCTCGCGCTATGCGCCATCGCCTATAATATTCTGGCGGCCGCGCTGCATCGCCTGCACGGCAACGACACAGCCTTTGCCAAGGCGCTGGGCAATGACCGCAAGGGCAAGCTTTCGCTGGCTGTCTACATCGCAGCCGTCCTGCTGACCTTCGTCAATCAGTGGATCGGCGTCGCGCTTTACGTGCTGGTCGCGATGGTCTGGCTCGTGCCGGATACGCGCTTCGCGCGGGTGATCGAAAAGTAGCTGTTATCTACGTGTTTGACGCAATTCCCAAGGGAAAGCGCTATGCGCTTTTCCCGGGAAAACCGCTACACATCTTTCCTGGAATTGCTCTATTTGCGCATCGCCTTCAGTTTTTCCGCCACTGAAGCGGCAAGGTCGGCATAGCGCTCCTCCAGCCGTTCCGCCGCCTTGATGATCGAGAAATCATGGCCAAACTTCTCCAGCGCCATGCGCAGCTTCTCGACGAACTCGGCTTGTTTCTCCAGGGCGGAAAAGAGCGTCTTCACCTGCGCTTCGCTGATGTCGGGGTTGACCAGCATCTGCGGCACCTCGCGGCTCATCTGATCGCCGGTGGCTGTCTGTTCCTTCAGAATTGCGACCCAGTCCGTCAATCAGGAAATCTCCATTTCTCACGGCAACATGCGCAGCCTCGGCCGGGCTGGTCAACCCGGCCGAGGCATCTCGCCCGAAAGCGCGCAGCGGTTTTGGGACAACGACATGCATGAAAACAAGACCTTGAGCGCGCCGCATGTTTCCCTTCAAACGCGATGCGCTTTAGGCGCAGAGAGGCTTGCGCAAGCCCGTTCCAGCGCTAAGTTCGGCGCCATCGAAAGAAGGAAGCCATCGCCCATGATCACCGACGCCGAAATCCAGACCGCCCTGCCCGCGCTTGGCCCGGGCAACACCGCCGTCATCACTGGCGCCGCCAGCGGTATTGGTCTTGCGGCCGCCAAGCGGCTTGCATTGATGGGCATGAAGATCGTGCTGGCGGATATCGGCAGCGCGCGCCTTGACGACGCCTCCCGCGTCGTCGCTGCGATTGCGGGCGAGGATGCCGTGCTTGCCGTCGCCGCCGACGTATCGAACGCGGATGAGGTGGACCGTCTCGCCGAAAGAGCGTTCGGCGCCTTCGGCGACGTGTCGCTGCTGATGAACAATGCCGGCGTCGGCAACAACCCCGGAAAGCCTTGGGAAAACCGCGATGCCTGGAAGCGGCTTCTGGACATCAATTTCTGGGGCGTCGTGCACGGCGTCGAGGCCTTCGCGCCGCGCATGCTGGCCTCGGCCAAGCCGGGGCTGATCATCAATACCGGCTCCAAGCAAGGCATCACCACGCCGCCCGGAAACCTTGCCTACAATGTCTCGAAGGCCGGGGTGAAGACCTACACCGAAGGCTTGGCGCATGCGCTGCGCAACGAACCCGGCGCCCATCTCGCCGCCCATCTGCTGATCCCCGGCTTCACCTTTACCGGCCTAACAGAGGGCGCGACGGAAAAACCGGCCGGCGCCTGGACTGGCGAACAGGTCGTTGATTTCATGCTGGAATCCCTGACCAGGGGCGATTTCTACATCCTGTGCCCGGACAATGAAGCGGCGCGGCCGCTGGATGAAAAGCGCATGGCCTGGGCGATCGGCGACATCATCGAGAACCGACCGGCTCTGTCGCGCTGGCATCCGGACTACAAGGAGCCTTTCGCGGCCTACATGAAGCGCTGAGCGTTCTCGGAGACTGGTCCTGAATTTTCAGCCTTTCAGGCCGCGTGCTTTTTCGGCCCGCGCTTCTGCGCCACGGCCTTCTTCGCAGTCACGGCGGCGATCTTCTCGTCATGCCGCTTGGCCGCACGCTCGCATTTGTCGCGGATCTCCTCGACTTCGGATTCGGTCAGATGTTCGATGCCGATGAAGTTGTTGTGGCCCTCGCTGACCCGGATCAGTTCGTCGAGCTTGGCCTGGATCGCCGCGCCGTCGCGATTCTGGGTGTTCTGGATGAGAAAGACCATCAGGAAGGTGATGACGGTCGTGCCGGTGTTGATGACGAGCTGCCAGGTGTCCGAGAAGCCGAAGAACGGCCCGCTCACCGCCCAGACCGCGACGATCAGGCAACAGACGGCAAATGTCAGCGGCAGGCCGGTTATATGGGCGACCCTGTTGGCGATCGTAGTGAAAAGCTTTTCCATCTATCGAAATCCCTCAACGCCGCGGCACAATGAGAAACAACCGACGACCGTTTCAGGTTCCCGGCGCAAACAAATACGTCAGGCACAATTGGATACACGCATAAAGAGAACAAGGTGGCAAACACACCTTATGGCTTCAATGTCACAGTAACCGTGCAGGCAAGAGAACCTGCTCCTTCCGCTTCACAGCGGTATACCTCCGGCCCCTTCCGCTGCGCCACCCCCGCATGGCGGAAGGGGTTTCAGTCCGGTCAGATGGCGTCGTTTTCCCAGCGGTCGAGGAAAGCCTCGATCGGCATTTCCTGCATGTCGGGAACCGCCCTGGCGAGCTTTTCGACCGGCCAGTCCCACCAGGCGAGCGCTTCGATCCGTGACGCGACAGCGGCAGGAAAGCGTGGCCTGAGCGGTCTGGCCGGCACCCCGGTGACGATGGCGTAGGGCGGCACATCATGCGTCACCACCGCATTGGCGCCGATGACGGCGCCATTGCCGATGGTGACCCCGGGCATGATCACCGCACCGTGGCCGATCCAGACATCATGGCCCATGGTCACGGCTTTCGCCTGCCGCCGCGCGCGGAATGCGGCGTCGACGCCCAGCCAGCGAAAATACTCGTTCGGCCGGTAACTGACCTTATGCTGGGTCAGCCGCTCGATCGGGTGCTCCAGCGCGTTGATGCGGCTGTTGGAGGCGATCGAACAGAATTTGCCGATCGTCGTGTAGATCGCTTCGGCGTGGCGCTCGAAATAAGAGAAGTCGCCGACCGTCACCTCGCGCAGCACCACCCGCTCGCCGATCGAGGCATAGCGGCCGAGCTTGCAGGCCTTCAGTTCCGCGGTCGGATGGATGCGCGGCTCGGAATCCTTCGGGACGAGATTTTCGGAACGGTCCATGCGGCGGCTTTACCCCCGAGCGATTGGTCCCGCAAGCGGCACCAATCGTCCGTCAGACCAGTTCCGGGAAAGAGTTGGAACCAACTATTTCGGCTTGCCGTTGGTCCACACCACGTTCTGGCCGTAGAGCGGCACGGTGGTGACCGACATCTTGGCCGAGCCATTCTGCACCTGGCGCGAATGCGACAGGTAGATCAGCGTCTCGTTGGCCTTGTCGTAGATGCGGTTGACCACTTGCTTCTTCCAGATCAGGCTGATGCCCTGCTTGAACACTTCCTCGCCGCCTTCGCTCATGTCGATGTCCCCGATGGTGATGGGACCGGTCTGGCGGCAGGAGATCGAGGAATCGGAGGGATCCTCGAACCAGTTGCCCTTGTGCAGACGATCGATGATGCCGCGATCGAAATAGGAGACGTGGCAGGTGACGCCCTCCACCTTCGGATCCTTGATCGCCTCGACGATGATGTCGTTGCCGAGCCAGTCGACACCGACCTTGCCGACTTCATCGGCGACGGCCGCGCCGGCGCCAAGGACAACGCACGCGGCCAACGCGCCGCCGATCAGTTTTCGCCCAATCAGTCCTTGCAACATAGCCTCCTGCGGTTCGAGTTGCCGGTCACAGGTGGGGCGATCAGCCCGGCTTTGCAAGCAGATACGTCAACACCAATGCGGTTGCGGCAACGCGGCACTTTGCCTGGGCGGGGTAGAACCGCTAAGAGACTGTTTCGAAATTCGCTCTGGCGAGTCATATGGTGGTGATTTCGAGAACCGTAGCGCAGCGGACATTTGGTCCGTGAGCAACGGAAGCGCAGAAAACGCCATCAGATGGCCACCAGAGTAGAATTTCCAAACAGGCTCTAAGACTGTCGTGCTGGCGCGGCATGTGGCCGGCGCCCCGATGATTTCTGCGGACGGACCATACTGATGATGCGTTCTATTCTGGTCGGCATTCTCGTCCTGATGGCGGCCGGCATCGGCTGGCTGACCTTCGACTGGTACCGCGGCCACTATGGTGGCGAGCCCTTCGGCGCCGCCTTTACGCTGGTCGACCAGAAAGGCGCGCCGATCACCGAGGCCGCCTTCAGGGGCCAGCCCAGTGTCGTCTTCTTCGGCTTCACCCATTGCCCCGAGGTCTGCCCGACCACGCTGTTCGAACTGGCCGGCTGGCTGAAGACGCTCGGCGACGACGGCAAGAACCTGCACGCCTATTTCGTCTCGGTCGATCCGGAGCGCGACACGCCAGATGTCATGAACAGCTATGTCAGCAATTTCTCCGACCGCATCGTCGGCATCACCGGCGACCCGGACAAGGTCCATGCCATGGCCAAGTCGTTCGGCATCTACTGGAAGAAGGTCGACACCGGCGACGGCGACTACACGATGGATCACACCGCCTCGGTGCTGCTGCTCAACGCCAAGGGCGACTTTGCCGGCACCATCGCCTATGGCGAAAGCCCTGACACCGCCATTGCCAAGTTGAAGCGATTGGCCGCGGGCTGACGCATGATCCCGAACCGAAGGACCGCGTCAGCGAAAAGTGGGAACCGGTTTTCGGACAAGATCATGCTCAAACAAGACACATATCCATGACCCAGACGCGGCTTCATTTCATTACCGGAAAGCTCGAGGCGGACAGCATTTTCGCGGCGTTCGAGGCGGCCTTCGAGGATGAAGGCCTGCCGATCGCCGTGCTGGAGGTCGACGAGGATCGCGACATCTACGAAGTGTCGCTCTATGCCGATGGCGACGTCGATGCGGTCGAGGCGCGGGCCAAGGACATCCTTGTCGGCCTTTCCATAGCGAAGCCTATCGAGCGCGAATCCCTGCCCGATATCGACTGGGTGGCGCGCTCGCTGGAAGGCTTGAAGCCGGTGCGCGCCGGCCGTTTCTTCGTCCACGGCGCGCATGACCGCCGGAAGCGCCACAGCGGCGAACTTGCCATCGAGATCGAGGCGGGTCTTGCCTTCGGCACCGGCCACCACGGCACCACCGCCGGCTGCCTGGAAATGCTGGAAAAGGTCATGCGCCGCGAGCACCCGCGAAATGCGCTCGACCTCGGCACCGGCAGCGCGGTGCTGGCCATCGCCGTCGCCAAGCTGGCGCACATTCCGGTGCTAGCCACCGACATCGACCCGGTGGCGGTCAGGGTGGCTGCCGCCAATGCGCGGCTCAACCACGTCAAGGCGCTGGTGGAGACGGTGACCGCGCCGGGCTTTCACCATCCGATCTTTGGCAAACGCGCGCCTTTCGATCTCATCGTCGCCAACATATTGGCGCGGCCGCTGATGCGGTTGGCGCCGCAAATGGCCGATCACATCGCGCTTGGCGGCTCGATCGTGCTGTCAGGTATCCTCGAGCGCCAGCGCGACGCCGTCGTCTCGGCCTATGTCGGCCAGAACTTCCGCCACGTGCGCACCTTGCATCGCGAGGGCTGGGTGACGATCCACCTCAAGCATTGAGGCAGACAAGCCGGCAACGACCGCGCTTGGACCAAGCCCAGCCGGTTGTCAGTCAAGCGACGCTGTAGCAGGTTGCGCCAGCTGGAAATCGATTCCGATTTTCGGGGTCATGCGCTACGGTCGCGCCGAATTCAGGGAGGCCACAATGTTCCAGACCTTCGATTCCGCGGGTGACCCGGCAGTCGGCAAGCCGCGTGTTGCGCTGCTGCGCCAATGGCTGGCGGCCAACGGGCTGGACGGCTTCATCGTGCCGCGCGCCGACGAGCACCAGGGGGAATATGTCGCCGATCGCTCGGCGCGGCTGAAATGGCTGACCGGTTTCAGCGGCTCGGCCGGTGTCGCCATCGTTCTGCGCGACCGCGCCTTTGTCTTTGTCGACGGGCGCTACACGCTGCAGGTGCGCCACGAGGTCGATCTCAACATCTTTTCGATCGAAAGCCTGGTCGACAACCCGCCAGCCGCCTGGCTTAAGGACAATGTCGGCAAGGGCGCGCGGCTCGGCTTTGACCCGTGGCTACACACGATCAGCGAGCTCAAGGCGCTGCAAGCCTCGGCCGACAAGACCGGCGCTGTGCTGGTGCCGCTCGACAAGAACCCGATCGACATCATCTGGAAGGATCAGCCGGAGGCGCCGGCGGCGCCGGTCGAACTCCACCCGATCGGCTTTGCCGGCGAGCTCGCCAAGGACAAGCTGGCGCGGCTGGCAACGGCGATCGCCAAGGACGGCGCCACCCATGCGGTGCTGACCGACCCCTCCTCCATCGCCTGGGCCTTCAACATCCGTGGCGGCGACGTGCCGCACACACCGCTGGCGCTCGGCTTCGCCATCCTCGCTGCCGACGGATCGCACCAGCTTTTCATGGACCGGCGCAAGTTCTCGCGCCAGGTCGCGGCCTATCTCACGCAGCTCGCCGAGCCGCATGAGCCCGGCGAATTCGAAGCGGCGATCGTGGCCCTTGCCAAGGGTGGCGCGAAAATCGCGCTCGACCCGGTGCTGGCGGCCGACAGGCTGCGCATACTGGTCGAAGACAATGGCGGCACGGTGGTTGCCGCAGCCGACCCCGCCCGCATTCCGCGCGCCACCAAGAACCAGGCCGAGATCAACGGTTCCCGCGCCGCGCATCGCCGCGATGGCGCCGCGGTGGCGAAGCTTTTGTGCTGGCTGGAGCGCCAGAAACCCGGCTCGCTCGATGAGATTACCGTTGTGACCAAGCTCGAAGAGGCGCGCCGGCAGACCGGCGAGGAAACCCAGATGCCGCTGCGCGACATCTCCTTCGACACCATTTCCGGCGCCGGCCCGAACGGCGCCATCATGCATTACCGCGTTTCGCGCGCCACCAGCCGCAAGCTGCAGGCCGGCGAATTGTTCCTGCTCGATTCCGGCGGCCAGTATCAGGACGGCACCACCGACATCACCCGCACGGTGCCTATCGGCCAGCCGACCGAGGAAATGCGCGAACGCTTCACGCTGGTGCTGAAAGGCATGATCGGCATCTCGACGCTGCGTTTCCCCGCCGGCACGCGCGGCTCGGAAATCGACGCCGTCGCCCGCATGGCGCTGTGGAAGCACGGCTGCGACTTCGCCCACGGCACCGGCCATGGCGTCGGCTCCTATCTGGCCGTGCATGAGGGCCCGCAGCGCATCGCCCGCACCGGCACCGAAAAGCTGCTCGAAGGCATGATGCTGTCCAACGAGCCGGGCTACTACAAGGAAGGCTCCTACGGCATCCGCATCGAGAACCTGATCCTGGTGACGCCGGCGGAAGAGGTCGAGGGTGGCGACATCGCCATGCACGGCTTCGAGACGCTGACGCTGGCACCGATCGACAAGCAGCTGGTGCGCACCGATCTCTTGACGCGCGACGAGCTGCACTGGCTCGACACGTACCATGCCCGCGTGCTGGCCGAGATTGGGCCGATGCTCGACGGCGAAACGCTGGCCTGGCTGGAAAAGGCCACCGCGCCACTGCCGCATGACGCGAAGATTTGAAGACGTGCCGGCGTGGAGTCCGTGTCCGATAGGACGCGGCGCTTAACCGACCAGATGCCGGCCAATGATCAACACGGCTGCACCAACCAGAAACATTGGCAGAAGCCCACCGCGCAGCGATACTGCGCCGGCGAGCCCCAGCGCAGCCCATTCCACCGGCCCGGCCCCGAGCGCGGCCGGCGCCACCAGCGTTGTCAGCACTGCTGCTGGTACGGCGTTCAAACCCGCCTCGACGCGCGGATGCACATGTTCGAAACGCGAGAGCACGAGGTGCCCGCCTACGCGCGTGGCATAGGTGACCAATGCACCCGCGAGTATGATCCACAGTGTCGTGCTCACAGCGCCGCTCCACGCTTCGGCATTGCAGCGGCAAACACAATTCCAGCGGCGGCACCAATCGACACATGCCAGGGTGAGCCGACAAATTTGTAAGCCAGGATAGAGGCGGCAGCGCTTATCAGGACGACCGGCAACCAAAGCGGCCGGTCACGAAATTCGGTCACCAGTCCGAGAAAATAGATGGGAAGCAGGAAGTCGAGGCCAATCGCATGCGGGTTGGGTATCAAGCCGCCAAACGCCGCGCCCGCTGCCGACAGCGCCACCCAGAGCATGTAGATCGGCAGCGCCATGCCCATATACCAGACGAACGTCACTTCTTCACCGCGCTCGCTCTTGACCTCCGCCTCGGCATATTGCGGATCGACGAGGAAGAAGTAGGCGATCGCTTGCTTGATCGGCGGCCAATGCGCGAGGCGCGGGCCAACCGATGCCGAATAAAGCACGTGCCTGAAGTTTACCGCGAAGATCGAAAGCACGATCAGCCAAGGCGCGACCTGATGGCCGAACAGCTCAATGCCGACCATTTGACTGGCGCCGCCATAGATCGTCGCACTCATCAGCGTCGCTTCAGTCACGGACATGCCATTGTCAACCGCGAGCGCACCAAAGAGCAACGCAAAGGGCGAAGCCGCAACCACGGTCGGAATGCTTGCCCGGACGCCAAGCCAAAAATCGCTGGCCGGAGAATTTTCGGTCAAGGTCTCTGCTGACATCTCACGTTCCTAGGTCGCGCCGACATGTAGGTGTTTGCGATTGAAAAGTCAGACGAATTCGCTTGAGCCGATAAATCAGCGAAACTGATGTCATGGACCAACGCTCAGCATTGGCTCAAACAAGCAGAAGCTGTACGGTTCTTCGGTCGTTTGACCGGAACAAACCGTCGTCTGTTGAGGGCAGGCCCATGAACGGCATAAACCACCTCGTTTTGGCAGCTCACGATCTCGACGCGCTTCGTTCTGCCTATCGCGAACTCGGTTTTACTCTGACCCCGCGCGGTCAGCACCCATTCGGCACCGGCAATTCGATCATTCAGTTGCACGGCAACTATCTGGAACTTCTGTCAGTCACGATTCCGCAGGACGTTGTCGAGCATGGAGAAGGCAAATTCTCCTTCTCGGCTTTCAATCGCGACTATCTGGCCCGACATGAAGGATTCTCGATGACGGTGCTGGATACGTCGGATGCCGCCGCCGACAGAGCGGCCTGGATGGCAGAAGGGTTGCGGACATATCAGCCCTTCGAATTCTCCCGCATGGCAAAGATGCCGACCGGCGAGGACGTTCGCGTCGGCTTTTCGCTGGCTTTCCTGTCAACGCCGGCGGCACCGTGGTTCGGCCATTTCGCTTGCCAGCATTTCCGGCCGGAATATTACGCGCAGCCACAATATCTTGGGCACGCCAACTCGGCGCAGACCGTTCGCGACGTCTGGCTTTCGGGCAAAGATGCACTTGATCTTGCTGAGCATGTGCGGGCTTTTACGGGCGTGGCTGCAGAAAAGGGAAGCGCAGGCAGCATTGTCTTCAATACCCACACAGGGGCCATCATTTTGGCCAACCCGCAGGCTTTTGAAGATGCCTTCGGCATGTCACCTCCCCATCCTGATGACGGCCCCCATCTTGCCGGACTGACCATCAGGTGCCGAACGCTCGAAACCTTCACCGATCTCGGGCTGCCGTGGGCCGGCAGTCGGCTCGTCCTGTCGCCGACGCGGGGCTTCGGAACGGCGGTCGCCTTTTCGACTTAACAGCGCCCTGCAAGCGGTATGACTCATCTGATCCGTCTCGGCATCAGCTGACGACGAGCGAAGAAATATGAAATGTGGGTTGTCTATTTCTCGGGGACCTTGCCCTCGATCGCCCTGCCCCAGTCGAGCAGCGGCCTGGCGCGCACGGTGAAATCGACGAGTTCGTCGACCAGCTCCGACGTATGGATTCCCGCTGGGTCGATCACGTGCTGGACGACAAAATGCCGGTTGCGGATGGCGTCAGTCAGATCGGGTTCGCTGATATGTTCGAAGCCGCGTGGCGTACGCTTCATGCGGCCTTCCGTCTCGAGTTCAAGACGGTTCTTCTTCAATGCCTTTACCACGGCGCGGAATTTGTCGGGTTGCGTCGCGATGGTTTTGCGCATCGCCAGCAGCAGCGCCGGCTCCGGCTGCCACCAGGCGACGTCGGCAAAACAGCGCTCCAGCCCGATATGAACGTAGAACACGCCCTGCTCCATCTTGGTGCCGTCGGGCGACAGGATTGCCGACAAATGCCGGTTGTAGGGCCGCTTGTCCTTGGCGAAGCGCACATCGCGGTTGATGCGGAACAGCGACTTCTTGCGATCGCCGCGCAGACCGAGCCCGGCCTGCGCGAAACGCTCGGTGAGCGTTTCGACCAGATCGCCGAAGGGGTCGCGCATCTCCTTTTCGAACAGGTCGCGGTTTTCCAGGAACCACTCCCGGCTCTGATGGAAATCCAGCGCTTTCAGGAACGGAATGGCCTTCTGGCCGAAACCTTTGAATGCACCTTCCATCACGCCTTGCCGATCCGCACCAGCCAGGCGTCCTCGTCGATCACTTCGACGCCGAGTTCGCTGGCGAGCTTAAGCTTGGAGCCGGCACCCGGCCCGGCGACCACCAGATCCGTCTTCGCCGAAACCGAGCCTGCGACCTTCGCGCCGAGACGTTCGGCCATCGCCTTGGCTTCGGGGCGCGTCATCTTTTCCAGCGTGCCTGTGAACACGATCGTCTTGCCGGCGACCGCGCTGTCGGCCGAGATGGTCACGACATACGGCTTCGGCTTGACCTGCTTGAGCAGCGCATCCAGCACGTCGTCATTGCGCTCATTGCCGAAGAAATCGCGAAGCGCGTCGATCACCGTGTCGCCGATGCCGTTGACCGATGGGAAAACGGTATGCGGATCGTCGGCTGCCGCTGTCTCCTTGCCGACGCGGATCAACTCCTCAATGGTCGAGAAGGTTTTGGCAAGCACCGCGGCCGTCGTTTCGCCGATATGGCGGATGCCGAGCGCGAAGATGAAGCGGTCCAGTTCCGGTTCACGGCGCGAATCGATGGCAGCGAACAGCTTGTCGAGGCCTTCGTAATTGCGGTCCTCGACGCTGCGCACATTCTTGCGCGTCTTGCCCGATGCGGCCTCGCGCTGCCTGGCCTGCTCCTCACGCCGCTCGGCAAGCGCCTTGGTGACGGCAGGACGGCGATCCCTGAGCGTGAAGATATCGGCGGCTGTCTTGATCAATCCCGCGTTGAAGAAGGTGTCTATGTTTTCCGCGCCGAGGCCTTCGATGTCCAAGGCACCGCGAGACACGAAGTGGCGCAATCCTTCCACGGCCTGCGCGGGGCAGATCAGTTCGCCGGTGCAGCGGCGGCGGGAATCTTCCTTGCCGGTCTTCTCGTTGATCTCGCGCGTCGCCGGCGAGCCGCAGATCGGACAGGTGTGCGGGAACTCGTATGGCACGGCATCGGGCGGACGCTTGTCGATGACGACGCTGACGATTTGCGGTATGACGTCCCCTGCCCGCTGGATCACCACCGTATCGCCGATACGCACGTCGATGCCGTCGCGGATCGGCTGGCCCGTGCTGTCCAGACCCTTGATGTAGTCCTCATTGTGCAGCGTGACGTTTTCGACCACGACACCGCCAACCGTGACCGGCGCCAGCCGCGCAACCGGCGCCAGCGTGCCGGTGCGGCCGACCTGGATGTCGATCTTCTGCACCGTCGTCATCGCCTGTTCGGCGGGGAATTTATGCGCAACCGCCCAGCGCGGCTCGCCAGTGACGAAACCCCATCTGCGCTGCAGCTCCAGCTGGTCGACCTTGTAGACGACGCCGTCAATGTCATAGCCCAACGAGGAGCGCTGCTCCTCGATCCGATGATAATGCGCGATCAGCTCCTCGGCCGACTTCGCCCGCACCATCAGCGGACTGATCGCGAAACCCCAATCCTTGAACTTCTGCACAGAGCCGTACTGGGTCGGAGCGGGATCCTCCGACGTATAGCCCCAGGCATAGGCGAAGAATTTGAGGTTGCGGCTGGCGGTGACAGATGGATCCTTCTGGCGCAAGGAACCGGCTGCCGTGTTGCGCGGATTGACGTATTCCTGGCCGCCAACCGCCGCCGAGCGTTGCTTCAGCGCCTCGAATTCCGCGTAGGTCATATAGACCTCGCCGCGTATCTCGATGACCTCTGGCCAGCCCGAGCCCTTCAGCTTCGCGGGAATGTCGGCGATCGTCCTGAGATTGGCGGTGATGTCCTCGCCGACGGCACCGTCGCCACGCGTTGCGCCCTGCACGAACACGCCGCCCTCATAGCGCAGCGAAGCCGACAAACCGTCGATCTTCGGCTCGGCCGTGAAGGCGATGTCGAGATCCTTGTCGCGATCGAAGAACCGCCGGCCGCGTTCGATGAAATCGGCGACATCCTCGTCGGTATAGGCCTTGGCGAGGCTGAGCATCGGCACCGCATGGCGCACCTTGGCGAAGCCTTCCGCCGGCGCAGCGCCGACCCTGCGCGACGGCGAATCCTCGCGCACCAGCGCCGGAAAGCGCTGCTCGATGGCAAGGTTGCGCCGTGTCAGCGCATCATATTGCGCGTCGGTGATTATCGGCGCGTCCTCGGTATGGTAGCGCCGGTCATGCTCGGCGATCTCTTCCGCCAGGCGCTTCAGCTCGGCTTCGGCTTCGCTTTCTGTCAGGGCATCGGCTGGTTTTTCGGACATGGTTTCAGACCCGGCTCAACAGTGTATGTCGCCCAAAAGTGCGCAGCAGTTTTGGGACAACGACATGCATAGAAACAAAGACCTAAAGCGCGTCGCGTAAATCCGATTCGACGCGACGCGCTTTAGTGGTCCGCGACCATAGATCAGCTTTCGGATTCAAGGGAGCAAAATTCTGATAAAACCGCGCCGAAACAGCGGGATGGCGCCACAAGCTGACTCTGTTGCCAAGTCCGGATTTTGCCAGCCTGGCGAACCGTGCACCGTCAGGACGCGGCGGTGTTCTCGCGCAGCAGCCGCTCGGCCGCCGCACGCGCCTCGTCGGTGATGGTGGCGCCGGCGAGCATGCGCGCGATCTCTTCCTGCCGCGCCGGACGGTCCATCTCGGCAATGCCAGTCGCGACGCGGTCGGCGCCGCCCGACTTGGAGATCAGGAAATGCGTCGCCGCGCGCGCCGCCACCTGCGGCGCATGCGTGACCGACAGCACCTGGACGCGCTTCGACAGCCGCGCCAGTCGCTGGCCGATGGCGTCGGCGACAGCGCCGCCCACGCCGGTGTCGATTTCATCGAAAACCAGCGTCGGCGCCGAACCACGGTCGGCCAGCGCCACCTTCAGCGCCAAAAGGAAGCGCGAAAGCTCGCCGCCGGAAGCCACTTTCATCATCGGCCCGGGCCGCGTGCCTGGATTGGTGCGCACCCAGAACTCGATCTGGTCGATACCCTCTTCCATGCGGCTCTCGGCCTCGCTCTCCATCTCGACGATGAAGGCGGCGCGTTCGAGCTTCAGCGCCGGCAATTCGGCCATGACGGCCTTGGTCAGACCGACCGCCGCCGCATGACGAAGCGAGGACAGCTGTGCGGCGGCAATGTCATAGGTCTCGCGCGCCGCGGCAGCCTGCTTTTCCAGCCCGTGCAAGCGTTCCTCGCCGGCATCGAGATCGGCGAGATCGGCCGACATCGTGTCGCGCAATTGCGCCAGGTCGTCGACGGCCACGGTGTGCTTGCGTGATGCGGCGCGCAGCGAAAACAACCGCTCCTCCGCCTTCTCCAGCCGCTGCGGATCATATTCGGTGGCGCGCAGTGCTGCCTCGACCCCCGATTGCGCGGCGTCGAGCGACAGCATCGCCTCGTCGAGCGACTTGACCACGTCGTCGAGCAGGCCCGGCGCTTCGGTCACCTTGCGTTGCAAGCGTCTGAGCAGGCTCGCCAGTTGCGGCAAGGGCGAGGACGGGCCGGACAGCACATCTTGCGCATCATGGATTTCGGAAGCGATCTTCTCCGCCCGCATCATCGATGCGCGCAGCTCGGCGAGATCGGTCTCCTCGCCCGGCTGCGGATCGAGCTTCGTCAGCTCAGCCACCGCCGCACGCAGATAGTCGGCCTCGCGCGCGGCCGCCGCCACCTTGGCGCGGTGACGCGACAGTTCCTGCTCGCAGGCGCGCCAGTGCCGCCATGCCTCGCCGGTCGAGCGGACAGTGCCGAGATGGCCACCGAAGGCGTCGAGTACATCGCGGTGCGCGCCGGGATCGACCAAAGCGCGTTCGTCGTGCTGGCCGTGGATTTCGACCAGCGCGCGGCCGACATCGCGCATCAGCGTGACGCTCGAGGGCTGATCGTTGACGAAGACGCGAGTGCGGCCATCGGCCGTCTGCAGGCGGCGCAGGATGATGTCGCCGTCATCGTCGATGGCGTTTTCGGCAAGCAGTGTACGGGCCGGATGGTTGCGCGGCACGTCGAAGACGGCGATCACCTGGCCCTGCGCCGCGCCATGGCGTACCAGCGACGCGTCGCCGCGCGCGCCGAGCGCCAGCGACAGGGCATCGAGCAGGATGGACTTGCCGGCGCCGGTTTCGCCGGTCAGCACGGAAAGACCCGGCTGAAAGTCGATATCCAGCTTCTCGATCAGGACGATATCGCGGATCGACAGTCTGGAAAGCATCAGAACCCGGACCTATTGCATGTCGCCCAAAAGTGGACCCGGTTTTGGGAGAACGACATGCACAAAAACAAAAGACTTAAAGCGCGACGCGCCTTAAAGCGGCACGCGACCATCTGGAGTCGCAGCGCCGCACTATCTTTTTGTTTGAGCGCCGGATCAATCCGAAAAAGCGCTTCGCACGCTTCGGTCCAATGCTCTGGGTCAGGCGCCGCCGGTGATCATCTTCCCGGCCTTGGATATCCACGAGCCGGCATTCTCGCGCGGCGCAAGCCCATTGCTCTGCAGCAGCTTGTAGGAATCCTTGTACCACGGGCTGTCGGGGTAGTTGGTGCCGAGCACGGCGGCAGCGGTCTGCGCCTCCGAGGTCAGGCCCATCGCGTAATAGCTTTCGGTCAGGCGGGCCAGGGCTTCCTCGACATGACGCGTGTTGGAGTAGTTCTCCACCACGGTGCGGAAGCGCTTGACGGCGGCGATGTATTCGCGGCGCTCGAGATAGTAGCGGCCGATCTGCATTTCCTTGCCGGCCAGCTGATCGTTGGCGAAGCGCATCTTTTCCTTGGCGTCGTCGACATATTCCGATGTCGGCCAGCGCGTTACCAGGTCCTGCATCGTCTGAAGGGTCTGGCGCGCTTCCTTCTGGTCTTGCGTCACGTCCTTGATCTGGCGGTAGTAGCTCAAGCCGATGATGTACTGCGCATAGGCGGCATCATCGGTCGACGGATAGAGCGTGAGATAGCGCTTGGCCGAGCCGATCGCCTCATCGTAATTGCCCTGGCGATAGTCGGCGAAAGCGCCCATCACCATCGATTTGCGGGCGAATTCCGAATAGGGATGCTGGCGGTCGACGGCATCGAATTTGCGGCTCGCCTCTTGCAGGCGTCCGGCATTCAGATTGGCAAGGCCCTGATTGTAGAGAACATCGGCCGGCTCGGTCTGGTCGACATAGGTCGACAGGTCGATATCTTTCTCCGACGACATGCAGGCCGACAGGAAGAGCGATGGAACAACCACCGAAAGCGCCAGGAAAACAGCCCGCTGCGGCGCTTTCGATTGACCAACTCGCTTGAAGAACATGATTGGATTCCGCCCTTTCGGCGTTATTTCAATGCGTGTTGCATGCCGTTGTCCCAAACTTGGTCCCCACTTTTGAGCGACATGCACTAATCGAAGGCAGCAGCCATAAACCATAACCGCCTTGCCCGGCAACGCTATCGCCGGCCAATCGCACATTTTTGTGGCGATCGGACGCTGCTTGAAAATCCGTGCAATTTCACCAACAGGTGGTGCATTCGTGCAACACCTCTACCCGCCATGGAATCCGAAAAAAGTTAAGAAAATCAAATCATCCAAGGCGCGTAGAGCGGCGCGTTGACGGCGTTCATCTCGGCGCTGCGGCCACGCTCGCGGCGTGTCGTCTCGACGATCTCGAATGCCGTGCGATCCGACAGCAGCCGGCGCAGCGCAGCGGCATTCATCCTGTGGCCGCCGCGATAGGAGCGGAAGCAGCCGATGAAACGGGCGCCGGCCAGCGCCAGGTCGCCCATGGCATCAAGCGTCTTGTGGCGCACGAACTCGTTGGGATAGCGCAGGCCGCCCATGTTGATGACGCGGTTGTCGTCACCGATCACCAGCGAATTCTCCAGCGAGGAGCCGAGGGCGTAGCCGGCGGCCCACAGCCGCTCGACATCCTTCATGAAGCCGAAGGTGCGGGCGCGCGCGAGGTCGCGGCGGAAAATATCGGCGTTGAGGTCGGACGCGAACAGCTGCCGGCCGATCGCCGGGCTTTCGAAGTCGATCTCGATCTCGAAACGGGTGCCGTCATAAGGCTTGAACTCCGCCCACGAGGCGCCGTTCTCGATGCGAACCGGCTTGATGACCCTGATATAGCGTCGCTTGACCGACAGCGTCTCAACGCCTGCCTGGTCGATGGCTTCGACGAACGCCATGGCGCTGCCATCGAAGATGGGAACCTCGGAACCGTCGATCTCGATGGCGACATTGTCGATGCCGAGCCCGAACAGTGCTGCCATGATGTGCTCGACCGTGGCGATGTGTTCGCCAGCGGGATCACCAAGCATGGTGCACAGGTCTGTGGCGCCGACTTCGGAAACCAGGGCGCGGAATTCGCGGCCCTGCTCTGCGCCATTGAAAAGCTGGAAGACGATGCCGGTGTCGGCATCGGCCGGCATAAAGCTGATGGAAACTTCCTTGCCGCTGTGAACGCCGGTGCCGGTAAGCGACACGCGCGTCTTCACTGTCGTCTGATAGTCGTGCAAGACAATCCCCATAAGCCCGTAATGCCTAGGTCCGCTTCTCCAGCCCGAGGGCGCGGCTCTTGTTGAAATCGGCAGGCAGGGCGACTTTCCCCCGAAAACCCGGCAAACCGACCATGGTAGGCAGCGAAGATAGTGTCGAGGGAGGGAGACTCCAAATCACGGTTTCTTACTCTTTGTAACCGCGAACCGGATCCTGCGCCTCTCTGTAAGTGATTGAAATCACAATACTAAAAACGTTAACAGGCAAGCAATTCCTTGCCTGCCTGTTAACAATCGTTAAAGCTCGTTTACCGATCAGTTGGCCTGGCGGCGCAGGAACGCCGGAATCTCCAACTGATCGTCATCCTGAGTCGGCCTGACCTGCGGAGTCAGGCGGCCCTGCTCGTCCAGTTGACCGCGGCGCGGCGCGTAGAGCTGCGCGTCCTGGCTGGCAAGTCGGCGCACTTCGGGCGCTGCCTGGCGCAGCTTGGGTTCGCGCGGCTGCGCCGGCTGCAGCCGTGCAGGCTCTTCCTCGCGACGGGTCAGGCCGTTGGTCAGGCGCTTCAGAAGGCCCATCGGTCCGCTGTTGTTCTCGTGGTCGACCGGGCGGCTCTTGGCATCCACCTCGGCCTTGACGACCGGCGGAAAGTCCTCGACGCGCGGCATCCGCTGCGGCGCCATCGCAACCGGCTGCGGAGCTTCACGCTGCAGCATTTCGCGCGGCTGCTGAGCCGGCTGCACCACTGGCTGCGGCATCGGCTGTGCTGGCGGCGCTTGGAAGATCTTGCTCTGCGGGCGGAAATCCTCTGCGTGGGCAACGGGAGCCGGACGAGCCTGCGCCATGGCCGCTGCATTTGCTTCGGCCAGCTGGATGGCCTCGGCGACCGGGTCGACGGCGCGCGGTTCGTAAGCTGCCTGCTGGACCGGCGCCGGGCGGCTTTCCACCGCGGCGACGGCCGGCCGGCTGACCGGCTTCGGCGGTGCGGTGCGGATCGATATCGGCGCTGCGGCGATTTCAGCCGCCGACTTGTCGATGCCGGTGGCAACCACCGAGACGCGGATGACGCCTTCGAGTTCTTCGTCGAAGGTGGCGCCGAGGATGATGTTGGCATCCTGGTCGACTTCCTCGCGGATGCGGGTCGCCGCTTCGTCGACTTCGAACAGGGTCAGGTCGCGGCCGCCGGTGATCGAGATCAGCAGGCCCTTGGCGCCCTTCATCGAGGTCTCATCGAGCAGCGGGTTGGCAATGGCAGCCTCAGCGGCGGCCATCGCGCGGCCCTCGCCCGAAGCCTCGCCGGTGCCCATCATCGCCTTGCCCATCTCGCGCATGACCGAGCGGACGTCGGCGAAGTCGAGATTGATCAGGCCTTCCTTGACCATCAGGTCGGTGATGCAGGCAACACCGGAATAGAGCACCTGGTCGGCCATGGCGAAGGCGTCGGCGAAGGTGGTCTTGTCATTGGCCAACCGGAACAGGTTCTGGTTGGGGATGACGATGAGGGTATCGACGCATTTCTGCAGCTCTTCGATGCCAAAATCCGCCGTCTTCATGCGGCGCTGGCCTTCGAAATGGAACGGCTTGGTGACGACGCCGACGGTGAGGATGCCCTTTTCGCGGGCGGCACGCGCCACGACCGGAGCAGCACCGGTACCGGTGCCGCCGCCCATACCGGCGGTGACGAAGCACATATGGGTGTTGGACAGATGATCGATGATCTCGTCGATGCATTCTTCCGCCGCCGCGCGCCCGACTTCCGGCTGCGATCCGGCACCAAGGCCTTCGGTGACATGGGCGCCGAGCTGGATCAGCCGATCGGCTTTCGACATTGTCAGCGCCTGCGCGTCGGTGTTGGCCACCACGAACTCGACACCGCGCAGACCGGCGGTGATCATGTTGTTGACGGCATTGCCGCCGCCGCCGCCGACACCGAACACGGTGATGCGCGGCTTAAGCTCGGTGATGTCCGGCTTCTGCAGATTGATGGTCATTGTCTCCGTCCTTTGCCTTTCACGCCGCTTCGCCGCAGCGGCCGCCTATGGGGCTGTCCCCGTCAATTAGAAACTGTCTCTCAACCACTGACTCATGCGATGCAGTTTTCCGCCCGTTCCGGTCATCCTGAGACCGGAAATTCCTTTCGCCGGATGGCTCTCGAAGCTTGCCATCTGCGGATAGATCAGAAGCCCCACCGCGGCCGAGAAGGCCGGTCCCTTTGCCGCTTCCGGCAAGCCGGCCACGCCGAGCGGGCGGCCGATGCGCACATTGCGTCCGAGGATCCGGCGCGCCGCCTCCGGCAGGCCGGCAAGTTGGCTGGCGCCTCCGGTCAAGACAACACGCTTGCCCACCGCATTGCCGTAGCCGGATTTGTTCAGCCGGTCGCGCAGCAGTTCGAGCGTCTCGTCGATGCGCGCGCGCACGATGCGCGTCATCACCGAGCGCGGGATCTGCAGCGGCACGTCACCGTCGTCGCCGATCGGCTGGATCGAGACCAGGTCGCGGTCGTCGGCGCTGCCCGGCAATGCCGAGCCATGCATCACCTTCAGCCGCTCGGCAGCGTCGAGTGAGGTCGACAGGCCCTTGGCCATGTCCAGCGTGACATGGTTGCCGCCGATGGCAATGGCATCGCCATGGACGAACTTGCCTTCCGAAAACACCGAGATGGTCGTCGTGCCGCCGCCCATGTCGATGCAGGCCGCACCCATTTCGAGTTCGTCATCGACCAGGGCAGCCAGCCCGCTGGCATAAGGCGTCGCCACCATGCGCTCGACCGAAAGGTGCGAACGGTTGATGGAAAGCTCCAGATTGCGCATCGGCGCGGCGTCGCCGGTCAAGACATGCATGTCGACACCGAGTGCGTCGCCGACCATGCCGCGCGGATCACGCACGCCGCGCTCGGCATCGAGCGAGAAGCCGACGGGGAGCGAATGGATCACCTCGCGTTCGGCCTTGAGTGCCTGCTTGGCGCCGGCGCCGAGCACTCGCTTGATATCGGCCTCGTCTGCCTCGTGGCCGCCAAGGTTGATGGTGGCCGAGAAGGCTTCGCTCTTCAGCCGGCCGGCGGTCATGTTGACGATCAGCGAATCGACCGTCAGCCCAGCCATGCGCTCGGCCGCGTCGACGGACAGACGGATGGCATGCTCGGCGCGGTCGAGATCGACGACGACACCCGATTTCACGCCTTGCGACTTCTGATGGCCGATGCCGATCACCTGGATCCGGTGCGAACGGCCGCGCAACAGCTTGCCGTCATCGCTCGGCTTCAGCTTGGCCACCATGCAGCAGACCTTGCTCGAACCGACATCCAGCACCGTCAGGGTGCCGGACCGGCGCGACGAGGCATCGCCATGACCGCCAAGCCAGCTCATATCTTCGTCTCCGGCTTGCGCTTCAGGCTTTTCGGTTTTTCGTTGAGGGCGGCTTCGCGCTGCGTCGCCGCCTCCGGCGTCAGCTGCACGACCAGCCTGTCCGTCAGGCGCATGTCGACGGCAGCGATGTCGCGCGACAGCAGCCCCTTGTCCTGGTCCATCTTGACGAGTTCGGCGATCGCCTGGTCCTCGCCATCCTCGGGAAGCTTGACGGTGATGCCATTGTCCAGCTTGAGGTCCCAGCGCCGTTCACCGACGCGGACATAGCCTTTGATCCGGCTCGCCAGATCTGGGTATTTTTCGACCTTGGCCAGGAAGTCCGGCGCCTTGGCCGGCGCGCCGACCCCGATCAGCAAAGGCAACAGCACCTGCTTGCCGCCGGAGAACGGCGCGATCACGGCGCCATTCTTCTCGATAACCGAGAGCTCATCGCCCAGCTGCCAGAGAGCAAAGGGCGCGCGCTCCTCGACACGCACTTCCAGCGTGTGCGGATAGACCTTGCGCACCGCCGCGACCTCGATCCAGGGCAGACCGGAAATCCGTTCGCGCGCCGCCTCGGCGTCGAAACCGATCAGCGAGGTCCAGCCGTCGAGTTCGAGCCTGTCGAGGATGTCGATCTCGGATGTCTGGCGATTGCCGACCACCTTGACCTGATCGACGGCAAAGCCGGTGCGAGCAGTGATGCTCTGCACGATGCCGTCGACGTGGCCGCCGAGATAGGCGCCATAGGCACTGCTCGAGGCAAGCAGTACGGCAGACATCATGGCCGCGGAGAAGCGCGGCGCCTGGAATTCACCAACCCCCAGGCGCGCCAGAACGCGCACCGGGCGGCGAAGCACACGCGGCAGCACGAAATGGTCGAACGACAACGGCAGGCCGAACAGCGCCGGCCCGGCCGCGCCCTTCCCCTCACCTTGTCCCCATTTCAACGCAGACACGAAGCGTCCTCCACCATCCAACTCAACAAATCGCCAAACGAGTACCCGGCCTGGGCGGCGATTTCAGGCACCAAGGACGTCGGCGTCATACCCGGCTGGGTGTTGACCTCGAGCCAGACAACCTCGCCGTTTTCGGAATGCCGATCGTCATAACGGAAGTCCGACCGGGAAACGCCCCGACAGCCGATCGCTTGGTGAGCCTTGAGCGCCAGTGTTTGTATTTTTTGGTAAATATTCGGTGAAACTTTTGCGGGGCATTCGTGCTTTGATCCCCCAGCGACATATTTTGAATCATAGTCGTAGAAGGAATGACCGGTCGGGATGATCTCGCAGACCCCCAGCGCCACATCGCCCATTACGGCGCAGGTCAGCTCGCGGCCGTGGATGTAGCGCTCGACCATGACGGTATCGCCATATTTCCACTCGGACGAGCCGATGATCTGCGGCGGATGCGACTGCCCCTCATGCACGATGACGACACCGAAGCTTGAGCCCTCATTGACAGGCTTGACCACATAGGGCGGCTTCATCGGGTGCTTGCTCTGGATGGCGAAGCGGCTGGCGACCTTCGATTCGGCAACAGGGACGCCGACCGACTTGGCAACCCGCTTGGCCTGTTCCTTGTTCATGGCCAGCGCCGAGGCGAGCACGCCGGAATGAGAATAGGGAATGCCGAGATATTCGAGGATGCCCTGGATGGTGCCATCCTCGCCAAACGGGCCGTGCAGCGCATTGAAGGCGACATCGGGCCGGAGTTCGGCAAGCACAGAGCCGACATCGCGCCCGACATCGACGCGCGTGACCTGGTAGCCTTCCTTCTCGAGCTCATCGGCACAAGCCTTTCCCGAGGACAGGGACACGGGCCGCTCGGACGAGAAACCACCCAGCAGGACGGCCACATGCTTGCTTTTCATTCCCCGTCATCCCCTCTCACGGCGGACCAAAAACCAAGATTTCCGCAACATTGAGTCCGAGTCTCCCGGCAGGTTGCCCCCCAGACGGAAAAACGCGGGTAACGCGTCGAACGACTCAAATCAGGAAACGCTTTGGAGCAGAGAATCAGAGAGTTGATTCACTGGCAAGTGCTTACGATTCCGAGAGATTCACTTTCTGAGAAAATGGATGCGAAAACCGCGTCGTTGAGTCTTTGCGGCAACGGTCGTGGGCTATTTTCGGCCTCGTTGAAGTTCATGCATCACGTGAACTTCAACACGCGTTAGAGGAGCTGCCCGAGAAACTCCTGGACCGCATGCCCGGGCCGGAAATTGCCGATGCGTTTGATTTCCCATTGCAGCCGGATGCCGGAATTTTCCAGTACACGCGTGCGCACCGTCTCGCCGAGATATTCGAGGTCGTAGCCGGTCGCGGTTCCGGTGTTGATCATGAAGTTGCAGTGCATCGGCGACATCTGCGCACCGCCGATCATCAGGCCGCGGCAGCCCGCCTTGTCGATCTCCTTCCAGGCTGACGTGCCTTCGGGATTCTTGAAGGTCGAGCCGCCGGTCTTCTCGCGGATCGGCTGCACGGTCTCGCGGTGGTTCTGCACCGCATCCATCGCCGCCTTGATTGCTGTCTTGTCCTCGGCAAAGCCCTCGAACACGGCCGAGGTGAAGATCAGCCCGGACGGTGCCGCCGAATGGCGATAGCCATAGCCCATCTCGGCATTGCTCAGCGTTTGCACATTGCCCTTGCGGTCGAGCGCACGCACCTCGACGACGCGCTCGCGCGTCTCGACGCCATTGGCGCCGGCATTCATCCGCAGCGCGCCGCCGATAGCGCCCGGAATGCCGTGATAGAAATGGAAGCCGCCAATGCCGGCTTCGAGCGCCACAGCGGCGACGCGCTTGTCGGGCGTCGCTGCCCCCGCCTTGATTGTGGTCGGCGAAATAATTTCGGCCTCGCCAAACCCCTTGGCCGAAAGCCTGACAACAAAACCCGGAATGCCACCGTCCCGGACCAGAAGGTTCGAGCCGACGCCGACTATGGTCAGCGGGATCTCTTCGGGAACGGCTTTGAGGAACGCCGCGAGGTCGTCCTCGTCGGCCGGCTGGAACAGCACCTCGGCCAGCCCCCCGGCGCGAAACCAGGTGATCTTGTCCATCTCGGCATTCGGCGTCAGGCGGCCACGCAGGCCGGCAAGCCGGTCGCCAAGTCTGTCGATCAGGGCCTGGCCGTGCATCATGAGACCGTCCCGCCAAGCTCCTTGGGCAGCGCATAGGCCCATTGGGTGATGTTGCCGGCGCCGAGGAAAACGACGAAGTCGCCTGGCTTTGCCAGATCACGGATGATTGGCGCGATTGCTGCCGGACCTTCGATGTAGCGCGCGTCGCGATGGCCGCCGGCGCGAATGCGCGACACCAGCGCATCCGATGTCACGCCTTCGATCGGCTCTTCGCCGGCCGCGTAGACCGGCGCCACCATCACCGTGTCGGCGTCGTTGAAGCAGGTGGAAAACTCGTTGAACAGATCGTGTAGCCGGGTGAAGCGATGCGGCTGGGCAATGGCGATGACGCGGCCCTTGGTGGCGCTGCGCGCCGCCTTCAGCACCGCCGAGATCTCGACCGGGTGGTGACCGTAATCGTCGAACACATCGACGCCGTTCCACGAACCGGTATGGGTGAAGCGGCGCTTGACGCCGGCGAAGGACGACAGGCCCTTCTTGATCGCCTCGGCGGACAGGCCGAGCTCATGCGCGACAGCGATCGCCGCTGTCGCGTTGGAGACGTTGTGACGGCCGGGCATCGGCAGGCGCAGGCCGGCGATCGTCGTCTGGCCACCGCTCTTGCGGTTGCGGATCACCACGTCGAATTCCGAGATGGCACCCACCATCCGGTGGTTGGTGAAGCGCACATCGGCCTGAGCATTCTCGCCATAGGTGATGACGCGGCGATCCTCGATGCGACTGACCAGCGCCTGCACTTCCGGGTGATCGGTGCACATCACGCCAAAACCGTAGAACGGCACGTTCTCGACGAACTGCCGAAACGCCTCGCGCACCTTGTCGAAGCTGCCATAGTGGTCGAGATGCTCGGGATCGATGTTGGTGACGACGGCGATCTCGGCCGGCAGCTTGAGGAAGGTGCCGTCGCTCTCGTCGGCCTCGACCACCATCCACTCGCCGTCGCCCATGCGGGCATTGGTGCCATAGGCATTGATGATGCCGCCATTGATGACGGTCGGATCGAGCCCGCCGGCGTCGAGCAGCGTGGCAACCATGGAAGTCGTCGTCGTCTTGCCATGCGTGCCGCCGATCGCCACCGCCTGGCGAAAGCGCATCAGCTCGGCAAGCATCTCGGCACGGCGCACGATCGGCAGCAGCTTCTCGCGCGCGGCCTTCAGCTCGGGGTTGGTTTTCTTGATCGCCGTCGAGACGACGACAACCTCGGCATCGCCGAGATTTTCGGCCTTGTGGCCGACGAAACATTCGATGCCCTTGTCGCGCAGTCGCTGCACATTGGCGCTGTCGGCATGGTCGGACCCCTGCACCCTGTAGCCGAGATTGTGCAGCACTTCGGCAATGCCGCTCATGCCGATGCCGCCAATACCGATGAAATGCACAAGGCCGATGGTCTGCGGCATCTTCATACGTGCGTCCCCTTCCTGAAGTCTGAAACGGTTTTTTGGGACGCAATAGCCTCTGTGAGATCGGCGAGCAACCGTGCCGCGTCGGGCCGGCCGGCCGATTTCGCTCCTGCCGCCATGGCCGCCAGGCGCTCAGGGCTGTCCATCAGCCCGCCGAGGAGGGTCGCGATGCGCTCGGGCGAAAGCGAGGATTGCGGGTGCACTTCGCCACCTCCGGCGGCGGCAAGGGCCGCCGCATTCGCCGCCTGGTCGTGGTCGAGCGCATAGGGATAGGGCACAAGCAGCGCCGGCCGACCGATGACAGCGATCTCCGAGACGGTCGAGGCGCCGGAGCGCGAGATCACCAGATGCGCCGTCGCCATGCGCTGCGCCATATCGGTGAAGAAGGGCGAGACTTCGGCGGCGACGCCAAGTGCGGCATAGGCCGCCTTCACCCGCGCAACGTCATCGGCGCGTGCCTGCTGGGTGATCACCAGCCGTTTGCGCTGCGCTTCGGACAGCATGGCGATGGCCGCCGGCACTGCATCGGAAAAGAACTGGGCTCCCTGGCTGCCGCCGAACACCAGCAGCTTGAACGGCTCCTCCCCGGTCGATGCCGCATAAGGCGTCTTGGCCGCTTCCAGCACGGGAGGCCGGACCGGATTGCCTGTCGTCACCGTCTTGGCGCCGGCTGCACTGGTGTCCTGCGGCAGGAACCCGCCGGCAATCGCGTCGACACGCCCGGCCAGCGCCCGGTTGGCGCGCCCCATCACCGCGTTCTGCTCATGGATCAGCGTCGGCACCTTGCGCCGCGTCGCCGCATAGAGCGGCGGCAAGGTCGGGTAGCCGCCAAAGCCGACGACGGCATCCGGCTTGATCCTGGCGATGACGGCGGAGGCCTGGCGTACGCCGCGCCAGATTTTCCAGAAGGCACCAAGCAGGGCGATGGGATTCTTCGAGCCCATCGTCGCCGACCGGATCGGATGGATGGCGGCCGCCGGGAAATGGGCAGCGAACCGCTCGGCGCGGTCGTCGGTGGCCAGATGCACCGTCCAGCCGCGCTCGTTCAGCTCGTGCGCCAGGGCTTCAGCCGGGAAGAGATGCCCCCCGGTTCCACCCGCAGCGAGAAGGATGACACCCCTCGCCATATCACTCCGCCGGCAGGGCGCGCTGCGAGAGGGCAAAGCCCATCTGCTTGCGCTTTTCGGGCCGCTTGCGCGTCAGCGCCAGCACCATGCCCATCGAGATGGCGATGGCGATCTGCGAGGAGCCGCCATAGGAGATGAAAGGCAGCGTCATGCCTTTGGCCGGCACCAGCTGTAGGTTGACGCACATGTTGATGACGGCCTGCAGGCCGAAAACCGTGACCAGCCCGCCGACCGCGTAGCGGGTGAAGTCGTCATGCTCCTTCAGTGCCGTGTTGAGGCCGCGCAGCACGATGAAGGCGAAGATCGACATGATGAAGAAGCACATGATCAACCCGAATTCCTCGCCGGCGACCGAAAAGACGAAGTCGGCATGGCTGTCCGGGATGACCCGCTTGACCGTGCCCTCGCCCGGCCCGACACCGAACCAGCCGCCATTGATCAGCGCCTCGCGGCCCATGTCGACCTGGAACGTGTCGCCTTCGCCGGTGAGGAACTTGTCGATGCGCAAGGCAACGTGCGGAAACACCGAATAGGCGGCGAACACGCCACCGACGCCTGCGCCACCAAGCGCGATGATCCACAGCCATGGCAGCCCGGCCATGAAGAACATCACACCCCAGGTGCCGGTGACCAGCATGGTCTGGCCGAGATCCGGCTGCGCGACCAGCAGCGAGACGACCAGCGCAAGCAGCAGCATGGCAAACAGATTGCCCGGAATGTCAGGCTGGCGCTTGTGTTCGGCGAACAGCCAGGCGCACATGATAACGAAGGCGGGCTTGAGGAATTCCGACGGCTGGATCGACAGGCCGGCAAGCGAGACCCAGCGCCGCGCGCCCTTCACCTCGACGCCGATATAGAGCACCGCCACCATCAGCACCAGCATCAGGCACAGCATGATCAGCGCCATGCGCCGGATCTGCCTGGATTCCAGGAAGGACACCGCCAGCATCACGCAGAGCGCCGGCACGGTGAAGATGATCTGCCTGGTGGCAAAGTGGAAACTGTCGAGGCCGATGCGCTCGGCCACCGCCGGGCTGGCAGCGAAGGACAGCACGATGCCGAGCCCCATCAGCGACAGGAACGCCGCCAGGAACCAGCGATCGATCGTCCACCACCAGGTCGCAACCGGACTTTTGTCGAGACGGCTCTGCATTATCGTGCCCCTCCGATGGGTTTCACACCCTCGATAGCATTCGCAGCTTGCCTGAAGGCTTCGCCGCGGACTTCGAAATTCTTGAATTGGTCGAAACTGGCGCAGGCCGGCGACAGCAGCACCACCACTTCGCTGCTGTCGTCTTGAGCCGCGTCATGCGCGGCATGTTCGACCGCAGCGGCCAGTGTGCCCGATATTTCGTAGGGCACGGCCTCGCCCAAGGTTGCCGAAAAGGCGGGCGCCGCCTCGCCGATCAGATAGGCCTTGGCGATGCGCGGGAAGAAGCCGCGCAACGGCTCGATGCCGCCCTCCTTGGGCAGGCCGCCGGCGATCCAGTAGATGCGCGGAAAGCTCGACAAAGCCGGTGCTGCCGCATCGGCATTGGTCGCCTTGGAATCGTTGACGAACAGCACATGGTCCTTGCGGCCGACCTGCTCCATGCGGTGCGCAAGGCCGGGAAAGCTTTCCAGTCCGGATTGGATTTCGCCAAGGTCCAGCCCGACCTTGAGGCAAGCGGCAACCGCCGCCAGCGCGTTTTGCGCATTGTGCTGGCCGCGCAGCGAGCCGATGCCTTGGAGGAAAGCGACGCGGCTGTAGCGGCCGTGCACCGCCTCCATCAGGTTGCTGCCGTCGGCGAAATAGCCGTCGGTGAGCGGCAGCCGCTTGGAAATGCGGATGACATGCCGCCCCGCCCGCTCCAGCCGCTCGGCGATCTGCGCGCACCAGGAATCGTCGATGCCGATGATCGCCGTCTCGCTGCCAGCCACCAGCCGCTCCTTGATCGAGGCGTAGTGCTGCATGGTGCCGTGGCGATCGAGATGGTCGGGCGTCAAATTGAGCAGGATGCCGGCCGTCGGGTTGATCGAGGGCGCGAGATCGATCTGGTACGACGAGCATTCGACGACATAATGCCGATTGGGCTCAGGCGGATCGAGCGTCATCACCGCGCGGCCGATATTGCCGCCCATCTGGGTGTCGCGTCCCGCCGCCGTCAGGATATGCGCGGTCAGCGCGGTCGTCGTCGACTTGCCGTTGGTGCCGGTGATGGCGATGAACGGTGCTGCCGGCGCGGCGAGCATCCGCTCACGGCAGAAAAGCTCGATGTCGCCGATGATCTCGACGCCGGAACCACGCGCCAGCTCCACCGTCCAATGCGGCTTGGGATGCGTCAGCGGCACGCCCGGCGACAGCACGAAAGCTGAGAACTTCGCCCAGTCGGCACCACGCAAGTCGCCGGTTGCGATGCCGGAAGCCGCCGCCTTGGCAACGCTGTCGGGGTTGTCGTCCCAGGCCAGCACGTCCGCCCCGCCGGCGATCAGCGCGCGCGCCGTCGCGATCCCCGAGCCACCGAGCCCGAAGAGCGAAACGCGCTTGCCTGCGAAGGATGCGGCGGGGATCAAGCGGCCTCCTATCTCAACTTCAGGGTGGACAGGCCGACCAGCGCCAGGATGACGGCGATGATCCAGAAGCGGATCACAACCTGGCTTTCGGTCCAGCCCAGCTTTTCGAAATGATGATGGATCGGCGCCATCAGGAACACCCGCTTGCCGGTCATCTTGAAATAGCCGACCTGAATGATGACCGACAGGATTTCCACGACAAACAATCCGCCAACAATGACCAGCACGATCTCGTGCTTGGTGGCGACCGCGACCGTGCCGATCAGGCCGCCCATCGCCAGCGAGCCGGTGTCGCCCATGAAGATCGCGGCCGGCGGCGCGTTGAACCAGAGAAAGCCGAGGCCGGCGCCGATGACCGCGCCAAGCACGACCGCCAGTTCGCCGGTGCCGGGCACGAAATGGATCTGCAGATATTCGGCGAACACGGCGTTGCCGGAGAGATAGGCGATGACGCCGAAGGACGCCGCCGCGATCATGATCGGCACGATCGCCAGCCCGTCAAGCCCGTCGGTCAGGTTCACCGCATTGCCGGCTCCGACGATGACGAAGCAGGAGAACGGAATGAAGAACCAGCCGAGATTGATGATGAATTCCTTGGCGAAGGGGAATGTCAGCGACGACGAGAATGGCGCCTGGCCGTTGTGCATGATCACCCAGGCGGCGATGCCGGCAATGACGAATTCAAGTGCCAGCCGCGCCTTGCCGGAAAAGCCGAGATGCGACTGCTTGGTCACCTTGAGATAGTCGTCATAGAAGCCGATCGAGCCGAAGCCGAGCGTCACCAGCAGCACGACCCAGACATAGATGCTCGACAGGTTCGCCCACAGCAGCGACGACCCGATGATGCCGGACAGGATCATCAGCCCGCCCATCGTCGGCGTGCCGGCCTTCTTGAAATGCGTCTGCGGCCCGTCGGCGCGGATCGGCTGGCCCTTGCCTTGCCGCAGCCGCAGCGAATTGATGATCGTCGGTCCGAAGATGAAGACGATCAGCGCCGATGTGATCAGCGCCCCGCCGGTGCGGAAGGTGATGTAGCGGAAGACATTGAAGACCGAGATCTTGTCCGCAAAATCGACGAGCAGTGTGAACATGCGCTTATCGTCCCCCGACCTAGGTCTGTTTGCTGGTTGTCGTTTCAGCCGGGAACTTACCCAGCAGCGCATCGACCAGTTTTGCAAAACCGATGCCCTTCGACGATTTGATCATCACCACGTCGCCTGGCTTCAGCGCGGCAAGCAGCACCGGCTTAAGCTCCTCGACACCGGCGCGGTATTCCGTCTTGATCTCGGCTGGCAGCCTCTCGGCCAATGCCCGCATTTCCGGGCCGCCCAGAAAGACGGTCTGCGTCCCGGTGCCGACGATGAGGTCGGCAAGGGCGGCGTGAAGCTTGGCCGAATGGTCGCCGAGTTCCAGCATGTCGCCGAGCACGGCGATGCGGCGGCCCTCGCCTGTCACCGGCGTCGCGTTGAGCAGCGCCATCGCTGCACCCATCGACGCAGGATTGGCGTTGTAGCTCTCGTCGATCAGCGTGATCGGCCCGCCGGGGTGGCTCGAAGTCGAGCCACCGGGGTGGCGCAGCACATGGCGCTTGCCGCGCCCGCGCTCAGCCGAAAGATCGGCCAGCGCCAGCGCCACTCTGTCGAGATCGGCGCCGACCAGATGCGCCGCGCCCAGCACCGCCAGCACGTTCTGCACCATGTGGCGCCCGGGCGCGCCGATCCGGGCAGTCACCTCATGGCCGCCGATCCTGGCGGTGATGTCGGAATGGTCGGCGTGAAGTTCGCATTTGACCAGCTTAAAGGTCGAGCGCGCATTCTCGCCGAAGCCGTATACGTGCTCGACCCCAGCGGCATGCGCCATCTTGTCCAGAAGCTTCCAGCGCGCGTCGTCGCGGTTGAGGATGGCCGCGCCGTCAGGTTCCAAGCCTTCGAAAATCTCGGCCTTGGCTCTGGCGATCTCGTCGAGATTGCGAAAGAAGCCAAGATGCGCCGCCGCGATCATGGTGACGATGGCGACATGCGGCCTCACCATTTTGACCAGCGGCCGAATCTCGTCTGGGTGATTCATGCCGATTTCGAACACGGCGTAGTCGCAATCGACCGGCATGCGCGCCAGCGTCAGCGGCACGCCCCAGTGATTGTTGAAGGACTGCGCCGAGGCATGCACCTTGCCGACCGCCGACAGCACGTGGCGCAGCGCTTCCTTGGTGGTGGTCTTGCCGGCCGAACCGGTCACTGCGATGATCTTGGCCCCAGAGCGGGCGCGCGCCGCGACACCAAGCTTTTCAAGTGCGGCCAGCACATCTTCGACGACGATGATCGGCGCCGTCAGCCGGCCGAGCGACGGCAGCTTGCCTTCCGCCACCACCAGCACGCCGGCGCCGGCCTTGATGGCGGCGGTGGCGAAGTCATGGCCGTCCATCGCCTCGCCCTTGATGGCGAAGAAGGCGTCGCCCGGCTGCAGGCTGCGGCTGTCGATCGAAATGCCCGATATGCCTTCCGGCATTGGCCCGAGCGGCCGCCCGTCCATGGCGGCAACCAGCGCCTCGGAGGTCCACAGCAAGCTCATGCGACACGCTCCCGCAGTGCGGCGCGAACTTCCTCATGATCGGAGAAATGTAGGGTTTCGGTGCCGATCGTCTGGCCTTCCTCGTGGCCCTTGCCGGCCACGATCAACGTGTCGCCGGCATGCAGCATTGCGACCGCCTCGTGGATCGCCTGGCGACGATCGCCGATCTCGATGGCGCCTGGCGCGGCGGCAAGGATGGCGGCGCGGATCGTTTCCGGCACTTCCGAGCGTGGATTGTCGTCGGTGACGATGACGACATCGGCAAGCCGGGTCGCGATCTCGCCCATGATCGGCCGCTTGCCGCGGTCACGGTCGCCGCCGCAGCCGAACACGACGATGACGCGGCCGGTGGTGAACGGGCGCACCGAGGCCAGCACGTTTTCGAGCGCATCGGGCTTATGGGCATAGTCGACATAGACCGGCGCACCGTTGGTGGTGGTGCCGACAAGGTCGAGCCGGCCCGGTGCGCCCTTCAGTTTCTCCAACGCCATCAAGGCCTTGGCGACAAGTGTTCCGGTGGAAATAGCAAGCCCCGCCGAAACCAGCGCGTTCGAAATCTGGAAATCGCCGGCCAGCGGCAGGTCGACCTCGTAGAGCACGCCGCCAGCCTCGACCTCGGCGCGCTGGCGATGGCGCTCGTGCTCAACCCGCTTCAGCCTGAGGAAATCGCCATGGCGGCCAACCGTCAGCACCTCGAGCCCGGCAGCCTGCGCCGCCTGGATCGTCGGCGCCGACCACGGATCGTCGGCGAAGATCACGGCCGGCGCGCCTTTCGGCAGCAGCGTGTCGAACAGGCGTAATTTGGCGCGGTGGTAGTCCTCGATGGTCGGATGATAGTCCATATGGTCGCGGCCGAGATTGGTGAAGCCGCCGGCTGCCAGCCTCACGCCGTCGAGGCGGCGCTGGTCGAGCCCATGGCTGGAGGCTTCCATCGAGGCGTGGGTGACGCCGGCATCCGCCAATTCCTTGAGCAACTGGTGCAAGGCGACCGGATCGGGCGTCGTCAGCGAGCCATAGTCGTTGCGGCCCGGCGCCACCACACCGGTGGTGCCGATCGAAGCGGCGGCATAGCCGGTCTGCTCCCAGATCTGCCTGGTGAAGGCGGCGACCGATGTCTTGCCGCTGGTGCCGGTCACCGCGACCATGGTCTCAGGTTGCCTGCCGAAATAGCGGGCCGCACTCAGCGCCAGCGCCAGACGCGGATCATCGACCGCCAATACCGGAACCGACAGCCCGGCGATGGCGCTGCCCGCGACGATTGCGGCGGCACCACGCCGGGCAGCGTCGGCAGCATAGGTCACGCCATCCGCCTTGGTACCGGCGAGCGCGAAGAAGACGACGCCCGGTTTTACCTGGCGAGAATCCGACGAAATCCCGGTAACCTCCAGATCGGCGGAAGCTGTTCCTTCGACTGGCAGGATACCGGCTAGATCTCTGAGCTTCATCGAGTCCCGTTCACTGCAACAAAATAGCGCGCAGTTGCCGGCGCGCCCCAAGAATCACTGATAGGAAACCAGCGTTGCACCATTTTCATGGCTGAAATCTGGCTTCACGCCAAGCATGGCCGCGGAACGCCTGATGATATTACCGGCCATAACCCCCGCATTCGAGGCCGCGACGTCTGTCATGCCAGGCTTTTCCGGGTGCGGGGCGTCGGCAATCGTAAACACGAGGTATTGCGGATCGTCCATCGGGAAGGCGGCGACGAAGGTATTGAAATTCAATTCCTTCGAGTAGCGGCCATTGATGACCTTCTCGGCTGTCCCGGTCTTGCCGCCAACGCGGTAGCCGGGGACTCTGGCGTTTCTGGCCGAACCCTTCTCTGCGTTAAGCGTATAGAGGTAGCGCATGCCATCGACCGTCTTGTCGCCGACCACTTTCTTAGCCACCGCCATCGCTTCTGCCTGTGTGCGGATCAGGAAGGTAGGGTTCATCAGGAAGCCGCCATTCATCAGCGCCGCGCAGCCGACAGCTGCTTGCAGAGGCGTCGTCGACACGCCATGGCCGAAGGCGATGGTGAACGAATTGACCTGTTTCCAGACCTTCGGTTCAGTCGGGCGGGCGACTTCCGGCAGTTCGGTCTGCATCTTGTCCAAAATTCCAAGGCGATGCAGGAATTCGCGGTGCCCCTCGATGCCGACCATCTCGGCCTCCCTGGCCGACCCGATGTTGGACGAATAGAGGAACACCTCCGGTAACGACAGCACACGGTTCTTGCCGTGGAAATCGTGAATGGCCTGATGGCCGACCCGGATTGGATGCGAAGCGTCGAAGCGGCTCGCCATCGTCGCCTTGCCGGAATCGAGCGCCATGGCTGAGGTGAAGCTCTTGAAGGTCGAGCCCATCTCATAGAGACCGGCCGACATGCGGTTCAACCGGTCCTTGTCCTGTGCATTATAAGGATTGTTCGGATCGAAGTCCGGCACCGAGGCCATCGCCACCACTTCGCCGGTCTTGACGTTGAGCACAACGGCGCCAGCGCCCATGGCGCGATAGCGCTCCAGGCCGGCGGCGATCTCGTCGCGCACCACGTGCTGGACGCGCAGATCGATCGAAAGCTTCACCGGCTTCAGATCCTTGGCCACAGCCAGGCCCGATGCCTGCAGGTCGCTCAAGCCCTGCTCGTCGACATATTTCTCCATGCCGGAGATGCCCTGGTTGTCGATGTTGGTGAGCCCGACAATGTAGGACGAGGTTTCGCCGCTCGGATAGAAGCGGCGCTTCTCGGTGCGGAAGCCGAAGCCGGGAATGCCGAGCTGCATGATGTCGGACTGCTGCTTGGGCGTCAGCTGCCGCTGCAGCCAGACGAAGCCGGCGCCGCTCTTCAGCTTGTGGTAGGTCTGCTCGTAGTCGATCTCGGGAAGCACCGTCGACAGCTTCTCGATCGCTTCGTCGGCGTCGACGATGCGGCGCGGCTCGGCGAACAGCGAGGCCGTCTTGATGTCCGTCGCCAGCACTTCACCGTTGCGATCGACAATGTCGGGCCGCGATGCCGTCACCCGGCTCTGCGGGCCGCCCGACATGTCGGGGGTCTGGAAGCCGAGATAGACCAGGCGCCCGGAAATGGTCGCGAAGATGCCGAAAAACACCGCCATCGTCATCACGATGCGCGTCCGGCCCTTGCCACCGGTCGCCTTGCGGGCGCCCTCGACCACGATCGTCCCGCCTTCGCCGGCCCTGGTGCTGCGCTTCAGCAGTTTGCCGATCATTGGGCGATGCCTCCGGTCACGACGGGATCCTTGTCGCCCGGAGGCGCCTTATCGGAATTGTCGGCCATGCCGTCCTGGCGTCCTTTCAGGATGTCCTGAATGTCCAGGGCTTTGGCCGGCAGATCGCCGATGCCGACGATCTGGCGGGCGCTGACCGGCTGGAGTTCGAGCTGCGACTTGTAAAGGTCGGCCAGCTTCTGCAGCCGCGACGGCTGGGTGAGCAGGCTCCAGTCGGCCTTGAGCAGGTCGATCGTGTCCTCCTCATAGCGGATCTGTGCATGGATCTTCTGCACCGCCGCCAATTGTTCCTCGGCCTCGCGCTTGGTCTTGTAGGTAAGGGCCGCCGCCGAAACCATGACGGCGATCAGGACGATGTCGCTGGTACGAAACACGTGCTTACCTCTCCCCCGGCCGGTCGATGCCGGGAAGCTTTGGAAGGCCGAAAATCGAAAAATCGCTGCTGCGCGCCGGCGCGTCGGTGCGAATGGCAGCGCGCAGCCTGGCCGAACGGGCGCGCGGATTGGCCGCGACCTCGGCGTCGCCGGCAGTCACGCCGCCACCCGCCTTGCGGAAGGTCGCGGCGCGCGCCTGTGCCTCTGGCATATGGCGCGAGCCGGTCACGGCGTCGGCGCGATCGGCGATGAAGCGCTTGACGATGCGGTCTTCCAGCGAATGGAACGTCACCACGGCGAGCCGTCCGCCCGGCTTCAGCGCGCGTTCGGCGGCCAACAAGGCCTTGGCCAATTCGCCAAGCTCGTCATTGACGAAGATGCGCAATGCCTGGAAGACGCGCGTAGCCGGATGGATCTTGTCCTTCGGCGCGCGGCCGACGTGGGTCTCGATGGCGTCGGCGAGTTCCAGCGTGCGCTCGAACGGCCGCTTTTCGCGGCGAGCCTCGATCATGCGGGCGATGCGTCCGGCATGACGATCCTCGCCGAGGAAGCCGAAGATGCGGGCGAGATCGCCCGGCTTGAAGGAATTGACGACATCGGCGGCGCTGAGGCCCGCTTGCGCCATGCGCATGTCGAGCGGCCCGTCGGCGCGGAATGAAAACCCGCGCTCGGCCTGATCGAGCTGCATCGAGGATACGCCAATGTCCAGCACGACGCCGTCGGCGCTCTCGACATGTTCGTCCAGCGTCGAGAACGGCGCCTGCACCAGCCTCAATCGGCCGCCTGATTGCGCCTCGAGATCGCGCCCGGCCGCGATGGCATCCGGATCGCGATCGATCGCCACCACGGAAGCGCCCGTCGCCAGAATGGCCTTGGTGTAACCGCCGGCGCCGAACGTGCCGTCGATGATGATGTCGCCCTTCGCCGGCGCCAGTGCTTCGAGCACTTCGCCAAGGAGGACCGGAATGTGGCGGGCCGATCCGCCAACGGCGTGAAGGTCATCGCCGTGGCCCACCGTCATTCCGGTCGCTCCCCAGGCTTCGTCCCCTGCCGAAGCTGCAAAAGCCGGGCCCGCGCCTGCGCCCCATAGGCGGCTAGCCGTCCTGGCTCCCAAATCTGAAAGAAATTGCCACGCCCGACAAAGGCCACCTCCGCCGAAATGCCGGTGTGCTCGCGAATGAAATCGCTCATCGTGATGCGGCCGTCCTGATCGAGCTTCAGGAAGGCACCATCGCCATGGCAGAAGAATGACATGTCGTCCGCCGTCTGCAGGAAGGGATCTTCGAGCGCGATGCGCTGCTCGTAGCGGTCGAGCAGGTCGAGCCCGCCGACATCCATCGCCGGCTGGTCGAGGCAACGCAGCGCATAGAGTTCCGAATAGCCGCGCTTCTGCACGACGGCACGAAAATGCGCCGGAACGGAAACCCGCCCCTTGGCATCGATCCTGCTCACCGTGTTTGATAGAAACCGGTCCATTAAACGTCACAGCCGCTTGCGCCGCCGCACCCCTCTCCATCTTGTCGCACGCGCCGCCGCGGCGCGTCCCCTGACCCGAACCCACCTCGTCCATACGGGCAAAGACCGGCAAACGCGCAGCCGCCGCGGCTGCCCGATTGGCGTACGCTTTACCCTGACGCGGAACGAAGGCTTGAGTATCGAAATGGGATATCATGGGGCACTATGGGCGTCAACGGGAATGGCTTCACAAACACGCGCGCCGCGACCAATGAGAGCAGCCTTGACGGCACGTCTCCTCTTTATGGTCCATTAAGCCTAACGAAGCGTTTAGAGCCGCCTGGCCCAACCGGACGCGCCTTGCCGCCAGCCAGTGCCCGGCATAGCGTTTCGCCGCATCCGGTCAGTCACCAAGAGGGTTTGAGAATCGATGTCTGAAACAGCGAACGCACGCGCTGCGGCACTTCCCCATCTGCGCGACAGTGGGCTCGCCAAGGGCGACCCGATCCCCCTGCCGCTGACCATGGCTGCAATCTATCACACGCCCGGCGACGCCACCGGCTTCGACGAGTATGGTCGCTTCAGCAACCCGACCTGGGATGCGGTCGAACATATGCTGGCGCATCTGGAAGGTGCGCCCTGCGTCGCCTTTCCGTCCGGGATGGCTGCAATCTGTTCGCTGTTTTTCGCCCTGCTCAAGACCGGCGACCGTATCCTGCTGCCTTCGGATGGCTATCACACGACAAGAGCCCTGGCCGATCGCTTCTTGAAGCCATTTGGCGTCACCTATGATGTGAGGCCGACATCGACCTTCCTCGACGGCGGCTTCGAAGGTTACCGCCTTGCCTTTGTCGAAAGCCCCGCCAATCCGGGACTGGATATCTGCGATATCGCGGCCGTCGCCAAAGCCGCTCACATGGCCGGTGCGCTCCTTGCCGTCGACAACACGACGATGACGCCCTTCGGCCAGCGACCGCTCGACCATGGCGCCGATATCGTCGTTGCCGCCGACACCAAGGCACCCAATGGCCATTCCGACGTGCTGTTCGGCCATGTCGCCAGCCGCAATGCCGATATCATCACCGCCGTGACTGGCTGGCGCGAAATCTCCGGCAGCATTCCCGGGCCGTTCGAGGCATGGCTGGTGCATCGCGGCCTCGAAACGCTGGATGTGCGCTTCGACCGTATGTGCTCTTCGGCGGAAGTGATCGCGCGGCGGCTGAAAAGCCACCGGTCAATCAGCGGCCTGCGTTTTCCCGGGCTGGAAAGCGACCCGTCGCACAACCTTGCCCGCGCCCAGATGGAGCGCTTCGGCTTTCTCATCTCTTTCGAACTCGCCTCGGAGGACAAGGCCGAGGATTTCATCAACAACTGTGCCTTGATGCAGGCCGCGACATCCTTCGGCGGCGTCCACAGCTCCGCTGAACGCCGTTCAAAGAGAGGCGACGCGGTTCCCCTCGGTTTCGTTCGCCTATCGGTCGGCTGCGAGCCGGTGGAAGAGCTCTGGAAGGCGATCGAGGCGTCGCTGGACAAGATCAGCGGCTGACCGGATCGATCATGAACCGAGGTCGTCGGCTTCGATCTTGCGCTTGCCGTGCAGCACGCGGACGATTTCGATCGCGTCGTCACCGACCCGGTACAAGGTGAGGTAGTCGCCGACCACCAAGTGGCGGATGCCGGGCGCAATATCGTCGCGCGGCGCGCCTGAGAAGGGATAGATCGCCAGCTGCTGCGACCGTGCCTCGATGCGATCGAGCAACCGGTCGGCCGCAGCCTCGCTGTCGCGTGCAACATGAAGCCAGATCGCGATTAGATCGTCTTCTGCGCGTGCGTTCCGAACGATGGGCAGCAAATTCATGCTGCGTCGTCAGATCGCAAGCGTCTCCGCGCCTCAGCCTTGATTTCATCCATCGACGCAAATCGTCCCGGCCCGCTGTCTAGGCCTTCCTGCACCAGCTTGCGCAACTCCTCGACCGTGTAGCCGTGGAGGTCGCGCCGGTCCTTCCATTGCCTGAGCGCATCGCGGATCACCTCGCTCGCCGAAGCGTATTCGCCGGCTGCGACCACATCGTCCACCGCCCGTGCCAGTTCCGGCGACAGCGTGATGCTGCGTTTGTCGACCTGTCCCATGATAGGCTCCTGATGCCACTCGCTATCCCATGGTACGATTTAATCGCACCAATTTCAAGCAATCGGTCGTCTCCCGCTGCGGCGGTAAATGGCTGAATGGCTTGAATCATCAGGCGCGCCCGAGGGCGCAACCTGCTGATCTCAAAAGACTTCTTTTCGATGTCGTGGAGAGAGTTGCCAGCTGGCCTGTAAGCCGGGTTCTGTATGGCCCTCGCCCCTTGCGAGGCGAGAACGTGGCGGCCATTCATCTTGGGCGCATGTTGCCATGCGCCTCACGCAACCTACCCGGACGGTGAGCCGGAAACAGCCCTCGAGGGTTTCCCCTCGCACCGCCCCTATTCGGTCTTGCTCCCGGTGGGGTTTACCGTGCCGCTCCTGTTGCCAGTCGCGCGGTGGGCTCTTACCCCACCCTTTCACCCTTGCCACGGTAGACCATGGCGGTTTGCTTTCTGTGGCACTTTCCCTGGGGTCGCCCCCGCCGGCCATTAACCGGCACCGTGTTTCCATGGAGCCCGGACTTTCCTCACCCGCGGCCTTTCGGCTGTTGCGGGTGCGGCCGCCCGGCCAGCTGGCAAGGCGTATAAAGGGGTTCACGCTCGAAAACGCAAACGAAAAAGCCGGCCGCTCCGGCCGGCTCCACAGACAGTCGGCTACAGCGCCGCCATCTGCACCTTGACCTTGCTGCAATAGGCGGCCGACACCGGGTTCATTCGCGTTGCGGCGTGGCCTGCATTGTATTTCAGGATCGTGCCGCAGGTGGTGCCGCCGCCGAGATCCTGCGCCATGGCGAGGTACTTCATGCCGTATTTGATGTTGGTGTCGGGATCGAAGAGTCCCTTGGCCGAACCGTTGTAGCCCATCATCCGCGCCGTCGCCGGCTTGATTTGCATCAGGCCGATTTCGCCGGCGCCGCCGACCATGTTCGGCCGGTAGTTGCTCTCGACCCGGATGACGGCGTGAGCGAGCGAAACCGGTACACCATAGCTCGCGGCATAGCGCGCGACGATCGCCGAATACTGACCGCCACCGACCACCGCAGCCGCCGCAGCCGCCGGCAGCGCAACGCCCCTTGGGCCGATCGATGCCGTTGTCATCTTGTCGACGGTCTTGCGGCCGCGCTTCGTCTGCCTTTTGGCGGTGGACTTCTTCGCCTTGGTCAAACTTGCCTTTTCCATTTTCGCGGGAGCCCGCTTCGTCGCCTTGGCGTCGTGGCCTGCCTTGCCGCTTTTGGCGGATACCGTGATGACCCCTTGATCCGCCCGCGGGCTGAGTGGCGCGGCATTCGCGGCACTGAAGGCAAAAGTCATTACGCCGGCAGCAAGAGCTGCCGTTAAAACGGTCAATTTCTGCATGTGATCCTGTTCTGTTTGAACTGCGCGAAGGTGTTCACGCAGCAACGCTTAATCAATATCGGAACATCCGGGGGGCTGGGGGTCCGACAACTTGCACGTCAGCCGTTTGAAGCTCGAATTGGTGCCAAACAAGGCCAGGCAAGTCACTTTGAGTGACAGCTTGTAATTTAAGGATTGGAAAGGACTTCTTGGGAGAGGCTTCCCTCTGGGTCAAGACCTTACGGAAGCAAGCAGCCCTTGCAGCGTCCGCAGTGTCGAGCCATCGGCAACGCCATCCACCTTGCGCTGCCGGAAATGCCGCTGAAACGCTTCGACGACGATCTCCGTCTGGCGGTCGAAAATGCCTGATATCTCGACGCCATAGCCATAGAGCGCCAGCATCGACTGCAACGCCTCGACATCGGCGTCGGTGTCGCCGGCCTTGAGCGCGGCCCCTCGCCTGACCGGTGCGGCCGCCACGAGATGGCCGACACCGGCCGCAAACAGCGTCCGCCATGGAAACTTCTCGCCTGGGTCGATCTTGCGTCCCGGCGCCACGTCGGAATGCGCCAGCACCCGCTCGGCGGCAATCGAATGCCGACCTGCGATCCCGGAGCACAGGCCGATCACCGCATCGATCTGCCGCCTGGGAAAACCGGGATACCCCAGCGAATGTCCCGGATTGACGATCTCGATGCCGATCGAACAGGAATTGATATCGGCGCGTCCGAACCACGAACTCTTGCCGGCGTGCCAGGCGCGATCGCTTTCCCTGACCATCTGCACGATGTGGCCATTCTCATGCACGAGATAGTGCGACGAGACCTCGCTGGCCGGATCGCACAGCCACGCCTCGGCCCCGGCGCCTGTCGACATCCCGGTGTAATGCAGCACGATCATGTCGGGCCTGAGCGTGTCGCGCCGCGGACCGAAATTCGGCGATACCCTGACCTCGGCGCTGGGCTCGTCGGGCAGGAAGCCGCTCATGCGTGCCGCAGGCCCCGCTCGATCATCTCATAGGCGGCATTGATCGCCGCCACCCTGGTCGTTGCGATCTTGATGAATTCCTGCGGCAGGCCGCGCGCGATCAGCCGGTCCGGATGATTGTCAGAGACCAGCTTGCGATAACGCTTCCTGACCTCTTCGAACGACTTGCCGCGTTCGATGCCGAGCACGACATAGGGATCGCCGGCACCGAGATTGATGTGCCGCGCCATGATGCTTTCGTAATGTGCCTCGTCGATACGGAAAATCTCGGCGATACGGTGCAGGAAGTGGCCTTCGCGCTCATGCACCAGGCCATCGGCCTTGGCGATGTGGAACAGACCGTCGAGTATGTCTTCAAGCATCACGCAGTTGGAATGCCCCGAGCCGCACAGTTGGGCCATCCGCTCGGCATAGGTCTCGAATCCGGCCACGTCGCGCTGGGCGAGATCGAACAGCCGCGCCACATTGCGCGTCTCTTTCGGTGGCACCTCGAATATCTCCTGGAAGGCACGCACCTCATCCTGGGTCACGATGCCATCGGCCTTGGCCATCTTGGCCGACAGCGCGATCATCGCCACCGAGAAGGCGACCCGCCGGCGCAGATCGGGGTCGCCGGAGAAAACCGTGCGCACGGCCTCGACGACGTCGGCGACACCCGACGAGGCCGAGGATGAAAAGCGTGTGATGAACTCGCCAAGGCGATCCCAAATCGACATGGCCTGCTTCTTAGTGCCACAGTCCCCCGCTATCAAGCCGGGACAGTGCCGCAGCCCCGGCGCAACCTACGGTGCGAGACAATATGGGAAAGGCCGGCGCATAGCCGGCCTTCCTCATTCATCACACGAGTACTGCTTTGCTGACTACTGCGCGGGCGCAGGAGCTGGTGTTGCCGGAGCCGGCTCGACAGGCTTCTCGGGTGTGATGCTCTTCGTGGTCGAGTTATCGGTTGCCGGAGGTGTTGCGGCCGGCGGCGTGGCTTCCGGCGTCGCCGGCTTCATCGGCTCTTCGGCAGCCGGTGGATTGGTGCTCTGGGTGGTGGTGTTGTCCTTGCCGCTGTCGCTGCAGGCTGCAACGCCAAGCAAGGCCAAGGCGGAAACGGATGCAAGAATGAGCTTTTTCATAAGATCTCTCCTTCAATACACGTTCACGTTACGGTGAACGGTCGAAGAGGAAATGCATCAGACAGCCATGAGTTTCGTAACGTTGCGTTTCCTCATGTAACATCGTCTGGCCCGTTTGCGATTGCCGGCCAGACAACGGCGAACTAACAGGATGCGTTGAACCGATCGAACTGAAACGTGCCGGGAGCTGCCATGACCGCGAAATGGGATTTCTGGATCGATCGCGGCGGTACCTTCACAGATGTCATCGGCCGCGACCCTCAAGGCGGGCTGCATCCGCGCAAGCTTCTCTCCGAAAATCCCGAAGCCTACGCCGATGCCGCCATCCAGGGCATTCGCGACCTTCTCGGCCTGTCCTCCGGCGGCGCGATCCCGCCCGGCCTGATCGGCGATATCAAGATGGGCACCACGGTCGCCACCAATGCGCTGCTGGAGCGCAAGGGCGACCGGGTGCTGCTGCTCATCACCAAGGGCTTTCGCGATGCGCTGAAGATCGCCTACCAGGCGCGCCCGGACATCTTCGCCAAGGAAATCATCCTTCCCGAACAGCTCTATGAGCGCGTCATCGAGATCGACGAGCGCGTGCGCGCCGATGGCCGCGTCGAGCAGTTGCTCGACATCGCCGCTTGCCGGCCGGCGATCGAGCAGGCGAAAGCGGATGGCATCGATGCCGTCGCAATCGTCTTCATGCACGCCTGGAAATATCCCGATCACGAGAAGGCGGTGGCAAGAGTCTGCCGGAAACTCGGTTTCAGCCAGGTTTCCGTCAGCCACGAGGTCTCGCCGCTGATCAAGCTGGTCGGCCGCGGCGACACCGCCGTGGTCGACGCTTATCTGTCGCCGATCCTGTCGAGATATGTGCAACGCGTGGCGGGGGAAATGGGCACCGCGCCAATCCGCCCCAAAAGGGTGGAGATCGGCCAGTCCCCTCATCTCATGTTCATGATGTCCTCTGGCGGCCTTACCGCCGCCGATATGTTCCAGGGCAAGGACGCACTGCTATCCGGGCCGGCCGGCGGCGTTGTCGGCATGGTCGAGACGGCAAAGCTCGCCGGCTTCGACAAGGTCATCGGCTTCGACATGGGCGGCACCTCCACCGACGTCGCCCACTATGACGGCGAGTATGAGCGTGCCTTCGACACCGAGGTCGCCGGCGTGCGTATCCGCGCGCCGATGATGCGCATCCACACCGTCGCCGCCGGCGGCGGCTCGATCCTGCATTACGAGGCCGGCCGCTTCCGTGCCGGACCTGACTCGGCCGGAGCCAATCCTGGCCCGGCCGCTTACCGCCGCGGCGGGCCGCTGGCCGTCACTGACGCCAATGTCATGCTGGGCAAGCTGCAGCCCGATTTCTTCCCGGCCATTTTCGGACCCGCCCAGGACCAGCCGCTCGACGTCGAGACGGTGCGCGCAAAATTCACCGCACTGGCCGCCGAAATCGGCGATGGCCGCACGCCGGAGGCTGTCGCCGAAGGGTTCGTCACCATCGCCGTGGAAAACATGGCCAACGCCATCAAGAAGATTTCCGTCCAGCGCGGCTACGACGTTACCGAATATCTGCTCAATTGCTTCGGGGGCGCCGGCGGCCAGCATGCTTGCCTGGTTGCCGACGCGCTCGGCATGGAAGCGGTGCTGATCCATCCCTTCTCCGGCCTGCTGTCGGCCTATGGCATTGGCCTGTCCTCGGTTTTCGCCTCGCGCCAGCAGGCGCTGCTGAAGCCGCTGGCGGAAGAGTCCAGAACCGAGATCGGCAACCTCATTGCCACCTTGAGAAAGGCCGTCATCGCCGAACTCGCAGTGCAAGGCATCGCAGAGGATATGGTTGCCGCGAAGCCGGTGCTGCACATTCGCTATGACGGCACCGACACGACACTGCCGGTGAATTTCGAGGAAGACTCGATTTTCCAGGCCAAGCGCGATTTCGAAATTGCCCACAAGGCGCAGTTCGGTTTCGTTTACGACAACAAGCCGATGATCGTCGAGACCGTCGGCGTCGAGGGCACAGACATCGGCGGCACGGGGCGCGACGAAAGCGATTCAGCACTCGAAGACATCGCCGCAAATCCTTCGGAGGTCCGAAAAATCTTTTCCGACAGCATCTGGCGCGACGCCGGCATCCTCCGCCGCGAAGGACTGAAGCCCGGGCACAGAATTGCCGGCCCTGCGCTGATCATCGAGCCGAACCAGACCATCGTCGTCGAGTCGGGCTGGCAGGCCGAGATCACCGCCAAGAACCATGTGCTGTTGCGCCGCATCGAGGAGAAGCAGCGGCAGGCAGCGCTCGGCACCGAGGCCGATCCGGTAATGCTGGAGGTCTTCAACAATTTGTTCATGTCGATCGCCGAGCAGATGGGCGTGACGCTGCAGAACACCGCCTATTCCGTCAACATCAAGGAGCGGCTCGATTTCTCCTGCGCGGTGTTCGACCACAGCGGCGCCCTGGTCGCCAATGCGCCGCATATGCCGGTGCATCTGGGCTCCATGGATCGTTCGGTCGAAACCATCATCCGGCTGAATTCCGGCGACATCCGCCCCGGCGACGTCTTTGCCCTCAACGCCCCCTACAATGGCGGCACGCATCTGCCCGATATCACCGTGGTGACACCTGTTTTCGACGATATCAAGCAGAAAATCCTCTTTTGGGCTGCCTCGCGCGGCCACCACGCCGATATTGGTGGCACGGCGCCTGGCTCGATGACACCGCTTGCCACCACGGTCGACGAGGAAGGCGTGCTGTTCGACAATTTCCGCATCGTCGATCGTGGGAAGTTCCGCGAGAAGGAACTGCATACGCTGCTCACCGACCACCTCTACCCGGCGCGCAATCCGCACCAGAACATCGCTGACCTCAAGGCGCAGATCGCCGCCAACGAAAAGGGCGTGGCAGAGCTCCGCAAGATGGTCGCGCATTTCGGCCTCGATGTCGTCGAAGCCTACATGGGCCATGTCCAGGACAATGCCGCCGAGAGCGTACGCCGCGTGCTGGAGCGGCTGCCGGATAGTTCTGAGTACGAATATCCGACCGACACCGGCCAGCTCATCAAGGTGAAGATCACGGTCGATCGGCAAAAGCGCGAGGCGACGGTCGACTTCACCGGCACGTCGCCGGTCATGAAGAACAATTTCAATGCGCCAGAGCCGGTCGCCCGCGCGGCAGTCCTTTATGCCTTCCGTGTGATGGTCGAGGACATGATCCCGATGAATGCCGGGTGTCTGCGGCCAATCAACATCATCATTCCCGATGGCTGCATGCTCAAGCCCGCTTACCCCGCCGCCGTCGTCGCCGGCAATGTCGAGACCTCGCAGCACGTCACCAACGCGCTGTTCGGCGCAATGGGCGCCATGGCCAATGCGCAAGGCACCATGAACAACCTGACCTTCGGCAACAAGACATACCAGTATTACGAGACGATCTGTTCCGGCTCACCCGCCGGCCAAATGAACTCCGGCCGCGGCTTTGCCGGAACCTCCGGCGTCCACACCCACATGACCAATTCGCGCCTCACCGACCCGGAAGTGCTGGAACTGCGTTTTCCCGTGCTGCTCGAGGACTTCCACATTCGGCAAAATTCCGGCGGCAAGGGCAGATGGAGCGCCGGCGACGGCACCAAGCGCACCATCCGCTTCCTCGAAAAGATGGAATGCGCGATCCTGTCCTCGCATCGCAACCGCCCGCCGCAAGGATTGCACGGTGGCGGCGACGGCGAGGTCGGCTCGACCAAGGTCCGCCGCAAGGACGGCACGATCGAAATGCTGAAAGCGTGCGACCAGACCGTGCTTCAAGCGGGCGACGCCGTCATCCTGACGACGCCGACGCCGGGCGGATTTGGCAAGGCCTGAACTTACGTCAACAGGCTGTCACCGGCCTGTCATGACCCTGCGCTACCCGCTTGCGGCAAAGCAAATGGGGAATCACCTTGCCATGACGGACGTTTCCGCAGATCTGGTTTTTCGCCGCGGCAAGGAAGTTGGAAAGGCCGTGTACCAGAACCGCCCGCTGTCGAAAGCCGGCATCTCGGAGCGGCTGTTCGCCTTCCTGTTTTCCGGCCTCGTCTATCCGCAGATCTGGGAGGACCCCGATGTCGACATGGAGGCGATGCAGCTTGGCCAGGGCCACCGCGTCGTCACCATCGCCTCGGGCGGCTGCAACATCCTCGCCTACCTGACCCGTTCGCCGGCACAAATTGACGCCGTCGACCTCAACGCCGCGCATATCGCGTTGAACCGCATGAAGCTGGAGGCCGTGCGCCACCTGCCGTCTCAGGGCGACCTGTTCCGCTTCTTCGGCGCCTCCGACACCAGCCACAATTCGGAAGCCTACGATCGTTTCATCGCGCCGCATCTCGATCCGGTCAGCCGTCACTACTGGGAGCGCCGCAACTGGCGCGGCCGCCGGCGCATCGCCGTCTTCGATCGCAATTTCTACCGGACCGGCCTGCTCGGCCTGTTCATCGCCATGGGCCATCGCACGGCAAAGTTCTTCGGCGTCAATCCAGCCCGTATGATGGAAGCCAAGAACATCGGCGAACAGCGCCGCTTCTTCGATGAGGAATTGGCGCCGGTCTTCGACAAGCCACTGCTGAAATGGGCGACATCGCGCAAGGCCTCGCTGTTCGGCCTCGGCATTCCGCCGGCGCAGTATGATTCGCTGATCACTTCGGGTGACGGCACCATGGCCAGTGTGCTCAAGGCCCGGCTGGAAAAGCTCGCTTGCGATTTTCCGCTGGAGAACAACTATTTCGCCTGGCAGGCTTTTGCCCGCCGCTATCCGAACCCCGGCGAGGCCGCCCTGCCCGCCTATCTCGAAAAACAGAATTACGAGACCATCCGCGGCAATGTCGACCGCGTCGCCATCCACCATGCCAATCTGATCGAGTTTCTTGCCGGCAAGGATGCAGGCGCGGTCGACCGCTTCATCCTGCTCGATGCGCAGGACTGGATGACCGATGACCAGCTCAACGCGCTGTGGTCGGAAATCACCCGCACCGCCTCAGTCGGCGCCCGCGTCATCTTCCGCACGGCCGCCGAGCCCAGCCTGTTGCCCGGCCGGGTTTCCAGCTCGTTGCTCGATCAATGGACCTATCAGGACGAGGCTTCGCGCGAATTCTCGGCCCGCGACCGCTCGGCCATCTATGGCGGCTTCCACCTCTATGTGAAGCGTGCGGCATGAGCACGACCGAGCTGCAGGCCAACCATGCCGAACTGATGGACGGCGTCTACCGCTGGCAGCGCCACATCTACGACCTGACGCGCAAATGCTACCTGCTCGGCCGCGACCAGATGATCTCCGCTCTGGACGTACCGGCCGGCGGCACCGTGCTTGAACTCGGCTGCGGCACCGGCCGCAACATCATCCTGGCCGCCCGTCGCTATCCCGACGCACGCTTCTTCGGCCTCGATATTTCGGCCGAAATGCTGGAGACAGCCGGGACCACGATTGCCCGCGACGGCATATCCGCACGCGTCATGCTGGCGAGGGGCGACGCCACCGATTTCGACGCGGGCGCGCTTTATGGCATCGAACGGTTCGACCGCATCTTCGTGTCCTATTCTCTGTCGATGATCCCTGGCTGGGAAAAGACGGTGTCGGCGGCACTTGCTGCCCTCGCCCCCAGTGGCTCCCTTCATGTCGTCGATTTCGGCCAGCAGGAAGGCCTGCCTGGCTGGTTCCGGACTTTGCTGCGCGGCTGGCTCAAAAAATTCCACGTCGCGCCGCGTGAATCGCTGCGCGAGGTCCTGGAATCGGAATCTCGGCGAACCGGCGCAAGCTTCCGTTTCCGCACGCTTTATCGCGGCTATGCCTGGCTGGCCGTGGTCGGGCGACCTGTCAGCACACCGTAAGTTGCTTCAAACGAGCCTCGGTCAGATCGAGGAGATCCTCCATACGACGGCCCTGGCAATCGGCCAATCCCTCACGCTTCCATTGAGCCTGACGTGTGTATTTGGCTGCAGCATCACGAAATGCGGTTAGCTCGTCGAAGGACAATACGGACCGGTCAGCGTGGTTGTACCCGTGATCAAAGCTTGTCCTAAGCTCGACCAAGTAGGGCTTTTCGCCGGTAGTGCTGATTGCGTACTGGATCACGGACTAAATTATTCGCCTTCCGCCGTTCCAGACCGGTAGATCATCACTCAAACTCAGAACGCCCAACCGTACACGCCCTATAGCGATCACTTCAGCGCCGTCATCAGCGCCCCCGCCATCGTCTGCGGGCGGTAGCCGAGCTTGGCTGGCGTCAGCCCGAGCCGCACCACCACCAGCTGCTCCGAGGGAATGATGGTGACCGTCTGCCCATCATGGCCTTCCATCCAGGTGGTGTCCTTGGGCAGGCCCGCCGCCACGCCGGCGCCGGGGTTTTTCTCGTCGCCCGGTGCCTCGATCCACAACTGGCCTTTGCCGTAGACTTTCGAGGCGGGTGCCGGCTCACGCATCCAGTCGACGAAGCCGGCTGGCAAGACCTGGTTGCCGTTCCACACCCCGCCTTGCAGCAGGAACTGACCGAAGCGCGCCCAGTCGTGCGCGGTGGCATAGAGATAGGACGAGCCGACGAAAGTGCCCTGCTCGTCGGTTTCCAGCACGGCGCTGTGCATGCCGAGCGGCTCGAACAGCGCGGTGCGCGGCCACGTCAGCGCCTTGGCCTTGTCGCCGATCGCGTCTTGCCAGAGGCGCGACAGCATCACCGCCGTGCCGCTCGAATAGGAGAACGCCTTGCCGACCTCGCCGGTCAGCGGCTTGGCTTCGGCGAAGCCCGCCATGTCGGGTTCGAGATAGAGCATGCGCGTCACGTCGGCGACGTCGCCATAGTCCTCGTTGAACTCCAGCCCGCTCGACATCGCCATCATGTCGGCAAGGGTGATCGCGGCGCGGCCATCCGCCTTCCACGGCGCGAACAGGCCTTTGTTGTCGACCGCCATCTTGGCGTCCTTGACCAGCGTGCCGATGATGGCGGCATTCACCGTCTTGGTCATCGACCAGCCGAGCAGCGGCGTCTTTGCCGAAAAGCCCGCGCCATAGCGCTCGGCGACGACGCGGCCGTTCTTGACCACCACCACCGCGCGCATGCCGGTGCCAGTCAGCGCCGCATCGTCGAGCAGCTTGGCAATCACCGGATCCTGTGATGCCTCGACCCGTTCGCCTTCCGGCCACAACGCGTCCTGGCTGACCGCCGACGGCTCGGCATAGATCGCCGTCCGCCGTGCCTTGCCGACATCGCCATCGGGAACCGAGGCGCAGCCCAGACCGTCACGGGCGACGGCAAGGCTTTTGCCAAGGAAGCCAAGCAGGCCCGCCGAGACGGTTCCCCTATTCTTGTCCACCGAGATCCGCATCAACCGCAGCAGCGGGTGCCCGGGCGCCTGCACGTCGACGGCGAGCACCTCATTGGGATCACGCCCGGCGATGAAGACGTTCGAGCAGACGATCTTGGCCGAATAGCCCGAGCCGACGCGGATCATTTCCGGCGGTGCGATGTAAAGCCAGGCAAACAGCGCGGCGATCGCCAGCACGACCAGGCCAAGCAGCCATTTGACGATCTTGGCGACGGTCCGCATTTGTTTCCTCCCAGGCCCCTGCCTGACGCTTATGTCATCGATTTGCCGCCATTGCTTCCGCAAATCGCAGTGCTTGTCGAGCGCCGTCAACCTGATATCAACCATGTTCGGCGATCACTGGGGGAACGGGCAATGCTATGGGGCGATCGCTCGTAGGGGGCCACCGCCGGCCATCAGTGGACAGACCCATCAGCGACCGGCTGAATCCGGCTCGGGAGTTGCGATGCGCCGTCTTGCGGCCCTTTTCATGCTGACGCTGCTTGGCGCCTGTTCGACCGTGGACGATCTCTCGCCGCTGTCGCCGTCCGCGTCGAGCAGCCCGACGACGGTTGCCGTGCGCGCGCCGCGCTTCGCCGATTCCAAGCCGCATGAATGGGACAGCGGCGCGCCGTGGAACTACGCCGTTCACGGCACCGACGTCTCCAAATACCAGACCTCGGTCGACTGGCCGTCGGCCAAGGCCAGCGGCATCTCCTTCGCCTTCATCAAGGCGACCGAGGGCGGTGATCGCTTCGATGAATATTTCAACGAGCATTGGGCCCGCACGAAAGCCGCCGGCGTTCCGCGCGCGGCCTATCATTTCTTCTATTTCTGCACGCCGGCCGCTCAGCAGGCGCGCTGGTTCATCCAGAATGTCCCGGTCGACCGCTCGGCGATGCCGCCGGTCCTCGACATGGAGTGGAACCCGAAATCGCCGACCTGCAGGCTGCGTCCCGATGCGGCCACAGTGCGCGCAGAGATGACCACCTTCCTAGAAATCGTCGAACGGCACTATGGCAAGAAGCCGATCATCTACACCTCGGTCGACTTCTTCGACGACAACGGGCTGTCGACCTTCCGCGGCTATCCCTACTGGCTGCGCTCCGTCGCCGGCCATCCGCGCGAAAAATACGGCAGCCACCCCTTCACCTTCTGGCAATACACCGGAACCGGCATCGTTCCGGGCATGACCGGCAAGTCCGACATCAACGTCTTCAACGGCAGTGAAGCCGCATGGAACAAGTGGCTACGGCAGAACACCCGTTGACACCGGTTCAACGGCAGCGAAGCCGCCTGGAACAAGGGGCTGCGGCAGAACACCGTTGACACCGGGTCAACGGCAACGAAGTCGCCCGGAACAAGGGGCTGCGGCAGAACACCCGTTGACACCGGTTCAACGGCAACGAAGTCGCCCGGAACAAGGGGCTGCGGCAGAACACCGTTGACACCGGGCCTGCCGCCTGCTTTTCGACACAGCCAGCGGCAAAGAGTGCAACCGCCGGTAATCCAGGGCATTGGGCTTCCGAGAGGGGCACGACAAAGGCCCTCATTCGTTTCGAAAGGAAGCTGATGCGACTGCGTTCCCAAGCCCTCGCGGCGCTATTCTTGTGCGCCACGGCTTTGCCGGCGATGGCGCAGGAATGTGGCGACGACTTCGAAGCCTGGAAGCAGGGCGTGGCGGCGGAAGCCAAGGCAGCCGGTGTCGGTGCCGTGGGTCTCGACGCGCTGGAGGATGCCACCATCGACGACAAGGTCCTGGCGCGCGACCGCGCCCAGGGCGTCTTCACCCAGACCTTCGTCGAATTTTCCAACCGCATGATCTCGGCCTACCGGCTGAAGCAGGGCGCGGCAAACCTGAAGAAATACGCCGATGTCTTCGCCCGTGCCGACCAGCAGTTCGGCGTCCAGGCACCGATCATCGCCGCCTTCTGGGCGCTGGAGACCGATTTCGGCGCCGTGCAGGGCGATTTCCACACGCTGAGCGCCCTGCTGACGCTTTCCCATGATTGCCGCCGCCCGCAACTGTTCCGGCCTCAGCTGGTGCCACTTCTGGAATTGATCGATCGCGGCGTCGTACCGGCCGACGTCAGGGGTGCCTGGGCCGGAGAGATCGGCCAGACGCAGATCCTGCCTTCCGACTATCTGGCGCGCGGCGTCGACGGCGACGGCGACGGCAAGGTCGACCTGCGCGGCAGCGTGCCGGATGTGATCATGACCACCGCCAATAAGGTGCTGTCGCGTGGCTGGAAACGCGACGAGCCCTGGATCGAGGAAGTCCGCCTGCCCGACGACATGCCGTGGGACCAGACCGGGCGCACCAACAAGCTGCCGCTGACGCAATGGGCGCAATGGGGCGTCACCTACCCCAGCGGCGCACCGCTGGTCGACAATGGCCTGAAAGCGGGCCTGGCGCTGCCCATGGGCCGCAAGGGGCCTGCCTTCCTCACCTACGACAATTTCGACGTCTATCTCGAATGGAACCAGTCCTTCACCTACGCGCTGACCGCTGCCAACCTCGCCGCCAGGCTGGCGGGCGCGCCACAGTTCGATCCGCGCAATCCCGAGACCGGCCTCAACAACGAGCAGCTGAAGGAGTTGCAGACCAGGCTGGAAGCCAGGGGCTACGATGTCGGCACGGTCGACGGCATCCTCGGCACCAACACCCGCGAAGCGATCCGCAAGGAGCAGATGCGCCTTGGCCTGCCTGTGGATGGCTGGCCGACGCCAGAGCTTTTGGCGAAACTGTAAATTGCCGGTATGACTTTCGAAGCTTGTTGGCACCAAACATTGTGGACGTCAGGCATGAGCCTCTACGACCCAAAGAATAACTACACGCCTAGGCTTGTCCCATCGCAACCATGGGACAGCATAGAGGCGTTCTACGTCTCGCTGACCAACGAAGCTTTCGACCAGCAGCACGCGGTCGATCTCATTCGTCACATCCGGTCTGCTTATGCGGAGAACAGATTTTACGCATTCACCTCGATGCATACGCTGATTATCAGCGTCAACAATCCCATCGAGTTCAATCGCGACAACCTGCGAATTGACTATCATTCCAGCGACGAGACTTGGGCATTCAATTATCTGTCAAAGCCTTTCAAGCCGGCTGAATTCGTCAGGCGCTACCCGGCGGCGCTGGGGATCGAAAAGTTCGACAGTTTCGTACAGATGATCGGCTGGTAGGACCGCGGCTGCGTGGTGACGCATCGGAATCGTCACATCGAGAAACCATTATCTCTCATGAGCATTCATGACCTCTCCCGCACAAAATCAATGAATGCTCGCAAGGCTGGCGGCACGTGGCGTGCGCTTGGGTGGTATAGATAAAAACCTGGAAAGCTTGGTGACCAAGCCTCGAGAAAACGGACCAGCTTGCCCTTCTCGATCCATGGCCGAACCTGGTAATCGATCATGTAGGCAATGCCCGCGCCATCCAGCGCGGCGTTGAGCATCAGGTCGGTTTCGTTGACGGTCAGGCTACCCTCGACAGCGATCTCCAGGGCCCGTTTGCCGCGCGAAAACTCCCATCGGTAAATATTGCCGCCGCTGGGCCACTGGAATTTGATGCAACGATGCTGGTGCAGATCCTGCGGATGGCGCGGGATGGCCCGGTTCTCGAAATAGGCGGGGGCAGCCACCGCAGCCATCTGCAGGTCCTCACTCAATTTGACCGCCACCATGTCCTTTTCCAGCCGCTCGCCAAGCCGGATGCCGGCATCGAACCGCCCTTCAACGATGTCGGTCAGCATGTCGTCGACGATCACCGTCAGCGCGATATCGGGATAGGCGCGCTGGAACTCGCCAAGGATCGGCGCGATGAACCGCACTGCGGCGACGCGTGGCACGTTGATACGCAGCGAGCCCGCTGGCCGATCCCGCGCGGCACGAATGTCGGCGACGGCACCGTCGAGTTCGCCGAACGCGACCGCAAGACGGGCGAACAGCGTATCGCCGGCGGCAGTTGGTGAAACGCTGCGCGTCGTGCGATTGAGCAATCTGACGCCAACGCGGGCCTCCAGCTGGCGGATCGACTGACTGAGTGCCGGCGGCGACACCCGCAGCCTGGCGGCCGCACGAACGAAACTCCCCTCTTCCACGATCGCCGAAAATGCCTTGAGCTCGGTGAATTCGGAGCCTCGCATTGTATATTCCTGGATTAATAAGCTGATCAGATAATAGGCTATTAACTGATCAATTGCATGCCGCTATTTCTCAATCATCGGCGTCGTCAAACAGACCGGCGCGCCTTCTGAATGGTTGAAGGGAATTGATCATGTCTCAGTCTTTGCAAGGCAAAACAGCAGTTGTCACCGGTAGTTCGCGCGGCATCGGCCGCGCAATCGCTGAGGGGCTCGCGGCCAATGGCGCTGCGGTCGCTGTCAACTATGTCGGCAACAAGAAAGCCGCCGACGAGGTGGTGGCCGCCATCGACAGCAAAGGCGGAAAGGCGGTCGCCATCCAGGCCGACATTTCCGTCGTTGACGATGTCCGCCGCCTGTTCGACCAGACCGAAAGCCAGCTGGGCGCGATCGATATTGTCGTTGCCAATGTAGGCATCGCCGTCATCAAGCCGCTGATCGAGGCCACCGAAGCCGATTTCGACCTGGTCTTCGGGACTAACGCCAGGGGCACCTTCTTCACGCTTCAGGAAGCGGCGCGCCGCGTGCGCGACGGCGGCCGCATCATCGCTGTCTCCACCGGCGGCACCAGGATGTTCTTCACGCAGACGGCGCTCTATCTCGGCAGCAAGGGCTCGGTCGAACAATTCGTGCGCGTGCTCTCGCGTGAACTTGGGCCGCGCGGCGTCACCGTGAATGCGTTGTCGCCGGGCTTCACCGACACGGACCTGCTTCCCGAGCGCGATCGCGCCCTGGCGGCCGGCATGTCGCCGTTCGGCAGAATCGGCGCGCCGCGCGAGGTTGCCGACGTCGCGGTCTTCCTGGCCAGCGATGAGGCGCGCTGGCTGACCGGCGAGAATATCCAGGCCGGGGGTGGGGTGGCCTAATCCGCCATCGTCTCCAGGCTCGCAAATCCTTGCGGCGCGTCGCCTTCGTCGAACGGCGTCGTCACCTCGACGAAGGTGTCGGGATAAAAGCCGTTGAAGCGGGTCCTGAGCGACAGCGAATAGGCGCCGATATGGCCGATCTCGATCCAGTCGCCGGTGTCGACCGTTTCCGGCAGCCAGAACGGCCGCGACAGGATGTCGACGGAATCGCAGGTCGCGCCGCAGACCCTGAACGGCACGATGTTCTTGTCCTCGCCATTGCGCGAGCGGATCGCCGGATCGGGGATAAAACGCGCCGGCAACGTGATCTTGCCGGTCCATGAATCCGACAGCGATGCCCAGATGCCGTCATTGATGTAGAGCCGTTTGCCCTTGCGCAGCAGCACGCGCACGATCAGCGACAGGCAGCGCGCCACGATCACCCGGCCGGGCTCGGCCACCAGCGGCATCTGGTCGAACTGATACTCTTTCAGGTCACCGGACAGCCGCGACATGATCTGGCCGAGCGACGGCATCTCGATCTGCTTGCGGTTCGGGTCATGGCCATATTCGGCCGGAAAGCCGCCGCCGACGTCGAGCCCGGCAATGTCGAAGGTCAGCCGGTTGCGCACCCAGTCGGCCGAGGCCAGCGCCCGCTCATAGGTGTCGGGATCCTCGATCTGGCTGCCGACATGGAAACACAGGCCAACCTTGTAGCCGGTGCGGTTCAGCCGCTCCGCCAGTTCGACGGCATAGGCCGGCCCGGCGCCAAACTTCTTCGACAGTTCGTAGGCGGCCGATCCTTTCGTCTGGATGCGCACGAACACGCTGATCGCGCCCGGATCGATGTCGAGTGCCCGCACCACCCGCGTCAGCTTGGTGATCTCGTCCTCATGGTCGAGCGAAATGACCCGGACGGCGTACTTCTCCAGCGCCAGCTTGATGTCCGACTGCGCCTTGACCGGATGCATGTAGAGCATCTCGGCATCGGGTGAGACTGCGCGCACGGCGGCGAACTCGCCGGGCGAAGCGACGTCGAAAGCGGTGACGCCGGCCTCGACCAGCGCCTTCAGCACGATCGGCTCGCCATTGGTCTTGACCGCATAGGCGGTTTTGCCGGGGAACATGCCCATGAACTGCCTGGCATCAGCCATCAGCACCTGCGGGCGGAAGCAATAGATCGGATCGTCCGGGCGAAGCGCCAGTGCCGCCTCGCGGGCATTCTCGAATCGCTGCATGGACGAATCCTTACCTGGGCCGCGCACAATTAATCCAAGCTAGCGGCTAATGAAAACAATTCTGTGTCTCGTGCACCTGACGCAGCGGCGCTAGGTCTTTGGCGGCAGCGTTTGCCATCAGTCAGGTTTCGGGTGGCCCTTGTCGCCGGACCCGATATGCGTTCTGCCTGACCGGCTGGCATTCAGGCCGTCTGGGGGAGGACGATTGACATGGCAATGACCGCGACATCCGCGCCACGCGGGCCGATGGTGCTCAAGGACTGGGGACAGCTTCTGCTGCTCGGTGCGATCTGGGGCGGCTCGTTCTTCTTTGCCCGCATCGCGGTGGCGGAACTTCATCCGCTGGTGCTGGTGCTGTTTCGCGTCGCCATCGCGGCGATCGCGCTGCAGTTGTATCTCGCCATTCGCGGACCATCCTTCCGCCTCGCGCTTCCCCATGCCAGCCTGTTCTTCCTGCTGGCGCTCACCAATAATGTCATCCCCTTCTCGCTGATCTTCGCCGGCCAGACCCAGCTTGGCGCCGGCGTTGCCTCGGTGCTCAACGCAACGACGCCGTTCTGGACGCTGATCCTCGCCAACGCGCTGACATCAGACGAAAAGCTCTCCTGGAATAAGCTCGCCGGCATTGCGCTTGGCATCGCCGGCACGGCGGTGATGATCGGTCCCGGCCTGCTTGCCGGGCTCGGCGGCCCGGTCTGGGCCAAATTCGCGTTGATCGGCGCCTCGCTGTCCTATGGCGTGGCGCTGATGGTCGCCCGCCGCTTCAAGGGCGTGCCCTCGCCGGTCATCGCCACCGGACAATTGACCGCCTCGACCATCATCATGATCCCGATCGTGCTCTTCACCTATGGTCCGGCGGGCCCGTTCTCGGCCTCGCCCCCTGTCTGGGCGGCAGTGCTGGCGCTGGCGCTTTTGTCCACCGCCTTCGCCTACATCCTCTATTTCAACCTCGTCGCCTCGGCCGGCGCCACCAACGCTTCGCTGGTCACGCTCATCGTGCCGGCCAGCGCCATGCTGCTCGGCTTCCTGTTCCTCGGTGAGCGGCTCGAACTGTTCGAAATCGGCGGCGTGGTGCTGATCGCACTTGGCCTCGTCACCATCGACGGACGATTGTTCGGAAGGCGTTAGGACCGACACGGTAGCGCTGCCATGACACAGCAACGACACATCAGCGCCATAATTTATTCACAGGTCTGAAGCGGGTTTTTGCCGAAGAGTTTCAATGCCTAACGGCAAAAGGTGGGTCGCAAATCTAGCAATCACGTCGCAATGCAGCACATTTTCCGCTTGCCTGTGGCACAAATGAACCTAGACTCTCAGACATAGCTCTTTAAGAGGAGGCTATGTCATGGGACTTACGAGGCCTATCAACGCATTGATGATCTGTGCTGCATTCGCCTTCATCGGAGCCCTCATTATGGGCTTTCTTCCCTGACCCGCCAAGACGGGGAAGACCAGCACCCAATAGTCCAACCGATTCGAAAGGCCGGGTTTTTTACCCGGCCTTTTGCTTTTTCAGCCAATTCATGCCGCAGCTGACCCGGCCGCCTCAGCTTCGTGCGAGCGGATGCCGATCATGTGGCAGATGGCAAAAACCAGATCGGCCCGGTTCATCGTGTAGAAATGGAAATCGCCGACCCCGCGCTCGACCAGGTCCATGACTTGTTCGGCCGCCACCGCCGACGCCACCAGCGCATGCGTCTGCGGGTCCCGGTCAAGCCCCTCGAACCGCTCCGCCAGCCAGCCAGGCACATGCGCGCCCGCCCTCGCGGAAAAGTTCGCGACCTGCTTGAAACTATGAACCGGCTGGATGCCCGGCACGATGGGGATGTAGATGCCGGCGCGGCGGACGCGCTCGACATAGCGCTCGTAGAGATCATTGTCGAAGAAGAACTGGGTGATGGCGCGCGTCGCGCCATTGTCGACCTTGCGTTTCAGCATCTCGATGTCGGTGGCGAAATCCGGGCTTTGCGGATGCTTTTCCGGGTAAGCCGCTACGGAGATGTCAAAATCCGAGATTTTCTTAAGCCCGGCGACCAGTTCCGCGCCATTCTCGTAGCCGCCTGGATGCGGGCGATAGGGTTCGCCGACACCGGAAGCCGGGTCGCCGCGCAGCGCCACGAACCGGTTGATGCCGATCGACTTGTAATCCTGGATGACCGCGTCGACCTCTTCGCGCGTTGCACCGACGCAGGTCAGATGCGCCGCAGCCGGAATTCCGGTTTCCGTCAGGATGCGCTTTACGGTGCGTGCGGTGCGCTCACGCGTCGAGCCGCCGGCGCCATAGGTCACCGAGACGAATTTCGGCTTCAACGGCTCCAACCTCGTGACCGTGTCCCACAGCCTTGCCTCCATCTCGTCGGTCTTCGGCGGGAAGAATTCAAAGGAAACCCGGACCTTGTCACCAATGTCGGGGCGGCGGGAAAAGCGGAACTGGTTCATCAGGCAACTTCCCTTATCTGCCTTGTGTCGTTGGAAGGATCGGCGATCAGCAGGCGCCGGTCGCGGCCGAGCCAGAGTTTTACGGTGAGCCTGGCTTCGTTGCCGCCGCGCGGCTCGAACTCCTGGCTGTCCTCGAGATCGAGGCCGGCTTCTGCGAACCAGTCGGCGATCTGCCGGTCGGAAAAACCGAGCCGCATATGCGCGTGCTCGTCACGCAGGAATTCCAGCGTGTGCGGCGCGAAGTCGACGATGACCAGCCGCCCGGCCGGGCGCAAAAGCCGCGCCGCCTCGTGGATGGCGCGGGCTGGATCGTCGAGATAGTGCAGCACCTGGTGGATGGTGACGAGATCGAAGGCATCGCGCTCGACGGGCGGCGCGAAGATGTCGCCCTGCCGCACCTGCGCATTCGAAACGCCGGCCTTGTCGAGATTGGCGCGCGCCACGGTCAGCATCTCGCGCGACATGTCGATGCCGACGCCGCGCCGGTAGAGCGGCGAGAAGATTTCGAGCAGCCGCCCGGTGCCGGTGCCCAGATCGAGCATCGACTGGAACGGCCGCTTGCCGACCAGTTTCAGCATAGCGGCTTCGACGGCGCGGTCCGGCACATGCAGCGAGCGGATATGGTCCCAGCTTGCCGCATTCACGGAAAAATACTCGGCTGCCCGGTCCTGCCGCTTGCGTTTGACCGCGCCCAGCCGCTCGAGATCGCGCTCGACCTGTGGATCGGCACCGCGAATGCCGGAAACCAGCCCCATGACGAAGTCACGCGCGGAATCCGCGTCAGACAGGCGGAAGAAGGCCCACGACCCTTCCTGGTAGCGGCCGATCAGCCCGGCCTCCAGCAGCAACTTGAGGTGCCGCGAAACGCGTGGCTGCGACTGACCGAGAATTTCGGTAAGATCGGAAACGGTGAGGTCGCCGCGCGACAACAGTGCCAATATGCGCAGGCGGCTGGATTCGGCCGCCGCCTTCAATGTGTCCACCATGGTGTCGAGCGAGACATGCATCAGCGTATTCTCTTTGAAAAAGATATAAACATATGTTTATGTCGATTTTCGACACCTTGCAAGGGCTATGTCGCTTCCGGACAAGAAAATGCCGCTTGCGTGATCCCGACCAAAAAGATGCGAGGGCGGAAATGACCGGACCGCGTGAGATGTTCGAGGCGCGCGACGGCGAGCAGAAATTGGAAAACGATCCGGCGCTGATGCCAGCCGACGGCGGCATCGTCTTCATCGGCCGCATCACCTCGCCATGGACGACACGGGAGACCTGCCCCAAGAACATGCGCACCGCGCGCGCGACCGGGCAGCCGGCGGTGCTGACCATCGACGCGCCCTTTCGCCCTGGCCTGCAGGGGCTGGAGCGCGCCAGCCACGTCATCATCCTGTCCTGGCTGCACCATGCACCGCGAAGCCTGATTGTGCAGAAACCCCGCCATGCGGCTGACGCCAAAGGCGTATTTTCGCTGCGCTCCCCTGCCCGGCCGAACCCAGTCGGCCTGCATGTGGCCAGGCTGGTCGGGCTCGACATCGGCACTGGGCGCCTCGATCTCGACGCCATCGATGCGCTCGATGGCACACCGGTCATCGACATCAAGCCTTATTTCGCCTCGACTGACGCCATCGCCGAGGCGACCTTCGAAGGGCGCGACGAGCGATGAAAGCGCCGACCGGCCGCCGCCGTGCCATCGCCAAGGCGCTGACAGCACTTCTGCCGCTGGCGCCCTATGCCGACATGGAGAAGATCCGTGCGGATGCCGGCTCGGTTCACATGAAAACCTTGCCGCCGACCATCGCCGTGTGGCTGGCGACCATTGCCCACATCCGCCACGTGCACACCGATTACGAAAAGCTGCTGGGCGAAGGCTATGACCGCGACTCGGCGCGGTTCTTCGTCATCGAGCAGACCAACATCGTGCTGACCCGCTGGCGCGCCACACGACTGCTCGATGCCGACGACGAGGAAGAATGAGGCTTCAGGTCGTTTATTGCCGCGTCAGCACGGCGACCGCATTGTAGGGCTGGCCGTCGGCCTGGCCGGTCCACGTCCAGGACAGATTTCCCTTGAAAAACCGGACGGTGATGTTGCCGCCGTCGATGCATTTGTCCTGACCGTAGGTGATGCTCTCATGGTATTCCGTCGACGTATCGTCCCTGGACGTCTGCGACAGCGATCCGCCGCAACCGAGCGACGGATAATCGATCGACGTGCCGCCATCATTGATCGTCATGGCGATCGACCAGTCCGCCCCGGTAGCCCCGGCCGGGCTTTGATGGCCGCTGCCGACCCAGGTGCCGCTCAGCGTCGGTACATTCACCACGCAAGGCACGTTCTGGAAGATCGGCGTCAATTCGCTGCCGGTTTTCTCGCAGCGATAGGTCTGGCCGCTCTGGCACAACTCCTCGCCTTCGCGCGCGCATTGGGCACTGGCTTGACCAGCGGCGGCGAAAATCATCATGGCTGCGATGACAGTCCCAAACCTGCCCATGTCCCCTCCCGGTCAGAGCCCGCAACGTAAGACAATTCCCTTCTAATGTATCGTCCAGATCGTCATCGAGGACGAACAGCGCCGGGCGGCTGGCTCTATGCCTTCCGCGTGGCGCCGATAGCCTGCCGATCCCGCCTTGTGCGAGAGGACGCCCCGATGAGCCAGACGATGGCAACCAAGGATGCCAAGCCACTGCCGACGGTCAGCGACCGTTACATCGACCCGCATTCCTATCCCGACGGCATCGCCTTCCTCGACGGCCAGTACCTGCCGATGTCGCAAGCGAAGATCTCGGTGCTGGATTGGGGTTTTCTGCATTCAGACGCCACTTACGACACCGTGCATGTCTGGAAAGGCCGCTTCTTCCGCCTCGACCTGCATCTCGACCGCTTTTTCGGCGGGCTGGAGAAGCTGCGCATGACGATCCCGTTCCACCGTGAAGGCGTGACCGAAATCCTGCACAATTGCGTCGCGTTGTCCGGCCATCGCGCCGCCTATGTCGAAATGCTGTGCACGCGCGGCGCCTCGCCGACCTTCAGCCGCGACCCGCGCCAGGCGGTCAACCGCTTCATGGCGTTCGCGGTGCCGTTCGGCTCGGTCGCCAATGCCGAGCAGTTGCAGCGCGGCCTGCGTGTCGCCATCAGCGACAAGGTGCGCATTCCGCCGGCCTCGATCGACCCGGCGATCAAGAACTACCACTGGCTCGATCTGGTGCGCGGTCTCTACGATGCCTATGACCGTGGCGCCGAGACCGCGCTGATTCTCGATTTCAACGGCAATGTCGCCGAGGGTCCGGGCTTCAACGTCTTCTGCGTCACGGACGGCAAACTGTCGACGCCGGCCAATGGCGTGTTGCCCGGCATCACCCGGCGCACCGTCTTCGACCTCTGCGCCGGAGAAGGTCTTGCCGCCGCCACCAACGATGTCGGTGTCGCCGCTTTGCGCGAGGCTGACGAGGTCTTCATCACCTCGACCGCCGGCGGCATCATGCCGGTGACGGAGATCGACGGCGCCCGGATCGCGAACGGCAAGGTCGGGCCGATCACCAGCCGCCTGATGGCGCTTTATTGGCAAAAGCACGACGACCCGGCATGGTCGAGCCCGGTGCAATATCCCTGATCATCAAGGCGGCTTGTTCAAAAAAGATTTCCCCGCCTCTGGAAAAGCACGGGATGCACCGTATATGCCCGAAAGCGGAGAGGCCTCCGCTTTCACTCGAAATCACGCCGGCAGGGGCAAGGACTCCACATCATGACAAACAAGGTTTGGTTCATCACCGGATCGTCGAAGGGCTTTGGCCGCGTCTGGGCCGAGGCAGCACTCGCCCGTGGCGACCGCGTCGCGGCAACCGCCCGCGATGCCAGCACGCTCGCCGATCTCGTCGAGAAGTACGGCGATAATATTGCCGCGATAAAGCTCGACGTCACCGACAAGAAAGCCGTCAATGCCGCGATCGCCGAGGCGCACAAGCGCTTTGGCCGGCTCGACGTCGTCATCAACAATGCCGGCTATGGCCATTTCGGCGCCATCGAGGAAGTCAGCGAACAGGAAGCTCGCGACCAGATCGAAACCAATGTCTTCGGCGCTCTCTGGGTCACCCAGGCCGCGCTGCCGATCATGCGGGCACAGCGTTCCGGCCACATCATCCAGATTTCGTCGATCGGCGGCGTCAATGCCTTTGCTTCGCTCGGCCTTTACCACGCCTCGAAATGGGCGCTGGAAGCCTTCAGCCAGTCGCTCGGCATCGAGGTCGCGGAATTCGGCATCCATGTGACGCTGGTAGAGCCGGGCGGTTTCTCCACCGATTGGGCCGGCCCGTCGGCCAAGGTTTCCAAGCCGATCGAAGCCTACGCGCCCGCCCGCGCCAAGATGGCCGAGCGCCGCGCCAATTCCGTCGCCGGCGATCCCGAGGCCACCGGAGCGGCGATGTTGGCCATTGTCGACGCCGCCGAGCCGCCGCTGCGCGTGTTCTTCGGCGATGGAGGCCTGCCGATGATCAAGCAGGAATACGCTAACCGCATCGCCACCTGGGAAAAGTGGGACGACGTTTCCATCATGGCGCAGGGCGCGAAAAAGAACCGCAGGGCCTAAGCCCAGCGCTTTTTGCTACGCCGCCCCCGGCGGCGTAGCCCCCATGCGGAAATACCTATTCCGATGCGGGCGAGAGTCTAGCTCTGATAGATCCACTGCTCAGGCACCCGCACCGAGATCTCCTCGCCGGCCTTGATCGTTCCCGGCTTCTCGACCCAGGCGACAAGGCCGCGCAGCCGCTTCGCCGATTTCGGGAACAGCAGCGCGCCGGCTTCAACGTCGGCCATCCCTGCATGTTCGGCGATCGATCGGCCGGCGAGGCGGCAAGGTCCGTTCTGTGCGTCGACCTTGATGGTCACGCCGTCCTTGAAGAACAGCAACGTGCCGGCCGGCAGCATGGACAAATGCGGCACACCCTCGATCAAAAGGTTGGCGCCGATCCACTCCGGCTTGATCTCGGCCAGGCCCATGCGTTCGGCGACGATGGCCAGTTCATCCGCCGCCACAACAGACAATTGCCGCTCGTTGCGCATTTCGGTACCGCGCGGATACCAGGGCTCGCGCCCGCCCGAGCGCCGCGTCGCGCCGGCGTGGAAATCGCCTGATATGCCATCGAAGCCCAGCCGCAACGCATCGGCCGGGCGCGTCTCGAAATGATCCGATGGCGCCACGTAAAGCGCTGCCACCTTGGCGACCAGCTTTCGCGCCGGTACGATTTCGATCGGCTTTTCAGCCTCGGGGAAGAGATCCAGCATCGGCTTCATTCCTTGGATGATGCGCCCTGTTTTTGCCCTTCGATCGCGAACACCGCAAGGGCGGTTTGGGCCAAAGTGCGCAACTCTTCGACCGAAGCGCCGTCCCGCGCCTGGATCGACATGCCGTTCATGACGCCGGCCAGGTATTTGGCGAAGCCCTCGACAGACAGACCTTCCGGCAGGTCGCCCATTGCCCGGCCCTTGGCCAGCCGCTCGGCGATCGCCGCTTCACTTGCCTTGCGATAGGCCTTGAGTTCATCCGCAATGGCTTGTGCCTGCGGCGAAGCTGCGAGCGCACCGCTGACGAACAGGCAGCCACCCGGCTTGCCGGCCCTGGAATAGGCCTCCGCCGCTCCGAGCAGCAACCGCCGGATCGCCTCCCCCGTCGGAACCGGCGCGCTCAGCGCCTCCAGCGCAAAGCCGATCTCGGTCTGGTGGTAGCGCGTCAGCGCCTTGCGGAACAAAGTCTCCTTGTCGGTGAAGGCGTTGTAGATCTGCGGCGGCGTCAGCCCCATCGCCTCGCGCAGCATGGCCAGCGATGTCGCCTCATAGCCATGCTCCCAGAACAGATGCATCGCGGCATCCAGTGCCCGGTCGGGATCGAATGCGCGTGGCCGGCCACCCCTAGGCTTTTCCAATTTATCCATAGTGATCGATACGAAACCTGTTGACTCGCCCTCTCCGCGTAACGTAACAATTGATACGAAACGTGGCAAGCTGGGAGACATGTCCGCCGGCAAGACCATGGAAACCAGCGAAAAGGAGAGCCAAATGCCAATCACCGTGACCGCGCCCGAAGGCGTACTGACCCCCACGGGAGAGCGCGAGATCCTGCCGCGTCTCAGCGCCGCCCTCATCGAAGCCTCCGGCGCCACCGGCAATGCGTTCTTCACCGGGATCGTCGGCGGCACGGTCCACATCCTGCCACTGCATCGCATCTATGCCGGTGGCGCCAATCGGCCGGTCGTCATGGTCGAGCTGAAGCTGCCGAACATCGGCCTTGGTTCGATCGAAACCCGAAATGCCTTCATCACCGCGGCCGCAGGCATTGTCGCCGAGCTCTGCGTGCCCGGCCACCGGCCTGAAAACACCTGGATCAACATCGTCAATGCGCCCGACGGCGGCTGGGGCATCGGCAGCCGGCAATATTCGGGCGAGGCACTTGTCGCTGCCGCAACCGCCGCAGCGCAGTGATTTGGCGGCTGCGATGAACAGGAGCGAACCGATGCGGCTCTCCCCTTCGCTGTTCTTCACCACCAATTGCGAGCCGGCACTGGCCTTCTACGAACAGTGCGGCCTTGGCCGGGGAACGATCCTGCTGCGCTGGGGCGACAACACCATGCCGGTGCGAACCGAAGCCATGCGCGGAAAGGTGTTGCATGCGCGGTTCGAAGGCCCGGGCGTGCTGTTTCATGCCTCGGACAATGACGATGCGGAGCCAATGAAGGGCTCCGCCCTTTGTCTGGAATTCGACAGCCTGCCGGCGATGCGGGAGCTTTTCGCCCGCATCGCCGCAGGCGGCCGGATCACCGTGCCCCTGGCGCGGCAATATTGGGGAACCAGCTTCGGCATGCTGGTCGACGCCTTTGGCGTGCAGTGGATGTTCAGCTGCCCCAATGAATGAGGGCGCGGATCACGATCTTCTTACCTGAAAATAGAACCAGTCCCAAGCTGCGCCGCATTGCTGACGCGCTGCGCCGGTTTCATGGTGACAGCCAGGCAGTTTCAGGAGACTCACCATTGCAACCCGGGACGGCAATCGCTCTGCTTTGGTTGATCTGGGCGGCAACTTGGGCCGCCGCAGCGCTCTGGGCCGACCCGGCCCAGAAACGCGCCGGGTTCAGGGCGGAGGTTCGCTATCGGGTTCTCTGGCTGGTTGGCGCGGTGTTGCTGTTCATTCCAGCGCACGGCTATGAAGGCCGGCTCAGGTTATGGATGCCGAACTTCGCCGAGGCATGGATCTGTGTCGCCCTGATCGCCATCGGCATCGCCTTTGCCTGGTGGGCGCGCCTGCATCTCGGCAGGCTGTGGTCGGGCACCATCACCGCCAAGGCCGGGCACCACGTTGTTGACACCGGCCCGTATGAGCTGGTCCGGCATCCGATCTACACCGGACTGCTGTTGGCGATCCTGGCCACCATGGCGGCCAAGGGTACGGTCTGGGGCATTGCCGGAACCGCTTTGCTCATCATCGGCATCGTGACGAAGGCAAGACTGGAAGAAAGCTTCCTGCGCGGCGAGTTGGGCAGTGCCTATGACGATTATGCCAGGCGCGTCCCGATGCTGGTGCCGTTCGCTCCGGTCCGATACGGCAGTTGAACGCCAGGTTGTGTTTCAGTTTGAATTTTTTGCCGCACTGCTTTGCTGGAAGTGTTCGACGGCACCGTCAATTTGAACCCAATCATGTTTCGACTGCTCGAAAACCGGTCTGGCGGGGGACGGGTATTTTGGGTCTGCCAGTGCGCCGACTGCAATGCCGATCAGCGATGGTAGCTTGTCGGCCTTCCAATAGATCGTCGATCCGCAATTGGGACAAAAGTAGGTGTGGACCTTGCCGCCGCTGGCTGCCTCGCGGGTGAACTCTTTCGCAGTTCCGGAGATGGCAACGGCGTCGATCGGATAAAAGGCGCCGACGCCAAATGGCGCGCCGGTCCTGCGTTGGCAGTCAAGACAATGACAGGCGACGACCAGTTTTGAGGATCCTGGAAGCGTGAGCGTGAGAGCACCGCAGTTGCATCGGGCATCAATCATTGGAAAACCCTCCTTTTCTGAAGCGAGATCGTGTTGATTTCAAACGGAGACACTCCCCAACACAGGATGTGTTGAGAGTCAGGTCAGGCTGAGCGGGAGTGGAAGACGGGCGCGAAAGGGACCAGATTGGCCCGAGAACCGGAACGGAGCGCACTTTTGGGTGCGTGAGCACCGGGTGCGTAGGACGCCGCCCATTCGCAGGCCGGCTGAATGTGGAATGCCCGAGTCTAGAGCATTCTGAGAAGCGCGCCGCCTATGGAATACCCCGCGCCAAAGGCGCAGATCAAGCCGAAATCGCCGGGTTTCATGTCGGCATGGTTCTCCGACAGCGCGACAATGGCGCCGGCACCCGCCGTGTTGCCCAGCCTTTCCAGCACCATCGGCGCGCGGTCGTGGTCGACCTCGTGGCCGAACGACAGTTTCAGGATCATGGCATTCATGCGCGCATTGGCCTGATGCAGCCAGAAGCGCCGGACCGCCTGCGGCGTCAGCCCGTGCTCGGCCAGGAACTCGACGATGAACTTCTGCCCGGCGACGGTGACTTCCTTGAACACCTTGTTACCGACCTGCTTGATCAGATTGCCTTCCAGGTTGATCATGTAGGGATCCTCCTGGGCGGTGCGGGTATGATAGCCCAGATTGGTGCGGATGTTGTTCGACATCTGCGTCCAGATGCGTGTGTCCAGCACCTCGAAACGCCCCGGCCGTTTGTCGCCCTGAGCAAGTCCCTCCACCACCATCGACACCGAGGCATCGCCGAAGATGAAATGCGTCTGCCGGTCGCGGAAATTGAGATGGCCGGTGATGATTTCCGGCGTCGTCACCAGAATGCGCTTGTGCGCACCCGAGCGCACCAAATTGACCGCCATGTGAAGGGCCGCCGCGGCGGACGAACAGCCAAGCCCCATGTCGAAGCCGGCGCCCCTTGTGCCCAGCGCCTCCTGCATTTCGATGGCGATCGCCGGATAAGGCCGCTGGTGGTGCGAGGCCGAGCAGATGATCAGATCGATCTGGGACGGTTCAAGTCCGGCATGGTCGAGAGCTTTTCGCGCCGAGGCGATGCCGAACTCGGCCTCCAGCGACGGCGCGTCGTCGGGCCGCGCCGGAATACGCGGCGCCATGCGGGTCGGATCCAGAATGCCTTCGCGCTCGATCACATGGCGGGTGCGCACACCCGAGGCGTGGACGATAAAGTCGCTGTCCGATTTCGCCAGCGGCGGCTCGTCAGTGCCCTGACGGCGCGCATTCTCCATGTCGACCCAGGCATTGAAGCTGGCGACCAGTTCTTCATTGGTGATCGTGGGTTCGGGGATTTCAACGCCAATGCCGCTGATGATGACGCGATGCATGTCCAGTCCGTCCCATCCGCAGGCGTTGCGGGCTTCATGTGGGCGCCGGAACGCTCCGGCGCAACACTTTTCTCACCGAGGCGGTTTACGCCGACTTAAGCCTGACTTCACCAGGCGCACAACTTGGTGTTGGTCTGCGGGTTGTTCCAGCAGGCGCCGTCGTCGCGGCCGCGCACGAACTGCCCCGGCAACGGTACGTTGCGATGGCCGAGATTGACATAGCCATAGGCGAAGCCAGGCCCGTCGATCTCCAGGACATAGGTCGGAAATCCCGGCGCCGAGATGCGGAAGCTGCCCGCATCGTCGATCGCGCGATAGCTGCACGAGAAATAACCGTCATCGCTGGTATAGCAGCGCGCCCGCTTGGCCTCTGCCGGGATCGAGAACGCCAGAAGGGCCGCCGTGCACACGCCGCCGCCGAAAAGCATCTTTTTCAATGTTATCATCCACCCCCGCCACTGGTCATCGTGACCCCAACGCGATGAAATGCGCACGGTGACGAAACCGGGTCAAGCGGCCGCGATTGGCGACGCGCAAGGTGGACAATCAAGCCCGCTTGGCGACGATGAAGATGCGCGGAAAGCGCAAAAGCACCTTGCCGCTCGCCGTCTTCGGATAGGCCTTGGCGATCTTGGCCGTGTAGCTGTCGAGGAACATTTTGCGCTCGTCCGCCTCGAGCGGATCGAGGAACGGTTTCAACCCGGTCGATTTCACCCATTCAACGATCGCCTCGGCGTCGGCAAGCGGATGGTTGTAGATGGTGTGCCAGATGTCCATCCGATCACTGAGCGGCGACAGCAGGTCATAGTAGAACGACACCGACGGCAACGGCCCGCGTGCCGCGCCCTTGAGCTTGTCGGCAAACGGCATTTCAGTGGCAGTCTCCCGCATCAGGCGATGCGAGTCCTCGCCCATATTGTCGGGCATCTGGATGGCCAGCGCGCCGCCTGGGGCGAGGAAACCCATCAGCCGCTGGAACACCGCCGGATGCTCCGGCAGCCACTGGAACACCGCATTGGCGAAGATCACGTCGACCGGCTCCGCCGGCTGCCACTTGGACGCGTCGGCAAGGTCAAAGGTGACGTCAGGCAGACGCGCCCTCGCCTTCTCGATCATGTCTGGCGAGGCATCGAAACCGCTCACCTCAGCGTTCGGCCAGCGCTCGACAAGCAGCTCGGTCGAGTTGCCCGGCCCGCAGCCGATGTCGACGACCCGGCGCGGGAAATCCACCGGCACTTGTGCTGCGAGATCACGCGCGGGTCGCGTGCGCTCATCTTCGAATTTCAGATATTGGGCGGCGGACCAATCAGCCATGTGAACTCCTCATTTTGAGAATTCGCCGCCCGAAAAACCCCTTACCGCGTCAGCCTCTTGTAGGTCATGCGGTGCGGATTGACGGCATCCGGCCCGAGGCGGCGGATCTTGTCCTGCTCGTAGTCCTCAAAATTGCCCTCGAACCATTCGACATGGCTGTCGCCCTCGAAGGCAAGGATGTGCGTGGCCAGGCGATCGAGGAACATACGATCGTGCGAGATGATGACCGCGCAGCCGCCGAAATTTTCCAGCGCGTCTTCGAGCGCCGCCAGCGTTTCCGTATCCAGATCGTTGGTCGGTTCGTCGAGCAGCAGCACGTTGCCGCCGGTCTTCAGCATCTTGGCCAGGTGCACGCGGTTGCGCTGGCCACCGGACAGATTGCCGACCTTCTGCTGCTGGTCGCCGCCACGGAAGTTGAACGAGGCGCAATAGGCACGCGTGTTGGCCTCGAACTTGCCGAGCTTGACCACTTCGGCGCCACCCGAAATCTCCTCCCACACCGTCTTTGACGGATCGAGCGCATCGCGGCTCTGGTCGACATAGCCGAGCTTGACCGTCTCGCCGACGCGGACAGAGCCCGCATCCGGCTTTTCCTGGCCGGTAATCATGCGAAACAGCGTCGTCTTGCCGGCGCCGTTCGGGCCGATGACGCCAACGATGCCACCGGGCGGCAGCTTGAATTCCAGGCCGTCGATCAACAGCGTGTCGCCAAAGCCCTTCGACAGGCCTTCCGCCTCGATCACCACATTGCCGAGCCGCTCGCCATGCGGAATGACGATCTGCGTATCGCTCGGACGCCGCTTGTCGGCGGCATCCAACAGATCCTGGAACGCCTGGATACGCGCCTTGGACTTGGTCTGGCGGGCTTTCGGGCTGGACTGGATCCACTCGCGCTCGCGGCCAATGGCGCGCTGGCGGGCGTCGTCCTCGCGGCCTTCCTGCTTGAGGCGCTTGGCCTTCGCTTCGAGATATTTGGTGTAGTTGCCCTCATAGGGAATGCCGCGGCCGCGGTCGAGTTCGAGGATCCAGCCGGTGACATTGTCGAGGAAGTAGCGATCGTGGGTGATGATCATCACGGCGCCCGGATAGGCGCGCAGATGCTTTTCCAGCCACGCCGTGGTTTCGGCGTCGAGATGGTTGGTCGGTTCGTCGAGCAGCAGCAGGTCAGGCTGGCGCAGCAAGAGCTGGCAGAGCGCCACGCGGCGGCGTTCGCCGCCCGACAGCTTGGTGACATCGGCTTCCTTGGGCGGGCAGCCCAGCGCTTCCATCGCCATCTCGACCTGCTGTTCGAGATCCCACAGGTTCAACCGGTCCATCTCGTCCTGGAGCTTGGCCGACTCGTCGGCCGTCTCGTCAGAATAGTTCATCATCAGTTCGTTGTAGCGTTCGATGACGGCGGTCTTGGCGGCGACGCCTTCCATGATGTTCTCGAACACCGTCTTGCTCGGATCGAGCGCCGGCTCCTGCGCCAGGTAGCCGACGGTGGCGCCTTCGGCCAGCCACGCCTCGCCGTTCCACTCCTTGTCGAGCCCGGCCATGATCTTGAGGATCGTCGACTTGCCCGAGCCGTTGGGGCCGAGGATGCCGATCTTGGCGTCGGGATAAAAGGAGAGATGGACATTCTCGAGCACCTTCTTGGTGCCATAGGCCTTGTTGAGGCCGGCCATGTGATAGATGAACTGGCGTGCCACGCGCGCTTTCCCTGAAAAACTGACTGGCCCAGAGAAACTGACTGGATTTGTCAAATTGAATGGAGGTTGGCCGCTATGTAGGCGATGCGGCGGCGAACGGCAATCGCTTTTGCCGCTTCGGGCCGGTCACACGCGGAAGTGTCCGTCAACCGGTGAAGTTTTCCGCCGGTCGCCGGGCGCGATGAAAGCTCCGTTAACCCTTCCGCGTCAAAACAGGATCGAGGTGGAATCGCTGGTTTGTCGCGATTTCAGGAGAAATGATCGGATCGACGGCGTTGCTGAACAGTTTCCTGCTCCTTGCCGAATCGGTCGTCTACTTCAGCGTCATGGTGACGCTTTTCCGTTTCAGGAAGCGCATTGGCCTCGGCGTGTTCGTCTGCGCGCTCGGCGTCATGCACTTCCTCGAGACCTATCTCGCCAGCGTCTTTTACGTCGCCTTGCCGGTCGGCATGGTCTCACCGGGCTCGGCGGTGCTGTTTTCGGGCAAGCTGGTGATGCTTTTGCTGCTCTACATGAAGGAGGACGCCGCCACCGTGCGTCAGCCGATCTATGGCCTGCTGCTTGGCAACGCGCTGATGATCGGGCTGGTGCTGCTGTTGCGTCTGCACGCCATCGCCCCGCTTCCCGATGGCAGGCTCCCCGACATCGGCTTCATCGACGAGATGGGCTGGCTGATGGTGTGGGGCACGACGCTGCTCGTCGTCGACGCCATCCTGATCATCCTGCTCTATGAAAAGCTTGGGCGTTACCTGCGCAAGGCACAGTCCGCGCGCATCCTGATTTCGGTCGCCTGCGTGCTCACCTTCGACCAGGCGGGGTTCTTCACCGCGCTGCATTTCGTCGCCGGCGCGCCGATCGCGGTGTTTTTCGGCGGCTGGTTTGCCAAGATGATCGCGGCGCTGACCTTCAGCACCATGCTCGTGGCCTATCTCAGATGGTTCGAGGAACGCCAGATCCCGGTGCCGCGCGGACTGACCGACATCTTCGACACGCTGACCTATCGCGAGCGCTATGAGGCGCTGGTCGAACATGTCGGCCGGGACGGCCTGACCGGTCTGCTGCACAGGGGGCGCTTCGACAGCGATGGTGAAGCGGCTGTCCAGGTCAGCCTGCGCACGGCGAAGCCGCTCAGCCTGCTGATCATCGATGTCGATCATTTCAAGTCGATCAACGACCGCTTCGGCCATGCCGAAGGCGACAAGGTGCTGAAAGCCGTTGCGACCCTGCTCGGCGAAGCGGCAAGCGCCGAAGACCAGGTGTTCCGGATCGGCGGCGAGGAATTCGCCATCCTCAGTTCGCGTCCGCACTCGGTCGCCAGGCTGTTTGGCGAAAGCATCCGCCACGCGGTCAAGGCCTCCGCCAACACCAGCCGCTTCGACCTGACAGTCAGCGCCGGTGTCTCCAGCGTCAGCGAAACGACGCGCTGCCTTGCCGATCTGTTCGCGCTTGCCGATCAGCGCCTCTACAAGGCGAAGTCGACCGGGCGCGATCGCATTGTCGGCGAACCGGGCGGCCACGAGGCCGACGCCGCCGTTGCATGGACCAAATCCGCCCAGATTTAGAGCAATTCCAGGAAAAGTGTGAAAGGGTTTTCCGTCCGGAATTGCGTCAAAACGAAGAGATAGAGCACGATCCCGAAAGTGGTGTCCGGTTTTCTCGGACAAACGGAAACCGTTTGTCCAGAGATCGTGCTCAGCTGTGAGCGCTTACGGCGACTTTTTCTGCCGCCGTATGCCGGCCAAAGTAGAGACCGCCATCAGCGCGATCGCCAGCCATTTCAGCGCGGTGATGATCGGCCGGGCTTCGATGTCGTAGGCGATGAACAGCAGGATGCCAGGCACCAGCAGGCCGCACATGATCAGCATGATGCGGTTGATCTGCCAGGACACTTTTGAGGCCAGCGCCTCGTCGCCGGGCGCGGTGATCAGCGCCGCACGCACCGTCTTGCTGGCCACCAGCACTGCCGAAAGGCGCATAGAGATCGGCAGGCCAAGCCCTAAGATCAGAAAGGCGCAAGCTGCCAGCAGCAGCGAAAACTTCAGCGCGCTGGTCTCCGCCGGCACCGGAAACAGCACCGTCGCCAGCGGCAGGAAGACACCGAAAATGCCGAGCGCCGCAATCGTAATGAAGATCACCGCATTGACGATGGTGAACAGCTGGTAGGTGCCGGTGCCAATCGGTTCGGAAAGCGTCCGCATCCGCGCCCATTCGGTGTCGGTGTAGGAAAAACCCGGCCATTCCATGCGGCCGTCGCTGATCGCGACCATACCCTTAGCCCAGAAAGCCAGCCGCGCCAGCGCGCTGCTCGTCATGCCATCCATTGCGACCCCCGCCCGAATGATGCTCGACGCAGCATAGCACCACGACGCGGCAAAGTGACAGTCCGGCGTCTGCGTTCAGCCAGTGCTTACTGGAACCCGATCGCGTCGACGGTGCCGGTCGGGCAACCGGCCTTGTTGGTCGGCACCGAAGCCAGCAGCAGGTCCTTGAGCGAGCTGTCGGGACCGATCGGGCCGGCAAGGCCGAGCGTCAGTTCGCCGATCAGCCGCCTGCCGCTAGACGGATCGATGACGCAGGAGACGCGCACCCGGTCCCCTGCTCCAGCGCCAAAGGCGCTGTCGAAGGCACCGCGGATCTGGTCCGCCGTCAGTTTCCCACCAATGTTCTTGGCGAAGAGATCGCGCACCGGCGAGCTGTTCACGGCACGCATCAAATTGAGCGCGTCGGAGAAATAGTCCTGCTGGCTCTTGCCGTAGCAAGTGCCGTGCTTGATCCATTCATGCCGCTCGAGATGGGAAGCCGTACCCGGCATCACCTGGTCGAGTTCCGTGCGGGTGCTGGCGTCCAAATTGACCGGCGGCAGGTCCTTCCAATGGGCCGGATTGTCGTTGGCCTTGTCGCTCGCTGTCGCCTGGCAATAGAAATTGCCGTTCGGCTGCGGCCACAGCCCGTGCAAGGTGAAATGCGTCGCGTCGAAATCGCCGGCGCTCTGCGCCTTGCATTCGGTCTTGCTCGACTTGGTCTCGCAAAAGGCCGGCTGCCAGCTCAGCGCGAAGACATATTCGGGTTTTCCCGAAGCCGCCGGCTTGCCTTGCCCGCCAGGTGCTGCCGGCACTGTCGCGGCACTGCTGCCGGAGACATGGCCGCAACTGACCTTCACCCAGCGGCGCTCCGGATCGGCGCCCGGCATCAGGATGAGATAATGCGTCGGCGCATCCTTGTTGCCGGCAAGCAGCGGGTAGCTTTGTCCGGCGTCAGTCGAGACATTGCCGGGGTTCTTGCCGTTCTTGATGGCTTGCGTTGCCGGACAGGCCGCGTCGGCAACGAAGGTGCCGCTCATCTTGACGTCGGCATGCGCAGCATCGGCCAACGACGCCACCAGCATGGCCAATCCGAAAACAACACCAATGCGCATGGAAAATCCCCGGCTGAAGAAGTGGGCGACAGACTGAAGCTGTCTCCATGTCAGAATTGCGATATTTTGCTGGCCAAGCGCAAGAAACATCGTCGCGGAAAAGCAGGCAGGGCGGATTGACGCGACGCCGAGGGTTTTCCTGCACGGCCAAGCCGATCGAACGATTTCACACCGATGCCGATACACTACGTCTCGGACATTAAAAATATTTCTGTTCTCGCCGGTTGGGAATTGACACGACTACGCACCTGCGGGAGCCTGAAAGAGTAATTCGGCGGGAATCGAAACAACGCTTCGGCGTCTCGAGTTTTGGCCATCGAATATATTAGTTGGAAGAGATATTCCTTTTCAGCGGGGGGCTGCGCCATGGCTATCATTTCGGGTACTTCTGCAAACAACACTCTATACAGCCTCGCCAGCGATGATTTTATGTATGGCTACGGTGGCAGCGATACATTCGTCTACGACTGGGGCAATGGCTGGGACGATTTCATCGGTGGCGAAGACGTCGGCGGCGCAGACAGGGACAGGATCCAGTTCAGGACCGACTATTTCGGATCGGCCGAGATCAGGATCCGATCGATTTCGGGCATAGAAGTCTTCGACAACAGCAATTCCAACTACTCGCCAAAACTTCGCGTCGACGGCAGCCTCGATCTGACGGAAATCGCCAACGACTCGGTTTCCGGCGGTTATGCGGCCTTCACCGGCAAATGGTACGATACGCTGAACAGCCCAGACAAGGGGTACAAGTTCTATTTGCTTGAAGTGGAGGGCTGGACGGGCAACGACGTCATCAACACGAGCGCACTCGTCAACGCCAATTTCGCCCCCGTGAATTTCACCTACTTCACCGGTTCGGTACCCGCTGTCCTGATCGCCGGGCTTGGCGGAAATGACGAGATCCACACCGGTGCCGGCAACGACGTCATCTATGGCGATGAGCGGCCCGACGTCACCTATAGTTCCGTCATCGCCGGAAATGATCTCCTTTATGCTGGCGCCGGGAACGACGAAGTTCACGCCGGAGGCGGCAATGATGTTGTCTATGGCCAGGCAGACGACGATGTTTTGTCCGGCGACGACGGTGATGACGAACTGCATGGCGACAGCGGCGATGATACCCTTCGCGGAGGTGCAGGAAACGACGCCCTTTATGGTGACGCTGGCCACAACACGATCGATGGCGGGGCCGGCCATGATATCGTCTATCTGGGCGGCCTCTCCAGCGACTGGACGCAAGGCACGGACGGCTCCGGCACTCTGACTGACACGAACGGGGTCGACGTCAATACATTGCTGAGTATCGAGGAGATCCGCTTTCTTTCCGATCCAGGCAACCCGATCGTTTTCGAGAGCCTGCCGACGCCGATCGCTGACAATGACGGCGGCGCCAATCAGGTGGCGGAGGACGCCGCCAACGGAACGGCGGTCGGCATCGCCGCATCCTCTGTCGATCCGGACGGCAATTCGATCGTCTACACCCTGACGGACAGTGCCGGTGGCGCCTTCGCCATCGATTCCGCGACTGGAGTGGTGACGGTCGCCGATGTCAGCAAGCTCGACTATGAAACCCGCGGCAGCCTGCAGATCATCGTCGATGCCACCGACGGCATAGGACATGTGACCGAGACCTTCACGATTGCGATCCTCGACGGAAACGACGCGCCATCCGCTCCCACAGACAGCAACGCCGCCGCCAATACCGTCGCCGAAGGCGCTGCCAACGGAACCACTGTTGGCATCACCGCCGCTGCGACAGATCCAAACAGCGACACGCTGACCTACAGTCTCGTCTACGACGCCGGCGGACGCTTCACGATCGATGCCACGACAGGCGTCGTTACAGTCGCCAACGGCTCGCTGCTGGACTACGAGACCGCGCAGTCGCATCAGATCACCGTGCGGGCCAGCGACGGGCAGTTCTGGAAGGATCAGATCTTTACGATCGGCGTGACCAACGTGTCGGACAATCCTGTGCTGACCGGAACGGCGGGTAACGACACGCTCATTGCCAATTCGCCGGACAACTGGACCATCCATGGTCTGGGCGGCAACGACACGATCACCGGCGGCACCGGCAACGACATAATTTTCGGCGACGCCGGCGACGATACGCTGAACGGCGGCAATGGCGACGACATCTTCCTGGTCGATGGAGCGGCCGAAGGTTTTGATGCCGTCACCGGCGGCGTCGGCACCAGTGACGTGATCAAGGCAAGCAGCGACGGAACGGTAATCGGCCTGCGGTCGCTGGCAACCATCGAGACGATCACCGCCGACGGCCACAGCAACGTCACCATCAGCGGCGATGGCACGGCAAACGTACTCAGCTTCTCAGGCGTGACGCTGACCGGTATCGTTGCCATCAGCGGCGGCGACGGCAATGACAGCATCACCGGCGGCGCGGCCAACAATACGATCAATGGCGATGGCGGCAATGACACGCTGGTCGGCGGTGCCGGGGTCGACATCCTGACGGGCGGCGCCGGGAACGACACCCTGTTGGGCCTTGACGGTAACGATGTCTTCCTGCTCGGCGGATCAGCAGACGGTTTCGATTCCGTCACCGGCGGCAACGGCACCGACACGATCAAGGCCACCAGCGACCACACCATCATCGGCCTGACATCGATCGCGACCATCGAGGCAATCACCGCCGATGGCCATGCCAACATCATCATCAGCGGCGATGGCGCGGCAAATTCGCTCAGCTTCGTCGGCGTGACCTTGACCGGCATTGCCAGCATCAATGGCGGTGACGGCGGCGACACGATCACCGGCAGCGCCGCAGGCGACACCATTGTCGGCGGCATGGGTTCGGACGCGCTGAACGGCGGCGACGGCAACGACGTCTTCCTCACGGGCGGTACGAATGACGGTTTCGACGGGGTGGCCGGCGGCAATGGGTCGGATGTTCTCAAGGCCACCAGCAACGGCACGATCATCGGTCTGGCGTCCATCGCCACGATCGAGGCGATCACCGCGGACGGCTACAGCAACGTCACCATCGCCGGCAGCACGGCGGCGAACACGCTCGACTTCTCGGCCGTCGCGCTGACCGGTATCACCAGCATCAGCGGCAGCGCCGGCAACGACATCATCACCGGCACCTCAGGGGACGACACGATCTTCGGCGATGCCGGGCTGGACACGCTTAACGGCGGAGCCGGCAGCGACACCCTGACCGGCGGTGCCGACAATGACACGCTGAGCGGCGGCGACGGCGACGACGTCTTCCTCATGAGCGGTGCCAGCGACGGCTTCGATTCGGTGACGGGCGGCAACGGCACCGACATCATCAAGGCTACCGCCGACAACATGATCATCGGCCTGACGGCGATCGCCACCGTCGAGGAAATCTCCGCCGACGGCCATGCCGGCGTGTCGATCTCCGGCAGCGCCAGCGCCGACACGCTGAATTTCTCCGCGCTTACGCTGACCGGGATCACCGGCATCTTCGGCGGCAGCGGCAACGACACGATCACCGGCAGCGCCGCCGCCGACATCATCTCGGGTGATGCAGGCGACGATACGCTGGGCGGCAGCGACGGCAACGACATCTTCCTTTTCAGCGGCACTGCCGGTGGCTTCGACGCCATCACCGGCGGCAACGGCACCGACACCATCAAGGCTCTCGCCAATGGCACGATCATCGGTCTTCGTTCGATCGCCGGCATCGAGGCCATAACCGCCGATGGTTTCGCCAATGTCCAGATTGCTGGCAGCGGCAACGCCGATACGTTGGATTTTTCCGACACAACGCTGACCGGAATCGTCTCCATCGATGGCGGTGCTGGCAACGACATCATCACCGGCTCTGCCGCTAATGATGTCATCATCGCCAATTCCGGGACCGACACGTTGAACGGCGGCGACGGCAACGACGTCTTCTCGATTGGGAGCGGCGGCAGCAATCACATCATCAACGGAGGCAATGGCAGTGATACGATCGTTGCCACATCCACCACGCTCAGCATCGCGTCGTTCAGCGGGATCGAAGCGATCGACGGCAGCGGGGTGGCCGGCCTTTCAATCGTCGGAACCGGGGTGGCCGATACATTCGATTTTTCCGCCACCACGCTGACAAATGTCGTGCTGATCAATGGCGGTGCCGGAAACGACACCATTACCGGCTCAGCGTCGGACGATGTCATCAGCGGCGGAGCCGGCGCGGATATCCTCAATGGAGGTGCCGGTAACGACACCGTCACCTATGCCGCCAGCACGGCCGCGGTGACTGTGAACCTCGCCACCACCACCCAATCTGGCGGCGATGCGCAGGGCGACCAGTTGACCGCCATTGAGCACGTCGTCGGCAGCAACTATGCGGATACGCTGACGGGAAACACGGGCGACAATTCGCTCAACGGCGGGACAGGCAACGACCGGCTCACCGGTGCGGGCGGCGACGATCTCCTGACCGGCGGGGCGAACAACGACACCTTCGTGTTCCGCGCCGGCTTCGGACACGACACGATCATGGATTTCGCGGCCGGCGCGACGGTCTCCGACGTGATTGAATTCAGCCAGGATCTCTTCGTGGACTATACCGCAGTGCTGGCGGCAGCGAGCGACGTGGGCTCGGATACGCTGATCACACTCGACGCCAACAACAGCATTCTCTTGCACAATGTAACGGTCGCCAGCTTGAACGCGAACGACTTCCTGTTTGTCGCGTGAGGGTGCAGTATCCCGCGTTGCTGACATCGTCGCGGAAAAGCAGGCAGGGCGGATTGACGCAAAACCGGTGCCGGCGCAAACAAAGCCGGCGCCACGGTGGCGGCCAGAGCCTGGAGACCGAGCGGCATGTCATTCAGCCAGCAGCGCGTGGTTGCCTCGCCGACCGGTGCCGATCTCAATCTTTTCGTCAGGCAAGCCGATGGCCGGGCACGTGCCGTCGTCCAGATCAATCACGGGCTGGCCGAGCACGCCGCGCGCTATGCCCGCTTTGCCGATTTTCTCGCGCCACGCGGCTTCCACGTCTATGTCCACGATCATCGCGGCCATGGCGCGACCAAGGCGCCCGACGCGCCGCTTGGCAGGTTCGCCGACAGGGACGGTAGCGCCAAGGTGATCGCCGACGTCGACGCCATCCATGATCTGATCGCCAGCGAACAGCCGAACCTGCCGGTCGTCCTCTTCGGCCATTCGATGGGTGCTTCCGTGGCGCTGAACTACCTGCTGCGCCACTCGCCTCGCGTTCATGCGGCCGCGATCTGGAACGGCAACTTCTCGCAAGGGCTGCTCGGCCAACTGGCCCTGGGCATCCTTGGCTGGGAACGGATGCGGCTGGGCTCGGATGTCCCCTCGCGCCTGCTGCCGAAACTCACCTTCCAGGCCTGGGGCAAGGCGGTGCCCAATCACCGCACATTGTTCGACTGGCTGTCGCGCGACGAGGCGGAGGTGGCGAAATACATCGCCGATCCACTTTGCGGCTGGGATGCATCGGTGTCGATGTGGCGCGACGTCGTCGGCATGGCGCTCAACGGCGGCAAGGATGCCGGCTTTGCCGGCATCCGACGCGACCTCCCCGTCGGCACCGTCGGTGGCGAAAAGGATCCCGCCTCGGATTACGGCAAGGGGATCACGCATCTTGCCAATCGCATGCGCAAGATGGGCTTTTCAAATCTGGTTTCAAAGGTTTACCCCGACACCCGCCACGAAAGCCTGAACGAGGTGAATCGCGACATTATCATGGGCGATTTCGCGGCTTGGGCCGACGGCGTGCTGAAGGGTTGAAGGGATTGGCCTATCGCAACAGCCGTGACAGCCGTTGCAAGGCTTGATAGAGGCTCTGCTTTCGATCAACCACGGTGATCTATGACTGAGCCCCCGCTGAAAGGCGTCCGCGTCGTCGAACTCGCCCGCATCCTTGCCGGGCCATGGGCCGGGCAGTTGCTTGCCGATCTCGGCGCCGATGTCATCAAGGTCGAGAGCCCCGATGGCGGCGACGACACCCGCAAATGGGGCCCGCCCTTCGTCATGGGCAAGGACGGCGAGAACCTGTCGGCCGCCTATTACCATTCCTGCAATCGCGGCAAGCGCTCCATCGCCATCGATTTCTCGACACCTGAGGGTGCCGAGACGGTGCGCCGGCTGGTCGCGACTTCGGACGTGCTGATCGAGAACTTCAAGCTCGGCGGCCTGAAGAAATACGGCCTCGACTATGACAGCCTGCGCAAGACCAACCCCCGCCTCGTCTACTGCTCGATCACCGGCTTTGGTCAGGATGGACCCTACGCGCCACGCGCGGGCTACGACTTCATCATCCAGGCCATGGCCGGCATGATGTCGATCACCGGCGAGGTCGGCCGCGAGCCGCAAAAGGCCGGCGTCGCCATCTCGGACATCTTCACCGGCCTTTATTCCGTCATCGCCATCCAGGCCGCATTGCGCCATGCCGAACAGACCGGCGAAGGCCAGCACATCGACATGGCGCTCTTCGACACCCAGATTTCAGCGCTCGGCAACCAGAACCTGAACTATCTCGTCTCCGGCAAGTCGCCGGTGCAGATGGGCAACGCGCATATGAACATTGCGCCTTACGAGGTGGTGCCGGTCAGGGATGGCCACATCATCCTGGCGGTCGGCAATGACGGCCAGTTCGCCAAATTCTGCGCCGCCGTCGGATTGGACGAATTGCCGTCGAATCCTGACTTCGCCACCAATCCGGCCCGCGTCGCCAACCGGGTCAAGCTGCGCGAACACATGATCGAGGCGCTGAAGATTTTTGACCGCGACGCGCTGCTGGCAAAGCTGGAAGCGGCAAGCGTGCCGGCGAGCCCGATCAACACGATCGGCCAGATGTTCGCCGACCCGCAGACGATCGCGCGCGGCATGCGGCTCGACCTCGACGACGGCCATGGCAATCTTCTGCCTTCAGTGCGCGCACCGATGGTCATGTCCGGCACGCCGCTTGTCTATGAGCGCCCCTCGCCGCGCCTGGGCGAGCACACGCAAGAAATCCTTGCCGAACTGGAGAAGTCTGGACAATGAAGACCGGCGGACAACTGATCGTCGATGCGCTCGAAGCCAACGGCACCGACCGCATCTATTGCGTGCCCGGTGAATCCTACCTGGCGGTGCTCGACGCGCTGCACGATTCGGCGATCCGCACCATCGTCTGCCGCCAGGAAGGCGGCGCCGCCATGATGGCCGATTGCCACGGCCGCCTGACCGGCAAGCCCGGCATCTGCTTCGTCACCCGTGGCCCCGGCGCCACCAATGCGTCTGCCGGTATCCACATCGCCATGCAGGATTCTATTCCTGTCATCCTGTTCATCGGCCAGGTCGCTAGCCACGCCAAGGAGCGCGAGGCCTTCCAGGAGGTGGATTACAAGAGATTCTTTGGCGACATCGCCAAATGGGTGGTCGAGATCGATGACGCCTCGCGCATCCCGGAATTCGTCACCCGCGCCTTCGCGGTGGCGACCTCGGGCCGTCCCGGCCCGGTGGTCATCTCGCTGCCGGAAGACATGCTGACCAGTGTCGTCGAAGCGCCCATCGCCTTGCCGCATACACCGGTCGAAACCCGGCCGGGCGAAGCCGAACTCGACGCGCTGGAGGGATTGCTGTCCAAGGCCAAACGGCCCTTCGTCATCCTTGGCGGCACGCGCTGGGATGCCGAGGCCGTGGCGCAGATGCGCTCGATCGCCGAAGCCTGGTCGCTGCCGGTCGGCTGTTCCTTCCGCCGCCAGATGTTGTTCGACCATCTGCATCCGAACTATGCCGGCGATGTCGGCATCGGCATCAATCCGAAGCTGGCCACAGTGATCAAGCAGGCCGATCTCGTGCTGTTGATCGGTGGCCGCATGGGCGAAATGCCGTCATCCGACTACACGCTCTTGAAAAGTCCCTACCCCGACCAGACGCTGATCCATATCCATGCCGATGCCGGCGAACTCGGCCGCGTCTACCGGCCGGCACTGGCGATCAACGCCTCGCCTTCGGCCTTCGTTCAGGTCTTCGCCAAGCGCAAGCCGACCTCGGCATCCGTTTGGGCAGCCGAGACGCCAAAGCTGCATGCCGCCTATCTCGACTGGTCGACGCCGCCCGAAAGCGGCCCCGGCCCGGTCCAGATGGGGCCGATCATGAACTATCTCGAAAAGATGCTGCCCGACGATGCCATCCTCACCAACGGCGCCGGCAATTACGCCACCTGGGTGCACCGCTTCCACCGCTTCCGCCGCTTCGCCACGCAGGCAGCACCGACGTCAGGCTCGATGGGCTACGGCACCCCTGCCGCGGTCGCCGCCAAAGAGCTGTTTCCGGAGCGCATCGTGGTTGCCTTCGCCGGCGACGGCTGCTTCCTGATGAATGGGCAGGAGTTTGCCACCGCCGTCCAGTATGACCTGCCGATCGTCGTTGTCGTCGTCAACAACGGCATCTACGGCACCATCCGCATGCATCAGGAGCGCGAATATCCCGGCCGCGTCGTGGCCACGGATCTCAAAAATCCGGACTTCGCGGCCTTGGCCCGCGCCTATGGCGGCCATGGCGAGACAGTGGAGAAGACAGCGGATTTCGCCCCAGCCTTCGAGCGCGCCCGCGCCAGCGGCAAGCCGGCGATCGTCGAGATCAGGCTCGACCCCGAGGCGATCACGCCGACCAGGACGATGACCCAGATCCGCGACAAGGCATAAGCACCAACGGCATAGGCCGAACACCTTCGCGCCCCCTCCATCCTGCCGGACAGAGGGGGAAGCGTCACGCAGCGCAATTATCGCCCTCGGGGCGACGTTACCTACTTCGCCTTTTCGATCTGGCCGCGGATCTCGCCGTCCTTGTTGGCGGCGGTGTGGACGTTGACGTAATATTTGCCGGCCTCAAGGTCAGCCGCCTGGGCATCGGTCAACGTTTCCGATCCCTTGATCGGGCTCTTGAGCTTTTTGAACGGGATGACGGGTCCAGCGTTTTCACCCATCGCCGCCGGGCCGTGGATGTGCGCGGCCGTCGCCGGCCCGCTCAGGCCGGAATATTTGACGTTCCAGCTGAGTTTCTTCTTGGCGGTGTCGAACGTCAAAGTCGCTGTGCCTTTGCCCTTCGTGGTGACGGGCGGGCTCTGCTGGCCGCCATCGAGCGTCGCCTTGAACTTTTCCATGTCGGCCATGGCTGGCGATGCGAACAGGAAAGCGGTCGAAATGGCCAGCGCCGAGAGTGCCGGCAGGAAGGATTGGGTGCGCATGAAGAATCTCCGATTGGCTGTCGCATCCGTCACGCCCCGTGGCGCGCGTATGCCACAACGCAACGGCTGGGCGGCGTAATGTATCCCACCACACGCATTTGTGATGACGTACAAAAATCCGATCGCCCGTCCTGCCCTCGCTTTTGGGGAAGGTAGCCGTCAGACCGCCGCCAGCGCCTGCGTCAGGTCGGCGATCAGATCGTCCGGGTGCTCGACACCGATCGACAGCCTGACCGTGGTCTCCAGCACGCCGATGCGTTGGCGCACGTCGAAGGGAATGCCTGAATGGGTCATCGCCGCGGGGTGGCTGGCCAGCGATTCCGTTCCGCCGAGGCTCACTGCCAGCTTGAAGATCTGCAGTCCGTTGAGAAAGGCGAAAGCCGCCTTCTCTCCGCCGCGTATGTCGAAGGAGAATGTCGAGCCGGCGCCGCTGCATTGCGCGCGGTACGCACGGCCCGCCGGCGTGTCCTCGCCCAGGAACGGCAAATAATGCACCTTCTCGACCTTGGCATGATCGCGCAGGAATTCGGCGACCAGGCGCGCATTGTCGTTCGCCCGCTCCATGCGGATCGACAGCGTCTCCAGCGAGCGGCCGAGCATCCAGCAGGAATGCGGATCGAGCTGCGTGCCGATCGCACCGCGCAGCGCCTTGATCGGCTTGGTGACCGCCTTGCTGCCCATGGCGGCGCCCGCGATCAGGTCGGAATGGCCGCCGACATATTTGGTCAGCGAATAGACGGATACATCGGCGCCATGTTCGATCGGCCTCTGGAACACCGGACCGAGCAGCGTATTGTCGCAGACGACAATCGGCGTCGAGCCTTGCCTGACGCCGATCTCGTCGGCGATCCTGCGCATCAGCGCGATGTCGACAAGGCTGTTGGTCGGATTTGACGGCGTCTCGATCAGGATGACCGAGACGCGGCCCTTCGCGACTGCAGCTTCGGCCGCCGCGCGCACCGCCGTCTCGTCGACGCCATCCGCGAAGCCGACAGCACCTATACCGAAGCCCGAAAGCGTGCGCGTCAAGAGCGTCTCGGTGCCGCCATAAAGCGGCTGCGAATGCAGGATGACGTCACCCGGGCGAGCATAGGCGAGCAGTGTCGTCGCGATCGCAGACATGCCTGATGAAAACAGGATGCAGGCATCCGTCCCTTCATAGATCGCCAGCCGGTCCTCGACGATCTCGCTGTTGGGATGGTTGAAGCGCGAATAGACCAGGCCGGACGCCGTGCCGCTCGGTGGCTCCTTGCGGCCCGAGGTGTAGTCGAAGAAGTCGCGTCCCTCTTCCGCCGACTTGAACACGAAGGTCGAGGTCAGGAACACCGGCGGCTTGACCGCGCCCTCCGAAAGCTGCGGATCGAAGCCATAGCTCAGCATCAGCGTCTCCGGGTGGAGCTTGTGGTTGCCGATATGGGTTTTCGAAGGGCGTGGCGCGGGCATGGCTTTTTCCTGCTTTTTCGAGGAGTGTCGCACGGCAATTTATGCGATCCTCATCGCGCAGTCTTTGCTATTTTTGGGCGCGCATGGCTGCATCCTCGCAACAAATTGCCTGGAGAGGCCGAAAGTGCAGCAGAAGATAGCCGATGATTTCGACCGCAGGATTCTGCGTGAGCTGCAGGCCGACGCCCGCATCACCAACAACGAGCTTGCCGAGCGGATCGGCCTGTCGCCGTCGCCCTGTCTGAGGCGGGTGCGGCGGCTGGAGGAGACCGGCGTCATCAGAGGCTACACCACGCTGGTCGATCCGGCCGCCTTCGGCTGGAGCATGGTCGCCATCGCAACCATCCGGCTCAGCCGGCAGAACGAGGACGAGATCGTCATGTTCGAGGACGCGATCCGCGGCTGGGAAGAGGTGCTGGAATGCCACCTCGTCACCGGTTCGCGCGACTATGTGCTGAAGGTGGTGACTGGCAGCCTCGAACAGTACGAGCGCTTCATCAAGGAAAAGATCGCGCGGCTGCGATGCGTCGCCTCGATCGAGACCAGCTTCGTCATGAACACCATAAAGGAACGGCGCCTCTGACATTTTTGCCAGAGGCGCCGCGATCTTGTTGTTTGAGCATGATCTTTTCGGGGATCATGCTCTGGCATATTTACTTGACCGCCTTGTCGGTGATGGCGGTGGTGTAGGCGCCGGTCGGCTCCTTGGTGATGATCTTCTGGTCGAGCAGCGCCTTGGCGGTGCGCTCGTAGGTCGCCGGGTCGAGCTTGCCGTCGGCATTGTCGACCAGCTTGGCGATTTCGCTCATCATGCGCTTCTGGTGGTTCTCGTCCTGGCCGCCACCGTCCATGACGATGCCTGCGGCCTCGTCATTGTTGTCGATGGCGTATTTCCAGCCCTTCATCGAGGCGCGCACGAAACGCACCATCTTGTCCTCGAAGGCCGGATCCTTGAGCTTGTCTTCCGACGCATAGAGCCCGTCCTCGAGCAGGTCGTTGCCCATCGCCGAATAGTTGAACACCGTCAGCTGTTCCGGCTTGTAGCCGGCGTCGATCAGCTGCCAGTACTCGTTGTAGGTCATGACCGAGATGCAATCCGCCTGCTTCTGGATCAGCGGCTGCACGTCAAAGCTCTGCTTCAGAACGGTGACGCCATCCGGGCCGCCATCGGTCTTGAGCCCAAGCTTGTTCATCCAGGCATAGAACGGATATTCGTTGCCGAAGAACCAGACGCCGAGCGTGTGGCCCTTGAAGTCGGCTTCGGTCTTGATCGGGCCGTCCTTCGGGCAGACCAGCTCCATGCCGGCCTTCTTGAACGGCTGGGCGATGTTGACCAGCGGCACGCCCTTTTCGCGGGCGGCCAGCGCACCGCCCATCCAGTCGACGATGACATCGGCGCCGCCGCCGGCGATCACCTGCTCCGGCGCAATGTCGGGGCCGCCCGGCTTGATGTCGACGTCGAGGCCTTCAGCCTCGTAGAAACCCTTGGCCTTGGCAACATAGTAGCCGGCAAACTGGGCCTGCGTGACCCATTTCAGCTGCAACGTCACCTTGTCGGCGGCCATTGCCTGGAACGCGGCCAGCGACATCGCGCCGGCCAGAACAGGAATAATCAGTCTTTTCATCTTTTTACCCTCTGAAGTTAGCACCCTTAAACCCACCGCCCCTATCCACCACGGACAGAGGGATGCCAAAACGTGACGGCTCTTTCGACAAGAGCGACCACGCCATAAAAGACCGAACCCGCAAGTGCTGCAACTGCGATTTCGGCCCAGACCATGTCGATGTTCATCCGCCCGACCTCGGTCGAGATGCGGAAGCCCATGCCGACGACAGGCGTGCCGAAGAACTCGGCGACGATGGCGCCGATCAGCGCCAGCGTCGAGTTGATCTTCAGCGCGTTGAAGATGAAAGGCGCTGCTGCCGGCAGCCTGAGCTTCAGCAGCGTTTGCCAGTAGCCCGATGCGTAGGTGCGCATCAGGTCACGCTCCATATGGCCGGAGGCGGCAAGCCCGGCGACCGTGTTCACCAGCATCGGGAAGAAGGTCATGATAATGACGACGGCCGCCTTGGACTGCCAGTCGAAGCCGAACCACATGACCATGATGGGGGCGACGCCGATGATCGGCAGCGCCGAGACCATGTTGCCGATCGGCAGCAGGCCGCGCCGCAGGAACGGTACGCGGTCGGCGAGGATCGCGGTGATGAAGCCGGCGCCGCTGCCGACGACATAACCGAAGATCACCGCCTTGAAGATGGTCTGCCGGACATCGGCGCCGAGCACCGGCAGCGAGCTGGCGATGCGCACGCCGATGGCACTCGGCGGCGGCAGCAGGATAAAGGGGATGCCGGCACCGCGCGTCACCGCTTCCCAGATGATCAGGATCCAGGCGCCGAAGATGGCGGGGATGATCAGGCGCAGCACCGTGCGGGCCCAGCTTGCCATCGGGCGAAGTCCCGACAGGACAGCGACGCAGCGCCAGCCGAGCAGCCAGGCGGCCGTGAGCAGCAAAAAGTACGGCGCCAGTGCGGTGCCTTCGAACCCGGATATGCCTGATATCAGCAGCCAGGCGACGAGGTGGGCGCCGCCAAACAGCACCATCGCTTCTGCAAGGGGCGGGATCCTGGTCATCGAGATCAGCGCCGCCAGCATGGCCAGGCCCAACATCAAGCCCTTCGTTCCGAGATAGGGGTAGTTGAAGCTGGCTGCCGGGTCGGCAAGCGCTGCCGCTTCCGGCTTCGACATCGCGCCGAGCGCCACCGCGATCAGGCACAACACGATGGCCAGCACCGCTTGCCAGGAGGGTTTCAGCCAGTTCATGCCGGCCTCCCGCCCATGGCGCGGTCGACGATGCGCCCGGCAATGCCGACCACCATGACCAGAAGTGCTGCCACCACCGAACCGGCGACCAGCGCCGACCAGATGTCGATGGACTGGCTGTAGTAGGCGCCTGCCAAAAGCTTGGCGCCGATGCCGGCGACCGCACCGGTCGGCAGTTCGCCGACGATGGCGCCGACGAGGCTTGCCGCCACCGCCACCTTCATCGAGGTGAACAGGAACGGCACCGAGGCCGGCACGCGCAATTTCCAGAAGGTCTGCGAGGCGCTGGCGTTGTAGGTGTGCATCAGGTCGAGATGCATGATCTCGGGCGAGCGCAGGCCCTTCACCATGCCGACGGTCACCGGGAAGAATGACAGATAGGTCGAGATCATCGCCTTCGGAATCAGGCCGGTGATGCCGACCGCCGCCAGCACGACGATGATCATCGGCGCCACCGCCAGGATGGGAATGGTCTGCGAGGCGATGATCCACGGCATCAGGCTGCGGTCGAGCGTTGCCACATGCACGATGCCGACGGCGATGATGATGCCGAGCGCCGTGCCGAAAGCGAAACCGAGCAGCGTCGACGACAGCGTCACCCAGGCATTGTAGACGAGGCTGCGGTTCGAAGTGACGCTGCGCAGGAAGGTGTTCTCGAAGAAATTCACCGCCACCTGATGCGGCGCCGGCAGCGTCGGCTTCGGCTGCGACAGCGTCTTGCCGATGAACTCGCTCAACGCCGGCGTTTCACCGGCGCGGCGGTCGAGATCGCGCTGGAACGGCGTGTTGAGGATGACGGCGAAAACATACCAGAGCACGACCACGCCCGCGAGGATCGAGGTCACCGGAACGAGCTTGTCGCGGAAGGTGTCCATCTAGCGCGCCGCCTCAATCATCGTAGCTGTGCCCTGCCCGCAGCCCATCGCGCACGCGCGCGGCGATCGCCAGGAATTCCGGCGTCTCGCGGATGTCGAGCGGCCGCTCTTTCGGCAGCGTCGATTCGATGACATCGCTGACACGGCCCGGCCGCGGCGACATGACGACGATGCGCGTCGACAGATACACGGCTTCCGGAATGGAGTGGGTGACGAAGCAGATGGTCTTGTTCGTGCGGCCCCACAGCTCCAGCAATTGCTCGTTGAGATGGTCGCGCACGATCTCATCCAGCGCGCCGAACGGCTCGTCCATCAACAGAAGGTCGGCGTCGAAGGCCAGCGCACGCGCGATCGAGGCGCGCTGCTGCATGCCACCAGAAAGCTGCCAGGGATATTTCTTCTCGAAGCCGCTGAGGTTGACGAGGTCGAGCGTGCGCTTGATGCGCTGCGCCTGCTCCGCCTTGGACAGGCCCATGATCTCCAGCGGCAGCCCGACATTGCGCTCGATGGTGCGCCATGGAAACAGCGCGGCGGCCTGGAAGACATAGCCATAGGCGCGTTTCTCGCGCGCCTGTTCGGGCGTCATGCCGTTGACCGAAATCGTCCCAGAGGTCGGCTTCTCCAGATCAGCGATGACGCGCAGCAAGGTGGTCTTGCCGCAGCCCGACGGCCCGATGAAGGAAACGAACTCCCCCTTGCCGATGGTCAGGTCGACATTGGACAACGCCTGCACCGGCCCGTCATTGGTCTGGAAGGTCAGTCCGAGTTTGCTTGCCGAAACGACGGCTGGCGAAGTCCCTGTCATCGGCTGCAGCCTGCCCGTTCCCGCCCCTGCGGCGCCGGCTGGAATCCGATTGCTTTTATCGCGATGTTGTTTTCCACTCGCCCTGTCCCATTGGCCCCAGTCCCACTAACCTTGTCCCACTCAATCGACGCCCGGAGTTTCCCCGATGTCGCCCACTTGTCATCTTATCCGCCCTGAAACCACTTATGAAGGCAAGCAGGGATTGACCTATTTCGCAGGCATCGCCGCTGAAACCGTCGGCTCCTCCGGCATCTGCATGCATATGCTCACCATGCCGCCCGGCGCCCGCGCCAAGGCGCATATGCACGAGAGCCATGAAACGGCGATCTATGTGCTCTCCGGCGAGGTCCATACCTGGTATGGCGACCGGCTGGAGCATCATATCGTCGTCAAGGCCGGCGACCTCTTCTACATTCCGGCCGGCGTGCCGCATCTCCCGGCCAATCTGAGTGGCGCCCCGTCGTCGGCCGTCATCGCCCGCACCGATCCCAACGAACAGGAAAGCGTCGTCCTGTTGCCGGAACTGGACGCGCTGGTCGCCTGAAGCCGGCAGCGCCGATGGTGATTTGACCGTCATCGGCACCGGGAGACTTCCCCCATGACGTTGCCGTCCTCGTCGGTGATGACCAGCTTCTTGGCGTTCTTGGGACTGTGCTTGACGGTGAACTCGGCCGGCGATTGTCCATCCTCGCCTTCCGCCTCGCATTGCGCCTTGATGGTCAGCGAGCCATCGAGCTTCGCCTGCTTGTCGGTGAATGTGCAGGCGCTTGCCACGGTGATCAGATCCGTGTCCGTCAACAGCAGCATATCCTCGGCATAGACTTTCTGACCATTCTTGTTGATGCAGCCGGACTTGTTGCCGTAGGGCTTGGACAGATCGATGCCTGCCGCCGAAGCCTGACCGGCCGCCAGCACGAGAACCATCGCAACAGACAGACAAAAACCGCGCATGCTCACCCCCAATGTCACGAACATGATTGCAGCGGCCCCATTTCTTCAAGGCCGGGAATGGTGACGAAGAACCCATCCTCCCCCTTGTTGGTGACCACAACGGTTTCGATCGTCGTCCCCGCCTCGCCCTCGGCGGAACAGGTCGAAGTCAGCGATTGGGCACCCAGCACCGACGTCAATTGCTGCGCGAACCGGCAGCCGCTGCCATAGGTCTCGATGCCCTCGGCGGTCAGCACGATATAGGCATCACTGTCCTGATAACCGGCCTTTACGCCGGCACAGCCGATATCGTTGCCCCAGGAGCCGGCCAGCACGCCGCTCGCTGCTGCCGGACCAGCGACAACTGCCGCCAGAACCAACGAGATGAGCGCGGCCGAGCGCGCCAAACTCAAACCCCGGTCGCCGGGATGCCGGTGCGTTCGACCTTGCGCGGCGCGGAAATTTCCTTCCACGTCGATAGCGCCCGGTTGACCGCCGCGTTCGGCTCGCGGCCGACGAACTCGCCATGCCCCGGCTTGGCCTTGACCTCGGCCTCCTGGATCAACAACTCGCCGCGCGAGAACACGAAGCGCGGCAGGCCGGTCACCTCGAACCCTTCGAATACATTGTAGTCGATGACGGATTGCTGCTTCTTCGCCGAGATCTTCTTCTTGCGCTTTGGATCCCAGACAACGATGTCGGCGTCAGCACCTTCGACGATGGCGCCCTTCTTCGGATACATGTTGAGGATCTTGGCGATGTTGGTCGAGGTCACCGCGACGAACTCGTTCATCGTCAGCCGTCCGGTGTTGACGCCCGTGGTCCACAGCACCGGCATGCGGTCTTCCAGCCCACCTGTGCCGTTCGGGATCTTGGTGAAATCGCCGACGCCGTTGCGCTTCTGCTTGGTGGTGAAGGCGCAATGGTCGGTCGCCACCACCTGCAACGAACCGGCCTGCAGGCCGGCCCACAGCGAATCCTGGTGCAGCTTGTTGCGGAAGGGCGGGCTCATCACGCGGCGCGCCGCATGGTCCCAGTCCTTGTCGAAATACTCGCTCTCGTCCAGCGTCAGGTGCTGGATCAGCGGCTCGCCGAACACGCGCATGCCCTTCTGGCGCGCCCGGCGAATGGCCTCGTGGCTTTGCTCGCAGGAGACATGCACGACATAGAGCGGCACGCCTGCCATGTCGGCGATCATGATGGCGCGGTTGGTCGCCTCGCCTTCCACTTCCGGCGGGCGCGAATAGGCATGGCCCTCCGGGCCATTGTTGCCGGCCGCAAGCAGCTTCTGCGACAGGGCTGCAACCACGTCGCCATTCTCGGCATGCACCAGCGGCAGCGCGCCAAGGTCGGCGCAGCGCTGGAACGACGCATACATCTCGTCGTCGTCGACCATCAGCGCACCCTTGTAGGCCATGAAGTGCTTGAACGAGGTAATGCCCTTGTCGACGACGGTGGCCATCTCGTCGAACACCTGCTTGCCCCACCAGGTGATCGCCATGTGGAAGGAATAGTCGCAGGATGCTTTCGAGGTCTTGTTGTCCCACATCTGCAAGGCTTCGAGCAGCGACTGCTGCGGCGCCGGCAAGCAGAAATCAACCACCATCGTGGTGCCGCCGGCAAGGGCGGCCCGCGTGCCGGATTCGAAATCATCGGCCGAATAGGTGCCCATGAACGGCATTTCGAGATGGGTGTGCGGATCGATGCCGCCCGGCATCACATAACAGCCGGTGGCGTCGAACTCGTGGTCGCCATGCAGGTCCGAACCGATGGCGGCGATCTTGCCGTGCTTGAACAGCACATCGGCCTTCCACGTGCGGTCGGCGGTGACGATGGTGCCGTTTTTGATGACTTTGGTCATTTTTCTTGTTCCCTTGTTCTCTTCGCGCTTCTTGCGAGCGACGTTTGGAATGCGGATTATAAGCTCACTCCACGATGACAGCCGTCTCCACCACAGCGTGGAACAGCACGTCGGCGCCGGCCGACGCCCATTCCTTCGTGATGTCCTCGGCCTCGTTGTGGCTGAGCCCGTCGACGCAGGGGCACATCACCATGGCGGTCGGCGCAACGCGATTGATCCAGCAGGCATCGTGGCCAGCGCCGGAGACGATGTTTCGGTGCGAATAGCCGAGGCGGTCGGCGGCATCGCGGATTGCCTTGACGCAGCCGGCGTCAAAGGTGACCGGGTCGAAGGCGCCGACCTGTTCGATCTTGTACTGGATGTCGAGCGCCTCGCAGATCGTGTCGATGCCTTCGCGGATGCGGCCGTCCATCGCATCCAGCACTTCCTTCTCGGGTGAACGGATGTCGATGGTGAAAACGGTGCGGCCGGCGATGATGTTGCGCGAGTTGGGAAACACCTCCATATGGCCGACCGCGCCGACGGCGTCGGGCTGGTAGTCCATGGCGATCTCGTGCACCAGTTCGATCACCCTGGCCATGCCAAGCCCGGCATTGCGGCGCTTGGGCATTGGCGTCGAACCGGTATGCGACTCCTTGCCGGTCAGCGTCACCTGCAGCCATTTCAAACCTTGCCCGTGGGTGACGACACCGATGTCGATGCCTTCATCCTCAAGGATCGGCCCCTGCTCGATATGCAGTTCGAAGAAGGCGTGAATCTTGCGGTCGCCGACCTTCTCGGCGCCCTTCCAGCCGATGCGCTCCAGCTCCTCGCCGAATTTCTTGCCTTGCTTGTCAACATGTTCGTAGACATCGGCCTGGTCGAGCACGCCGGCAAACACGCCGGACGCCATCATCGCCGGCGCAAAGCGCGCGCCCTCCTCGTTGGTCCAATTGGTGACGACGATCGGATGCCTGGTCTTGATGCCGAGGTCGTTGAGCGAGCGCACCACTTCAAGCCCACCGAGCACACCGAGCACGCCGTCATATTTGCCACCGGTCGGCTGCGTGTCGAGATGGCTCCCGACATAGACAGGCAACGCGTCGGGATCGGTGCCTTCGCGGCGGGCGAACATGGTGCCCATTTCGTCGACGCCCATTTCGAGCCCGGCCGCATCGCACCAGCGCTTGAACAGATGCCGGCCCTCGCCATCCTCGTCGGTCACGGTCTGGCGATTGTTGCCGCCGGCAATGCCGGGGCCGATCTTCGCCATCTCCATTATCGAATCCCACAAACGGTCTGAATTGATTCGCAGATTCTCGCCGGGTGCGGCCATTCCAAGTCCTCTCATTTCATGTCCTGGGCGGGCGGCGGTTCCCGTCGCCACCCGTCTAGGTCTAAGCAGATTTAGTCCACCGCCCTCAAGACTTCACGCACGTGGTCGATCAATTCGTTGATCTGGCCCTTGGTGATGATCAGCGGCGGCGACAGCGCGATGATGTCGCCGGTGGTGCGGATCAGCGCGCCACGCTCGAACGCCTTGACGAAGGCCGAGAAGGCACGCTTGGTCGGCTGGCCGGCGATCGGCGCCAGCTCGATCGCGCCGATCAGGCCGATGTTTCTGATATCGATGACGTTCGGCTCGCCCTTCAGCGAATGCAGCGCGTCTTCCCAATAGGGCGCCAGTTCCTCGCCACGGGTCAGCAGGCCCTCTTCCTTGTAGGTGTCGAGCGTGCCCAAGGCCGCCGCGCAGGCGATCGGATTGCCCGAATAGGTGTAGCCGTGGAAGAACTCGATCATATGCTCGGGGCCGGTCATGAAGGCGTCGTGGATTTCCTTCTTCACGAACACCGCGCCCATCGGGATGACGCCGTTGGAGACGCCCTTGGCGGTGGTCATGATGTCGGGCGTGACACCGAAATAGTCGGCGGCGAACGGCGTGCCGAGACGGCCGAAACCGGTGATGACCTCGTCGAAGATCAACAGGATGCCGTGTTTGGTGCAGATCTCGCGCAGCTTCTGCAGATAACCCTTGGGCGGCAGGATGACGCCAGTGGAACCGGCGACCGGCTCGACGATGACGGCGGCGATGGTCGAGGCGTCATGCAGCGCGACGATGCGCTCCAGCTCGTTGGCGAGTTCCGCGCCATGCTCCGGCACGCCTTTGGTGAAGGCGTTCTTCTCCGGCAGATGCGTGTGCGGCATGTGGTCGACGCCGCCGAGCAGCGTGCCGAACATCTTGCGGTTGGTGACGATGCCACCAACCGAGATGCCGCCGAAATTGACGCCGTGATAGCCGCGCTCGCGGCCAATCAGGCGAGTGCGCGAACCCTCGCCCTTGGCGCGGTGATAGGCGATCGCCATCTTCAGCGCCGTTTCGACCGATTCCGAGCCGGAATTGGTGAAGAACACATGATCCATGCCCTTGGGCGCGAGGTCGACCAGGCGGTTGGCCAGTTCGAAGACGATCGGATGGCCCATCTGGAAGGCCGGCGCGTAGTCGAGCTCGGCAGCCTGATGCTGGATGGCCTCGGTGATCTTCGGCCGGCAGTGGCCTGCATTGACGCACCAGAGACCGGCGGTGCCGTCCAGCACCTTGCGGCCGTCGCTGGTCGTGTAATGCATGTCCTTGGCGGACACCATCATGCGCGGCGCCTGCTTGAACTGCCGGTTTGCCGTGAACGGCATCCAGAATGCGCTGAGATCGTTCGGCGTGACTTTCAGCCGGTTGGACATGACCAAGACTTCCCCTTGTAACCTGTTTCGGTGCGCCCAACGCTTGGTCTTCGTTGCGATTTCGTGCTACGCAAATTTTTGACCGATTGGACAAACGTTAGCACCGCCCTGTCGGCGGTCAAGGGATTACTAGCGGAAATGCGGCACTTGAAGTGCGTTCCACAGGCCAAGGAAAAACTGGTCCAGAGAATTGGTCCAGATGACCGTCAACGCGAGGGCCCGCAACGGTGAACACCAGCACGGACGCCCCTCGCCGCACCCGCATCCAGCAGGAAAAGCGCGAACTCATCCTGGAGGCGGCGCTCGAGGTTTTCTCCACCAACGGTTTTCGCGGCTCGACCATCGACCAGATCGCCGAAGCCGCCGGCATGTCGAAGCCGAACCTGCTTTATTATTTCCGCCGCAAGGAGGACATCCACGAGACGCTGATGCAGCGCCTGCTCGACACCTGGCTGGCGCCGCTGCGTGAACTCGACGACATCGGCGATCCAATGACCGAATTGCGCAACTACATCAGGCGCAAGCTCGAAATGGCCCGCGATTTTCCGCGCGAGAGCCGGTTGTTCGCCAACGAGATCCTGCAAGGCGCGCCGCGCATCATGCCGCTGCTGGCCGGCGAATTGAAGACGCTGGTCGACGAAAAGGCCGCTGTCATCAAGGGCTGGATGCGCGCCGGCAAGATCGCCAGGACCGACCCCTGGCACCTGATCTTCTCGATCTGGGCGACGACGCAGCACTATGCCGATTTCGACGTCCAGGTCCGCGCCGTGCTCGGAGCCGACCGCGGCGGCGACGGCCGCTTCGAAGACGCCGCCCGCTTCCTGGAGCAATTGTTCCTCGACGGGCTGAAGCCGAAAAACTAACTTTCGGCGGTTATCAGGCGCTGCGCCGTTCGGCCGGCAGCGCGTCCAGCAATGTCTGCAGCTTGGCGATCGAGTTCTGCTCGGCAAGCGGCGTGTAGACGATCAGCTTCATGTCGGAGCCGTCGCCCACTGACAAGCTCATATGCTCGAACGTCATGGCGCCGGCGCTCGGGTGCCGGACATGCTTCACCCCAGACAATCGGTGCGCGACGTCGCGCTGCGGCCACCAGGCGCGAAACTCGGGGCTCGAGCGCGTCATCAACTCGATCAGCCGCTCGAAATCCGGATCGCCGACATATCTGGCGCTTGCGGCCCGGAACGAGGCCAGCACGATGCGCGCCAGCTGCTCCCAGTCGACCAGCAGCCGCCGGTGGTGCGGATTGGTGAAGACCATGTGGACGATGTTGCGGGCATCACCCTCCAGCAGACCGTAGTCGCCGAACACCGCCACCGCCGCCGGGTTCCAGGCCAGCACGTCCCAGCGCCGGCCGACGACATAGGCCGGCTGCAGCACCAGGCTTTGCAGCATGTGCAGCAAGGGGCCGTCGACCTTTTCCGGCGCCACGGCGCGACGTTCCGGCTGCTGGCGGCCGGCGAGGATGAACAGATGCTGTTTTTCGGCCGCGTCGAGCCGCAGCGCCTCGCAGAGCGCCGTCAGCACCTCGACCGAGGGCCTGACCTCCCGCCCCTGCTCCAGCCATGTGTACCAGGTCGTGCCGACGCCGGCGATCATCGCCACCTCTTCGCGACGCAGGCCCGGCGTACGCCGCCTGAGACCAGTGGCGATGCCGGTTGCCGATGGCGTCAGCCTTTCGCGGCGCGAGCGCAGGAAGGCGCCCAGCTCGCGCCGGCGGCTGTCTTCAGCGGAGTGAGTGGGAGCAGAGTGGGGTTGGGATTCCATGAGCGTATTATAGCAGTATTGATACCAGGATAAAGTTTGAACTGTTTGGCGCGCTCCCGCTGTCCCATCTTCCGTTCAGAGCAACAGAACGGAGGGTCCGAATATGGAACTCAAAGACAAGACAATCCTCGTCACCGGGTCGACCGACGGCGTCGGCCGCGTCGTCGCGCAGCGGCTTGGCGCTGGTGGCGCCCGTGTGCTGGTGCATGGCCGCGATGCGACGCGCGGCAAGGCGACCGTCGCTGAGATCGAAGCCGCCGGCGGCAAGGCCGAGCTGCTGGTCGCCGACCTCTCCTCGCTGGCCGAGGTGCGCCGCCTCGCCGAGGCCGTGCGCGCCAGGGCGAACCGGCTCGACATCCTTGTCAACAATGCCGGCATTGGCACCGCAGGCCAAGGTGCCAAGCGGCAGGTCAGCGCCGACGGCTACGAACTGCGCTTCGCGGTCAACTATCTCGCCGGTTTCCTGCTGACATCGGAACTTCTGCCGTTGCTCAAGGCGAGCGCGCCGGCGCGCATCGTCAATGTCGCCTCGGCAGGACAGCAGGCGATCGACTTCGGCGATGTCATGCTGACCCGCAGCTACGGCGGCGTGCGCGCCTACTGCCAGAGCAAGCTGGCGCAGATCCTCTTCACCATCGACCTTGCGCAGGAGCTGAAAGGGGCCGGCGTTACCGTCAACGCGCTGCATCCGGCCAGCTACATGAACACCACCATGGTCCGCCAGGCCGGCGTGACGCCGTGGAGTTCAGTCGAAACCGGCGCCGACGCCATCCTCAACCTCGCGACTTCATCGGCGCTGGAAGGACGCAGCGGCCTCTATTTCGACGGCTTGCGGGAATCCCGCGCCGACGCCCAGGCCTACGATGCCAAGGCAAGACAACAGTTGCGCAGTCTGAGCCTCGACCTTGTCGGCCTCGCCTCCCCAACATCGAAGGAACAGCATTCATGACCACGACAATCCAGCACACCGTCATCATTGGCGGCTCGTCCGGCATCGGCCTGGCGACGGCGCGCAAACTGCTTGGTCCCGGCATGAAGGTGACCATCACCGGGCGTAATCAGGACAGGCTCAACAGCGCATGGAAGAGCCTTGGCGGCGCTGTCGACAAGGCTGCGTTCGATGCCGCGAAGCCGGACGAGGTCAGCGGGTTCTTCGAGCGCCTAGGCCCCTTCGACCACCTGGTCCTGGCGGCCAGCGGCGGCAAGGGCCTTGGCCCCTTCCAGACGCTTGACCTGACCGACATCGGCAGCGGTGTCGACGAGAAAGTGAGGCCGCAGCTGTCCTGCCTGCAGGCGGCCCTGCCGACTCTGAACAAGAGCGGATCGGCCACCTTCATCTCGGCAGTATCGGCACAGCTTGCGACGCCGGGCGTCGCCGGCATCGCCGCCATCAACGGCATGCTTTTGACCGTGGTGCCGATCCTGGCCGTGGAGCTGAAGCCGCTGCGCGTCAATGTCGTGGCGCCCGGCGTCATCGATACGCCCTGGTGGGATTTTCTGGCCGAGGAGCAGCGGCAGGCGATCTTTGCCGACTATGCCGGCAAGACCCCGGTCGGCCGAATCGGCCGCGCCGAGGACGTCGCCGACGCCATCGCCTTTCTCGTCTCCAACCGCTTCATGACCGGCCAGGTCCTGACCTGCGATGGCGGCCTGCGATTTGCGGCGTAGGGACAAGCAAAATGGCAGCGGCCGGCAAGGCCGTAGCCGGACTTGTCGAAGGGGCGAGCAGCGGGCCAGGGATCGTCGCCATGATTGGGCGCCGCCAGGCCTGCTGCCTATTTGGCCCTGTCGCCGGCCGGTCTTGCCGCACCTGAAGCGGACTGCTCCGGAACATGGGAATAATCCGGCGTATCGGCCCCATACATCTTGTTATCGATCGCTTCCTGCCAACTGGCGTCTGCCTCGGACGGTGAAATGTCGGCGGCCGCATGGCGGGCGGAGCGAGGATTGAGCCAACTCGGCGTGATCTCACGAACCAAACGTGCAAAGCGTCCCATCGTACCGTTCCTTTCCTGGCCGAAATATCCTTCCAAGATGCGCAATCGCGCTTGCATCCCTCGTCTGGACCTAAAGTTGGCCTCTCAGCCAGGCGAGCGTTTCGGCAACGCCGGCAAGGCCGTACCGCGCGGTTGTCTGCGCGGGTGGTTTGACCCGTATCGATATGCCGCCGGCATCATTGACGGCTTCGAAGCCGTTTTCGTCCGGCGTGTCGTCGCCCAGGAAGACCGGGCGGCGGCCTCTGAATGGTGCCATGCCCATGAACCGCCGGATCGCAGCACCCTTGGCTGCCTCGAGCGGCAGCAGTTCCACGCCGGCATTGCCGGCAACCACCCGGTAGCCCTTCGGCAGGGTGGCCAGCGCCTGCTCGACAAGCTGCGTCGCGCGCGGAAGCAGATGCGGGGCACCGCGCGTGTGGATGGCCAGCACCCGGCCCTTGCGCTCGATATAGGCCTGCCCACGCCCGAGCTCGGCCTCGATCTCGTCGGCAAGAGCGGCAATATCCGCCGGCTCTCCCGCGACTTCGACGTCGTCGTCCGGCAGGAGCCTGTGTTCCAGGCCATAAAGCCCGGCCGCGCGCAGTTTCAAAGGCTGAAACAGCTGGTCCACGGCCGCAACGGAGCGGCCTGTAATAACGGCCAATGCCCCGTTCAACTTGTGATCCAGGCCTTGCAGCAAGGAGCGAAGCTCGTCGCTGACCGAGACGGCGTCCGGGTGTTCCGCATGTTCCAAAAGGGTGCCGTCAATGTCGAGGAACAACGCCCATTCGCCGGTCAGCAAGGTCTGCGGCTTCTGCAGGGTCTCGCTCATGATATTGCCAGCCGTTTGCGCTCGAACATGGAGACGACATTGTCGACGCTTGGAGGCTGCCGATCGCTAGTGCCCGTTGCCCGATCGACGTCGCCGCGCTTGCGCAGGCGCGCCGCATCCAGAAGCATACTGCCGGCCCAGCGATAGACATTGTTGTCGCGGACCATCTGCCGCATCGGCCGCATGCGCTCGCGCTGTTCGTCGGGCGTCATGGTCAGCGCCTGCAGCAGCGTCTCGCTCATCATGGCGGCGTCGTAGGGGTTGACGATCAGCGCCTCCAGCAATTCGCGCGAGGCGCCGGCGAATGTGCTGAGCATCAAGACGCCCTGTTCGTCATCGCGCGCCGCAACGAATTCCTTGGCGACCAGGTTCATGCCGTCATGCAGGCTGGTGACCATGCATATGTCGGCGGCGCGATAGATCTCATAGACCTGTTCCTGCGTGTGATGTTCAGCCACCATGATCACCGGTTTGTAACCTTCGCTGCCGTAACGTTCGTTGAGCTCTTCGGCATAGCGGTGACATTCGTCGTGGAGCAGCTTGTAAGCCGGGAGCGTGCCGCGGCTGGGTGCCGCTATCTGCAGGAAGGCCAGTTTTCCGATCCATTCCGGATATCGCTTGAACAATTCGTCGAGCGCCTGAAACCTATCAAGAATGCCCTTGGTGTAGTCGAGGCGCTCGACGCCGACGCCCAGCTTCACATCCGCTCTCAGCCCGAACCTGGCGCGCAGGCGGGCGCGGCAGTCATCGACATCAGGCAATCTTGCCAGAAGGTCCGCCGGCCATTCTATCGAGATGGGATAGGCGTGCACCAGCGTCGTCTGCCCGCCATAGGAGATGGCCGCATCCGCCCGCTCGATGCGGCTTTCCAGGAAACGATCGACGCTTTCGGTGAAATTGTTGGCGTGGAACTGGGTGTGGAAACCGATGATCGAGCTGCCGAGCAGCCCCTCGAGGATGCGCTCACGCCACGGACAGATACTGTACACTTCCGAGTTCGGCCACGGGATATGCCAGAAGGTGATGACGATCGCCTCGGGCAGGCGCTCGCGGATCATCCGCGGCAGCAGCGCGAAGTGGTAGTCCTGGACCAGCACGATCGGCCGCTCGTTGCGCGCCTCGGCCACCACCGTATCGGCGAACTTCCGGTTGACGGCCTCATAAGCCTCCCAGTCCGAGGCGCGAAAAATCGGCCGGGTGAAGGCGATATGGCAAAGCGGCCACAGGCCCTCATTGGCGAAGCCGAGATAGTAGCCCTGATGCTCTTCCTCGGTCAGCCAGACCCGGCGCAGCGTGTAGGACGGATTGCCGGGCGGCACCTGTACCCGGTCGTCCTTGTCGACCATGAGACGGTCTGCCGTTCCACCGCCATAGGCAATCCATGTGCCGGCGCAGGCGCGCGTGATCGGCTCCAGCGCCGAAACCAGCCCGCTGGCCGGCACAAGCAGTTCGACGCCATTGCCCTTGACGTTGTGGATATACGGTTCGCGGTTGGAGACCACGATGACCTGCGCATCGGGCAGGTCATCGGTCAGGATCTTGCGCAATGTTTCGGGCGACCATGTCACCAGGGCGGCATCGGCCGATTGGCCGTTCTTTTCGAACTCCCGTATCACCTTGCGCGCCGCTTCCGCGGCCACGTCCTCACCGGCCGGATGTGCAATCGTGGGAGGGTGACTGCGGCGTTGCCGCGATATGGAGAAGAAAACGGCAAGAGCGGAGAGACCGAGGCTCGCGAGGATCAGAACCCAGAGCAGGTCCGCACCATAATCTGTCATTGGAATGCCAACTCACCTTCGGCCGTTCGGCGGCCTTTTTGTTCGTGTTTCCGATTTGAAACTGTCCGCCAGCGACCTGGTCGCCGTCCGGACCTGTATTTTTTGCAACGCACAAAGCCGGGATCGGTTCCAGCCAATCTGGCTCGGATCATGTTCTGACGATGAGCGGCACCAGCCCTTCATGCCGGTCGGCGAGGAAGGCGACGACCCGGTCGCCGACACGCTGGAACGTGAGATCGACCACTCTTTCGCCGACGCCCAAATGTCGCAGCGTGAGTGTGTCGATGCCGATCGGCAGTCTCGGACGGGTGACGCGGATTTCGCCATCCCAGCCATCGATCTCCAGGCCAAGGCAGGCCTGCATCAGCATGAAGGCGGAACCCGCCGACCACGCTTGCGGCAGGCAGGCGACGGGATAGGCGATCGGTGCTTCGCCCGGTGCGCGCGTAAAACCGCAGAACAGTTCCGGCAACCGCATGTTGAAATGGACCGCGGATTCGAACGTGCCGCTCATCAGGCGGACCACGCTGTCGCGCTCGCCATAGCGCGCCAGTCCGGCGCCGCACATGGCAGTGTCATGCGGCCAGATCGAGCCATTGTGGTACGACATCGGGTTGAAGAACACGGCATCGTCGGCAAGCGTCCTCAGCCCCCAGCCGGAATGGAAGGAGGCCGAAAGAAGCTGATCGGCGACCATCTGCGCCCGCGCCGGCTCGGGAAGCCCGACAAGGAGAAGATGGCCCGCATTCGAGGTCCGCACCTTGCAGGGCTCGCCGGCACCGTCGATCGCCAGGGCATAGAAGCCGAGATCGTCGAGCCAGAAATCGCGTTCCACCGCCACCCGCATGGCCTCGGCGCGGCTGTCCCAGTGATCGGCTCTCTCGTCCTCGCCACGGCGACGGGCGAGCGCCGCCAGCCCCCGGAAGGCGGCAAAGACATAGCCTTGCACCTCGACCAGCGCGATCGGACCCCTGGGGATGCGGCCATCGGCATGAAAGACGGAATCGAAGCTGTCCTTCCAGCCCTGATTGGCGAGGCCGGACTCGGCTGCCCGCTGGTAGGTCACGAATCCGGTCTCGCGGCCCGCCTCCTCCGTCCATTCGGCCGCGGCGCACAGCGACGGCCACAGGCTGTCGATGAACGCCATGTCACCGGTGCGGTCGGCATAGGCACAGGCGAGATGGATGTAGAGCGGCGTCGTATCGACGCCGCCATAGTAGCGGCCGAACGGAAGCTCCCGCAGCGCCGCCATCTCGCCCTTGCGGGTCTCATGCATGATCTTGCCCGGCTGCGAATCGCTGAACGGCGACGTCTCCGTCGCCTGATGCTGGGCAAGGAAGGCCAGCACGCCCCGCGCCAGGCCTGGGTTGAGCCAGAGCATCTGCAGCGCCGAGATGACGCCGTCACGGCCGAACGCCGTCGAGAACCAGGGGATGCCGGCGTAGGGATAGGGTCCGGTCGGAAGCTCGGTGGTCAGCAGCGCGACATCGGCGCGGGCGCGCTCGACCCAGTCGTTGAAGACGCGACCGGAACTGTGCACCGTCGCGCCATGGCGGCGCTTGGCCCGCATGCCAAAGCGGGCCCGGGCGGCGGCGGCGCGGAAACGGTCGCGATCGGGCGCATCCTCCACCTCGGAACCGACCTCGACATAGAGCACCTTGCTGCTGCGCTTGGTTACGGCGAGCAGGAAATCGGCGCGGTCGGCTGTCAGTTGATCCGGAGCCTGCGAGAACGAGATCGCCGACGCGCGCGCCAGCCCGTCCAACCCGTCGTAACGCAGCAGGACGGATGCCGCACCCATCTCGGCCATATGGGCCATGCCGCGCCGCAGTCGCGTCGAGCCGCGCACTTCGAACATGTCGCGGAAATCGGCGGCAAAGTGCAGGGAAACGCCGATTGTCGAGGTTTCCCGACTGTAGTTGGAAAGCGTGATGCGTTCGAACAGCCTGTCCTGCCAAAGCAGCCGGACGCGTTCGACATGAATCGCGCCCTGCGGAATGTCGCGACCGCTGGCGCTGAGCATCGGCAGATTGGTCAGGTTGGTGGTGAACAGCACATTGTCCTGGCTGAGCGAAGCGCCGAGCAACGATGTCTGCCTGCCGCCGACGGTCAGCCGGAATTCGGAGAGCACGCGTGTGTCGTCGCGGAAGAAACCGTCACCGGCGCCGCGTATGTCGCCATAGGCATCGGCAACCACAAAGCAGTCGCCTTGCTTGAGCGCAAACAGCCGGTGTGGCTCGCGAGGAGCGGTCGCGTCGAGCGATGCAAGGGCTACCGCGGGATCGAGCTGGCGCTCGTCGAGTTGGGCCATTCGTCACAAATCCCTGTCGTTTCGTTCCCGTCGCTCGAGCGCGTCGCCGTTCACGACGCCTTCGCTTCGGCCGGGACGCCGATCAGGCGCGCGTAGGCGGCCAAATAGTCGCCGGCCATTCTTCTGGCGGAAAACCGCTTTTCGAAAACGGCTCTCACTTTTCGCCTGTCGAGCCGCAGCAAGTCCGGCACCGCGGCGACCGCGCCATCCATCGAATCCGCGATAAAGCCGGTCACGCCCTGATCGATGATCTCGGGCAGTGCGCCGCAATTCCAGGCGATCACCGGCGTGCCGCAGGCCATTGCCTCGATGGCGACAAGGCCGAAGGGCTCCGGCCAGTCGATCGGGAACAAGAGGCCGGCCGCATTGCCGAGAAATTCCGCCTTCTGGTGCTCCTCGATCTCGCCGACATAGTCGATGCGATCGCCGTCGATCAAAGGCTCGACCACCTCGTGGAAATAGGCGCGATCGTCGTCGCCGATCTTTGCCGCAAGCTTCAGCCTGAGCCCCGAGCGCAAGGCGATCTCGATGGCGCGATCGGGGCGCTTGTCGCGTGAGAACCGGCCGAGGAAGGCAAGATAGGGTTCCTGCGCCTTCGTCTCGAAAGTCGGTTCATAGATACCGGTCGGCAGTCCGTGGTGGATTGTTGCCAACCAGTTGGCCCTGGCAAGGCCTGCCTTCTGGCTGTGCGAAATGGAAATCATCGGAAAGCGCGGGAAACGCTCATAGGCCGGCGCCAGGTCGACATAGTCCAGCCTGCCATGCGGCGTCGTCACCGTCCGCTCCGCCATGTCCTCGAAGAAGGAAAAGTGCAGGAAGTGGCTGAGGTGGAAGTGGATGACGTCAAACTCGCGCGCCCGTTTCCGCACATCGGCAAGCATCGAAAGATGCGCCGCGATCTCGGATTTGAGCGGACGCGGATCGAGGCGAAGCGCGCATTCCCGGCCGGCGACCAGCTTTGCGGAAGTCTGGCTGTCGCCACTGGCAAACAGCGTCACTTCATGGCCCAGATCGACCAGCGCTTCGGTCAGATACGAGACGATGCGTTCGGTGCCGCCATAAAGTCTGGGCGGCACCGATTCATAAAGCGGCGCGACATGGGCAATTTTCATATTTCATCCCGGGATGCTCGGCATACAGGGACGAAATGCGTCAACGGCTCGATTGGTTCCGATTTAATGATCGATGCCGTCGGGGCTGCAGTGCCGCAGTCGCTATGAAAACGCACATCCAGCGCCGCCTCCTCGACGGCGCTCCAAAGCCCTCTTGGACAATCAGGCAGCCTTGGCCGCCGGCATCGGATGAAGGGCGTGGAACGGGATGCAAAGCCGGTTCCAGGTGTTGATCATGCCGAGCGCGACGGACAGCTTGACCAGTTCCTCTTCCGAAAAATGCTCGAGCGTCTTTGCATAGAGTTCGTCCGACACGCCGTTGTTGGCGATCAAAGTGACCGCCTCGGTCCAGGCGAAGGCGGCGCGTTCGCGCTCGGAAAACAACGGCGATTCCTTCCAGGCCGAAACCAGATAGAGCCGTTGCTCGGTCTCGCCGTCGCGCCTGGCCTCGCGGCTGTGCATCTCGACACAGAACGAGCAGCCATTGATCTGTGACGCTCTGAGCTTGATCAGGTGCAGCAGGCTTTCCTCGAGCCCGCATTCGTCCACCGCCTTGTTGAGCGCCGACACCGCCTTCATGATCTCCGGCGCCTTGGCGAAGAACTGGAGCCTCTGTTTCATCCTCTTTCCTTTCACGTCTGCTTGGCTGAACTGGATTTCTGCAGCCGCTGATGGCGCGCCACGAAAGCGCAGCCGGCGGCGACCGAACGCGGATCGGCATCGGTCATGAATTCGGACACGATGTCGGACAGCTTTGCCTCGGCGAGTGCGGCGCGGTAGGCCTTCTCGGCCTTCAGCATCGCGGCGTTGATGCCGCAGGGCTTCACGTAAGCCGAGACATCGAGCCTGGCCGGACCGTTGCGGCGGATCTCGCCGCAGCGAAAGACCGGCTCCCGCCCTTCGACGGCGAGCACGATATCGAGCAGCGTTATGTGCTCGGCCGGTCGCGCCAGCCGGTAGCCGCCCGCCGGTCCCGGCACCGATTCCAGGATGCGAGCCACGCTCAGCATGTTGAGATGCTTCAGGAGATAGCTCGGCGACAGGCCAAAGGCCTGCGCCATGGCGGCGCCGGGAATGGTCGCGTCGCCATCCACGCCGGCCAGCATGGCGGCGCAGTGGATGGCTGCTTCAACGCCCTCGCCCAGCTTCATGGTGTCGATCTCTATTCATAGATAATTTTTATCGTGGATATTTTTTATCTGCAATAGGAAAATGAAAAAACGGCGCCCGAAGGCGCCGCTTTTTTCGACGAATGGCTGCTCCTACTCCGCCGCCACCTTGGCCATCGGGTTGTTCGGGTGCGTCGTCCAGTTGGCGTAGATCGGCGACACCGGCTTTCCGGTGCGCTGGTCCATAACGCCTGCCGCCAGCGGTTCCATGGTGATGCAGTTCTCGACCGGGCAGACATTGACGCACAGATTGCAGCCGACGCATTCGGCCTCGATCACCTCGAAATGCCTCTTGCCGTCGACCATGCTGGTGATCGCCTGATGCGAGGTGTCCTCGCAGGCGATGTGGCAGCGGCCGCATTTGATGCAGGCGTCCTGGTCGATACGTGCCTTGGCGACATAGTTGAGGTTGAGATACTGCCAGTCGGTGACGTTGGGCGTAGCGCGGCCGACAATGTCGTCGAGCGAGGCATGGCCCTTCTCGTCCATCCAGTTTTCGAGACCGGCGATCATCTCCTGCACGATCTTGAAGCCATAGGTCATCGCCGCAGTGCACACCTGCACATTGCCAGCGCCAAGCGCCATGAACTCGGCCGCATCGCGCCAGGTGGTGATGCCGCCAATGCCGGAGATCGGCAGGCCGTGGGTTTCGGGATCACGCGCGATCTCGGCCACCATGTTCATGGCGATCGGCTTCACCGCCGGGCCGCAATAGCCGCCATGCGAGCCCTTGCCGTCGATGGTCGGCTGCGGTGCAAAACTGTCGAGGTCGACGCCGGTGATCGAGTTGATGGTGTTGATCAGCGACACCGCGTCGGTGCCGCCGGCAAAGGCGGCGCGCGCGGGCTTGCGCACATCGGTGATGTTGGGCGTCAGCTTGGTGATGACCGGCATGCGGGTGTTCTGCTTGCACCAGCGCACCACCATTTCGATGTATTCCGGCACCTGGCCGACGGCGGCGCCCATGCCGCGCTCCGACATGCCATGCGGGCAGCCGAAATTGAGCTCGATGCCGTCGGCCTCTGTCTCCTCGACCACCGGCAAGATCGCCTTCCAGCTCTCCTCGACGCACGGCACCATCAACGAGACGACGATGGCGCGGTCGGGCCAGTCCTTCTTGACCTGCTTGATCTCGCGCAGATTGACCTGCAGGTCGCGGTCGGTGATCAGCTCGATGTTGTTGAGGCCGAGCAATCGCCGGTCGGCGCCCCAGATCGCACCGTAGCGCGGGCCGTTGACGTTGACCACCGGCGGACCTTCCTCGCCCAGCGTTTTCCACACCACACCGCCCCAACCGGCCTTGAAGGCGCGGATGACGTTGTGGGCCTTGTCGGTCGGCGGCGCCGAGGCCAGCCAGAACGGATTGGGCGATTTGATGCCGACGAAATTGTTGCGGATGTCTGCCATGACAGGTCCCTTTCAACCGAGACGAAGGAGCAGTTCGACGGGTGCAAGAATGCCGCCTTCAAGCGCGGCGGTGATATTGGCGATCTTGGTGCGGGCGTCCTCGCCCATGATGAGGCCGACGCCGGGCGGCGCCTTGTTGCCTTCCGCTTGCGCGGCTGCCAGGCGCGCACGCATCGTGGCAAAGAATTCAATGGCAAAGGCGCCGCGCGGCCGCTCGGCGGTCACAGAAAACCCCGCGGCGACGGCCGCCGAGCGATAGTCGTCCGGCGTGGCGACGAAGGACATGGTTTCATCAGACGCCCATGGCAGCGGATAGGTCAGCGCGCCGTCCTTCAGCCGCATCACATCGTAGACGGCCAAGACGCTGCCCGGTAGCAGCACGCGGGCAGCCTCGCTCATCAGTCTCGGCTTGTCGGGAAGGTTCATGCCGACATGCAGGATGACAGCCGCATCGAAGCTGGCGTCCGCGAATGGCATGTCCAGCGCGCTGCCTTGCACGAACCGCGTCTTGCCGGCCATCCCGGTTCGCTTCGACAGGCTGGTCGCGATATCGACATAGCTTTGCGTGAGATCAATGCCGGTAACATCGGCGCCGGCGCTGTTCGCGACAAAGCGGGCCGGACCGCCGACGCCAGATCCGATGTCGAGGAGTTTGGTCGCCGGCTTCAGCCCCATCTGCTCGATGAGTGCCTTCGTGGCGGCCACACCGCCAATGTGGAATTCGTCGACCGCTTCGAGATCGCTCGCACTCAGATTGGCAACGTCCACGCCCCAATCGGCGAGCGCGTCAATAATCCGCTCTTCCAGACCCGATATGTCGTAGTGACGGGCGATGCCCGGTTCCACCGTGGCCATGATCCTATCCCTGAGCGAGGCTCCTGTGGATGCTCTCCGCCGCATCGCGGCCTTGCGCGACGGCCGAGACGGTCAGGTCGTCGCCGCCGAATATGCAGTCGCCGCCGGCCCAGACCTTGGCAAGCGACGTGCGCCCTTCCGCATCGACCTTGATGCGACCGGCTTCGAGCTCGATCGCAGCACCGCTGCCGTTGAGCGCGGCCGGGACAAAACTCTGGCCGATCGCCTTGAACACCTGGTCAGCGATGAGCGTCAGCGTCTCGCCGGTGCCGGCAAGCCTGTCGCCATTCATGGCGGTGTATTCGAGTTCGATGGCAGACACCTTGCCGCCTTCGGCAATCACCCGCTTCGGCTGCAGCCAGTGGCGGATGGTGACGCCATTGGCGGCAGCCAGATCCTGTTCGAACCCGGAAGCGTTCATCTGCTCATGGCCGCGCCGGTAGCAGATCGTCACTTCCTCGGCGCCGAGCAGCTTCGACTGCACCGCCGCGTCGATCGCCGTCATGCCGCCGCCGATGACGACGACGCGCCGACCAACCGGCAGGCTGGAAAGATCGCTGGCCTGGCGCAGCTCGGCAATGAACTCGACCGCATTGGTGACGCCGTCGGCATCCTCGCCATCGGCGCGCAGCGCATTGACGCCGCCAAGCCCCATGCCGAGAAACACCGCATCGTAATTGCGCATCAGGTCGGACAGCTGATAGTCGCGGCCAAGCGCCTTGCCGTTCTGGATGTCGATGCCACCGATGGCGGTGACGTAGTCGACTTCGGCCTGGGCGAAATTGTCGACGCTCTTGTAGGCGGCGATGCCGTATTCGTTGAGCCCACCGGCCTTCGACCGCGCCTCCAGGATGGTCACGTCATGGCCATGGCGGGCGAGCCGGTGCGCAGCGGCGAGGCCGGCCGGCCCTGCCCCGACCACGGCGACCGTCTTGCCGGTGGCAGTGGCGCGTTGATAAAACTGCTTGTCCTCGCTCATCGCGACATCGGTGGCGTAGCGCTGCAAGCGGCCGATCTGCACCGGCTTGCCTTCCGCCACCTCGCGCACACAGACCTCCTCGCACAGCGTCTCGGTCGGGCAGACGCGGGCGCACATGCCGCCCAGAATGTTCTGGTCGAAAATCGTCTTGGCCGAACCGATCGGATTGCCGGTCGAGATCTGGCGGATGAACAGCGGAATGTCGATCGAGGTCGGGCATGCATTCATGCACGGCGCGTCGTAGCAGAAATAGCAGCGGTCGGATTCGACCAGCGCTTCATGATGATCGAGCGGCGGGTGCAGGTCGGAAAAATTGTCCGCATACTGGTCGGCCGCAAGCCGGCCTCCGGCAATACCCTCTTTGAACTGGCCTGCTGGCATCGTCAGTTCCCCATGTTTTCGTTTTGGGGAAGGCTAGCACGTTTTATTTTTTTATCAATTGGTCAATTTTCGACGCAAGGCCCTGAAAAGCCTGAGTAAAACATGATTTTTATACTCATGTTATGGCGTTTGCAGTGCGAGCGAATGGCTGGGCTCGACAGCACGGCCATGGACAGCCCGTATCTCGTCTGCAACCAGCTCCTGCAACCGCCACAGATTGCGGTCGTGATGCCGAACGCTTCGAGATGACTGACAGTGTTGTAGAGATATTCGGCGCCGGACCCGATATGCCCGCAGGCTCTGGCCAGCACGCTCGCCACCCTGTCCAGAGGCTGGTTCAGCGACGTTCCCCTGCCCCTCACGCCGACCCAGAAGCCAAGCGCGCGCAGCGACCCTTGTGCCGTATGCACCGGCAGCCATCTGACCGTGTCGATACTTTCATGGTCGCTGATCTCGCGCCGCAGCAGCCTTTCGATCTGGGCCGGTTTTTCGCCTTCAGGCAATCGATAGATCACGCCGTTGCATCGTCCACCCCGTTCGAGCGCCATCATCAGCCCCGGCTGCTCGGCGCTGCCGCGCCAACGCACCATGTCGAGGCAGAAGGAGCGGTGCCAGCCGAAGGCCGTGGCGAGCTGTTGCTCGACCGACTCGAACTCCGGCTTCCAGATCAGCGACCCGTAGGCGAACACCCATAGCGGCCCGTCGTCGGCTTCGTCAGACAGCCGCAAGGCAAGGGTCCGGAAATCCTCGTCGTTCAACTCCGTCCAGCTCGGGTCCGGGCCGGGATCGGCCTCCTCCCGATGGCACAGTGCGACAAGCTCAGGCGTAAGCGACATCCGGCGCATGAACGACAACCCCTCTCCACCGCAGAGAAATCGAAAACGCTGGGCGCGCAACCCGGGAACGCTTGTCATGGATCGACATTATTGTCTGGGCGGTTGTCGGATTTTCGTCGTGAAGATCGTCCTAGGATGGATCGACCGACGATCGATGCATAACCGGTGAGGAGACCGACCATGCCAAAATCCCCGATGCCCTTCTTCTGGTACGAATTGATGACCACAGACCTCGACGCCGCCGAGGCGTTCTACACCAAGGTGGTCGGCTGGACGGCGCAGCCTTTCGACAAGGCCCCCGGCATGCCGCGCTATATCGTCATGAATGTCGGCGAGCGTGGCGTCGGCGGGCTGATGACAATACCCGAGGACGCGGCCAAGATGGGTATGCCGCCCGCCTGGCTCGGCTACATCCATACAAAAGATGTCGATGCCTCAACGGCATCGCTGGAGAAAGTCGGCGGTGCTGTTCACCGCCAGCCCGACGACATTCCGGGCGTCGGCCGCTTTGCGGTCGTCGCCGATCCACAGGGCGCCACGTTCATGTTCCTGCAGCCGAACGGCCCGGACCAGCCCATCGTGCCGGCCAGCACGTCAGGCCATATCGGCTGGCATGAGCTTTACACATCGGATTGGAAGGCCGCGTTCGATTTCTATTCCGACCAGTTCGGCTGGGCCAATGCCGGCGATTTCGACATGGGCCCGATGGGCACCTACCAGACCTTCACGGCCGGCCCCGAATCCGGCGGCGGCATCATGAACAAGCCGCAGCAGATCCCGGTGCCGGTCTGGCAGTTCTATTTCAACGTCACCGGGATCGACGCGGCCGCAAAACGCGTCACCGACAGTGGCGGCAAGATCCTGATGGGGCCGATGGAAGTTCCCGGAGGCAGCTGGATCGTGCAATGCCAGGATCCGCAAGGCGCGCATTTCGCCTTGATGGCGCCGGTGCGCTGACGGCAATAAAAACCGGTGGCACGAAGCGACGGCCTTTCATCGACCCCCGATGAAAGGCCGCACTCCTCTGCCTGGCGGTCTTATTCCGGCGTCAGCACCGCGACCTTCAGCTCGGCCTTTTTCGCGCCACTGAACTGGACGGTGGCCGGGCCGGCCGCGAGCTTGAAGCGCACGCTCTTGCGGATGCCAGGGCAGGTTTTCACGCCGCTATAGCCCACCGACTTGATGGCGTGGCCGTCCTGAATGACATCGATCCAGGCCTCGCCTGACAGACTTATCTGAATGCCCCCCTCGGTCGGCACCTCCACGCTGGCGACGGCACCGAACGTGCCCGATGCGGGGGCATGTTCGGGCGGCAGCGTAAAACCGGCTTTCTCTGCCGGCACCAGTGCCAGATCCGCAGCAGCACCCACCGCGAGCGTCGCTCCAGACGGCGTTGCGGGCGCTGCGGCAAACAGCGCCTGTTCCCGCGTCACCGGCCATTTGAAGGCCTCGCAGCCGGCATCCTCGGCCATGGCGAAGCTGGTCCCTGCAAGGATTGCGAATAGGCTGATGAAGACTTTTTTCATAACAAAGGAACCCACATGTTTAGAATGCCCACACTAATACAACCATAGAGATACGAATGCAACCCTGACGAGAACAATATGAAAGGTCAAACTGGGGAACATTTCCAATCACCGATTGTTGATGGCATGCCATGGGAAGTGAATGGTCCATTGCTGGTCGATAATTTATGGCCGGTCCGGAAGCTAAAATGGAGCCATTTATGAAGCTTTTCGAGAGCCTTGCCAGATACCAGCCGCAGGCGCTCGGCGTGCTGCGCATCATGACCGCGCTGCAGTTCATCGAGCACGGCAGCCAGAAATTGTTCAATTTTCCCATCAGCGACCAACCCCATGCGCTCACCGGGCTGACACTCACTGCTGCAATTCTCGAATTCGCCGGCGGCATCCTGCTGGCGCTGGGCCTGTTCACTCGCCCGGTCGCGTTCCTTCTGGCCGGCGAGATGGCGATCGCCTATTTCATGGCGCACATGCCGCGCAACTTCTTCCCGGTCAACAATGGCGGCGATTTGGCGATCTCGTTCTGCTTCATCTTCCTCTATCTGGTGTTTGCCGGCGCCGGTGCTTTTGCGCTGGACAACCGGCGCAGCGCCTGACGCCCTGAGAGGGATGCGTGCTCAAGCGCGCATCCGCTCGAAATTGGCATCGAAGCGGCGCCGCCTGCATGCGCGCTGCATGACGCTTGCCCAAGAGCTCGATCTCGAAGCCGTCGCTCTCGTCGGCGATCTCCTTCGGCACATAGCCGACGGCGACGGATTTCTTCGAATGATGCGCGTAGCCGCCCGAAGTCACCCAGCCGCGCACGGCGCCGTCGAACCAGATCGGCTCGTCGCCGATGACATCGGCGTCGTCGGCATCGAGGATGAAGGCACGCAGGCGCAGCTTGCCGCCCTGCTTGCGCTCGGCGAGTGCCGCGGCCTTGCCGATGAAATCCGCATCCTTGCTGTAAGCAACGAAGCGGTCGAGCCCGGCTTCCAGCGGCCCGTAGATCGGCCGGTATTCGCGCGCCCATGAGCCGTAAGTCTTTTCCAGCCGCAGCGCGTTGAGCGCGCGCGAACCGAACAGGCCGATGCCGAATTCCTCGCCGGTCGCCATCAGGGCCTGGAATGCGGCGCGCTGATACTCCGGCGCCACCCACATCTCGTAGCCGAGATCGCCGGTGTAGCTGACACGGCCGACCAGGCACGGCGCCATGCCGATATCCATCCTGCCTATGGCCATGAACGGAACCGCGGCATTCGACACGTCTGCGCGCGTGGCTTTTGCCAGCATATCACGCGCCTTCGGCCCGGCGATCGACAGGCCGGTCAGCTTGGCGCCCAGCGCCTCGATACGGACCGAACCGTCGCCAGGCAGGTGCTTCTCGAACCAGCGCATATGGTACTGCTCGGCGATGCCGGAGCCGGCGAGGAACCAGCCCTCACTGCCGAGATTGGCGAGCGTGAAGTCGCCGATCAGCTTGCCGTCTTCCTTCAGCATCGGCGCCAGCGTCATGCGGCCGGGCTTCGGCAGCTTGCAGGCAAGCATCCGGTCGAGCCAGGCAGCCGCCCCCTCGCCCGTCACCTTGTATTTGGCGAAGCTCGAAATCTCGGACAGCCCGACACCGTCGCGAACGGTCGCGACCTCCCTGGCGATCTGGGTGAAGTCGCTCGAGCGGCGCCACGAGAACTCGTCCTTGACGCCTTCGGGCGCATACCACAGCGGCACTTCCAGCCCATAGGCGACGCCCCATTGCGCGCCCTTGGCCGATAGCAGATCATAGACCGGCGTCGTCTTCAGCGGCCGCCCGGCGGGCAACTCCTCATTGGGGAAGCGGATCGAAAAGCGCCTGGAATAATTCTCGCGCACCTTGGCGTTGGTGTAGGCCATCGTCGCCCAGTCGCCATAGCGCGCGACATCCATCGCCCAGATGTCGGCGCCGGGATCGCCCTCGATCATCCAGTTGGACAGCGCTAGGCCGACGCCGCCGCCTTGGCTGAAGCCGGCCATGACGCCGCAGGCGACCCAGAAGCCCGGCAGGCCGCGCACCGGCCCGACCAGCGGGTTGCCGTCCGGCGCGAAGGTGAAGGGTCCGTTGATGATCTGCTTGATGCCGGTGTTCTGGAAGGCTGGGAAATGCCGGAACCCGACCTCCAGCGACGGCGCGATGCGATCGATGTCCGGTGCCAGCAATTCATGGCCGAAATTCCATGGCGTCTGGAACTCGGACCACGGCTTGTTGGCCTTCTCATAGGTGCCCATCAGCATGCCGCCACGCTCCTGGCGCAGATAGAGCTCACCATCGAAGTCGACCGCGTGGATGATCTCCGTGCCGGTCTTCTGGTTCCAGGCGGCGACCTCCGGCATGTCCTCGGTGATCAGGTACATGTGCTCCATCGCCAGCACCGGCAGTTCGAGGCCGACCATGCGGCCGACCTCGCGCGCCCACAGGCCGCCGGCGTTGACGACATGCTCAGCTACCACCTCGCCCTTGTTGGTGATGACGCGCCACATCCCGTCGGCACGGCGTACGATGTCTTCGACCTTGGTGAAGCGCTCGACCTCGGCGCCGAGTTTGCGTGCGGCCTTGGCATAGGCATGGGTCACCCCGGACGGATCGAGATGGCCGTCCTCCTTGTTTCTGACAGCGCCGACGAACTGCTTGGGATCGAGCAGCGGCATCAGTTCGGCCGCCTCGCTGGGCGAGATCTCCTCAAGCTCGATGCCGAGATAGCGGCCCTTGGCGACGACCCCGCGCAGCCAGTCCAGCCGCGCCTCGGTCGCCGCGAGAAGCACGCCACCAGTCAGATGCACGCCGGTCGCCTGGCCGGAAAGCTCCTCGATCTCCTTGTAGAGGTTGATGGTGTATTTCTGCAGCTTGGCGACATTGGGATCGCCATTGATCGTGTGCATGCCGCCGGCCGCGTGCCAGGTCGAGCCCGACGTCAACTCGTCGCGCTCCAGAAGCACGACGTCGGTCCAACCGTGGCGGGCCAGATGGAACAGCACGGAGCACCCGACGACGCCACCGCCAATGACCACGACCTTTGCATGCGATTTCATGGATTATTCTCTGATATCAGTGAGCTGGATGGGTGAGATGAACCGAAATGGGAGGCATCACGGCTCGCCCTGCCCGATCGTTTCCTTGCGCTTGGCCATGTAGGCCTCCAGCGCCTCGCGCACGGCAATATCCATTACCGGCTCGACGTAATCCTCAAGCGCCTTCTTCCACAGCCGCGTCGCGCGCGCAGTGGCGTCAAGCCCACCGGCCTCTTGCCAGGCTTCGTAATTCTGCCAGTTTGACAGCATTGGCTGGTAGAACGCGGTGGCGTAGCGCTCGAGTGTGTGCGGCTCGCCGAAGAAATGGCCACCAGTCGGCACCGCGCCCAGCGCCTCGACGGCAAGCTCGGCCTCGTTGACCTCGATCGGGCGCAGGAACTCCATCATGTGCTGGATCATCTCGACATCGATGATGAGTTTTTCGAACGATGCCGTCAGCCCGCCCTCCTGCCAGCCGGCGGCGTGGTAGACGAGATTGCCATGGCCGAGCACGGCGCCCCACAGCGCCATCAGCGTCTCATAGGCGCCTTGCGCATCGGCGGCGTTGGAGGCCGAACCTGGCGTCGTGCGGTAGGGCAGATTATAGCGCCGCGCCAGTTGCCCCGACGCGATGTTGGCCTTGGTATTCTCCGGCGTGCCGAAGGCCGGCGCCCCCGACTTCATGTCGACATTGGAGGTGAAGGCGCCATACATGACCGGCGCGCCGGGCCGCACCAGCTGCGTCAGCACCACGCCAAACAGCGCCTCGGCATTCTGCTGCGCCAGCGCGCCAGCCAGCGTCACCGGGCTCATCGCCCCCATCAGCGTGAACGGCGTCACCGCCACCGACTGACCGAACTCGGCCATGGTCATCAGCCCCTCGGCCATCATCTCGTCGAAGCGACGCGGCGAGTTGACCGAGATGATGGTGGTGATCCCGGGATCGTCGCGCATCTGGTCCAGCGTCAGCCCGCGCGCGATCGCCATCATCTCGATGCCGTCCAGCGCCCTGCCCCGGCCGATCGCCGAGACATGGAAACTCTTGTCGGTCAGCGTCAGATTGGTGAAGTAGGTGTCGAGATGACGGGAATTCGCCGGCAGCTCCACCGGCGCGCAGACCTGGTTGCCGAGCATGTGGATGCAGTTGAAATGCTGCGCCAGCCGGGTGAGATCCCCGTAGTCGCGCAGATTGCCGGCGCGGCGGCCGCGCTCCATGTCATGCACATTGGGCGGCCCGGCGACGAGGGTGAAATTGATGGTGTTGCCGCCGAGATGGACGGCGTTGGCCGGGTTGCGCGGCGTCAGCGTATAATTGGACTGGGTGGTCTTCAGCGCCTCGGTGACCAGGCCGCGATCGATGCGGACATTCGCTAAGGCATGATCGACCGTGGCGCCGGCCTTCTCGAACAGCGACAGCGCCCGCGGGCTCATCACCTCGATGCCGAAATTCTCCAAGATGTGCATCGACGCCTGATGGATCTGCTCGATCTGGTCGGGCGAGAGCATTGCCATCGGCGGATAGGGATTGGTCACGCGCCTGAGCGGCAATTGCGGGATGGCTGACGGCCCCCTGTTGCTGGTGCGCTCGGCGCCGCGCTTGCGTCTTGGTTCGTTCATGCCTGATATCAAAGCCCCGGCAAACCTGGCAAGCTGTCAGAAATACGCCGTTTGCGGGCGTGATTTTAGCCACGGCGGCATTTCTACAATATCTGTTTAGAAAAAGCGACGAAATGCGTCGAATTATTGGTACAGGATTCCTCAAGCGAATGCGCCGATGAAGCGTTAACGGACGCAGCAAGATTCCTTTTATGTTTTCGGTCTATTGCTCCTCCAATGCGTAGTTCGAGTTTTAGTAAAATTGGTGCGGTTTGCGTGCTGCTGGCGCTTTCGGCCTGCGCGACTGCGCCCAGTCACATCAACAATGTCTGCGCCGTCTTCGACCAGAACGACGGCTGGTTCGACAACTGGCAGTCGGCCGCCGAGCGCACGCAGCAGAAATACGGCGTGCCGGTTCCCGTGCTGATGGCGACGGTGCGCAAGGAATCCGGCTTCAAGAGCAACGCCCGGCCGCCACGCACCAAGCTGCTCGGCTTCATTCCGTGGAAACATGTCTCGTCGGCCACCGGCTTCTCACAGGCGCTGGACGGCACCTGGTCGCAATATCAGAGGGAGACCGGCAACTGGGCGGCGCGGCGGACCAAATTTGCCGACGCCGTCGATTTCGTCGGCTGGTATCATTCCAAGACAGCAGACACATATGGCGTCGCCCGCAACGACACCTACAATCTCTATCTCGCCTACTATCTCGGCTGGACCGCCTATGGCCGCGGCAACCGCGGCGATGCCGGCGTGCAGGGCTATGCGCGGGCCACCGAAAAGATGGCGCGGGATTATGCGCAGCAGCTGAGCCAATGCGGCAGCTGATCACGCCGCTGCGCTGACTCCGGCTGCGCCCGTCAGTTCGGCTTTTTGCCGCGTGGAGGCTTGGGCGTGGACGCCCCCGGAACAGGCGGCGCGTCTTCCGGCACGCCCTCATGCGCGGCATGCTCCTTATCGAACTTGATCACCGGCTCCATCTTGGCCAGCACGTCGTCGGCCAGCCAGCACAGGCTCATATGGCCGTCGCCGAGATGCTTGACCGGCGGCACCTTGGTCTCGCACAGATTGTCCGGCACCAGCTTCTTGTAGCCGCAGCGGGTCTGGAACGGACAGCCCGATGGCGGGTTCATCGCCGATGGAATGTCGCCCTCCAGCACAATGTGCCGCTTCACCACGCTGGTGTCGGCAATCGGGATCGCCGACAGCAGCGCCTCGGTATAGGGGTGATAGGGTGGTGCGAAGATCTGGTCGGTCGTGCCCTGCTCGACGATATAGCCGAGATACATGACGACGACGCGATCGGCGATGTAGCGCACGACGGACAGGTCGTGGCTGATGAACAGCATCGTCGTCTTGTTCTTGCGCTGGATATCCATCAAGAGTTCGGTCACCGCCGCCTGCACCGACACGTCGAGCGCCGAGACCGGCTCGTCGGCCACCACCACCTTGGCGTCGCCGGCAAAGGCGCGCGCCACGCCGATGCGCTGCTTCTGGCCGCCGGACAACTGGCGCGGTTTGCGGGTCTCGAACGCCCGCGGCAGCTTCACCAGGTCGAGCAGTTCCAGCATGCGCTTGCGGCGGTCGGCGACCGTCTTGCCGACATTGAATTTCTCCAGCGTGCGGATGATCTGCGAACCGACCGAATGGCTGGGATTGAGCGTGTCGAACGGGTTCTGGAACACCATCTGGATCGACGACACGGTTTCGACGCTGCGGCTCTCGATGCCGGTCGACTGGATTTCCTTGTTGCCCAGCGTCACAGTGCCGGCACTTGCCGTCTCCAGCCCGAGCAGCACCTTGGCCAGCGTCGACTTTCCACAGCCGGATTCGCCGACGATGGCGACCGTCTCGGATTCGCGCGCCATGAACGAGATCGTCTCGTTGGCCTTGACGACGCGGCCTTCGCTCGAGCCGAACACCTCGCTGCCGCCGACCTTGTAGTATTTTCTCAGATCCTCGATCTTGAGCACCGGCGCGCCGGGCACCACGCGCTCATTGACCTTCTTGGCGCCAGGCGGCAGCGCCTCCCAGTCGATCTCGTTGAAGCGCACGCAGCGCGAGAAATGGCCTTCGTGGCCCGCGACCTCGATCATCGGGATTTCGGCGGCGTTGCAGACGCCCTCGACGAAATGGTGGCAGCGCGGGCCGAAATTGCAGCCCTTCGGCCGCTCATGCGGCAGCGGCAATTGCCCTGGGATGGAGATCAGTGGCCGCGAGTTCTTGTCGGCGCCGGGCAGCGGGATCGAGCGGAACAGCCCTTGCGTGTAGGGATGGCGCATCCGGTCGAACACGTCCTTGATCTTGCCGGTCTCCACCGCCTCGCCCGAATACATCACCGTGATGCGGTCGCAGGTCTCCAGGATCAGGCCGAGATTGTGCGACACGAAGATCATCGATGTGCCGAACTTCTCGCCGAGCCCCTTGACCAGGTCGACGATGCCCGCCTCCACCGTCACGTCGAGCGCCGTCGTCGGCTCGTCGAGCAAAAGCAGCGCCGGCTTCGACAGCAGCGCCATGGCAATGACGATGCGCTGCTGCTGGCCGCCGGAGAGCTGATGCGGATAGGATCGCATTATGCGCTCGGGATCGGGCAGCTTGACCGAGCGCACCATTTCGAGCGCGCGTTTATAGGCCTCTTCCTTCGACACCTTGTCGTGGATCAGCGGCACTTCCATCAACTGCTGGCCGACCTTCATCGCCGGATTGAGGCTCGCCATTGGCTCCTGGTAGATCATGGCGATCTTGTTACCGCGGATGGCGCGCAGCTCCTCGTCGGAGAGCTCGCCCATGTCCTTGCCCTGGAATTTGATCCTGCCGCCGACGATCTTTCCGATGTTGGAGAGGTCGCGCATGATGCCGAGCGACACGGTCGACTTGCCGCAGCCGGATTCGCCGACGATGCCCATCGCCTCGCCCGGCATGACCGTGCAGGAAAAATCCATGACGGCCGGGATCTCGCCCTTGCGGGTAAAGAAGGAGATCGACAGGTTCTCGATCTCGATGATCGGCTCTGCGGGATTTCGAACTGCCTCATTCATGGGTCGCTCCAATCCTTGGTTTTTCAGGCACGTGCTATTTCGCGTCGGGTCGAAACCCCAGATCAGTCTTTCATCGATTGTTCGCGCAGCGAGTCGGCCAGCAGGTTCAAGCCCAGCACGAACGACATCAGTGCGATAGTCGGCGGCAGCGCCGGGTGGATGAAGGAGCGCAGCAGCCGGCTGGCATCCTTGATCGCAGTGCCCCAGTCCGGGCTTTCCGGCGCCAGGCCGAGGCCGAAATAGCCGAGCGTGCCGAGCAGGATGGTGGTGTAGCCGATGCGCAGGCAGGCATCGACGATCAGCGGCCCGCGCGCATTGGGCAGGATCTCCCACAGCATGATGTACCAGGGCGATTCACCGCGCGTCTGCGCCGCCGCCACATAGTCACGCGTCTTGATGTCCATCACTAGGCCGCGCACGATGCGGAACACACCGGGGCTGGAGGCGAACACCACCGCCACGAAGATGTTGAGCTGGTTGGGGTCGATGTGCACGATCTTCAGCGGGTCTTTGTCGAATACGAGGCCAAGGTAAATCCAACCGCCGACGATCAAGGTGATGCCGAGCAGGATGTAGAGCCGGTCGGGTCGGTTCTTGTAGCGCGTCCAGAACAGCACGCTGAAGAAGATGATCGGGAACAGGAAGAACACGCCGGCCATGCCATAGGGGATCGGCGTGTCCATGATGCCCGGCGTCACCAGCAGGTAGAACAACAGGATCACCGGGAACGCCAGCACCAGATTGGCCAGGAACGACAGCACCGTGTCGATCTTGCCGCCGTAGTAGCCCGCGGGCAGGCCGAGCGTGATACCGACCATCAGCGCGAAACCCGTCGCGGCAGGCGCAATGATCAGCACGATCTGGCTGCCATAGACCATGCGCGAAAACACGTCGCGCGCCAGCTTGTCGCCGCCGAAGAGATAGGTCAGCCCCGATTGCGGCTCGATAGCGCCCGGCAGCACGTCCTTCATGATGGGGACCTGGGCCAACGGATCAAAAGGCGAGATGCTCGCGGCGAAGATCGCCGTGAACAGCCAGAACAGGCAGATGCCGACACCGACGATACCGACACCGCTGTCGAACAGCTGGCCGTAGAGCGCCAGCTTCTTCTTGTAGGCGAAGCTCGCTCCCATGACGATGAGGAGCGCGATCCAGACCGGCCAGAAGCGCGACAGCACTTCGAGAACGACGGTGAAGGCACTGATGTATTGGACCGGCATCCGCTTCGCCCCCTACTGAACTCTGATACGCGGATTGAGAAACGCGTAGCCGACATCGGAAATGAGCTGCGTGATCAAGACGATGAACACCGAAACCAGCGAGCAGCCGAGCAAAAGGTCGATGTCGTTGTTGCCGGCCGCCTCGACCAGCGTGTAGCCGAAGCCCTGGTAGCGAAACATCACCTCGACGATGACGACGCCGGTGAGCAGCCAGGGAAACTGCAGCATGATGACGGTGAACGGCGCGATCAGCGCATTGCGCAGCGCGTGCTTCACCACCACGCTACCGAAGGAGAGACCCTTCAATCGGGCGGTCCGGATATATTGCTGCGTCATCACCTCGACCATCGAAGCGCGCGTCATGCGGGCGATGTAGCCGATGCCGTAGATCGCCAGCGTCATCACCGGCAGCGTGAAATTGTAGAAGGTGATGCCCTGGCTGGCCGAAGCCGCCGAGCCGTTCAGCCAGCCAAGCCAGGAGGCGAAGATGACGGTGAAGATGACGCCCGACACATATTCGGGTGTCGCCGTCGAGGCGATCGAGGCCACCGAAAGCACGCGGTCGGTTCGCGACCCTTCGCGCATGCCGGCCAGAATGCCGATCAGCAGCGAGATCGGCACCATGACCGCCAGCACCCAGAACATCAGGATGCCGGTGGCGCTAAGCGCAGGAAACAGCTTTGACGCCACTGCCGTCTTGAACTTGGTCGAGCAGCCGAAATCGCCTTGCAGGACGCCGGAGAATGTCGGCACGACCGGATCGTTGCAGAAGGAGAAGCGCTGTACGGGCTTCCCCGTCGCCGGGTCGGTCACCGGCTGCTTGGGCATCACGCCGAGCCACTGGCCGTAGCGGACGAAGAAATTCTGGCGGTAGCCGTGTTCCGCCAGCCAACTTTCGAGCTGCTCGGCGGATGTATGCATTTCGGTCTGGCTGATCGCCAGCTTCTTCAAATTTGGATCGAGGTTGATCAGGAAGAAGACGATGATCGTCAGGCACAGCATCGTCAATGCCATGGTGCCCAAGCGCCTGATAACGAACGAAAGCATGGCGGTCCCCTGCCGATGGGTTTGGGGTTTGAGCCGGCTATGAAAGCCAACCCTGCCGTGACCGGCGGGGCTGGCTGTCAAACAGGCCTTCGGATGCGATCAACCCTGTTTTTGTTGCACGACCTTGCCTGGGAGTCCGCAACTTTTTTGAGAAGCGCGGACCAACAGGGGCGGACGATGCAAAGAGCGGGGGGAAAGGGACTGACGTCCCTTTCCCCGATCCGTGCGATCAAGCCTGCTCGAGCCAGACCTTGCCGTAGTCGCGCTCGTATGTCGGGTGCATCTTGTAGTTCTGCACCGCCTTGACCGAGTGACTGTAGAGCTTGCGCCAGAAGGGCTGGATGATGATGCCGGAATCCTGCAGGGTCTGCTGGATGTCCTTCATCATCTCTTTGCGCTTGGCGGCGTCGGCGACCGAAAGCGCGGCGTTGAGCTTGGCATCCCAATCGGGATTCGACCAAGCTGTCTCGTTCCAAGCTTCGCCGGTGCGGTAGCCGATCGCCAGAACCTGGACGCCGAGCGGCCGCATGTTCCAGGTGGTCATCGACAGCGGATACTTGGTCCAGTCGTTCCAGAAAGTCGAGCCCGGCAGCACCGTGCGCTTCACCTTGATACCGGCGTCGCGCAGCTGAGCGGCAATCGCATCGCCGGTGTTCTTGTTCCAGTCCTCGTCGGCCGTGATCAGTTCATGCTCGAAATCGGCATGGCCGGATTCCGCCATAAGGGCCTTTGCCTTGGCGGGGTCGCGCGCGATTTTCGGCAATTCGTAATATTCCGGGTGAATCGCGCAGACATGGTGGTTCTCGGCGACAGTCCCGGCATTGCCGTAACCGAGCTGGAGGACGACAGCGTTGTCGACGCCGAGTTGCAGCGCCTGACGCACCTTCTGGTTCTCGTAAGGCTTGTTGGTCACGTTGGTGCGGCAGACGATGGTCGCCGCGGTGACCACCTCGGACTTCACCAGATCCATGCCGTCGAGGATCGACACATAGTCGGCCGAGGTTTCGTAGTTGGTGTGTATTTCGCCGGCTTCGAAGGCGCTGACCATCGCCGCCGGATCGGTGCCGTAGTCGATGAACTCGACGCCGTCGAGGAAGACCTCGCCATCCCACCACTTGTTGTCTTCGCGGCGTTTGTAAACCACTTTCTGGCCGACATCGTAAGAGACGAGTTCGAACGGACCGGTGCCGATCGGGCAGGCCTTGAAGTCGCCGCCCTTCTCGTCGAAGCTCTTGTGAACGATGAGGCCCGGATAGTCGCACAGGTTCGGGATGAGCGCGATATCGGCCTTGCCCAGCTTCAGCTTGACAGTCATATCGTCGACCTTGGTCACGGCGCTTTCGTCCAGCTTATCGTCCTTGACCAGCGAGCCGAGACGGCCTGGCATGGAGTTGCCTTCGGCTTTCTTGTCGCCCCAGCGCTTGAGGTTGAAGATCACGTCGTCGGCGGTGAATGCATCGCCGTTCGACCAGGTCACGCCCTTGCGCACATGCAGTGTGTATTCGGTGGCGTCGTCGTTCACGTCCCAGCTCTCCAGCAGATAGGGACGGAACGTGTATTCGGTGGTGTACTTGACCAGCGGCTCGAGCGCCTGGCGCTCGGCATTGGCGATTTCCGACCAGTCGGCCTTGCGCGGGTCCTTCGGATCCTTGATCCACTGGGCGATCTTCAGCGTACCGCCCTTCTTGCCTTTTACCTCTTCGGCCTTCGCCGGCGTCGGGTCGGCGAGGCCGAGCAAGCCGTAAGCCATTGCCGTCGATGCACCGAAGACGCTGGCCATGGCCAGGAATTCGCGGCGATCCACCTTGCCTGCCTTGGCGTCTGCGGCCATGGCGAGGATGTGATCGGGAACGCGATCGCTGTTACTCTTGTAAATTGTCATGACTTAACTCCCATTGTTGGCTTTCCGCCTTTTAACATTCCGCATCCGAGCCATGATGTCAAAGACGGCATGGATTGGGAACATGTTAGCGAATGTGCAACTTTGGAAAGGGAGCGGTTCGCGTGATAGCGACAGTCTTGGCGCAAAATTGCTACTGCCTACGGATTCCTCTGGAATCTCGAAAGTCGATTAAAGTGAGACATTTACTCAAGGCTGGACAGCGCCAGCCTTGAGCCACCATAGGGCCAAAAGCCCCATCGAAATATCAATATTCCTTCTCGTAGAAGATGCCGCCCTTGGCTTCGCCGGCATCACTGGCCTCGCCCCGCAATTTGACACCGCGCCCGACATTGAGGTCGATGGTCGCCTTGCCGGAACCCGGCTTGTCGCCCTTCTGGATCGTCACATAGGTGCGGTCGTTCAAATACTTGCCGGCCGAAACCGCCGTGCCACCCTTGTCGTCCGTGGTTACATCTAGATCGTCGACGCCGATGGCGCTGCGCAGGTTTTCAAGCAGCGACGTCGAGCCGCCGACGCCGGCCAGTTGCCCGGCCGCTTCGGCGAGCTGGGCGATCTGCAGCGGCGACAGGTTCGACATCGAGCGGCCGAAGATCAGCTGCGCCAGCACCTCGTCCTCGGGCAGCGCCGGCACCGACGAGAAGCTGAATTTCGGATTGGTCGCCTCGCCCGACACCACGATGGTGACGGTGGTGCTGGTCGTCGTCGTTGTCGCCGTCAAATTGAGATAGGGCACCAGCGAGCCGGAGAAGCCGACTGTACCTTCGGTGAAAGTCAGCCGCTTGCCAAGGATCGACAGCCGCCCGCGCTGCAGGGTGAAGGTGCCGACCGCGTGCGGCGACGATGCCGGGCCGGTCAGCCTGAGCGAGCCGCCGAGTTCGGCATCAACGCCCCTGCCCTGGATGAAGATCTGGTTCGGCGCGTTGACCGTGACATCGAGGTTGAGGCCGCTGCCGCCACCACCGCCGCTGGTCGTCGGCGGACGCAGCGCCTTGTCCTGCGCCCGCACGGCGCCAGGCGCATTCTTGTGCTTGACGTCGAGCGCCGAAAGCGAGCCTGGCAGCTTGTCTGGAACCGTGATCACCGTCTTGGCGAGATTGATGGTGCCGGCAATCACCGGTGCGGATGTCAGCGGTCCCTTGATTGTCAGGTCGCCGCCGAGATTGGCCGTCACCACCCGGCCGTCCGTATAGCGGCCGTCGACCAGCTTGATCGACAGATCGGCCGGAAACCCTTGCGCCGGGTTGATGCCAACCGTGCCACTGGCCGACAGGCTGCCGCGCGTCGACAGCGTGCCGGTCAGCCGGTTGACCCTGGCAACGCCGCCGGCGATCGACACGTCGGCGGCGAGATCGTTGACCGCGAGGCCCGAGCGCGCATCGACCAGGCGCGCGCCGGAGGTGCTGACCGAGCCGCCGATGACAGGCGATGTCGCGGGACCGCGCACCTGCACATTGACATTGGCGGTTCCAGACAGCGACAGCCCTTGCGCGGCGAGCTTCTGGCTGAGCAGGCCGAAGGGCACGGCGCCATTGAAGTCGAGCACCAGCGCCGGCGTGCCTGCCGTCGTCACGCTGCCGCCGCCCTTGAGGCCAAGGCCGGCTCCATCACTGACATTGGCGTTGAAGGTCAGCTTGTTGGCGGCGAAGGTGCCGGAAGAAGAAACACCCACCGCACCGATACCGGCACCCCGGGTCTGCGACGTCTGCACGCCGGTCGCGTCGATGTTGAAGGCAACAGCGGGGCTCGCTGGCGCACCCGTCACCTTCACCGTGCCCGAGATCGAACCGGCGGCATCGAGGCCCTGCGAGAAACTGTTGGCAAGCGACATAGGCACCCGCGCCAGCGTCGCATTGATGTCGAGCGCAGTGCCGACCTTGCCGGTCACCGTCGCCGTGCCGCCGCCCAGGTTGAGCACCAACCGGTCCAGCGTCGTCGTGCCTTTGGCAATGCTGACGGTCGAGGCCTGGGCGATGGCCGCCTTGATACCCTGGACGGTCGCCTGGCCGGAAGCGAGTTCGATGGTCGTCGTGCCGTTGGCCACTTTCACCCGGCCAGCGGCCTGCGCCGGAATACCCTTGACGGTGGCGCCGCCGGAAAAGCCGGTCCAGTCGCCATCGCGCTTCAAATCCACATTGATGCCGCTGATCACGGTGCCGCCGGAGGTGACGGTGTCGGCGCGGATCTTTCCGGAGATCACCGGGGCCGCGAGATAGTTGGCGATGAGCGCATCGATGGAAACGGCCTTTGCCTGCAGATCGCCGCGCGAGATCGATGCCGTCGCCGCCTTGATGGCGACTTGCGGTGCGGCGCCATTTTTCGAGAAAGCGATGGTGCCACGCACGTCGCCTTCCGCCTTTTCCAGCGCAAGCGCCGCGAGCGGGCCGATATCGGGCAGGTCGAGCGCGATGGTGCCGACCGGCACGAACTTCCCGTCCAGCGCCAGATCGCCGGAGATCCTGTTCTGGCCGAGTGACAGCAGCAGGCCGTTGATGGCGCTCTTGCCGTTAGCCGTCGCCAAGACCGCACTGCCCTGCAGTGCCTGGCCGGCGACATTGCCGGTCAGCTGCACGTTCGCCGCCGGGTTGGCGACATCTGCCTTGCCGGTGGCGGTGAGCTTCAGCCCGGTAATCTCGCGCGCCGCCACCAGCAGCCGGTCGCTGTCGACCGTCAGCGACAGATCGGGCGCGGTGGCAGGGCCCTGCGCATTCAGGGCGAAGGCGATGGCGCCCTTGGCGTCTTTCGAAAGCAGCGAAATATCGCTCAGCCCGCCCTTGATGTCGGCGGCGACCTTGTTATCGGCAAGGCTGGCCTGCCCCTCGGCGGTCAGCGCACCGGAGGCCAGCTTCAATCCATCGACATTGACGTTGCCCGACGCATCGCGCTTCAGCGCAGCACTCAATTCCGCGCGTTCGGCAAGCACGCCGCGCACCGCGGCCGGCAGTGCCGCGGAAGCCGCATCGGCTTTCAGATTGAGGTCGATGGCGCCGTCGGCCAGCGATACCCGGCCGCTAAAACCGCTGTTCAGCGCATCGCTCGTCACCGAGCCGCTGTCAATGGTGACGGCGTCCTTGGCGAGGCTGCCGGCCACCTTGGCCGTGACCTTGCCGGCGATCAGCGGTGCGATGGTTGGATTGTCGAGGCCGATCCTGTCGGCCGACACGGTGCCGGAGATCGGTCCCGTCCGGGCCTTCAGATCGAAAGCATCGGAATGCAGCGCAACCGCGACGCCCTCGACCTTGGTCAGGTTGGTAGCGACCGAGGGCAGCGTCGCGGAAATGTCGAGCCTCGGCTGCGTGCCTTGCCCGGCAGCTTTCAACGACAGCGCCTGCAGTTCGAGCTTGATCGGGCTTTCCGCGCTGCCCAGCGTCAGCGGCAGGCTGGGTCCGGTCGAGGCGAGGTCGAGACCAAAATCGCTGGCACCGTTCGGGTTGAGAGTGCCCGTCGCCTTGCCGGAAATCTTGTCACTGGTGAGCGTCGCATGGTCGAGGGCGACACCGCCGGCCATTGTGTAGCTGCCGGCCGCATCGACAGCGAGCGGCCCGAGCCCGGCCTGGCGGGTCTGGCTGGTTCCGACGCCAGCCAGTTGTGCGTTGAACCGAACCTCGGGCGCCGATGGCGACCCGGTCACTTGCGCAGTGCCGCCAAGCGTACCTACGGCATCGAGGCCGGGCGAAAAATCATTGGCAAGAGCGGCCGGCAGAGCCGAGAATTGCGCCGCGAGGTCGAGCGCCTGGCCGGCGGTGCCGGACAGCGTCACCGAGCCCCCACCGACATCGAGCGCCAGTTTTTCGATGCTGGTCGTGCCATTGGCGATGCTCAACGTCGATGGCTGCGCGATCGCGGCCTTGATGCCGCGAACGGTGGCCTCGCCCGAAGCGATCTCGACGCTGGTGATGCCGTCAGCGACCTTGACCCGGCCGGCAGCGGTCGCCGGAATGCCCGATATGGTCGCGCCGCCGGTAAAATTGGTCCAGTCGCCGTCGCGCTTGAGGTCGACGCCGATGCCGCCGATTTCCGTGGTGCCCGAGGTGACACTATCGGCCTTGATCGAACCGGCAATCGCCGGCGCCTTGAGATAATTGGCAATCAGCGCATTGACGGTGATGGCCTTGGCCGTCACCTCGCCGCGCGCGATCGACGTGCTCTTGGCGTCGATCGCGACGGAGGGCGCGTCGCCATCCTTGGCGAAGCGGATGGTGCCGTCGATGTCGCCCGTCACCGCCTGGCCGGCGAGCGCTGCCAATTGGTCAATGGCGGGCGCGTCGAGCGTCAGCGTGCCCAAAGGCATGAATTTGTCATCCAGCGCGAGGTCGCCCGAGACCTTGTTGTCGCCGAGCGACACCAGGAAGCCATTGATCGAACGCTTGCCCTCGCTCGTCACCAGCGCTGCCTTGATGTCGAGCGGCTCGTCGTTGACGGAACCGGTCAGCGAGACAGTGGCGGCGGGGTTGGCGATGTCGGCCTTGCCGCTTGCCGTCAGCTTGATGGTCCTCACCGTACGGCCAGAGGCCGTCAGGCTGTCGCTGTCGGCGGAGACCGTGAAATCCGGCGCTGTCCTGGCGCCGCTTGCCGAAAGCGCGAAATCGACGCCGCCGGCAACCGGTACGCCGACCATCGGCGACAGCACCGAAACATCGCCCAGCCTGCCCTTGATGTCGGCCTGGATGTCCGTGCCTTGCGCACTGGCGGTGCCGCTGGCGCTGAGCGTGCCGGAGGTGAATGAGATCGAGTTGGCAGCGAAGGATCCCTGCGGATCGCGGGTCGCAATGGCCGAGAATTTCACCCGGGCGCCGAGCACCGAGCTGATCTGCGGCGGCAAGGCAGTCGCCACCGCATCGGCATTCATCTTGAGCTGCATCGACAGGTCGGCAAGTGCCACCGTCGCCGTCAGCGAGGCGTTGAGCGCGTCGGAGCGCAAGGTGCCCTGGTCGATGGCAATGGCGTCCTTACTGACCGACCCGGCCAGATCGACGTCGACCTTGCCGGTGATCAGCGGCGCCAGTGTCGCCACGTCGGTTTTGAGCCCGCCCGCCTCCAGCTTGACGGTGACCGGCCCGGCGCGGTTCTGGATATCGAAGCCGTCGGAATGGATCTGTGCCGCCAGATCGTCCAGCCGCGTGCCGCCGGCGACGATTGAAGCGAAGGAGGCACCGATGTCGATGATCGGCGTCTTGCCGTCGCCGAACGCGCGTGCGGTGGCGTTGTTGATCGCCAGCGTGATCGGCTGCGCCTTGCTGCCGACGCTGATCACCACAGGCGGGCCCTTGGTGGCGAGTTCGACCGCGAGATCGCTGGCACCGGCAGGATCGACGATGCCGGATGCGGTGCCGTGCACCGCATCGCTGTCGATGTTGGCCCTGTCGACACTGACACCGCCGGCTGATGTGGTGGTGCCGGCGACATCGAAGCTGGTCTTGCCGGCAAACAGCGGCTTCAAATTCTCCGGCAGGAAGCGGGCGAAATCGCCGTCGCCCTTGGCCTCGACGTGATTGCCCTTGTCGGTCAGTTGATGGCGCCCGGTGAGCTGGGTGACGATCTGGCCATCGACAACGAAGGTACCGATGCCGCTCCAGTTGGCCAACGGCCCCGTTCCCGAGACAAGGATCTCGACCGGCGGCGCATCAGGCAAATTGAGCAGATTGGCGATGATACCGCCCGCCGGCTCCGATGCCTTCAGATCGAGGTCGAGCTTGTTGTCGGCTGGCGCGAAATGGACTTTGGCGTCGACATTGCCTTGCTTACCGTCATGGCGGGTGACATTGAGCGTCGTCTCGACCGCCAGCGGCGCGGCGTCGGCCTTGAGCATCCCCTTGGCGGCAAGCTCGGCGATGCCGCTGCCGGCCAAATCCTGGCCGAGCGCGATTTCGGGAAGGTCGATCTGCTTGATGTCAAGCGAGACCGGCAGCGTCGTCGTGCCGCCGCTCTGCGCAGGCTGCGTGCCGGCGACCGGCAACCGGGCCAGTTCGATGCGCTCGGCCGCAATGCGCTCGGCACTGAAGCTTTTCGACAGCAGCGCCAGCGGCGACCAGTCGACGGCGACCTTGCGCGCCACCAGCCAGGCGCCCTCACGGTCCTCCAGCACGACATGGTCGACGCTAAGCGCGCCCGACCAGATGCCGTCAATGCCGCTGACCGTGACCTTGCGATCATCGCTCGAGGCCAGCCGCGAAATGATGCCGGCGAGATTGTCGCGTCCGCGCTCGGTCTTGGTCAGCACCACCAGCGCGCCGATCGCTCCGGCAACCGCGATGAGCAGCGTATAGAGGACAATGCGAAGGATGCGCCTGAATATCTTCATCACTCAGAACGCCTGGCCGATGCCGGCATAGATGCCGAAATGCGGATCGCCGGGGTCGCGGTTCAGTGGCACGGCGGCGTCGATGCGCAGCGGCCCGAATGGCGTGACATAGCGCAGACCGACACCGGCGCCGACCTTGACGTCGGAGAAATTGGGAACCGATTTGGTCGACACCGTGCCGGCATCGACGAACGGCACGATGCCTATCGTGTCGGTGATCGCGATGCGCATTTCGACCGAGGTCTCGAAGAAGGACAGACCGCCGATCGGCTGGCCGGTGAAATCCTTGGGGCCGATGCCCTGATAGGCGTAGCCGCGCACCGAACCGCCGCCGCCGGAATAGAAGCGCCGGTCGGCAGGCACATTCTGAAGCCCTGTGCCAACGATCGAACCAACCGCGACACGCTCGGCCAGCACGAACTTCGAAGCCGAATCCAGCGACTGATAGGCCGATCCCTCGCCCTTCAGCTTGAGGAAGGCCGCACCGCTCAGAATGTCGTAGCTCGGCTCGGCATAGGCCAGCACCCGGAAGCCGCTGGTCGGGTTCAGCCTGTTGTCACGGTTATCATAGACATATTGCAGCGGGATGCTGGCGATCAGATATTTGTGCTTGCCGAAAGCGTCGTGGATACGGGAATAGTCGAGCGACACTTCCGCCGAAACCGTCTGCTTCTTGGTCAGTTCGTACGACAGGCCGGTGCTGCCCTTGACCGAGAAATGGTCATAGGCGTCCGGATGTTCGAGCACCGTCTTGAAACTAGCGAAGAACTTTGAAGCCGGCCCGATCACGCCCGGCTTTTCGAACATAATGCCGGCATTGTAGTTGAGCTGGCTGAGATCATTGCTGCCGATGCCGCTGATGGCGCCGTCGATGCGCAGCTTTTCAGCCCGGCCAAACAGGTTGCGGTGGCCCCAATAGCCTTCCAGGCCGAGGCCCTCGGTGTTGGAGAAGGTGCCGCCGACACCGAAAAAGCGTGGCTTGCGCTCGCTGACCTGGACGCCGATTGGAATGTTGCCGTCGGCATCGAGCTTGTCGGCCTCTTTGAACGTCACACTGTTAAACACCTCGAGCGCCAGCAACCGGTCGCGCGCATCGCTGATCTCGTCGGGCGAGTATTGTCGGCCGCGCTTGAGGCCGGTCATGTATTCGGTGAAGTCGCGGTCGACCTTATCGGTGCCTTCCACCGTGGTGTCGCCATAGCCGGCGACCGGCCCGGCGGCGACCGTCAGCGTCACGTCGAGCGTCGAGGTGGCATGGTCGGCGACGATCTGGCGGTCGGTCACCTTCGCCAGCGGCCTGCCCTCCTGCTTCAACGCCCGCACGATCAGCGCCTCGGCCTTGAGCACGGCGCCGGAACCGGCATCGCCGCCGGCTATCAGGCCATAGTCGGCGCTCATCAGCCCCGCCGCGTCGCCCTCCAGCCGGATATTGCCGAGAGTGAATTTCGGCCCGCTGGCGATATCGATGACCACCGGGACCGGCTGCGGACCCTTGAATTCGGCATCGGGCGGCAAATCGTCGAGCGGCTTGCCGTCGATGGTGATGGTGACGACGCCTTCGTAGCGGGCATCGGCATAGAGCGCGGCGATCAGCTGTTCACGGTCGCTGCGTGCCTTGGCCATCAGCCCGAGCGAGCCGGAAACCGGACGCTCCTCGTCGCCTTTCAGCGTCGAGGCGTTTTCGAGCTTCTTGACGAGATCCTTGTCGGCATCGGGCGCGGAAATGGTGACGGCATAGCGCAGCGGATCGACGATGTCGGCGTCCTCGTCCTTCGACGATCCCCACAGCTTGATGCCGAAGAGCTCGAAAGCGACAGCATTTCCGGCCTCGGCGACAAGCGCGGTCGAGCAGAGCATGGCCAAAAGCAGGGCGCGCGAAAGCACACGCCCTGGCGCGGTACCTCCTGACATCTGCTCTTCATGCGCCGGCATTAAGACAACCTAGATTGAAAAACTAAAATTGGAATGAAGTTCTGAAGCGCTCGTAAAGGGGCCACAATCCAATTGTCTGAAATAGGACGGGCTTGGAATTCACACCTTCTGCGTCGCCGCAAGAAAGCGTGATCCCCGTCCTATGGAGGTACTACCGGCGATCGGCCGGAAAGGAAACCGTTGGCAGGCGGAACCCTGCCGCGTCCTTGTGTTGACAAGCCTGACTGATGCTTGATCATGCCTGGACGTCAGCAGTGTCTGGGAGGGTGTTATGGCAATGCGCGCGGCTCGTGGTCTGTCGATCCTGATTCTTATCTTTTTTGCCTGGGCCAATGTCTTAGCCTGGAGCGGTGTCGCGCAAGCGACTGAGGCCCGGCGAATCGCGACAACAGACAATTCCGATTATTTCGGCTTTGATCTCAGGTCCGACCAGAATCTCACGCTCGACCAGTGCAAGACGACATGTCTTGGCGATCCGGCCTGCCGCGCCTTCACCTACAATACCAAGGCCAAATGGTGTTTCCTCAAATCCGACTACAACCAGCTGAAGCCTTTCAACGGCGCGGTCGCCGGCAAGGTCGTCAACATCGATGGCGACCCCGACATCGGCGCGCCGCCGGAACTTGCCTTCTTCCCCAACTGGATGGCCGACCAGGCCCAGCAATACCGCAACAAGCTGTTGGGTCCGGCCTATATCAAGCCGACCGAAGGGCTGACGGCGCTGACGAATGCCGCCGAGCAGTCTGTGCTTACCGGCGACCACCGCTCCGCCATGCTGAGATATGAAGGCGCCGTGTCCGTCATGCCCGATGATGGCCAGCTCTGGCTCAACCTGGCGCGCGAAACGCTGGCCGTGCAGCCTGCCGCCAACACCTCCGAAGCCTCCACTTTGCCGGCAAACGGCACTTCGGCCGCCTTCAACGCCTACAAGCTGTTGCGCACCACCAAGACGCGCGCCGAAGTGCTGGCGTTGCTCGGCAACGGCCTCGACAAGCGTGATCTATATAGGCCGGCCCTGCAGGCCTATGAGGCCAGCCTTGCGCTGGTACCCTCGCCGGCGGTCCAGGCCGACTACGCCGATCTGAAGGCCCGCAAGGGTTTCCGCGTCATCGACCACACCGTCGATGCCGACACCAGCGCGCCGCGCATCTGCGCGCAATTCTCCGAGGATCTGGTCAAGACCGGCGTCGACTACGCCCAGTTCGTCACCGTCGACAACGCGCCGCCCAAGGGCGTCGAGGCCAAGGACAAGCAGATCTGCGTCGAAGGTCTGGAGCATGGCCAGCATTACGACGTCACCTTCCGCGCCGGCCTGCCGGCCGCCATCGGCGAGGTGACTGCCGCGCCCGTGGTGCTGTCGATCTATGTCCAGGACCGGGCCCCCTCGGCCCGCTTCACCGGCGACAGCTTCGTGCTGCCGGCCGGCGCGCGCCGCGGCATTCCGGTCGTCACCGTCAACATGAACGCCGCCGCAATGAAGCTCTACCGCATCGGCGACCGTTCGCTGGCACAGCTTCTGTCGGGCTATCAGTTCCTCCACCAGCTCGACAGCTATGACATCTCCAACATTTCCGAGCAGATGGGCGAGCCGGTCTGGCAAGGCCAGCTCGACATCGCCAATGATCTGAACAAGGAGGTCACCACCTCCTTCCCGGTCGACGAAGCGCTGCCGCAGCGCAAGCCCGGCGTCTATGTGCTGACCGCCCAGGCCGTCAACGACAAGAGCGACGACTACAACTCGATGGCCACGCAATGGTTCGTCGTCTCCGACATCGGCCTGTCGACCTATACCGGCCAGGACGGCCTCAATGTCTTTGCCCGTTCGCTGGGCAGCGCCAAGCCCATTACAGGCGCCGAACTGACGCTGGTTGCCAGGAACAACGAGGTTCTCGGCACCGCGACCACGGATGCGGACGGCCACGCCGTCTTCAACCCTGGACTGACGCGTGGCGACGGCGGCATGGTGCCGGCGGTGCTGATGGCCAAGCAGGGCGATAATGATTTCGTCTTCCTCGACATGGGCCGGGCCGGCTTCGACCTGTCCGACCGCGGCGTCACCGGGCGCCCGGCGCCCGGCGCGCTCGACGTCTATGCCTGGACCGAGCGCGGCATCTACCGCGCCGGCGAGGATGTCCATGTCGCGGCCCTTGCCCGCGATGGCGCCGCCAAGGCGGTCGAGAACCTGCCGCTGACCTTCATCTTCTCGCGCCCCGACGGCGTCGAGGACCGCCGCATCGTCAGCGACGGCGCATCCGCCGGCGGCCATGCCGTCGACCTGCCGCTCGAGCCCAACGCCATGCGCGGCACCTGGTCGGTGTCGATCTACACCGATCCCAAGCAGCCGGCTGTCGCCAGCCAGATGTTCCTGGTCGAGGATTTCGTGCCGGATCGCATCGAATTCGACATGACCGCCGACAAACAGGAAATCGCGCAGGGCGAAACCGCTAACATCAACATTGACGGGCGCTTCCTCTATGGCGCGCCGGCGGCCGGCCTGGCACTGGAAGGTGAGTTGACGCTGTCGACGTCCCGCGATTGGGACCGTTTCCAGGGCTTTTCGTTCGGCCTCGCCGACGAGCAGTCGGCCGAACCCACGGTCACCCCCCTCACCGATCTGCCGGTGGTTGGCGATGACGGCAAGGTGACCTTCCCGGTCTCCGTTGAACAACTGCCCTCGACCACCAAGCTGGTCGACGCCAAGGTGACGGTGCGCATGCGCGAAACCGGCGGCCGCGCCATCGAGCGTTCGCTCAACATCGGCATCCGCCCGCAAGGCCATATGATCGGCATCCGTCCGGATTTCGCCGACAATGAAGTGCCGCAAGGCGGTACGGCCAAGTTCAGCCTGATCGCCGTCGATCCCGACGGCAAGCGTGAGGCGCTGAAAGGCGCGCAATGGACGCTGGTCAAGGTTGATCGCAATTACCAGTGGTACCGCTCCAACAACTCCTGGAACTACGAGCCGGTCACCTTCACCAAGTCGATCGCCAACGGCCAGGTCGACCTCAGCGCCGACGGCGACGCAACGGTCTCCGTGCCGGTCGATTGGGGCCAGTACCGGCTCGAGGTCGAGACATCGGATCCCGAGGGACCAGCGACCAGCTACGAGTTCGACGCCGGCTGGTACGTCTCCTCGACCACCACCGAAACGCCTGACGGCCTCGAGATCGCCCTCGACAAGGACACCTATGCCGCTGGCGAAGTGGCCAAGCTCAAGGTCTCGCCGCATTTTGCCGGCGAACTTCTGATCAACATCGGCTCCGACAAGCTGCTGAAGACCGTCACGGCAACCGTGCCGTCCGGCGGCAGCACCGTCGACATCCCGGTCGGCGACGACTGGGGCGCCGGTGCCTATGTCACGGCAACCCTGTTCCGGCCTGGCGATGCGCAGGAGACGCGCATGCCGGCCCGCGCCATCGGCGTGAAATGGCTGAAGGTCGATCCGGGCTCGAAGAAGCTCGCCGTCACCCTGACGCCGCCGGACAAGACGATGCCGCGCCAGCAGCTGTCGATCCCGGTCGCGGTGGCCGGCGTGCAGCCGGGCAGCAATGCCTATGTCATGGTTGCCGCCGTCGATGTGGGCATCCTCAACCTGACCAACTACAAGGCGCCAGACCCGGAAAACTGGTTCTTCGGCCAGCGCATGCTGGGCATGGAAATCCGCGACCTCTACGGCCGCCTGATCGACGGCTCGCTGGGTAACACCGGCAAGCTCAGGACCGGCGGCGACGGCGCCAACATGCAGACGCAAGGTAGCCCGCCGACCGAAAAGCTGGTCGCCTTTTTCTCCGGTCCGGTTCAGCTCGATGCCGACGGCAAGGCGCGGATCGACTTCGACATTCCGCAGTTCAACGGCACCGTGCGCGTCATGGCTGTCGCCTGGACCAAGGAAGCGGTCGGCCATGCCCAGTCCGACGTCATCGTGCGCGATCCGGTGGTCATCACCGCCGGCCTGCCGCGCTTCCTGGCGCCTGGTGACGCCGCCGTGATGCGCCTCGATGTCGCCGACACCGATGGCCCGGCCGGTGACTATGCGCTGTCGATAAACACGACAGGCGACCTGTCGACCGGCGACAAGCCTCTGCCTGAAAAGCTGACGCTGGCCAAGGGCAAGCGGCAGACCCTGACCGTGCCGCTGATCGCACAGACGGCGGGCAACGCCTCGATCACCATCAAGCTTGCCCATACCGACGGCACTGCCGTCGAGCAGACGCTCTATGTGCCGGTGCGTCCGGCGCAATTGCCGGTCACCACCCGCCTGGTGGTCGACCTCAAGGGCAATGGCGGCGCGCTGCGCGTCGACAAGGAGCTCTTGGCGGCAAGCCTGCTCGACGGCGCCTCCGTCAGCGTCGGCGTTTCGCAAGCGGCAGCCTTCGACGTGCCGTCGCTTTTGATGACGCTCGACCGCTACCCCTATGGTTGCGCCGAGCAGACAACCAGCCGCGCCATGCCGCTTCTCTACGTCAATGAATTGGCGTCCGGCATCGGCATGGCCAGCGACCCCGACCTGCATGGCCGCATCCAGGATGCTATCTACAAGGTTCTGAGCTACCAGGCCTCGGCCGGCAGCTTCGGCCTGTGGGGCCCGGGCTCCGGCGATCTCTGGCTCGACGCCTATGTCACCGACTTCCTGACCAGGGCGCGCGAGCAGAAATACGACGTGCCGAGCCTGGCCATGAACCAGGCGCTGAGCAACCTGCAGAACTCGCTGGGCTACGACCAGAGCGTACAGGACCGTGGCAGCGAGATCGCCTACGCCCTCTACGACCTGGCTCGCAACAAGAAGGCCTCGATCGGCGACCTGCGCTACTATGCCGACACCCAGCTCGAAGCCTTCTCCAGCCCGATGGCGGTTGCCCAGCTGGCGGCGAGCCTGGCGCTCTACGGTGATACGCCGCGCGCCGAAGCGACGTTCAAGACCGCCCTGCAGCTCGCCAAGTCGACCAGCGACTACGATTACTACCGCTCCGACTACGGCTCGCCGCTACGTGACGGCGCGGCGATGCTGGCGCTGGCGGCGGAATCGAAGCCGGTGCCGACGATCGTGCCGGAGCTGATCAAGTTGGTGACCAAGGAACGCGCCGAAGCGGACTGGACCAGCACCCAGGACGAATCCTGGATGCTGCTGGCGGCCCGTGCACTGAAGGAAGGCAATGATTCGATCACGCTGACCGTCAATGGCGCGCCGCATTCAGGCGGCTATTCCAACCAGGTCAACGGCAGCGACCTGGTCGACAGCCCGCTCGCCATCGCCAACACCGGCAAGACCCCGCTGCAGGCCGTCGTCACCACCGTGGCGTCGCCGATCCAGCCGCTGCCGGCCAGCGGCGACGGCTTCACCATCGGCCGCACCTACTACAAGCTCGATGGCACTGAAGCCAACGTCACCGAGGCGACGCAGAACGAACGCTATGTTGTTGTGCTCAAGATCTACGAGCAGAACAGATGGCCTTCGCGACTCTTGATCACCGACCTGTTGCCGGCAGGCTTCGAGATCGACAATCCGGGCCTGGTCTCCAGTGCTCAATTGTCGAACTTCTCCTGGCTCGCCCAGACCGACGCCGCCCATCTCGAATTCCGCGACGACCGTTTCGTCGCAGCGTTCAACCCCAATGAGGGCGACGGCGACCGCAACATCACGCTGGCCTATGTCGTGCGCGCGGTGACGCCCGGCACCTACGCCCATCCGGCGGCGACGGTGGAGGATATGTACCGGCCGCAATATTCGGCCCGCACCGCCACCGGCATGATGGAGGTCAAGGCGCCGTAGCGATGAAGAGGGCCGCGAACTGCTCGACTGAGGCTAACGACGTGCTGTCGCACCGCCCCTCACCCTTACCCTCTCCCCGTGAACAACGGGGAGAGGGGGTCGCCAGCGTTGGTGCGCTTCCCTTCTCCCCGTCACTACACGGGGAGAAGGTGCCGGCAGGCGGATGAGGGGCAGCGCCATGCTCTCGAAAAAATTCCTGCGCCGCGCAGCCATCACCGCAGCATCCTGCGCCGGCATCCTTGCCCTTTCCGTCGCTAGCCTCTGGGAACTCGATCGCGCCTTTCCGCCGCCGCTGCCGGCCGAACTCACGGTCTCGACGGAAGTTCAGGACCGCGACGGCCAGCTGTTGCGCGCCTTTGCCACGCCTGACGGCTATTGGCGGCTCGAAACCCGCCTCGACCAGGTCGACAAGCAGTTCGTCGACATGCTGGTCACCTATGAGGACAAGCGCTTCTGGGACCATGAGGGCGTCGACGTGCTGGCGCTGGCCCGCGCCGCCGGCCAGTTCGCCACCAGCGGCCATATCGTCTCCGGCGGCTCGACCCTGTCGATGCAGCTCGCCCGGCTGATCGAGCCGCGCGAAAGCCGCAGCCTCGGTTCCAAGATCAAGCAGATGCTGCGCGCCATCCAGATCGAGCGCCGGCTGTCCAAGCGCGAGATCCTCGAACGCTATTTGACGCTGGCGCCCTATGGCGGCAATCTGGAAGGTGTCCGCGCCGCCTCGCTCGCCTATTTCGGCAAGGAGCCGAAGCGGCTCACCGTTTCCGAAGCCGCCCTGCTCGTTGCCTTGCCGCAACTGCCGGAAAAGCGCCGGCCCGACCGCAACCTGCAGATCGCCCACGCCGCGCGCGACCGGGTACTGACCCGCATGGTCTCCTCCGGCCTGCTCGGCGAGCGCGAGGCCGCGCGTGCCGCCCTCGACGATGTGTCGGGTCTGCGCCGCACCTTGCCGACGCTCGCCGCCCACGCCGCCTATGCGATGCTGCCCAAGGCGGTGCCCGGCCAGCCCTTGCAGCTGACGATCCGCAAGAGCGTCCAGGAAGGGCTGGAGCAGGTGGCCAGGGATGCCGCCACCAAGCTTGGGCCCCGCCTGTCCGTCGCCATGGTGCTGGCCGACGCCCGCACCGGCGACATTCTTGGCGAAGTCGGCTCGGCCAATTTCTTCGATGCCAGCCGCTCCGGCTGGATCGACATGACCAAGATCGTCCGCTCGCCCGGCTCGACGCTGAAGCCGTTCATCTATGGGCTTGCCTTCGAACAGGGGCTGGTGGCACAGGAAACGCTGATCGATGACAGCCCGGTCGATTTCTCCGGCTACCGGCCGAAGAATTTCGACATGGGCTACCAGGGCGACGTCAGCATCCGCCAGGCGCTGCAGCTGTCGCTCAACGTGCCGGCGATCCGCGTGCTCGACGCGGTCGGACCAACGCGGCTGATGGCGCGCTTTCGTCAGGCCGGTGTGAGCCCCACGCTGCCGGTCAACGAGGCGCCGGGCCTGGCCATCGGCCTCGGCGGCGTTGGGATTACGCTGCGCGATCTCGTCCAGCTCTACACGGGGCTCGCCAATGGCGGCAAGACGCACACTCTGCATGACGGCACCGAGCCGGCCAATGCCGAGCGCACCACCGCCACTATCCTCGACGGTCGGGCGAACTGGCAGATCATCGACATCTTGTCGGGCGTCAAGCCGCCCGAGGGCGCCTTGCAACGCGGCATCGCCTACAAGACCGGCACCTCCTATGGCTACCGCGACGCCTGGTCGGTCGGCTTCGACGGCCGTTATGTGCTGGGCGTCTGGGTCGGCCGTCCCGACGCCGGCGCGGTGCCTGGCCTCTCCGGCTATGTCTCGGCCGCCCCGATCCTGTTCGAGGGCTTTGTCCGTTCGGGTCTGGTCACCGTGCCGTTGCCGGGCAAGCCCCCCGGCGTCTTCAGCCCCAAACGCGAGGACCTGCCGGTGACGCTCGCCCGCTTCGGCGCCGGTTCGGACGGCCTGGTGCAGGCGACGCCGACCGAACCCGCGCCGACCATCATCTTTCCGCCGGACGGCGCCCGCGTCGACCTCGGCACCAACTCTGCTGATGCCTCGCCGCTGGTGCTGAAGCTGCAAGGCGGCCGCGCGCCGTTCCGCTGGCTAGCCAACGGCAAGCCGCTCATCGGCATCGACCGCCGCCGAACCGCGACGTGGCAACCGGACGGCGCCGGCTACTCGACGCTGACCGTCATCGACGCCGCTGGACGTGCGGCCAGCGTAAAGGTGTTCGTCGAGTGAAAGCGTTCCTTGCATAGAATGCGCCAGGCGATTCAGCGCATTGGCTTTTGCGCGCTGACGGTCGCGGCTTTCGCTCTGCCGGCCCATGCCGACACCCTGCCCGCCGGCTTTGTTCGCCTCACCGATATCGACCCCTCGATCCGCCAGGACATCCGTTACGCCGGATCGGGCAATTTCCTCCATCGCAAAGCCAATGGCTATGAGGCGCCGGTCTGCATACTCACCGAGCAGGCCGCCAGGGCGCTCTCCGGCATCCAGAAGGCAATTGCCGCCAAAGGCCTGACCCTGGTCGTGTTCGATTGCTACCGACCTGCCCGTGCCGTCGCCGACATGGGGCAATGGACGCGAGAGGGTGGGCCACCTGATCCGCAATGGTATCCGCGGGTCAAGCGTGGCGACCTCATCGCCAACGGCTATGTCGGTGAACTGTCCAGCCATTCTCGCGGCTCGACGGTCGATGTCGCCATCGCGCGAACCGACGGCATATCCGCGCCGAAACCGGCCTGCGGCGCTGTCGATGCCGACACGCTCGATTTCGGCAGCGGCTTCGACTGCTTTGACCCGATGAGCGAAACTGCCCACCGCGGGCTCGCCGGCGAGGTGGCGGCAAACCGCAGGATGCTTCTCGATGCCATGCGCGCCGCCGGCTTCAAAAACTATGCCCGCGAATGGCGGCACTTTACGCTGGAACACGAACCTTTCGCCAAGCAGCGTTTCGATTTTCCAATCACCGCCGAGTGAGGCGCCCAAGCCGGTGGTGGTCGACGATTTGTCGATGCCACATTCGCCGCGCGTCCATGACGGCGCGCTGTGGGTGCTCGATTCCGGCCGCGGCTTCCTGGTCCGCATCGATCCCAGCACGAAGGAAAAGCAGAACATCGCCTTCTGCCCCGGCTTCCTGCGCGGCCTGAGCCTTCATGGCCGCTTTGCCATCGTCACCACGTCCCTGCCCCGCGATGGCCTCTTCAAGGACCTGCCACTGCAGGCCAACCTGCAGACGCGCGACGCCGAGCCGCGCTGCGCGCTCTACATCATCGACCTGCACACCGGCGGCATAGCCGAGTGGATCGAGTTGAAGGGACACATCACCGAGTTGTTCGACGTCGCCGTCATTGCGGGCTGTCGCTGTCCCTCGTCGGTCCCGCTCAACAGCCCGAACATGGCCTCGCTGATCACCATCGACAGCGAAGGCTGAGCGAATCGCCCCTCGCCGGCGAAGTCCTTGTCCCGGCCGGCCCCAAGCCTAGATGAAACATCAGGCAGGCTCGGCGTTCGCCCAGTCCAGCCATGAGGAAGAAATTTCTCCGCAGAGCGAAATGTCGTCGAGAATTTTCTTCAAAGGGGCAAAAAAGGCAAGATTGAATGCATCTAATTTCTATCATTTCAGTAGATTTGGCACGAGTTCAACGGAGGCAGAAATGACCAAACCTCATTTCAGGAAACTGCTCGGCGCACTGGTCGCCACATCTGTCCAGTTCGGCACGCTCGGTTTCGCGTTTGCCGATACCACCATTCTCAACGTGTCCTATGATCCGACACGCGAGCTCTACAAGGCCTATGACGAAGCTTTCGCGGCACATTGGAAGGCCGAGACCGGCGAAACGGTCACCATCCAGCAGTCGCATGGCGGATCGGGCGCCCAGGCCCGCGCCGTGATCGACGGCCTCGACGCCGATGTGGTGACGCTGGCGCTCGAAGGCGACATCAACGCCATCGTCTCGAAATCAAAGAAGATCAATCCCGACTGGCGCACCAAATTCGAAAACAATTCAGCGCCTTACACCTCGACGATCATCTTTCTCGTCCGCAAGGGCAATCCCAAGGGCATTCACGACTGGAACGACCTCGTCAAGGACGGCACACAGGTGATCACGCCCAACCCCAAGACCTCCGGCGGCGCGCGTTGGAACTATCTCGCCGCCTGGGCCTACGCCAACGCCAATGATGGCGGCGACGAGGCCAAGACCAAGGAGTTCGTCGGCAAGCTTTACGCCAACGCCCCGGTGCTCGACACCGGCGCGCGCGGCTCGACCGTGACCTTCGCACAAAAGGGCATCGGCGACGTGCTGATCGCCTGGGAAAACGATGCCTATCTGGCACTCGACGAATTCGGCGCCGACAATTTCGACATCGTCTACCCGCCGACATCGATCCTGGCCGAGCCGCCGGTGGCAATTGTCGACGCCAATGTCGACGCCAAGGGCACGCGCAAGGTGGCGGAAGCCTATCTGGGCTGGCTCTATTCCAAGGAAGGGCAGACGATCATCGCCAAGAACCACTATCGTCCGGCCAAGCCCGACCTTGTGGCGCCGGAGGACCTCCCCAAAACACCTGAAATCAAGCTGATCTCCATCGACGATCCGCTTTTTGGCGGCTGGAAGAAAGCACAGCCTTATCATTTCGGCGACGGTGGTATATTCGACCAGATCTACAAGCCGGCCCAGTGAGCTAGATCTAGATCAGGACGATATGACCACAGCACCCGCGCAGGCGGGGTGGCGATTCAGGCAGCCGAGTGTCATTCCGGGTTTCGGACTGACGCTCGGCTTCTCGCTTGCCTACCTCACCCTCATCATCCTCATCCCGCTGTCCGGGCTGCTCTGGCGCTCGGCCGCCCTTGGCTGGCCTGAATTCTGGGCCATCGCCACCGATCGCCGCACCATCAACGCGCTTGAAATCAGCTTCGGCACCGCCTTCATCGCGGCTGCCGTCAATGTCGTGTTCGGCACGCTGGTCGCCTGGGTGCTGGTGCGTTACCGCTTTCCCGGCCGCCGCATCGTCGATGCCATGGTCGACCTGCCCTTCGCGCTGCCGACGGCGGTGGCCGGCATCGCGCTGACGACACTCTATGCGCCGAACGGCTGGATCGGAAAATTGCTGATGCCGCTCGGCATCAAGGTCGCCTATACGCCGCTCGGCATCGTCATCGCGCTGATCTTCATCGGCCTGCCCTTCGTCGTGCGAACCGTGCAGCCGATCATGGAGGAGATCGACAAGGAGGTTGAGGAAGCCGCCGCCACGCTCGGCGCCAACCGCTTCCAGATCATCACCCGTATTCTGTTTCCGGGCCTGGCGCCGGCCATCGTCACCGGCTTCGCGCTCGCCTTCGCACGCGGCGTCGGCGAATACGGCTCGGTCATCTTCATCGCCGGCAACCTGCCCTACAAATCCGAGATCGCACCGCTGCTGATCGTCATTCGGCTGGAGGAATACAATTATCCGGCGGCGACCGCGATCGCGGCGATCATGCTCGCTTTGTCGTTCGTCATGCTGCTGGTCGTCAATCTCGTGCAGACATGGAGCCGCAAACGCTATGGCTGACCCCGAGATCAAATCCTACGAACCGTACCACGAGAGCCAGTCGGCGGCCGTCACGGAGAGCCGCCCGGCGCGCGTGGCGCTGATGACTATCGCCTTCGCCTTCCTCGGCATCTTCCTGCTGTTGCCGCTGATCATCGTCTTCAACGAAGCGCTGGCGAAAGGCGTCGGCGCCTATACGCAATCGCTGAGCGATCCCGACGCGCGCTCGGCGATCCGGCTGACGCTGCTTGTCGCCGCGATCTCGGTGCCGCTCAACATCGTCTTCGGCATCTCCGCCGCCTGGGCGATCGCCAAGTTCGAGTTCAAGGGCAAGGCCTTCCTGACCACGCTGATCGACCTGCCCTTCTCGGTCTCGCCGGTCATATCAGGTCTGGTCTATGTGCTTCTGTTCGGCGCCCAGGGGCTTCTCGGCGGCTGGCTGAAGGCGCATGGCATCGCCATCCTGTTTGCCGTGCCGGGCATCGTGCTGGCCACCGTCTTCGTCACCTTCCCCTTCGTCGCCCGCGAACTGATCCCGCTGATGCAGGAACAGGGCAATGGCGACGAGGAGGCAGCCCTGTCGCTTGGCGCCAATGGCTGGCAGACCTTCTGGTATGTGACATTGCCCAACGTCAAATGGGGGCTGCTCTACGGCGTGCTTCTGTGCAATGCACGTGCCATGGGCGAGTTCGGCGCGGTTTCGGTGGTGTCGGGTCACATACGCGGCCTGACCAACACCATGCCGCTGCATGTCGAAATCCTCTATAACGAGTACAACGCCGTCGGCGCCTTTGCCGTCGCTTCATTGCTTGCGGGCCTGGCGCTCGTCACGCTGGTCTTGAAAACACTTCTCGAGATGCGCTACGGCGCCGAGATCGCCGCGACGCGCGGACACTGAATGCATATCGCCCAAAAGTGGGATACCGGTTTTGGGATAACGACATGCATCGACAAAAAAGGGGTTTGCATGGAAGTTCGCGTTGCCAACGTGCGCAAGGAGTTTGACCGGTTTCCGGCGCTGCATGACGTGTCACTCGATATCAAGTCGGGCGAACTGATCGCGCTGCTGGGGCCGTCCGGTTCCGGCAAGACGACCCTGCTCAGGCTGATCGCCGGGCTGGAGCGGCCGACACGGGGAAAAATCTTCTTCGGCGACGAGGACGCCTCGCAGAAGTCGATCCAGGAGCGCAATGTTGGCTTCGTCTTCCAGCACTATGCGCTGTTCCGGCACATGACGGTCGCCGACAATATCGGTTTCGGCCTCAAGGTCCGGCACGGGCCGTCGCGCCCGCCGGTGCAGGAGATCCGCCGCCGCGCTTCCGAACTGCTCGACCTCGTCCAGCTTTCGGGGCTGGAGAAGCGTTATCCGGCACAGCTCTCCGGTGGCCAGCGCCAGCGCGTGGCGCTGGCGCGCGCCATGGCGATCGAACCCAAGGTGCTGCTGCTCGACGAGCCCTTCGGCGCGCTCGACGCACAGGTGCGCCGGGAATTGCGCCGCTGGCTGCGCGAAATCCATGACGCCACCGGCCACACCACCGTCTTCGTCACCCACGACCAGGAAGAGGCGCTGGAGCTTGCCGACCGCGTCGTGGTGATGAGCCAGGGCCGCATCGAGCAGGTCGGCACCGCCGACGATATCTACGACACGCCGAACTCGCCCTTCGTCTACGGCTTTATCGGTGAATCGAGCTCGCTTCCCGTCAAGGTCGAGAATGGCGAGATCTGGCTCGCCGACCGTCCGATCGGACTTTCCGCGCCCCACGAGCCCTCGGGCGATGCGACGCTGTTCTTCCGCCCGCACGATGTCGAGTTGCTGGACGGCTGCAGTGGCTGCATCGCCGGCACGGTCGCCGCCAGCCGGCGCGTCGCCGGCACGCGGCGGGTGGAGCTTGAGATCGGCGGCGAGCGCCAGCGGGTCGAAATCGAACTGCCGGTCGATCACCCCGCAGCACAGAAAAGCCGGGTGGCCTTCCGCCCCGGTCGGTGGAAGCTTTTCCCGGCCGCCTGATCCACCGCCTGCCCATCGGTCCGCGAAGGATTGTGCGCGCACGCAGCGTCATTGTGTCGGCTGGGGCATCGAAAAGACTCATGCCTGGAAGGAGATCCTAACAGCCGGTCGTTTTGAGGATACCTTTTCTCGCGGCAAGGGCTTGGAGCCGCTGCGCGTGCCTCGTCGCGCACCATGCGCCACGGCTATGGTCCGGCCATAAACGCATTGCATCGGAGCCCTGTTTCCATGAAGCGATTTTTCCTTGGCGTCGTCGCCGTCGCCGGCCTGTTCCTCGCATCCTCCCAAGCCTGGTCGGCCGACAAACTGCTCAACGCTTCCTATGATGTCGGCCGCGAATTGTTCGTCCAGGTCAACAAGGCTTTCATCGCAGGGCATCCCGGCGTCACCGTCGACCAGTCGCATGCCGGCACCTCGGCGCAGGCGCGCGCCATCGCCGAAGGCCTTGGCGCCGATGTCGTCACCTTCAACCAGGTCACCGACATCGATTTCCTGGTCAAGAAGGGCCTCGTTTCGGCCGACTGGCAGAAGGATTTTCCCAACAACGCCTCGCCCTTCTATTCGCTGCCATCCTTCCTGGTGCGCGCCGGCAACCCCAAGCACATCAAGGACTGGAACGATCTCGTGCGCGACGACGTGCAGGTGATCTTCCCCAACCCGAAAACCTCGGGCAATGCGCGCTACACCTATCTGGCGGCCACCGCCTACGCCAAGGAAGCCTTCAAGGGCGACGACGCCAAGGTGAAGGAATTCATCACCAAGCTGTTCAACAACGTGCCGATCTTCGATACCGGCGGCCGCGCCGCGACCACCACCTTCGTGCAGCGCGAGATCGGCGACGTGCTGATCACCTTCGAGTCCGAGACGCGCGGCATCCGCAAGGAATATGGCGACGACAAGTTCGAGCAGGTCACGCCCTCGGTCAGCCTGCTCGCCGAATTCCCGGTGGCGATCGTCGACAAGGTCGCCGACGAGCATGGCACGCGCGATCTGGCCAAGACCTATCTCGCCTTCCTCTACACGCCTGAAGGTCAGGACATCCTCGCCCAGAACGGCAACCGCGTCCGCGACGCGGCTGTTGCCGCCAAATACAAGGCTCAGTTTCCCGATGTCCGCCTGCTGACGGTGGACGACGTCTTCGGCGGCTGGGACAAGGTGCAGAAGGAGCATTTCGCCGCCGGCGGCCTGCTCGACCAGACCTACGGCAGCCGCTGACAGCGGCAACATCCGAGGTGAGCGAGAAAGCCGGCGCCTTGCCGGCCTTTTCGTTTCGTGCGCCGGCAATCCGGTTTTCAGCGAACCAAAGCATGATCCCGAAAAGTGGAATCCGGTTTTCGGAGAAGATCATGCTCAGGGCAAGAGATAAGAGCCCCATCCCGATTTCACCCGGATGGAACAGGCTCTATCGGCGTCATCCATGCAAAACGTTACAAAGAATCAACGCGTTTGTGCCTAACGTGCCATCTGGCGGCTTGTTTTCGCGAAACGTCATCGCGCGGCGAAAACGTCATTATTTGCACACAAACAGTCGCCAGATGCGGGTGGCTGGGGCTTCAATGGGTTGATCTGGGCATGCTGACAAAAAAAGGCAAATACGGCCTCAAGGCCCTCGTGCATCTGTCCGGCCTGCCGGCCGGCCAACTGGCCTTTGTCAACGACATCGCGGTTGCCAACAACATCCCGAAGAAATTCCTCGATGCCATCCTGGGCGAGTTGCGCAATGCCGGCTTCGTCCAGAGCCGCAAGGGCAAGGAAGGCGGCTATCGCCTCGCCCGGCCGGCCTCCGAAATCAAGATCGGCCATGTCGTGCGCGTGCTTGACGGACCGCTGGCGCCGATCCCCTGCGCCAGCCGCACGCAATATCAGCGCTGCGAGGACTGTGACGAGGCGACCTGCCAGGTCCGGCACATGATGCTGGAGGTGCGGCAGGCGATTGCCGAAGTGCTGGACAATCGCAGCCTCGCCGCCATGCGCGATGCCGACAATGATGATTTTCCGGTCGAGCTGACGTCGCAGATTTAGCGCATCTGACGAACCGCTGCAGCGACAAGTTCGCCGACCGGGCGCGTCGCATCGAGCGTCAATGCCCGCTCATCCGCCGCCGGCGGCTCGAGGATGGCGAACTGGCTGTCGACCAGGCTTGCCGGCATGAAATGGCCCTTACGGCTGCGGACACGCCGCCTGGCAGTGGCAGGGTCGATCTCCAGATAGAGGAAGACGATCTCCGAGCAGAAGCCGCTCAGCCGCTCGCGATAGCTGCGCTTCAGCGCCGAGCAGGCGGCGACCACCCCTTGTCCCTGCTCCGCCGACGCCGCGATGCCTTCGCCGATCGCGTCAAGCCAGCCTTCGCGCAGTTTATCGGTGAGCGGCTCGCCGCTGGCCATGCGCGCGACGTTTTCGGGAGGATGCAGCCGGTCGCCCTCGATAAAGGTAACGCCCAGTGCGGCGGCCAGCGCGATGCCGACGGCCGACTTGCCGCAGCCGGCGACGCCCATCACCACAATGGCCGGCACCGAACCGGGAGCGCCCGTTGGCGCCTGTGCTGCCTTTTCGTCCACTGTCAGCGGCTTGCCGGCGCGCGGCCGTAGAGCAACAGCATGGCAACAATGACGACGCCATAGACGATCTGCCGCCCCGCCTCCGGCATCTGCATGACCGACAGGATGGATTGCAGCAGCGTGATCAGGATGACGCCGGCGACGGTGCCGAGATAGGAGCCGCGTCCGCCCAGGATCGAGGTGCCGCCAAGCACCACCGCGGCGATCGACGGTAACAGATAAGCATCGCCCATCGATTGCGCCGCCTTGGAGGCATAGCCGGCCAGAAGCACGCCGCCGAAGGCCGAAAGCCCCCCGGAGATGGCAAAGGCGATCATCACCACGCGCCGCGTGTCGATGCCGGAGAGATAGGCAGCGCGCTCGCGGTTGCCGATGCCGTAGACGGCGCGGCCGAAGCTGGTGCGGGTCAGCACGAAGACCATCGCCGCGCCGATCAGCGCCCAGATGATGACCGCGTTGGGCACGCCTGGAATGGCGAAGCCGGTCGCCAGATAGCGCATCGCGCCGGTCGACGAATCCTGTGGCGAGAAGCCGCCGGTGTAGACCACCATCAGCCCTTGCGCGACGGCGTTGGTGGCCAGCGTGATGATCATCGAGGGGATGCGCAGATAGGCGACACCGATGCCGTTGACCACGCCGATCGCGACGCCGCAGAAAATGCCGAAGGGGATCGCCAACGCGACGCCAGCCGGCCCGAAGGCGGCCACCGCACTGGCCATCATGGCACCCACTGCCACCGACCATGGCACCGACAGGTCGATCTGGCCAAGCAGGATGACCAGCATCATGCCGGTGGCGATGACGCCCAGAAACGAAGCCACCTTGAGTTGCTGCAGCAGATATTCCGGCGACAGGAAGCTTCTGGAGTAGAGGCTGCCGAGGAACAGCAGCAGCACGATGCAGGCAAAGGCCGTGAGCACCGCCGGGTCGGCGCGGCGGATGAATTTCGGCATGCGCCCAGCAATACCACCGATGGTCGTTTCGCTCACAGGAACCACTCCAGCCGGTTGCGGACCCTGAACAGGGCGAAGGCGCCGAGGCTGACGGCGATCAGCAGGATAACGCCCTGGAACAACGGTTGCCAGAGCGGATCGAAATCGAAGACGAAGAGCAGGTCACCGATAGTGCGGAAGGCCAGCGCCCCGAAGATCGCGCCGATGGCGCTGCCCTTGCCGCCGAACAGCGAAACGCCGCCGAGCACGACGGCGGCGATCGAGAACAGCGTATAGGCGTTGCCGCTGGCATAGGCGGCATCGCCGGTATAGGTGAAGAAGGTCAGGAACAGCCCGCCGACCGCGGCAAGCAGCCCTGCCAGTGCGTAGGCGGCGAATTTTCCACGACGGATCGGCACGCCGGACATGTAGGCCGCCATCTCCGACGAGCCGGCTGCGTAAGCCGCACGACCGAGCACCGAGCGGCTGAACGGCACCCAGACGATCAGCACCACGGCGAGCAACACGATCAGGCTGGCCGGCACCACGCCGAACAGGCGCCCGGTCAGCGCGTCGGCGAGGTCCTCGTTGACCGAGCCACCGGGGAATGGCCTGAGCAGCAGCGCGATGCCGAAGTAGACCGCGCCGGTGGCGATGGTGGCGACGATCGGCTGCAGCCGCCCGTAAATCACAATGGCGCCGTTGATCGCGCCGCACAGCAGCCCGGTGCCGAGCACAGCAATAACCCCGAAGGCGGTCTCGATGCCGGTGCCAATCACCAGCCACGAGGCGAGGCAATTGGTCAGCGTGAAGATCATGCCGACGGAAAGGTCGATGCCGGCGGTGATCACCACCAGCGTCTGCGCCATGGCGACGAAGGCCAGCAGCACGCCCTTGTTCGAGGCCGTTTGCACGACGTTGGCGGTGAAGCCCGCCGGATGGTTCGAGGTGTAGATCACGAACATGACGACGAAGATGCCGAGCGCCAGCAGCGTTCCGCGCTGTTCGGCCAGCCAGTAACGCCAATCTTTCACGCGTTTGCTCCTTGGCTCACGGGGCTCTCTTCGCCATGGATGTTGAGCGCGCTGGCGATCAGCGCCCGCTCGGTGATCTCGGCGCCGACCAGCTCGCGCTTGACCGCGCCGTCATAGAGCACCAGCACGCGGTCGCAGCAGCCGATCAGTTCGTCATAGTCGGTCGAATAGAAAAGGATCGCAGCACCCGCATCGGCGAGCTTGCGCATCAGCTGATAGAGTTCCTGCTTGGTGCCGACATCGATGCCGCGCGTCGGATCGTTGAGCAGGATGATGCGCGGCTGGCGCATCAGCCATTTGGCGATGACCACCTTCTGCTGGTTGCCGCCAGACAGCGCCCCAACCGGAATGTCGAGACCGGCCGTCTTGATCGCCAGCAAGCCGACCATGTCGTCGATCAGCCGCTGCTCGGCGGCGCGGTCGATGATGCCGGCTTTGGACAACCGGTCGAGCGCGGCGAAAGAGAGGTTTTCGCGCACCGTCATCGGCAGCATCAACCCTTCCGTCTTGCGATCTTCCGGGATCAGCGCCATGCCGATCCCGTCATGGCGTGCAGCGGCAGGGCTGGCGATCGCGACCGGCTTGCCGTCGATCAAGATGTGACCGGACAGGCCGCGCAGCACGCCGAAGAAGGCAAGCAGCAATTCGCGCTGGCCTTGACCATCGAGACCGCCAAGACCGACCACCTCGCCTGCTCCAACCGTCAGCGAAACATTGTCCAACCGGTCGGTCCATGAAAGTTGGCGTGCCTCCAACACCGGAACGGCGGCAGCCGAAGCGCGTACCGGCTTCGGCGGAAAGATGTGGCTGTATTCGCGCCCGATCATCAGTTCGACGACTTCATTGTCGCTCTTTGTGCCCGCAGCGTAACTGGCGACATTGCGGCCGTTGCGAAACACCGTGCACTGGTCGGCCAGTTCGGCGATCTCGTTCATGCGGTGCGAGATATAGAGCAGTGCCAGCCCTTCCGAGCGCAGCCGCTTCAGCACACCGAAAATCTTGGCGACATCCGTGGCGGTCAGCGCCGAGGTCGCCTCGTCGAGGATCAGGATGCGCGGCTTGCGTGCCAGCGCCTTGGCGATCTCGACCATCTGGCGGCGCGACAACGGCAGGTCCTTGACCAGCGCCAGCGGATGGATGTCTGCGGCGCCCGCGCGCGCCAACGCTTCCTCCGCGATGCGGCGTTGTGCCCTGCGGTCGATCATGCCGAACCGCGTCGGCGGGTCGGAAATGACGATGTTGTCGGCGACGCTGAGCTCGGGAACCAGCGACAGCTCCTGGAAGATGCAGACGATGCCGGCCTGGTTCGCGGCAGCCGGCGAAGCGAACGTCACCTCGCGGCCATCCAGCGTCATGCGGCCTTCATCGGGCGCGACGACGCCCGCCATCACCTTGATCAGCGTCGATTTGCCGGCGCCGTTTTCGCCGAGGATGGCGTGAATGCTGCCGGATGAGACCGAAAGCTCGGCCTTTTCCAGCGCCCGCACACCACCATAGCGCTTGGATATGCCTTCCATCCGGAAGAGCGGAACCGCACCGTCCATCGGCCCTCCCGAGGCACATTGACGACTAGGGATATCGGAGTGGTCGGCGCCGCGGGAGATCCCGCGGCGCCGGGTGTGCCGCCTACTGGTCAGCCTTGGTCTGGCCCATGATTTCCTGCGCGGTGAAATTGATACCGCAGGTCGGGAAGGAATTACCGACGAAGAAATTGTCGGACTGATCGGGGAAGAAATCCTGACCTGCCTTGAAGTTCGGATCCTCGACGATCGCGAGCGGCAGCTTGACCGACTGCGGGACGACATTGCCTTCAAGTGCTGAGATCGCCGTCTTGATGGCAACCGCCACCTGGGCCGGGCCGGTACCGGCTGACGAGCATTTCAGCCCGTCCGCTGCATGGGCCGCGCAGAACTTGCGGAAGCCGTTCTCTGTTTCGCCGCCGAACGGTACGAACGGATGCTTGGCGTCGATCATCGCCTGCACGATGCCGGTGTCGCCACCCTGGCCGGTGATGCCGACGAACGGACCATTGGTGGCGATCGCGTCAGCCGTGACCTTCTGCGCTGTCGGATCGTCCCACTTGCCGGCGACTTCGGTGACGTCCCATTTCTTGCCCGAAGCGTCGAGAACCTCATGGATGCCATTGTGGCGATCGGTGTCGACCGACGTGCCGGCAACGCCGCGCACTTCAAGAATCTTGCCGCCATCGGGTATATGGCTGATCAGCCATTTGCCCCAAAGTTCGCCGAGGCCCTTCTGATCGACATTGACGTTGATGGCATCCTTGGTATCGAGAATGTTGTCGAAGGCGACCAGTACGACGCCGGCTTCCTTGGCGCGCTTGATGACCGGCGCGAAAGCGGTCGGATTCTGCGCGTTGACGACAGTCGCGTCATAGCCGGAATCGATGAAGTTGTTGATCGCCGAAATCTGCGCCGGCACATCCTCGCCGGTCGACACCACCTTGAATTCCTTCAGCTTGGCGGCGACGTCCTTTTGCGCTGCGTAAGCCTTGGCGGTCTGGATCATCTGGATGCGCCAGGTGTTGGCGATATAGCCATTGGCGAGCGCGATCCGGTATGGGCCGTCTTTCTTGGGAAACTTGAAGAACAGCGTGTCTGCGGCCCAGGGCGCGAAGCAGTCCGCCTCGGCGGCTGGTCCCTTCACGACTTCGGGGCCGGCGGCCATTGCGGCCGAGTTGAGCATGACAAATGCAGTGGCGGCAACGATGCCACCCATGAGTGACTTGATCATCGATATTCCTCCCAGTTGCAGTTTTGATTGTTGTTGGCTGCCATGCACTTCACGCGTTCGGCCAGACGCCTCCCGCCTTGCCTGCCGCGCTTTTTAGTCGCCAATGCTGACCCGCTGCCCTCCTTTGCCATCTCTCAATCGGAAACAAAAACTATCATATTATACATAATAAACAAGAATTGGCTGTCGCTTATATATAATAAACAGGCTCTGGCTTTTGCCGCGAGTTTCCAAAGTGGCAATTGGTAGCGCTACCATGACGCTGTGTAAACCGGCATTCACACAGTCGCTTCTGTGTGTTTCAACGGGCGGTGCTCTCGCGGCGCTTGAGTTCGAAACCGAGATCGACGATCCGCTGTTCCGGCCTGTTGCCGGCGATCGCCGCCAGCGCCATGGCGACCGCGCGTCGGCCGATCTCATAGCGGTGGGTGCGGATGCTGGTGATCGAAGGAAACGCCACCTGCATCATGTCGAGGTCGTTGAAGCCGACGATGCCGATCGTCTTCGGCACCGCGATCGAGGCGCGATGGCACTCGAACAACACGCCGAGCGCGATGTCGTCATTGTTGCAGAAGACACCGTCGAGCGTCGGCACCTTGGCCAGCGCGTCGCGGAGCATTTCGCGACCGAGCGACACGCTCGAAGGCACCGGCGTGGTGGTGACAAGGCGCGGGTCGAACAGGCCGGCGGCGTCCATCGCCGCGCGATAGCCGGCCAGGCGCCGCTGTGAGCGCGGGTCCATGCGCGCGCCGATGAAACCGATGCGGCGATAGCCCGCCTCGACAAGATGTTCGGTCGCGGTCCTGCCGCCGTCGAAATGCGAAAAGCCGACCATCATGTCGACCGGATCGAGCCCGGTTTCCATGACTTGGACTACCGGGCAGCCGGCGCTCTCCAGCAGTTTTCGCGACGCCGGTGTCTGGTCGATGCCGGCGACGATCAGCGCTGCCGGCCGCTGCGAACCGAACAGCTGCAGCAGCCGCTCTTCCTCGAGGCCGGAATAATGGGTGTTGCCGAGCTGGATGCGGAACGGGCTGGCCGATAAGCTGTCATAGATACCGCGCACCACCTCGGCAAAGACGTTGTTGGTGAGCGACGGCACCAGCACGCCGAACACCTCGGCGCGCGCCGAGGCCAGTGCCCGTGCATTCGGGTCCGGCACGTAACCGAGTTCGTCGACGGCGGCCTGGATCTGGCGGCGCAGTTCCTCCGAGACGCGCTCCGGCTCGCGCAAGGCGCGCGACACGGTGATGGCGCCGACACCGGCCTTGCGCGCGACATCGGCAATCGTCGGGCGGCCGCCGCCCCGGCGCGAGCGCGGCTTGATCAAGGGCCCGCTCGCTCGGAAGGGCACCTGCCAAAGCGCGGTCGCGATACGATCGTCCTTGCAGTCGTCATCTCACCCGGCCCGCTTTGCCGCACCCACTCGTCTTCTGGCGTCGCGCAGCCTTTCGTCCTTGTCAAGCAACAGGAAACAACTCTCCACGTTCAAGCCATCGCCATAGCACGTTGCCTTGCCTTCCAAAACAACAGCCCGATCGCCAGTATGTTCAGCAGATTCCAGGCGATACCGTTGAGGAATGCCGCGGCATAGGAGCCGGTCAGGTCGTAAATCCAGCCCGACATCCAGCCGCCGATCGCCATGCCGAAGATCGTCGCCATCATGACGATACCGATACGCTGGCCGGCCTCCCTGGCCGGCATGTATTCGCGCACGATGATCGCGTAGCAAGGCACGATGCCGCCTTGCGACAGACCGAACACCAACGACACGACGTAAAGCGAGGCAAGCCCGTCGAAGGGGATGTAGAACAGCAGCGACAGGCATTGCAGCACCGAGCCGATGAGCAGCGTCTTCACGCCGCCGATGCGGTCGGCGAGAAAACCGGACGCCAGCCGGCTGACGACGCCGGCCGCCATCATGATCGACAGCATGTCGGCGCCGTGCGCCATGCCGTAGCCGAGATCCATGCAATAGGCGACGATATGCACCTGCGGCATCGACATCGCCACGCAGCAGCCGAGGCCAGCGACGACCAGCAGCACCTGCAACGCCGCCGGTGACAGTGAAATCGACTGCACCGGCCGGCTTCCCGGCGAACCGGCGGCCGCCGCCGGGGCACCGCGCCGCAATAGCAGCACCAGCGGCACCATGGTCACCAGGCAGAAGATGCCGATTGCGGCATAGGTGAAGCGCCAGCCTTCCGCCTTCATCAGCGTCGGCATGATGGTCGGCCAGAATGCTCCAGCAAGGTAGTTGCCGGCGGCCGCTGCCGTCACCGCGACACCGCGCCGGCGATTGAACCAGTGCGAGATATCGGCGATCAGCGGCCCGAAGATCACTGACGTGCCGACACCGATCAGCAACCCTTGAGCCAGGGTGAATTGCAGGATCGAAGTCGACAGCGCCGCGAGCAGGAGGCCAGCGGCGAGCGCAATCGAGGAGAGCAGCGCCGGGATCCAGTAGCCCATACGGTCGATGGCGCGGCCGACCAGCACGTTGCCGGCGGCGAAACCGACCATGGTCGCGGTGTAGGGCATGGACGCCGCGGCGCGATCAACGCCGAACTCGGCCTGCACGGCGGGCAGCACGACGACAACAGCCCACATGCCGACGGCGCCGATCGTCGCCAGCAGCATCGAAATGGCGAGCCGCATCCAGGCATAGGTGCTGTCGATGCCGGGGCTCGGCCGGCTCAAGTCGGTTCGGGTCAAGGCGTTTCCTGTCGGCGGTCTCAAAAATCGGCTACCGTTTGCGCCACTATCGGCGCATTCGCAGCGCAGAGCAGCGCCACGGCGGGCAAATCCGTGGCTCCAGGGCCAGGGGCGGACATGGGAACCGATGCCAGTGTGCGGAGTTTTCCGGCAAGAACCTGCCCGCTTCGCGAAAGAAAGTGCTCGAGGACGCCAAGGACGAACTGCGCGCCGCCTTCGGACATACAAGGAGAATTAGCCGCGATCCTTTAGCGGCCTACCGCGAACGGATGACGCCGTCGGTGTTGGCCAACAACTTGCGCACCGCGTTGCGCGCCGCATCCGGCCGTTGCAGGCGGATGTTCTTCTCGATCGCTTCATGCAGCTTCTGCGCATGCTGCAAATCATCCAGCTCCCGCGTCGTATAGGCGAACAGATGATCGAAGGCGGATTCTATCAGCACGCCAAGCGGCACCAAAAGGTCGTTGCCGGATGCCCGCAGGATCGCCAGGTGGAAACGCGTGTCGGCACGCGTGCGCTCCTGCAGGCTGGTCGCCTCGCCCATCTCGCGGCAGGCCTGGCTGATCTCGGCCATCTGCTCGTCGGTCCGCCGCATGGCGGCAAAGGCGGTCGCTTCCGGCTCGATGATGTGGCGGAACTCCTGCACGGTCTTCAGGAACACCTCGCGATCCGGTGACGTCGCGTACCAAGCCAGCACATCGCGGTCGAGCAGGTTCCAGCGTTCCTTCGGCTCGACCCAGCTGCCGATCTTGGGGCGCGACGCCAACAGGCTCTTGGCCATCAGCATCTTGATCGCTTCGCGTACCGCCGAACGGCTGACGCTGAAGGTCTCAGACCATTTCGCTTCATTGGGCAGGATGGTGCCGGGCGGATAGTCGCCGCGCACGATCCGCAGACCAATCTCGCTGGCCAGCGAAGCATGGACGCTCGAGCCTGGAATGCGCGCCGCGTCAGGTCGGCGAACGCCGGCCGGACGGTCGCCGGAGGCCGCTTTCGCTGGCGATTTTTCCTTGTTCGGCTTCGCGTCCCGCATGGGCTCCAGAAAGTCCGGATTGAAGGGGCTGTCAAGCGCGGCAAGCGGCTCGGGCGGCAAAGCCGGCCGCTGTGCACAGATCAGCCCCAATTGTTCCTGCGGATCAGGCCTGCGTGACGTATTTGCGCCAGCTATGCTCCGGGCGAAAACCCAGCACGTCCCGCGCCTTGCGGCTCGACAGCAGCGTCTCATATTCACCGAGTTCGGCCTTGACCGGTACGCCCGGATAGAACCGCTTCAAGAGTTCGGCCGTCGGCAGGTCGGACGAAGTGTCGTCATTGGCGGCGTTGAATACCTGATAGCCGAGCCCGTCCTTTTCGATGGCACGCAGCGTGATCTGGCCAAGGTCGCGCGCGTCGACATAGCTCCAGGCGATGCGCTTGCGGAAACCCGGGTCGGCGAACCATTTCGGAAACAGCGAATACTCATGCGGCTCGATGACGTTGCCGATGCGCAGCGCATAGATGTCGATGCCGCTGCGCAGCGCAAACGCGCGAGCCGTCTTCTCGTTGACGACCTTGGACAGTGCGTAGCTGTCCATCGGATCGACATCATAGTCCTCGTCAAGCGGAAAATACTGGGGATCACGCGGCTCGTTGGCGAACACCAGCCCATAGGTCGTTTCGCTGGAGGCGATCACCACCTTGCGGATGCCGAGCTTCACTGCAGCCTCGATGACATTGTAGGTGCCGAGCGCATTGATGCGGAACACCTCGTTGTCGGTGGTGATCATGATGCGCGGGATGGCGGCGAAATGCACCACGGCATCGACCGGCTGGGGGCGCAGCGACGGGTCGAATTCATGCAAACCTATATAGCTCGACAGCGCGTTGAACACCTGCCCGCTGTCGGTGATGTCGGTGATCAGCGTGCGCACCTTGGGGTTGTCGAGCGGCTTGGTGTCGATGTTGAGCACCTGGCAGCCCTGCTCCACCAGATACTGCACGACATGGCGTCCGGCCTTGCCGCTGCCGCCGGTGAACATGATCCGCTTCGTCATTTTGCTCTCCACATCCTCTGGGATTTATGTGTATTGTCAGACAATATTGCGATCCGCAACCACCCTCGCCTGCAAAACGGCAGCGCTGATCATCAATCATTGCAACAGGACTTGAAGACATGAACACGACTGCCGCGAGCGAAAAGATCGGCTTCATCGGCCTTGGTCTGATGGGGCACGGGATCGCCAAGAACATCGTCGACAAGGGCTACAGCCTGACCTTTCTCGGCCGCAAGAACCGCAAGCCGGCGGAAGACCTGCTTGGCCGCGGTGCCGCGGAAGCGTCGACCTCGCGCGAGGTCGCGGCGGCATCGGACATCGTCTTCATCTGCGTCACCGGTTCGCGCGAAGTCGAAGCCATCATTCGCGGCCCCGGCGGCCTCAAGGAGGGCTTGAAAAAGGGCTCGGTCGTCGTCGACTGCTCGACCTCAGATCCGGTCTCGACCATTGCACTGGCGGCCGAACTCAAGGCCCTCGGCATCGACTATGTCGATGCGCCGCTGAGCCGCACGCCGAAGGAGGCCTGGGAAGGCACGCTCGACGCCATGGTCGGCGCGCCGGACGCCGTCTTTGCCCGGCTGAAGCCGGTGCTCGAAACCTGGGCCGGCCGCATCGTCCATATCGGCGACACCGGCGACGGCCACCGCATGAAACTGCTCAACAACTTCATCTCGCTCGGCTACGCCGCGATCTATTCCGAGGCGCTGGCATTGGCGCAGAAGGTCGGCATCTCGCCGCCGCGCTTCGACAGCGTCATCCGCAACGGCCGCATGGATTGCGGCTTCTACCAGACCTTCATGCGCTGGACGCTGGAGGGCGACCGCGACGCCCACAAATTCTCCATCGCCAACGCCTTCAAGGACCTGACCTATCTGGAATCGATGGCGGGTGCCGCCGGCATCGCCAACCCGCTCGGCAACGCCACCAAGAACTCTTTCGCCGGCGCCTTTGCCACCGGTCCGGTCGAGCAATTCGTGCCGATGCTGGCCACCCATATCGGCAAGGTCAACGGTGTCGACCTGATGCCGATGAAGGACGGCAAGAAACAGACGATTTGAGGTGAGAAGCGGTCCGCGCAGCGGACGAAAAGCCAATTGCTTGGCTTTTCGAGTTTCGAACGCCCTGAGCCTGCGAAGGGCCGCCGGAGGCTATGCGCAGAAAATGCGCCGGTCACCGCCTTGAACGCCCGATTCCTTCATCGGTGTTTTCAAGCAGCTTGTGCACGGCGTTGCGCGCGGCTGCCGGACGCCGCAGGCGGATGTTCTTCTCGATCGCCTCATGCAGCTTCTGTGCCTGCCGCTGATCACCAACCCTCTGCGTCGTGAAGTCGAAGAGATGGTCGAGTGCCGATTCGATCAGCACGCCGAGCGGCACCAGCAGATCGTTGCCGGAGGCGCGCAGAATGGCGAGATGGAAGCGCGTGTCGGCGCGGATACGCTCCTGCAGGCTCAAGGCATCGCCCATCTCACGGCAGGCCTGGCTGATCTCGGCCATCTGCTCGTCGCTGCGCCGCATTGCGGCAAAGGCCGACGCCTCCGGCTCGATGATGTGGCGAAACTCCTGCACGGTGCGCAGGAACGCCTCGCGGTCGGGCGCCGTCGCGTACCAGGCCAGAACGTCTCGGTCGAGCAGGTTCCAGCGCTCTTTCGGCTCGACCCAGCTGCCGATCTTGGGGCGGGAAGCCAGCAGGCTCTTGGCCATCAGCATCTTGATGGCTTCGCGCACTGCTGACCGGCTGACATTGAAGATCTCGGCCCACTTGGCCTCGTTGGGCAGGATGGTGCCCGGCGGATAGTCGCCGCGCACGATCCGGAGACCAATCTCGCTGGCCAGCGAGACATGGACGCTCGCTCCCGGAAAGTGCGCTGCACCAGCCCTGCGCATGACAGCCGGACGGCGGCCAGCTTGTGCCGTGGCCTGGTCGGCTCGCTTCTTTGACTTTTCGTCCGGCATCCACGTTCCAATGCGTCGGCCGTCTGTCGTCCGGATTGATCCGAACCTGCACGGCGCGCCGATCTCGTTGCCGAAAATTCCAGACATGGGCGCGTCAAAGCCGGAGCCGGTTGCCCCAACCACAGCGTCCCGTTCATGAATTGACGGGGCGCCCGTTACCGAGCGCCCCGAAATCGAGAACCTACTTCTGGATGCAGGTGTCGACCGTGTCCTTGGTGCATTCGTCGAGACCGGTGAACACCGGATCGGCGACGGCCTTGCCTTCGATCAGGTCGATCATCACCGATGGCGCCTTGTAGCCCATTTCGAACGGCCGCTGACCGACCAGAGCCGTCACCAGGCCATCCCTGGCAATCGCCACCTCGTCGCCGATCGTGTCGGCGGCACCGATGACGAAGTCGTTGCTGGCTATCCGGTCCTTGAGCGGCCCGAACAGATCGCGATAGGGCTGCGGGGCGCCGAACAGCGGCCAGCCGCCCATGATGCCGAACGCATCCAGCTTGGGGTTGGCGGCGAGGATGTCGGTCATCGCCTGCACCCCCTTGGCGCCGTCGTCATTGGTGAACACCGGGCAGCCGGCGACTTCGGTCCAGCCACCTTCGCCGGCAAGTGCGGCGAGGCCTTCCTTGCCCGACAGCGCGTCACGCATGCCTTGCGCGCGGCGCAGGATGTTGTCGGCCGCCGGATTGCCCTCGATGGTGCAGATCGTGCCGCCATTCGGCTTGCCCTTCTTGATGTACTCACCGATCTTGTGACCCATCAGGTAGTTGTCGGTGCCGAGATAGGTCTTGCGCAGCGCCGCATCTTCCTTGCTGAGGTCGGCATCGACCGTCATGATCGGGATCGTGGGATTGGCGGTCTTGATCGTCTGCGCGATCAGCGGCGCGTTGGACGGCGAAATCGCCATCGCCACGGTGTCGGCCTTGCTCAGCATGTCCTGAACGATCTGCGCCTCGCCGGCCTCGTCCGAAGTCGACGCCGGACCGGTGTAGAAGCACTCATATTCCGAGCTGGCGTTTTCCTTGTTCCATTTCTCGCAGCCCTGGTGGATGGCTTCGAAGAACGGATTGTCGAGACCTTTCACGACGATGACGAGCTGTTTCTTGGCCAAAGCCGGCCCGGCGCCAAGCGCCATCATGGCGGCGGCAGCGAGCAAAAGTGATTTCCTCATGTCAGTCCTCCCTTGAAACAGACGGACACGGCGTGCCCGCCACACAAATCGACCGGATGCGTGATGACCGAGCTTCGTTTCGCGAGCGCTCGTGTCGCCAATACAGGTCGATAAGCATTTCCAGATGCGGCTTTGGACCGGCTCGAACACACGGGTGCCGCCAGAACCTCGACCGATAAACCTCCGCCGATTCCACCCGGCGAACGCCAGCAGGGATCGGCATAATCTCCTCCGACGCTTAGCTAATATCGGCTCGCCGCCAACGTCAATGCTATTTGTCCTACAAAACGGATTTTTAAAATAACCCGGCTTCAATTCGTCCGACAATTGATTGACGCGCGCCGGCTTTTGCGTAAAAGAACGCTAACGCTGGTTCCGGGAGGAGCTGGGGAGAGCGAGGCCTAAGCAGCGCCGGCATTCACGCCGGGAACAGCGGCAGGTAGCAAAAACGGGGAGGCAAGAAGGCTGGTGGCGGTTCTCGAACTCACCAATATCTCGAAGCATTTCGGCGCCATTCAGGCGGTTAACGACGTGTCGCTGTCGATCGAGCCCGGCCAGGTGGTCGGCCTGATGGGCGACAACGGCGCCGGCAAATCGACGCTGGTCAAGATGATCGCCGGCAATTTCCGCCCGAGCCACGGCAGCATGCAGATGGACGGCAAGGATCTGGTGCTGCACAAGCCGGTCGAGGCGCGCCAGCACGGCATCGAGATCGTCCACCAGGATCTGGCGCTCTGCAACAATCTGACCGCGGCGGCGAATGTCTATCTCGGCCGTGAATTGCGCCGCGGCGTCGGTCCGTTCCGCATTCTCGACTACGCCTCGATGTACAAGCGCGCCGGCCAGATCTTCGCCGAACTCAAATCCGAGACCCGTCCGCGCGACCTCGTCAAGCAGATGTCGGGCGGCCAGCGCCAGGCGGTGGCGATCGCCCGCACCATGCTGTCGCAAGCCAAGATCGTGCTGATGGACGAGCCGACGGCGGCGATCTCCGTGCGCCAGGTCGCCGAAGTGCTGAACCTGATCCGCCATTTGCGCGACCAGGGCATCGCGGTCGTGCTGATCAGCCACCGCATGCCAGACGTCTTCACCGTCGCCGACCGAGTCATCGTCATGCGGCGCGGCCGCAAGGTCGCCGACAAGACGATTGCGTCGAGCTCACCCGAGGAAGTCACCGGGCTGATCACCGGCGCCATCGAACAGGTATGATTTCAAGCGTTTTCACCATGGCAGCAGATGAAGGCCGACGATGGCACTGACAATTGACCAGCCGATCGAACACAAACAGCAATCTCTGCCGGCAAGGCTGTTTGCCAGCCAGACCTTCTGGGTGGTGATCGCGGTCATCCTCGCCTGCCTGTTCCTGTCGTTTGCCACCGACGCCTTCGCGACATCGAAAAACCTCTACAACATCACCCGCAACATCACCTTCGTCGCCATCATCGCGCTCGGCATGACCTTCGTCATCATCACCGGCGGCATCGACCTGTCGGTCGGCTCGGTGCTGTGCCTGTCGTCGATGGTGCTGGCCGTCACCATGCATGCCGGCTACTCGATCGAGGTCGGCATCATCGCCTCGATCGCCACCGCGCTGGCCATCGGCGCCTTCAACGGCATCCTGATCGCCTATCTCGGCTTTCCACCCTTCGTGGTGACGCTCGGCATGCTGTCGATCGCCCGCAGCCTGGCGATGGTCGCTTCCAACAACACCGTTGTCTTCCAGTTCGGCCCTGACCACGCCAAGCTTCTGGCGCTGGGCGGCGGCGCCTGGGTGTTCGGCATCGCCAATCCAGTGCTTTACATGATCCTTTTGGCGCTGATCACCGGCTTCATCCTGCGCTGGACCAAGTTCGGCCGGCACATCTTCGCCATCGGCGGCAATGAGCATGCGGCGACGCTGACCGGCGTGCCGGTGCGCCAGATCAAGGTCGCCGTCTATATGATCTCGGCGCTTTCTGCGGGCATTGCCGGTGTCATCGAAACCGGCTGGCTGGGCGCCGTCACCACCAACATCGGCACCGGCATGGAGTTACAGGTCATCGCCGCCACCGTCATCGGCGGCGCCAACCTTGCCGGCGGCGTCGGCACCGCCTTCGGCGCCATCGTCGGCGCGGCGCTGATCGAGGTGATCCGCAACAGCCTCGGCCTGCTCGGCATCAATGCGTTCTGGCAAGGCGTGTTCATCGGCGGCGCCATCCTGCTTGCGGTGCTGTTCGACCGCATCCGCAATTTCCGCCGTAGCGATTAGGACCATGATCCCGAAAAGTGGAAACCAGTTTTCGCATAAGATCATGGTCAAGCAAAAGACAGCCTGATGGCAACTCGCTGTTCAGCCTCGAGGGCCGGCTGGCCTTGGTGACTGGCTCCGGCCAGGGCATAGGCTTTGCCCTGGCGCGCGGCCTGGCTGAGCACGGCGCGAGCGTCGTGCTGAACGGCCGCGATGCCGCCAGGATCGGCAGCGCCGTCGACAAGCTGCGCGATGCCGGCTTCAAGGCGCATGCCTCGACCTTCGACGTCACCGATTTCCAAGCGGTCGACGCGGACGTCGCCCGCATCGAGGCCGAGATCGGCGCCATCGACATCCTCATCAACAATGCCGGCGTGCAGTTCCGCGCCCCGCTCGAGGACTTTCCCGAGGAGCAATGGGAGCGGCTGTTCAAGACCAATGTGTCGGGGGCCTTTCATGCAGGCAAGGCGGTCGCCCGCCACATGATCACGCGCGGCATGGGCAAAATCATCAACATCGGCTCGGTGCAGAGCGAACTCGCAAGACCGAACATCGCGCCCTACACCGCAACCAAGGGCGCGATCAGGAACCTGACGAGGGGCATGTGCGCCGACTGGGCGAAGTACGGCCTGCAGATCAATGCGATCGCGCCCGGCTACTTCCGCACCGAGATGAACCAGGCGCTGGTCGACAATCCCGAATTTTCCGCCTGGCTGGAAAAGCGCACGCCGGCCGGGCGCTGGGGCAATGTCTCCGAACTTATCGGCGCCGCGGTCTTTCTAGCCTCCGACGCATCGTCCTTCGTCAACGGGCATACGCTGTATGTCGACGGTGGCATGACGGCTTCAGTTTGAGGGCTCGGCGTTCTCCACCGCTATTCGTTCCAGTACCTATCGCTTAGTCTGAAAATCCACCGCCAAGGCACATCGCAGAAGGCTCCAGCCGCCCTGCACCTTGACGCGGCCCCGAACTCCGCCGCACAATCCCCCTGCAGGCGAAGGGAGCCCAGTCGTCTGCGGGAGGAAACACCCATGACGGAAGCGATCAGGCTCTACTGGGGCCGGTTCGGACATGTTTCTGTCCTGAATGTCGCAAGCGACTTCGTCACCCATGCCCATGTCGAAGCACATTTGATCATCTGGCTGGAAGGCACGGCCGGCGAGATGACCATCGGCCGCGAGATGGTACGGCTTGGACCGCGCACCGCCGCCGGCATCAACTCCTTCCAGCCGCACAGCCATGTCCTGTCGCAGAACGGCACGCCGGGCCTGTTCCTCGCGTTCTACATCGATCCCGACTGGGCGCGGCGGCGCCGCGACTTGCCCTCGTCCGCACCGCTGTTCTCGCAGGCCACGATCACGCTGGAGCCCTGGCTGCACCAGGCTGCCGCCTGTCTGCTCGACCATCTCAGCGACAATGAAAGCGTGGACGATGTCGCCCACTACGAGATCGAGCGTTTCATCGACAGCGTACTCGATGCCGCCGACGCTTCGGCGCCGCAGGAAGCGCGCGTCCGCATAAACACCATGCAGGATTTCCGCGTCCGCAAGGCAATCCAACTGATGAAGGCCAATGTCTGCGAGCGCATCTGCTTCGACGACGTGGCGCGCGCCGTCGGCCTGTCGCGTCCGCATTTCTTTGCCCTGTTCAAGGAACAGACCAATCTGACCCCCAATGTCTACTGGAACACGCTGCGCATGGAGGAAGCGGTGCGGCAGTTGCAGTGGTCGCAGGAGCCGCTGATCTCGGTTGCCTGCAATCTCGGCTTCACCACGCAAGGCAATTTCTCGCGCTTCTTCCGCGACCATGTCGGCGTGCCGCCGACGCTCTACCGCGAAGCGGCGCGGATGATCGCCTGAGCCAACCGGCCGCTACTCTTTTTCAGACCCTTTTTCAGACTCCTTGATACGGGCTCAAGACGCATTGATAAGCGTCCCTGACATGGCCGCCCTACCCTTGCCCAACTGCCGCATTTGCAAGGGAACATTTGATATGGCGAACGTCACCATCTCCAGCGTCATCGACGCACCGGTCGAAAAGGTCTGGGCGCGGATACGCGACTTCAACGGCCTGCCGAGCTGGCACCCGCGCATGGTGGAAAGCCATATCGAGGACGGCAAGGACGCCTCAACGATCGGCTGCGTGCGCAATTTCCAGCTCGCCAGCGGCGCCCGCATTCGCGAAAAGCTGCTCGACTTCTCCGATCCGAATTTCCTCGTCAGCTACTCCATCCTGGAGACGCCGCAGCCGCTCACCAACCACAAGGCGACGCTGCAGCTCAGGCGCGTGACCGATGGCGACCGAACCTATGCCGAATGGACCGCCAGCTTCGACGCCGCACCCGAGGAAGCGGGCAAGCTTGCCGAGGGCATGGGCGCCAATGTCTTCCAGGGCGGCTTCAATGCCTTGAAGAGCCATTTCGCCGGCCAGAGCTGAGCCGGAGCGCGGGAGCATGCCATGGCACTAGCACTGCAGACTTTTGCAACGGTGAAGGACGCCAACACAGCGCTGAAATCCCAAGGCAGCCGCTATCTCGGTGGCGGGACGCTGGTCGTGCGCGCCGCCAATGAAGGCGATGTTTCGGTCTCCAGCCTTGTCCGTTCGACCGATCCAGCCTTGTCATCCATCGCTGCCACCGACGGCAAGGTCCGCATCGGCGCTTCTGTGACGATGGCGGCAATCGCGCGTCATCCGGACCTCAGCTCCCTCGCCCGCGCCGCCCGCGCCGTCGGCGGTCCGGCGGTCCGCAACATGGCCACCGTCGGCGGCAATCTGTTCGCCCCGGCGCCTTATGGCGATTTCGCCGTTGCCTTGCTGGCGCTCGACGCGACAGTCAGCACCGATGATGGCGAAGCGCCGATCGAGACCTTTCTGACCGGGCGCGACAGCAACCGCGCCATCGTCACTACGGTCGGTTTCGTGCTCCCGCCACAAGGCGACTTTCGCTTCCTGAAAGTCTCGCGGGTCAAGCCCAAGGGGGTCTCGGTGCTCAGCATCGCCGCCGTGCTTGAGCTGGCTGGCGACGGCACCGTGTCCGCGGCGCGGATCGCGCTTGGCTGCATGGCTGATCGGCCAACGCGCGCCAGGGCGGCGGAAAAAGCTCTGATCGGCCGGCGCCTGACCAAGGACGGCATCGCTCCGGCGCTGGCTGCCGCGGGTAAAGGCACCTCGCCCATCACCGATCCGATCGCCAGCGCCTGGTATCGCGCTGAAGTTCTGCCGGTCCATCTCGGCCGGCTGCTGCTGACCTGAAAACACCCGTTGGGGGGCGCGCGTCTGTCCGATCAATCGGGCAGGCGCGCAAGGAGGAAACATGGCAAAGGTCCCGGTCCAGTTCACGCTCAATGGTTTTGAAAAGGCCGAATTCATCGACAGCGGCACGACGCTGCTTCACGCGCTGCGCGACAAGATCGGCGACACCTCACCGAAAGGCGGCTGCCATCAAGGCACCTGCGGCGCCTGTTCGGTCATCATCGACGGCGAGCTCCGGCTGTCCTGCCTGACGCTGGCCGAGACCTGCAACGGGGCTGCCATCAGCACGACGTCGGGGCTTTCGGAGGGCGGCGTTCTGCACCCCCTGCAGCGCGCCTTCCTCGACACCTTTGCCACGCAGTGCGGCTTCTGCACGCCGGGCATGATCATGGCAGCCAAGATGCTGCTCGACCATACGCCCAACCCCAGCCGCGACGAGGTGGTCGAGGCGCTGTCGGGCAATATCTGCCGCTGCACCGGCTACGAGCCGATCATCCAGGCGGTGCTCACCGCCGCCCGTTCCAACTCGCAGAACGCGGCCTGAGGGAAGCAAACATGGAACTGCGCAAGAGCTACTTCGCCGATGTCCGCAAGGACGATCTGCACGAGATCGGCCGGCCCCGACCACGCTCGGATTCCCCCGGCCACGTCACCGGCAAGACCGCCTTTTTCGCCGACCGCAACTTTCCCGGCACGCTGCACCTGAAGATGGTGCGCAGCCCGCATCATCACGCCCGCATCCGCTCGATCGACACCTCGGAGGCCGAGAGACATCCGGGTGTCGTCAAGGTGCTGACCGCCAAGGACGTGCCGCACAATGTCTACACAATCCTGATCCTGATCCAGATCGGGCCGGAGGACGAGACGGTGCTGGCCGACGGCAAGGTGCGCTGGAAGGGCGAGCCCGTGGTGGCGGTGCTGGCCGAAACCGAGCGTGCCGCACAGGAAGCCGCCGCCAAGGTCAAAATCGACTATGAGGTGCTGCCGGCCGTCTTCGACATGGAGGAAGCGCTGAAGCCCGGCGCGCCGCTGGTCAACGAGTATCACGGCCAGAATTATTATCTCTATGACAGCGGCGAATGCCGCAAGGTACGTTTCGGCGATGTCGAGGCAGGCTTCGCATCCGCTGACCATGTGCTGGAGCAGAGCTATCAGTCCTCGCCGATCGAGCATGCGCCGACCGAGACCACCGGCTGCGTGGTGGCGCCCGAAGGCAATGACCGTTTCACCTGCTACACCAACACGCAGGCGATGTTCTTCACCCTCGACAATGCCTCGATCATCCTGCAGATGCCCGGCAACAAATTGCATTTCGTCGGCGGCACCGTCGGCGGCGGCTTCGGCGGCAAGGTCGACGTCATCGTCGAGCCGATCGCCATTCTCGGTGCCAAGCTGACCGGTCGTCCGGTTTCCTTCATTTATAGCCGCGAGGAGGAGATGCAGATCTCCTCGCCGCGCGCCGCCGAAAAGGTGGTCATCAAGGACGGCGTCATGAAGGACGGCCGCATCGTTGCGCGCAAAGTCACCGGCTACACCGACGCCGGCGCCTATTCGCGCCACTCGCCCTATGGCGCACAGAAAGGCGCCGGGCATTACCCCGGCCCCTACACCATCCCCAATGTCTGGATCGACACCTATTGCGTCTACACCAACCGCACGCCCTCCTCCGCCATGCGCGGCTTCGGCGTCACCATCGGCGATTTCGCGCTGGAGGTGCAGATGGACAAGCTGGCGCGGCTGATCGGCATGGATCCGCTCGAATTCCGCTTCATCAATGCCTATCGTGACGGCGACATGAAGGCGCATCGCCAGCCGACCGAGGGTGCGGCGCTGATCGAGTGCATGCAGGAAGCCTCGCGCGCCGCCAATTGGCCGGTGGCGGAAAAATTCATGGCGATGTCGTCCTACGTGAAGGGAGCTTGAGATGGCGATCAGGCGCGGGCGCGGCGTTGCCGCCATCAACTATCCGACCGGCATGAACCTTGGCGGCGACCCGACCCAGGCCTTGGTGCATTCGACGCCGACCGGCAATTTCATGGTCACGCTGTCATCAGTCGATCTCGGCCAGGGCATGAAGCAGATCATGGCGCAGATCTGTGCCGAGACGATTGGCGTGCCGACCGATCGCGTCGTCGTCGACACGGCCGACACCGACACCGGCCCGCACTGCATGGGCACCTTCGCCTCGCGCGGCACCCACCGCGCCGGCAATGCCGTCATTCAGGCCGCGAAGGAAGCCCGGCAGGTGATGCTGGAAGTGGCCGCAGAGGAGCTGGAAGTGAACGCCTCCGACCTCGAGACCGACGGACAGGGCAACATCCTGGTCAAGGGCGCGCCGCAAAAGTCGATCTCGATCTTCGATGTCGCGCTGTCGGCGCATTTCAAGCGCGGCCGCTCAATCTCCGGCCGCGGCATGTTCCTGATCCCGCGCTCCTATCCCGAGAAAGAGACCGGCGCGATGAAGCCGTCGACCTGCTACGCGCACGCCTGCACGGTGGCCGAGGTCGAGGTCGATGACGAGACAGGCGAGGTCACCGTGTTGACGGTCAAGAACATCTTTGAGATCGGCCGGGCGCTGAACCCGAAAATGGTCGAACAGCAGTTGGTCGGCGGCTCGTGGATGGGCATCAGCCACGCGCTGTACGAAACGACCGAGCCCTATTATCCCAATCGCGACCACGGCGGCACCGACTTCAATCAGTATCTGATGCCGGGGCCGGGTGACCTCGCGCAAACCGAGATCATCGTGCTGGAGAGGCCGTCGGCCGACGGGCCTTACGGCGCCAAGGGGCCGGGCGAAATGTGCGCCAATCCTCAGATCCCGGCGGTCGCCAACGCCGTCTTCGACGCCGTCGGCGTGCGCATCGACACACTGCCGATTACGCCGGAGCGCATCCTGCGCGCGCTCAAGGCGCACGCGGCGAACTGAGTGGTCGAAATGCCTGAGGTGAACGCCGAGACTGTAGCGACCTCGCCGGAGGCGGTGGCGCAGCACCTGGCCGCCTCGCACTACCTGGCCGATGACAGCCTGGCGACCGCCATCTTCCTGGCCATCCGGCTGGGCAAGCCGCTGCTGCTCGAAGGCGCGCCCGGCGTCGGCAAGACGGAAGCGGCGAAGGCGATCGCGCAGCTGCTCGGTCGCGATCTGGTGCGGCTGCAATGCTACGAAGGCATCGACGCCGCGCATGCGCTGTACGAATGGAACTACCAGCGCCAGTTGCTCGCCATCCGCCATGCCGGCGAGCACGAGATCGACATCTATGACGACCGTTTCCTGATCGCGAGACCGCTACTGCAGGTGCTGAAGGCGCCGGATCAGCGCGTGCTGCTGGTCGACGAGATTGACCGTTCGGACCATGAATTCGAGGCGCTGCTTCTGGAATTCCTCTCCGATTTCCAGATCAGCATTCCCGAGCGCGGCACCATCCGCGCCACCGCTCAGCCGATCGTCATCCTGACCTCGAACCGCACCCGGGAACTCGCCGAGGCGCTGCGCCGGCGCTGCGTCTATCACTGGATCGGTTACCCCGACGCCGAGCGCGAGGCCGCCATCATCATGCTGCGCGCCGGCGATGTCGCCGAAGCGACGGCGCGCGCGGTGGCGGCAGCCGTGCAGACCATTCGCGCCCGCCCGCTGGCCAAGCCGCCCGGCATCGCCGAGGCGGTCGAATGGGCCAACGCCGCGACCATTCTGGAAAAGGTTGGCAGCCCATGGCCCGAAGCCTTCCGCCGCGCCATCGGCGTGCTGATCAAGGACGAAGAAGACCTGACCTACATCGCGCCAGAGCTTGGCCGGATTGTCGAGGAGGCGCTGGCGTGAGCGCCCTGCCCCGCGCGGCCACGCCGTTCCTCGGCTTCGGCCGGCTGCTGCGCCGCTACGGCTTTGCCGTCGCGCCGGAGCAGGTGTCCGGCTTCATGCAAGCGGTGACATTGCTCGGGCCGCGTTCGATGGCCGACATCCGCGAAGCGGCCCTTGCGACGCTGGCGCCGCCGCCCGACCGCCGCGACGAATTCGAGGCGCATTTCCAGAGCCATTTTTGTGGTAACGCATCTGCCGTGGTCGAAGGCGAGGCCGACGAGGAAACCCGCATCAAGGACGATGGCGGCGCGAGCCAGGAAGAGATCGAGGTGATCAGCCAGCAGGAAGGCGGCGAGCTGTCCTCCGGCGCCGAACAGTTGAGCACTCGCGATTTTCAGCGCGACATCGATGGCTTGGCCGCCTTCCGCCGCAAGCTCGCTTCCGCCCTGCCCGCCCGCCGCTCCTTCCGCACCGTGCGCACCCACTCGCGCGGCAAGCTCGATTTGCGCCGATCACTCAAGGAAATCGTCAGCGCCGATGGCGACGTGCCCTCGCCGCTGTTGCGCCGCAGGCAGACCGTGCCGCGCAAGCTGCTGATCCTGATCGACGTCTCCGGCTCGATGAAGCTGCACACATCGGACTATCTCAAGCTCGCCCATGCCGCCGTGCAGGGCGCGGACCGTGCCGAGATCTTCACCTTCGGCACGCGGCTCACCCGCATCACCGCGGCGCTGCGCATTCGCGACCGCGACCAGGCGCTAGCCCGCGCCGCTGCACAGGTCGACGACTGGGACGGCGGCACCCGCATGGGGCCGACGCTGCTCGCCTTCCTCTCAGTGCCGCGCTTTTCCGCTTTCGCCCGCGGTGCAGCGGTCGTCATCCTCTCCGACGCGCTGGAGCGCGGCGAGCATGCCGAACTGGAGACAGCGATGCGCCGGCTGAGCGCGCGCGCCTTCCGGCTTTCACTGGCGACGCCGCTGGCCGGCGACCCGCGCTTCCGGCCTGCAACGGCGGCACTGCGCGCCATCCTACCGGTGCTCGACGATCTCATCGACGGCTCGTCGCTCAAGGCCCTCACCGATTTCATCCTGTCGCTTGCCCGCCCAGCCCCGGCGGCGGCGGCAATCTGGAAGAGGGTTTCGTGATGCAGAAGGCAATCGACGCGCATTTCCACATCTGGCGCCAAAGGGACCAGCCCTGGCTGGTCGGACCGATGGTGCCGCGCATCTTCGGTCCCTACGAGCCGATCCGCCGCGACTACCCGATCGAGGAGTTTTTAGCCGACCAGAAGGGTGCCGGTGTCGAAAAGGCCGTCTATGTCCAGACCAACTGGGCCAAGGAGGATTTCGAGAAGGAGGTCGCCTTCCTGCAGAAGACCGCCGACGAGACCGGCTGGCCACACGCCATCGTCGGCTACACCGATATGACCGTGGACGATATCAGGCCCCAGATCGACCGGCTGAAAAAATATCCGCTGCTGCGCGGCGTGCGCATGCAATTGCACTGGCACGAGACCCCGGCCTTCCGCTTTGCCACTTCGGCCGACCAGGTCATCGACCCGAAGGTGCGCGCCAATGTCGCTCGGTTGAAGGATTATGGCCTGTCCTTCGACCTGCAGCTTTTCCCCGCCCAGATGAAGGACGGGCTGACGCTGGTCGGCGAAAACCCGGAGACCGATTTCATCCTCACCCATGCCGGCATGCTGACCGGCATGGAGCCGGAAGCCACCGAAGCCTGGAAAGCAGGCCTGCGCACGCTATCGGCGGCGCCAAACGTCTACGCCAAACTGTCCGGCCTCGGCACCTTCGTCCACCGCAACGACCCGGCGCTGATTGCCTACATCGTCGACAATGCGATCGACATCCTGGGCGCGGACCACCTGATGTTCGGCTCGAACTTCCCGATCGAGAAATTGTGGACCAGCCACGCCGAGCTGATCAAGGCACACCGCGCAGTGGTGGCCAAGCATGGCGCGGCGGCAGAGGCGGATATTTTCCGGAACACGGCAGAGAAGGTGTATCGGCCGGTATAGTACAGATTGGCAATGGATCTGCTCACAACGGCCGACCTAAAACCTGGACCATATGCCGTTTGACACCGATGTTGACTGGCCCCGCCGTCCGCACCAACTCGAAGCCTTGCCCCCGCCAAAAGCGATGAGCCTGCTCATTTTCTGCGAGCACGCCGAGTTCCACCCACTTGACGTTCTGGGATTTCAGCCACCTGAAAAAGTCGTCGCACAGTGCTCGCCCCAACCCTCTTCCGCGAAGTTCTTTGTCGATCATGAACAATGCGATCCACCAACACTCCACTCGCGGATAATTGCGGTCGCAGGCCAGCAAGCCCACAAATTCGCCATCGATTGCCTTCACCCCGAATACGAACTTGTCGGCTTCCGTCCGGTTCGGTGGAAAGTTCTCAAATTCCTCCTTTGCACTGGCAGCGTTGGGCGGCTCGCCTCGTTCCAGCACGACATAGTCCGAGCAGCCCTGATACAGCGGCTCCAGTCGTGGAGCATCAATTCCAATCAGGCCTTCAATCTCGTAGCCAGTGAGCGAGGTTGGAAATCTGGTGCTTTTGTCCATGAAAATTCCAGCCCCGGAAAGCAGCCGCCCTCACTTCACCTCGAACTGCGGATCGACCGGGATCTGCATCGCAGTGACCATATGGTTGGTCTGCCCGGCCAGCCCGATGATCGACACCAGTTCGCCATGCTGTGCATCGGTCATGCCTTTCGCACGAGCGGCGGCGGTGTGCGAGTGGACACAGTAGGAGCAGCCATTGGCGGTCGAAACCGCGATATAGATCATCTCCTTGGTCAATGGATCGATGGCGCTGTCAGCGACCATCACCACCTTCAACTGTTCCCAGATCCGCTTCAGCGCCGGCGGATCATTGGCCAGCCCGCGCCAGAAATTGTTGACGAAATCGGATTTGCGCGTCGCGCGGATGTCGTCGAAGACGGCTTTCACGGCAGGGATTTTCTCCACCTCGGCATCACTTAGGAGTTTTGTGGTCGCCATGATCTGGTTCCTTCGTTTGGATTGTCGTGTCAGCGCATTGAATCAGGTCTTGAGCAAATGAGGCCAACTACTTTGGATGATTCGAATTTCTGCTTTCGGGTGTTGAAGACGGGCGCCGACAAGGTGTGTTGAGATTCAGGTCAGGCCGCGCCGAAACGGTGGGTTCCGAGAACCGGAGCGGAGCGTACTTTTCGTGCGCGAGCACCGGAAGCGCAGGAAGCTACCGTTTGCAGGCCGGCCTCACCTGAAAACCAGTACGCCTTAATGCACCGCCGCATACATTATCTTCTCCTCCGTTGCCTCCGCCGGCGAAAACTCTTCGACGATGCGGCCCTGGCGGCAGACCAGGATGCGGTCGGACAGGTTCATGATCTCCGGCAGGTAGGACGAGATGACGACGACAGCGAGGCCTTCGTCGGCCAGCCGGTTGATGATCTGATGGATCTCGGCGATCGCGCCGACATCGACGCCGCGCGTCGGCTCGTCGAAGATGACGACGCGCGGCTGCTGCACCAGCCCCTTGCCGATCACCACCTTCTGCTGGTTGCCGCCAGACAGTTCGACCACGCGCGCATTGTCGTTGATCGCCTTGATGTTCAGCGTCTTCGTCCATTCGGCTGAAAGCGCGCGCATCTCATGTTGATTGATCACCCATGCCTTTTCGCGGCCCGCCGCCAGCAGCCCGCCGAACAGGTTCTCGGCAATGCCCATCGTCTCGAAGATGCCCTCGCTCTTGCGGTCCTCGGTGACATAGATAATGCCGTCAGCCACCGCTTCGCTCGGCACGAGATAGCGCACGGGCCTGTCGTCCAGCTCGATGGCGCCGCCGCGCAGGAAATCGCGCTTGTATATGCCGGAGACGATCTTGAAGGTCTCGGTGCGGCCAGAGCCGATCAGCCCGAACACGCCGGTGATCTGGCCCTCGAAGATCGAGAAGGAGTTATTGCGCACGACATTGCTCATCGAGATGTCCTGCACTGACAGCACCTTCTTGCCGGCCTTGCGCAATTTCGCTTCGTCACGCTGGCGGTAGATCTGCCCCGACAGTGTGCGTCCGACCATGGCGGCGACGATCCGGTCGCGGTCGAAGGCGGATGTATCGTCGGTGATGACCAGCTCGCCATCGCGCAGGATGGTGATGCGATCGGCAATCATCAACGCCTCTTCCAGCGCGTGGCTGATAAAGACGATCGACACGCCGCTCGCCTTCAACCGCCGGATCAGCGCGAAGAAGTGCCGTTTCTCCTCCGGCGTCAGCGTCGCCGTCGGCTCATCGAAGATGATGATCTCGGCATTGTGGTGGACGGCGCGCGCGATCTCGACCATCTGCCGCTTGGCCGCACCCAGCGTCGCCACCATGGCGTTCGGATCGACCGGAAAATTCAGCGATTGCAGGAACTGCTGCGCCGAAATGTAGGTGCCGCGCAGTCGGTTGAGGAACTTTTCAGTGCCGAGGTAAAGGTTCTGCGCCACCGTCATCGACGGTACCAGACTGGTCTCCTGGAACACCATGGCGATGCCGGCTTCGAGCGCCGCATGCGGTGACACGTAGGCGATCTCCTGGCCCTTGTGGAACATCTTGCCGGAGGTGGCGTCGACCACCCCGGCGATGATCTTGGTCAGCGTCGATTTTCCAGCACCATTCTCGCCGAGCAGCGCGTGGATCTCGCCCTTGCGCAAGTCGAAGCTGACGTTTTTCACCGCCGGCACGCCGCGATAAGTCTTGGTGACGTTCTCCAGGCGGACGATCGGTTCCATCAGAAGCCTCCCGTGGCGACGGACAGCACGCAGTCGCCGCCCCTGGAGGCGATGAACAGAAGGCCGTCCTTTTCTGCGACGCTGCAGATGCCGTGGCGCGTGCCGTTGGCGCGGCTGTGCAGGCTGAATTGCGGCTGCATGTTGCGGTCGAGCCTGACCACCAGCCCATAGGAACGGCTGGGCGACCACGGCTTGTGGATGCCCATAGTGCGGATGCCGCCGCATTGCAGCGGTTCGAGGAAGCTGCGGCTGGAGGCCAGCGCGGGCGCGATCCAATAGGCCGGCGGCACCTGCTCGATCATGTCCTGCCGGTAGTGCGTTTCCTGCAGCACGAATTCGATCAGCCGGTTGCGCGGCGCAAACAAGGTCAGCCACGCCCCGCCATCGGCGGCCGGCGACAGCCGTGCGGGATAGCCGGGCAGATGCGTCAACACCGTCGAGCGGTTGCCCGTCACGCCGTCAAACCGCACGAGCTGATGACGCCAGCTTTCGCTGACCAGCACATCCCGCCCCATCGGATGCAGCCCATAGGGAAAAGCGATGTCGCCGGCTACCATGTGGATGTCACCGCCCGCCGCGTCTCGCTTCCACAGCGAACCGGACGCACCCTTCTTCATCAGGTCGGCGGCCCATTGCGACGGCGTATGCTCGGCCGAACCATTGGCCAGCCACAGCGTGCCGTCGTCGGCATGGGCAAGTGCTGTGATGCAACGGACCTCGGCAGGCAGCGCAACCTGCTTGCCGCCAGTCAGCAGCCTGCCGCTTTCCAACCCAACCGTCAGTTCACCCGATGGCGAGAGCGCCAGCGCTGTGACCGGAGATGGAAATTTCTCGACCACCGTTGGCTCCGCCCCGGCAGCAATCGCGAAGACGGCGTTGCCGCTGGAGGACAACAGCCTGTCGCTGGAAATCAGCAGATTGTCCGGCTCGGTCAGCTCGGTGAAAGCCGGCGCGTCATCCAGCCGCGTGTTGGGGCGGAAAGCGCCGTCGAGCGGCGGAATGGTCACCGCCTTGCCGCGAAAAAGGTCAAGCACCGGATCGAGGATCATGACTTCGCCCCCCAATAGGAAGCGGGACTGGTCCAGTTCGGGTCGGCGCCTGATATCTTGTAGCGGCCAATGCGGTTGTTGAGGATGCCGCCGACGAACAGAAAACCCTTGTGCTCGCGCATTGAGGTGACCATCGGGTGCGCGCCGCCGGTGAGGTCGCCCATCGCCTCGATGATGCCGCCCTTTTCGTTGAACTTCACCACCCCACCGGTGTTGATGTTGGGGAACAGCCATTCGTCCTGCGGCAGCCGGCGCGTCATGCGCTTGCGCATGTCGGGGTGGCGCAGCGACAGGTCGAAGCTCGGCGTACGCATGCCCAGCCACGCCATCCAGTAGTTGCCGTCGGAGGCGCGGTTGATGTTGTCGGGGTAGCCCGGCATGTCGCGGATGACGCATTCGGCGGTGCCCGCCTTCGGCCCTTCCAGCCAGTAGCGATGCACGCGGCAGGCCCAGCTTTCGGCGAAGAACAGCGACTTGCCGTCATGCGCCATGCAGACACCGTTGGTGTAGCGATAACCGTCTAGCAATGTCTTCGTCGAGCCGTTCTTCGGGTCGTAGACCAGCAGCCGACCGGTGGCACGGTTCTCGATCGAATCCAGCGCCCAGTCATGCGCATCGTAACGCTTGGTCGAGTCGGTGAAATAGATGCGGCCGTCCGGTGCGATATCGCAGTCATTGGGATCGCGCAGCCGCGCATCGTCGACGATCGAGGTCCACGAGCGCGACGTCTCGGCCGACAGGCATTTCACCTCCCGATCCGATGAGACCGAATAGAGCCCCATGGCGCCGACGCAGCTGATCAGATTGCCTGATTTGTCGAAGGCAAGTCCAAGCGGAAAGCCGCCAATATGGGCAAACACTTCCGACCTGACATAGTCCGGCGCGAAGAAGCGGACGATCTCGCCATGGCGGGTTCCGCAATAGAGATTGTCGTCGCGGTCGAGAATAACGTCCTCCGGCCCTTCAAGTTCGCCGAGCCCGATGTGGTCGGCGGCAGACAGCCGGTTGTCGAGCACGTAGGGCGTGCCCGAGCCCGGCACCGCCGACTGGGTCGCGCCCATCCTGAGATAGACCGGCGCAACATAGACCTCGTTCAGCACCTTGTGGCGGTTCTTCAGCCAGCGGATGTCGATGGTCACCGCCACCGCCAGCATGATGCCGAGCACCATCTGATTGGTGCCGGTGCCATAGCCCAACCGGATCAGCCCGTTGGTCATGGTCAAGACGATGATTGCGCCCATCAGCCCCTTGATCACCGAGCCACGACCGCCACCGAGGCTGACGCCACCGACCACCGCCGCCGTCAGCGCCATGATCTCGAGGTTCAGGCCTGTGCCCGGTCCTGCCCCGCTCAGGCGACAAGCGATGAGGAAGCCGCCGATCGAGGCGCAGAAGCCGGAGAAGACATAGGTCATGAACACGGTGCGGCGCACGCGGATGCCGGCATTATGCGCCGAGCGCCTGGAGCCGCCGACCGCCAGCACATGCCAGCCCGGCCGCGAACGCGTCAGCGCGATGTGGGTTACGATGGCGAGGATGATGGCCAGCCAGACCGAGACCGACAGGCCCCAGAAGGTGCTGTCGCCGATGAAGTCGAGCACATCCGATGTGGCGGTCGAGAGCTGCACATCGGCTGCATAGGTGGTGACCAGGATGTCGAACAGCGCCCGTCCGAAGATGAAAGTGACCAGGGTGGTGAGAAAGGCGCGCAGGCGGAGGTAGCCGACGAGATAGCCATTGAAGGCGCCGAACACGAGGCCGGCGGCAAGCGAGGCGGCAAGCGCCAGCCAGATCGACTGTTCGAGGATGAAAAAGACATAGACGGCGGAGAAGCAGGACAGCGCAAAGATCGAGCCGACCGACAGGTCGATGCCGCCGCCCAGCATCACCACCGTCATGCCGGTGACGACCATCGAGAACTCGCCGAGCTGGCGGGTCGATTCCTGCAGCGAGGTCAGCTTGAAGAAGCCCGGAATGATCGAGCCGAAGGTCGCCAATGTTACCACCAGCGCCAGGAACGGAATGGCGTTGTCGGTCCAGCGTTTGGTCAGGATCTCGCCGACAAGGTGATCGGGCACGAGATTATAGCGCCAGGACTGGAGGCGTTCGCGAAAGGACATCAGGTCACTGCTGCAAGAGAAAGAGGTGGCCGGGCAATCCGGCCACCTCGTTGATTGGTGTTGGCAAGGATCTGCTTTATTTCGCCGCCGCTTCGGCCTGCAGCGCCTTCAGATCCCAGCAGCTGTCGGGCTTGAGGTCCGCTTTGGTCGTCGCCTTCTCCAGCGTGTAGATGTAGGTGTGCGAGGTGCCGGCAGGCTGGCCGCTCTGCAGCAGGAACTTGATGATGGCGTTCATGTCGCCCGACTGGCGGGCAAGCTCGGTCATCACCACGGCGCCATAGGTGCCGTCCTGCAGCTTGTCGCAATCGGCGGTCTTCTCGCCGCCGCCGGTGGTGACCAGGAACACCTTGCCCTCGAGCTTGGCGTCGCGGATCGCGGCCGAAGCGCCGGTGGCGTCACCATCCCAGAAGTCGATGATCGAGCAGATGTCCGGATTCTGCTGCAGCATCGTCGTCGTCACGTTGCGCGAGGTCGTCGCATCCCAATTGGAGTCGGGCTTAGCCACCACCTTGAAGTCGGGATGCTTGTCCAGAACCTTCATGATGCCGGCATACTGATAAAGGCTGGAGGAGTTCGCCTGGTCGCCCTGCACCAGGCCGATCTTCTTCGACGAGTTTTCGCCGCAGCCCTTGATCGCCGCTTCGGCCTCGAGCTGACCAAGCCGATCCCAGTCACTGCCGACAAAGGCGTCGGCGGGGAAGTTGGCCGGATTGTCGACCAAGAGCACATAGGTGCCGGCGGCCTGTGCCTTCTTCATCAGCTTGGAATAGGAGTTGAGGTCCGGTGCGTGGATGATCAGCACGTCCGGCCTGGTGTCCGACGAGATGGCGTCGGTGATCGCCTGCGCGCCGGCATCGACCACCCAGTTCGGGTCGCGCGTCTCGAACACGCCGCCCCAGGCCTCGACTTCGGTCTTCAGATAGTGCGCCCAGCCCTGCGCCAGGTCGAAGCCCATCGCCAGCGGCACCAGCATGACGCGCTTGCCCTTGAGCGACTGCGCATAGGCGGCCGGACCCGGATCGTCGGCGGCGAAGCTGGGCGCCACGAAGGCGGTAACGGCAAGCGCCGTGGCGGCGGCCATGAGTGTCTTGATCAGTTTCATGTCACGTCCTCTGTTTTGCTGTTGTTGTTCACGGACGGCCCCAACCGTCCGCGTTTGGTTTAGATATCGCCCTGCTGCGCGGTCTGTTCGTCACGTGGATTGATGATGCCGTCGACGATGATCGCCCCCAGCAGGATCGCCGCCTTGATCAGGTTCTGGTAGAGCAGCGGAATGTCGATGATCGTCATGGCATTGAGCAGGATGCCGATCAGCGCCGCCCCGACCAGCACGTTGCGCACCCCGCCCCGCCCGCCGGAAAGACCAATGCCACCGATCACCGCCACCAGCACAATGTCGTAGAGCAGCGTTGAATTGACGACGCGGGTGTTGATCGAATGCAGGCTGGCCGCCGTCAGCAGGCCGGCAATCAGTGCGACGAAGGCTGACAGCACATAGCGCAGCACCAGCATCGGCCGCACCGGAATGCCGATGTTGCGCGCCGCCACCGGATTGTCGCCGGCGAAATAGATATAGCGGCCCCATTTGGTGTAGCGCAGGAACAGGAAAAGCAGGAAAGCTAGGCCGGCGAAGACGAACACCTCGATGGGAATGTCGAGGAAACGCAGGCCGCCGAGTCGCTCGACCCAATGGCCCTGCGGCACCGGCACGGCATCCTGCGTGATCAGTTGCGAGCGCACATAGCCGAAGACGAAGGAGCCAGTCGCCAGCGTCACGAAGATCGCCGGCACATCGGCATAGGCGACGAGGAAGCCGTTGAGCAGGCCGATGGCGAGCACGCCGGCCAGCACATAGGCGAAGGCCAGCCCGTCGGGTGTTCCCGAATTCAGAAGTTGCAGATACCAGGCGACAGACATCGCCATGATCGCGACCGCCGAGAGATCGATGCCCCGGCCGATGATGACGACCGCCATGCCGAGCGCGAGTATGCCCAGCACCGACACCGAGCGGACGATGGCGACAAGGTTGTTGGGGTCGATGAAGCCCGGCAGGCCGATGGCGGCGGCAACGAACAGCACCACCGCAATGGCAAAGACGATGCCTTCCTGGTTCAGGCTCCTGAAATTCGGCCAGCCAATCGTGTTCATGTCTGCTTACGCCCCGATGGCAACGCTGCCACCCCTTGGGGAAGAAAGCTAATCGGCTCAGCGCCGGTTCGTCAAATGAATCCGCGTTCAGAAGCCCGGCCAGCGGCGATATTCATCGAGTGGACGCATCGATTGCCAAAACTGGTGCAATGCCCGGAAAAGCCTGGATTTTTGGCAATTGGTTGCGCCATCGCAATGGCTCGCGAAATCGCCAAACCAAGGCGAAAGGATAGAGTGGAATTTATCTCCGCATCGGGCGGAAAAGTCGATCTCAATTCCTCGGCGCGTGGCCTGAAACCTCGGCGCCCGCACCCGGCTGCAGCGCGAGGAAGCGGAACGACGCCACCAGCCCGATGGCGCCGATCGCCAGGAAGGCGATTCGAAAATCGACGAGGTCGAGCGCCGGCCGGTCCCTGGCGATCTGCGACAGGTTGAGGATCGCCGCCGCCACCGCGACGCCGAACAGCATCGCCACTTGCTGCAGCATGCTCGACAGCGTCGCCGCCGAGCTGCGCTGCGCCGCGTCGATGTCGGCGAAGGCCAGCGTGTTGAGGGCAGTGAACTGCATCGAGCGCGACAGGCCGGCGATCAGCATCAGCACAATCACCAGCGCTTGCGGTGTTTGCGGCGAGATCGCCGCGCAAGCCGCGATCGACGCCGAGGCGATCAGGCCGTTGACGACCAGCACCGAGCGGAAGCCGAAGCGCCGCAGCGTCGGCGTCGTCACCGTCTTCATGCCGAGATTGCCGAGGAAATAGGCCAGGATCATCATGCCGGCATCGACGGGGCTGAGACCGAAACCGACCTGGAACAGCAGCGGCAACAGGAACGGCGTGGCATTGATCGCCACCCGGAAAATGGTGCCGGCGGCAAGCGTCGATATGGCGAAGGTCAGCACCTTGAACGACGAGAGGTCGAGCAGCGGATGCGGCGCACGCCTGAGATGGCGCATTGCCAGCCAGCCGATGACGATGCCGGCGGCGATCAGCAGCACTGTTGGCAGGACACCGTCCTCAGGATGCGCGATGCGCTCGAGGCCGTAGAGCAACAGGGCGAGCCCGGCCGATGTCAGCACGAAGCCCGGCCAGTCGAGCGGCTTGGGATCGGCTTCGCGGTCGCCCGGAATGAAGCGGGCGACCAGCGCCAGCCCGATCACCCCGAGCGGGATGTTGATGAAGAAATTCCAGTGCCATGACAGATAGGTCGTGATGAAGCCGCCGAGCACCGGCCCGACCACGGGCGCGAACAGCGCCGGCCAGGTGATCAGTGCCGTGGCATTGAGCAGTTCGGACTTCGAGGCGTTGCGCAAGACGAGAATGCGGCCGACCGGTGTCATCAGCGCGCTGCCCAGCCCTTGCACGACACGTGCGGCGACGAACTGGGTCAAATTCTGGGAGAAGCCGCAGGCGAGCGAGGCCAGCGTGAAAAGGATGATCGCTAGCAGGAAGATGTTGCGCGCGCCGAAGCGGTCGGCGAGCCAGCCCGACAGCGGCACGAACACCGCCATGGTCAGCATATAGACGGTGATGCCGATGCTCATCGCCACCGCCGGCACGCCGAAGGACGCGCCCATCTGCGGCAGCGAGGTCGAGATGATCGTCGAATCCAGCAACTGCATGAAGAAGGCGATGGCGACGATCAACGCCACGCGCCGCGCATTGGTGGCCGTTTCGGGTAAGGTTTCAGTCTCGGGAATGGCAGTCATGACGGGACCGGTTTGAACAGCATTTGGCCGGCCGCGTCCAGACACGGCGCAACAAACTTTCGTGTCGCATCGCGGCCTGTTATGGATGAGCGGCGACCGGGGAAAGTGCACGCAGCAGATGAAACCCATCTATATCGACTACCTCAATGCGCTCGACATTGACGCCCTTGCCATGACCGATGGTGAAATCATTGCCGCCGTCGAGGCTGGCCTGGTGGCGCAAGGCAATGGCCAGACGGTTATCGAGCCGCGCGTTCATCTCGAGCCGGATCCGTCCTTCCACGGTCATTTCAATGTGTTGCGCGGCTACGTCGCGCCGCTCGACACCGCCGGCGTCAAGATCGTCGGCGACTATGTCGACAATTACCTGCACGGCCTTCCCTCGGAATTCGGCATCCTCAATCTGTTCGATCCGCGCACCGGCACGCCGCGCGCCATCCTCGACGCCACCGTCATCACCGACATGCGCACCGGCGCCGTCACCGCTATCGGCGCCAAACATCTGGCGCGCAAGAACTCGAAGGTGCTGGCCCATATCGGCGCGCGCGGCACCGCCTACTGGAATGTGCGCCTGCTCGACCATCTCTTCGACTTCGACGAGATCCGCGTCCATTCGCGACGCCCGGAAAGCCGCGACGGCTTTGCCGCCAAACTCTCCGCCGATCTCGGCAAGACGGTGACGGCGGTAGCCGACTGGAAGAGCTGCGTCGAAGGCGCCGACATCGTCTTCGAGGCCTCGCGGCTGCCGGAGCCACAACCGCTGCTCAAGACCGAATGGATCAAGCCCGGCGCGCTGGTCGTGCCCTATGGCACGATGAGCGCGGTGGAGCTGTCGCTGACCGACATCATGCAGAAGATGGTCGTCGACGACTGGGGCCAGTGCAAGGGCGGCAAGTTCGGCTCGCTGCGCGCTCATGTCGAGACCGGGCGGCTGAGCGAAAAGACGCTGCACGCCGAACTCGGCCAGATCGCCGCCGGCCTCAGGGCCGGGCGCGAAAACGACAGCGAGACGATCCTGTTCTGGCACCGCGGCCTGTCGCTGTCCGACATCGCGTTGGGCAAGGCGATGCTGGCCAAGGCACAGGCGCAAGGCATCGGCCAGAGGCTGCGCTTCGCATGAGTGCGCTCGTCCTCACCGGAGCCGGCGTCAGCACTGCGGATGTCGCCGCCGTCGCTCGCGAAGCGCGCAAGGTGGAGGTCGCGCCTGATGTCATCGGCAGGCTGGAAAGGGCGCGAAAGGTGCTCGACCAGGCCGCCGCGTCCGGCCAACCCATCTATGGCCTCAACACCGGGCTCGGCGCCAATCTCGGCACCACGGTGGAGGGCGACGCCAGCGTCTTCCAGCGCCAGTTGCTGGAAGGACGCAGCGGCGCGGTCGGCGAAGCGCTGTCGGTCGAAAGCGTGCGGGCAACCATGTTTGCGCGCGCGGCGATGCTTTCTACCGGAGGCTCCGGCCTTTCGCCTGCCGTGTTTGTGGCTTTGGTCGACGCGCTCAATGCCAGCGTCCATCCGGTGATGCCGTCGCTCGGCTCGATCGGCGCCGGCGATCTGGTGCTGATGACGGCGCTCGCCCGCCTGCTGACCGGCGAAGGCGAAGCAGACTATCAGGGTCGGCGCATGCCGGCCGCCAAGGCGTTGATGATGGCCCGCCTCGTCCCCATCAGCCTGGCGCCCAAGGACGGGCTGTCGCTGATCAACGCTTCGGCGGTTTCAGCGGGCAGCGGTGCGCTCGTAGTGACGGATGCGCTGTCCGCCCTTGCCCAGCAGCACCAGGCCGGCGCGCTGACCATGGAAGGCATCGGCGCCAACCGCACCATCCTCGATCCGCGCCTGCACATGGCGCGCCCGGCGGCAGGCCAGCAGGAGGCAGCCAAAGCCCTGCACGATCTGCTCGCCCGCGACGAGGCGCCGGCGCCGGCGCCGACCACCTTGCAGGATCCGCTGTCGATCCGCTGCATGCCCTCGATCCATGGCGCGCTGATCGAGGCGATCGGTCAGGCCCGGCAAGCCGTGGAGATCGAGCTCAATGCCGCCGCCGACAACCCGCTGGTGCTCAGCGACGACGACCTGGTGCTGTCGACCGGCAATTTCCACACAGCGGCGCTGTCGCTCGTCTTCGAGACGCTCGGCCTGGCGATCGCTCAATGTGCCGCCGCGAGCGCTGCCCGCTTCATCCAGCTCACCGGCTCCGGCCGCAACGGCCTGCCGAAATATCTGTCGCCGGTGGGCGGCGCCTCGGCCGGCTTCGTGCCGCTGCAGAAGACGGCGACATCGATCCTGGCCGCCATCCGCCACAGGGCCAATCCGGTGATGCTCGACTTCCTGCCCGTCTCGGAAGGCGTCGAGGACCATGCAACGCAGACACCTCTGACTGTTGCGAAATGCGCCGGGATGATCGCGCTGTGGCGGCGGCTGATCGCCTTCGAATTGATGGCGGCCGCACAGGCGATCGACCTGCGCGACCGGTTCACGCCAGCGCCCCGTACCGCCGCTGTTCACACGGCGATACGCGCGCTGGTCCCCGCCCTGAAAGAAGACCGGCCGCTCGGCATCGACGCCGAAGCACTCTATGCCGCCCTCGCCGGCGGAGGCTGGCAGGTGAATCTACGCCCGGCCGACCTTGTCCAGGAACAGGCGTAGCTCACCCGGATCCATGTGCACCACATGCCTGTCCTCGGGATAGGCAAGGCTGTTGACGTCGGCGACGTACTCCGAGAACGCGGCGATGCGCTCGGCCTGCAAGCGATCATATTCGGCGGCGAAATTGCGATAGACCTTGGAGTGGCGGGGCATGTGGCCACGGTTCTGGCCGAGGATGTCGTCGGCGAACAGATACTGCGCGTCGCAGCCGGTGCCCGCCCCCATCGACAGCATGATCAGCGACGTCCGCTCCGAGATCGCCTTGGCCACCTCGACCGGCACCACTTCGATCTCGGCGCCGATGGCGCCGGCGGCCTCCAGTTGCTTCACCGCTGCGAAGACCTCCATGGCGGTGTCGGCGGTTTTGCCGACCGCCTTGAAGCCGCCCGTCCAGGTGGCGCGCGACGGGATCAGGCCAACATGGCCGATGACCGGGATGGCGTCGTCGGCCATCCGCTTGATCGTGGCGTAGCCGGCGCTGCAATAGACCGCGTCGGCGCCGGCCTTGTAGAGCCGGAAGGCCCAGCGCAGGAAATCGTCGGCGGTGCCGATCTCGAAAAAGTTCTCGCCCGGCATGGTGAACAGGCTGGGCGCCGCATCGCGGTATTGCGGGTTGAGCACCAGTTCGGGCGGCACCGGTTCGGCAGCCTCGGCCTCGTCCATCGTCAGCACACGCAGCATGGTCAGCTGGCGCTTGCCCTTCATGGCGCGCAGGTCCGCCACCGTCGGTCTTTTTCGGCTCATCGAAAGAATTCCCTCTGTTATGTGCTGCGGCAGGTCAGCCGATCTGGATCATCACTTTGCCAGCCTCGACCTTCACCGGATAGGTTTTGAGATTGACGCAGACCGGTGCGCCCTTGGCGGCACCAGTTTTGTAGTTGAAGCGGCCATTGTGCTTGGGGCATTCGATGATGTCGTCCATCACCAGCCCGTCGGCCAGATGTGCCTTCTCATGCGTGCAGTACCCGTCGGTGGCGAAGAACTCGTCGTCCGGGCTGCGATAGATGGCAAAGGTGCGTCCGCCATGGTCGAACCGGATGACGTCCTCTTCCTCGACATCATCGACGCCGCACGCTTCAACCCAGTCGGTCATCTGGTTCTCCCCTATTCCGCTGCTGCCGGGACGGTCAGGGCATGGAACTCCTCCCGGTACGGCCGCGCCGTCGGCGGCAGCTCGCGCTTGAGGAAATAATCCTCGTACTGGAGCTGTTTGATCAGCACCGGCCAGACCTCGCGATAGGCATGCCACATCGAAGGGTCTGGCTCCGGCAGATCGTGCTTGATCAGTTCATGCAGCTTCGGCAGCGCGTGATAAGGCACCATCGGGAACATGTGATGTTCGACGTGGTAGTTCATGTTCCAGTAGATGAAGCGGCTGATCGGGTTCATGTAGACGGTGCGCGTGTTCAGCCGGTGGTCGGTGACATTGTCAGCCAGCCCGATATGCTGCAACAGCCCGGTCAGCACCATGTGCCAGCTGCCGAAGAGGCGCGGCAGGCCGATCAGCACCAGCGGCAGGAATGACCAGAGGTAGAGGGCCAGCGCGATCGTCGCGACATAGATGGCGACATGCCAGCGCGCGGCGATCACCGCCTTGTGCTGCTCCATCTCGGGTACGAAGCTCTTTTCGTCGGGCGAGAGGTTGCCGAACGCGTTGCGCACCAATGTCGGCAGCGAATAACGGAAATCGAGCACGCCGGTGAAGGCGAGTGCGGCGCGCAACAGGTCCGGCGGACGCATCACGGCGATCTCGGCGTCGCGGCCGACGATGATGGTGTCGGTGTGATGACGGGCATGGCTCCAGCGCCAGGTCACCGGATTGCGCATCAGCATGAAGCTGGCGATCTGGTACACGACGTCATTCATCCAGCGTGTGCGGAAGGCGGTGCCGTGGCCGCATTCATGCCACCGCGAGTCGCTGGAGGAGCCGTAAAGCACGCCGTAGACCAAGAAGAACGGCACGCACCACCATGTGCCCCAGAACCAGATGCCGCCGGCAGCCGAGCCGAGGATGGCGGCGATCCAGATGATGGTGTCGCGGATCGCCGGCCCGTCGGAGCGCTGCATCAGCTCCTTCATCGTCTTGCGCGGCACATCGGTATGATACCACTCGGCCGAGGCCAGCCCGGTCTCGATCGCGATCCGCGTGCTTTCGCCAACCAGGCTGTAGTCGCGCTTTGTCTTGCCAGCCGTCATCATGGCCTCCGGATAGTGAACCGGGCGGGCTGATCAGCCTGCCCTTCCTGGCGGCACGCGCCCGTCATCGACCTGTGCCCCCGAGGATCGGAAAATTACCTGATGGCATCGGGTAATCCTCTTGCGGCTGTGTGGCGATCGCCGCGATCCGTCGCTCGCATGCAGCGATCGCGCCGGCGCCGTCGAGCACCCGAAACACCGCATCATAAGAGCGGCTGTCGCCATGCTCCAGCCAGATCATCTCGCCACGTTCGCGGGCAGCGAGATTGCCCAGCACATGATGCGTCGAGGGCTCTATTCCCAGCGCATACTGCCCCGCCTGGAAATTCTGCCATTGATAGGCGCAAGGCAGCTGGTCCTTGCGCGTCACCAGTTCAAGGCCAAGCCCGATGCGGTCGTTGACCACCGCCACGGGCACGTCGCCATTGGCATCGGCCGCCATGTCATGCTGCCAGACCTGTTCGCTGAAACCCAACTGTGGCGCCGGCATCGTGCGGTAGCCGACCTTCTGTGCCTGGTAGCGCTCGCCCTCATGGCTGGCCCAGACGACCTCCCGGATCGGCGCCAGATAGCGCGAGCCTTCGTCGAGTAAGGGATGGCTGACATTGACGTGGTAGAAATACATATGCGGCGTGCGGTTGAAGCCGTGATTGACGACACGGTCGAAGAGCCGGATCTCGTTGCCGCCGACATCGGCCTCGATGCGCCGCAGCAGATGCAGGTCCTCGCCGAACACCGCCGACTGCTGGATGATGCCTTCGGCCCACAGCACGCAGCGGTCGCCGTCCCAGGTCTCGCCATAGCCGGTCAGCCTGGCCGGAATGGTGCCGACGCGGCCATGCAACGAGTGGACCACGGTCTTCTTGCCTGGGTAGTTGTAGTTTTCGGCTGGCACTTCTTCCTGGCCCAATATGTGGTCGAGACCGCACGTCACCAGCAGACCGGAGAACGACCGAGCCCAGCCCAGCCCCCCTTCCCCCTCATACTCGTGCAGACCGGGGCTGCGAAAACCGCTCGGCGAATGCCAGCCGATGGCCTGGCCCTTGAAGTCGCAGTCGGCGATATCAAGCGCCCGGTCGACCAGCGCGGTGAAGCGCAGGCCCGAGCCGGTGCGGAACTCCAGCATGCGGACGCCGCGTTCCACACCGTCGCCGAGTGTCATCAGCCGCACGCCGGCGAATTGCGACAGCATGCCCGAGCGTTCACGGACCTGCCGGCGCGACAGCGTCTTGCCGTAGAGCTCTACCATGTCACGGCCGCTTCTTCACTTCACTGTCGTCCCTTCAACCGGCGGCGCGGAGTGACTATCACAGGCCGTTGGCGCGGAACTTCCCGTCGAGGAACTTCTTGGCGCGCGGCACGTCGTCTTCGGCCAGATGCTCGATGATGACCGGGATGTTCGGATGCTTCTCGGCCAGCCGCTGAAGGTAGAGATCGTAGTTCAGCGAGCCGAGGCCGGGCGCCGGCAGTTCGATCTCACCGACGCCGCGGAAGGTGTGGCTCTCCATGGCGTTGTCGTCGCCGATGTCGGCGTGCTTCTCGGACTTGTCGCTGCCCGAACGCTTGACGTCCTTGGCGTGGGCAATCTTGATCTTGTCGGTCAGCGTGTCGAACACCTGATTCAGGATCTGGTCCATCCTGTCGATGTTGTGCGTCTCGAAATAGTTGGTCGGGTCCATCAGCAGGCCGAGGCCGGGATGGTCGACCTGGGCGAACATCCTCACCGTCTCCTCGACCGAACCGACGACGTTGTTGACATAGGTTTCGAGCAGGAAGACCGCGCCATGGTCATAGGCCGTCTGCGCGAGGTCGGCGACCACCTTGCGGCATTCCTCGAAACCTTCCTCGGTCTTGTTCTTGGGGTGATGCACCCAGTCGGATTCGGTGTTGTAGGTGCCGGTTTCCGAGATCACAAAGGGGCTGCCGAAATGGCGGGCGTTGCGGATGATCTCCTTCAAATAGCCGACACGCTTGTCGCGCTCGGCCTTGTCCGGATGGATAATGTTGGTGTAGCCCGACACGCAGCAGATCGGCAGATTGTGTTCGCGAAACGTGTCGCGGACTTTCTTGGCCTTGTCCTTGGTGATCTGCCCAGCCGACAGGTCGACGTCCCTGAAATGCAGGTCGAGCTGCACCGTGTTGAAATCGAGCCCGCGGATCTTCTTCGCCGTCTCTTCGAGGCCGTACGGGAAATAGCCCGTGAAAATACCTGCCTGCATCATGGTGTGAATTCCTCCCTGTAAGCGATTCAGTTGACTGGTGTTTCAGTTGATCGAGATTTCGGAAAGCTTGACCGTGCGGCCCTCGTCGATCGAGCGGTAGCCCGCCTCGACCAGCGCCATGGTCTTGACGTTGTCGGCGACGGAGAGCGCCGGCGGCGTGCCGGTCTTCACCGCATGCTGCAGCTGTTCCATCACGCCGATGAAGGCATGCGGGAACCACATCGTCTCCCAGTTCGGGCTGACCCACGCGCCACCGGTCGTCTCCGTCGAGGCGTAGGTCAACGTCGAGGCAGCGCCCGTCGGCCAGCCGATGGTGCCCTTTGCGACACCCTTGGTGCCGTCGACGCGCCAGTTGATGTGCTGGTCGTCCTTGTAGCCATCCTGGCGCGGGCCGGACCAGACATCCTCGAGCGACACGGCGAGCACGCCGGACGGAAAGCGCAGCGTCGACACGGTGATGCCGTCGGAATGGTCGAAGCGCGTGCGCGGGTCCTTGCGCGTCAGTGTGGTGATCTCGTCGGGATCGCCGAACAGGAAGCGCAGCACGTCGAGATGATGCACGCTCATATTGGCGAGCGTCAGCCGGTCATAGTCCTCGAGAAAGCTCTGCCAGTGCGGGATGGCATGCATGTCGATCTGCGCGAAGACGATGTCGCCCAGCGCGCCACTGTCGATGATCTGCTTCAACACGCGCATCGACTGGTCGTAGCGCATGTTCTGGTTGACCGAGAGGATCTTGCCGGCCTTCGCCGCCTCATCGCGCAGCTTGACCGCTTCCTCGACCGACAGCGCCAATGGCTTCTGCGCCAGGATCGCCTTGATGTGCTTCTGCTTCAGTGCGTGGCGGATCAGCGCCGGCTGCTGGTCGGGCGGAAAGGCGAGATCGATGATCTCGACATTTGTATCCTCTATCAGCTTTTCCGGCGTGTCGTGGACGGTCGGGATGCCCCAGCGCGTCGCCACCTTCTCGGCGCTGGCCCTGGTGCGCGAAGCGATCGCCACCACCGGAAAACCGGCCTCCTTGTAGGCGGCGAGATGGCACTCGGCCATGATCATGCCGGCGCCGACGCAGCCGATCCTGTATTCTTTCGTGCGCACCTTCACGTCCGGCTCGAAGCCATTATCTGCCATCTGATCCTCCCGAAGCTCTTTTCTTGCGGCCGCCGTCATCTTGCCAGCGCTCCCCCGCTTGGCCCGAAATAATGCACGCGGGCCGGCTCGCAGGATATCGCCACCATCGCATCGGGCCTGATGTCAGGCTGGCCGCGCAGCAATGCCTTCAGCCGCGCCTGCCCGGCAGCGAGCGTCACCACGGTGTAGCCGCCAAGCGGCTCAACCTCGAACACCCGCGCCGGGCGGCCCGAGCCCCCGTCCGCCCATGGTCCAACCTTGATATCTTCCGGCCTGAGCCCGATCTCGACGGCATCGGTGGGAGCAGCCTTGTCGGCAATGCGGATCGTGCCTTCGGCCGCTTCGACACCGCCCTCGCCACGCGCCGATCTGAGGATGTTCATCATCGGCGAGCCGAGCAGCCGCGCCACATAGGTGCTGGCCGGGCGGTCGTAGATTTCAGCCGGTGCGCCGATCTGCCTGATGCTGCCGTCCTCGAGGATGGCGATGCGGTCGGCGACCGACATCGCCTCCTCCTGGTCGTGCGTGACATAGATCAACGTCTTGCCAAGTTCGCGCTGGATGCGCTTCAGCTCGACGCGCGTCTCCTCGCGCAGCCTGGCGTCGAGCGCCGAGATCGGGTCGTCCATCAGATAGGCGTTGGGATCGCGCACCAGCGCGCGAGCGATCGCCACACGCTGCCGCTCGCCGCCCGAAAGCTGCGCCGGCGGCTTGTGCAGGATATGACCGATATGCAGCTTCGCCGCGACGTCGGCGACCCGCCTTTTGATCTTCAGCTCGGCGACCCGGCGTTCGACCAGGGGGAAGCGGACATTGTCGAGAGCGCTCATATGCGGAAACAGCGCCAGGTTCTGGAACACCATCGCCACGTTGCGTTCGGCCGGCGACACCATGTTGACCGGCTTGCCGCCGATCAGGATTTCTCCGGTATCAGGCGTCTCCAGCCCGAGCACCATGCGCAGGATTGTCGACTTGCCCGACAGCGGCGGACCGAAGAAGCAGAAGAACTCGTTGTCGTTGACCGTGAACGAGGCGTCATCGACGGCGAGTGTCTTGCCGTAGCGCTTGGTCACATTGCGGAAGACGATATCGGCCATCTCAACCTGCCGTGATCGCAAGGCCGGTCGCGGCGTCGAAGACACGCACCGACGACGCGGCGGGGGCAACGACGGCGGTGTCGCCGATCGCCAGGCCGACATCATTGTCGAACACGGTCTTTACCGCGCTTTCGCCCTCGCCGAGATGAACGATGGTGCGCGCACCGATCCGTTCGACGAAGCTCACCGGCATGGCGAGGCCCCGCCCATCTTGCACCAGCGTCGCCTGTTCGGGCCGAAATCCGTAAAGCACCTCGCCGCGCGCGCCACGCAAGGCCGCCGCGAGCGCGTCCGGCAGCCGCGGGGTGATGCCCAACGGCCCGAGATCGACGACCAGCCCACGGTCGCTCTCCGCCGGCCTGCCCTTGAGCAAATTCATGCCCGGCGCGCCTATGAAGCGAGCGACGAAGACATTGGCTGGATCGTTATAAACCTCGAGCGGCGTGCCGACTTGCTGCAGCACGCCGTGATCCATGACAGCGATGCGGTCGGCCATGGTCATCGCCTCGAGCTGGTCGTGGGTGACATAAACCATCGTCTGCCTGAACTGGCGCTGCAGTTGCTTCAGTTCGGTGCGCATGACGGCCCGGAAAGCGGCGTCGACATTGGACAGCGGCTCGTCGAGCAGGAAGATCGCCGGCTCCATGATCGCCGAGCGGCCGATTGCCACCCGCTGCAATATGTTGACCGACAGCCGATCGGCCTTGCGGTCGAGCAGCGGCGTCAGCTGCAGCATCTCGGCAATGGCGCCGACGCGGCGATCGATCTCGGCCTTCGCGGCACCACGCATCTTCGGCCCGTAGGCGAGGTTCTGGCGCACCGTCATATGGGTGAAGATGGCATAGTTCTGGAAGACGAAGCCGACGCCGCGCCGCCCCATCGGCACGCCGGCCATGTCGCGCTCGCCGAACAGGATCTTGCCGCCGGTCGGCTCCTCCATGCCGGCGATCATGTTCATCGTCGTCGATTTGCCGCAGCCCGAAGGCCCGAGCAGTGCCATGAACTCGCCGTCCGATATGGCAAGATCCATCGTCTTCAGCGCAGTGAAGTCGCCGAACTTCTTGACCAGGCTCTGCAAGTGGATCGCACTCATGCCGGCACCTCGCGCGACCGCGCCATGCGCTTCATGGCCAACACCGCGACAATGGACAGCACGATCAATATGGCCAGCGCGATTGCCGCCACATAGCCCCAGATCAGGTCCTGCGTGGTGAGCTTGTAGATGTAGACGGAGATGGTCTCGGTGGCGACGCCGGGGCCGCCGCCGGTCATGATGTAGAGCGTGTCGAAGATCTTGAAGTTCTCGATCACCCTGATCGCCAGCGCGATGATGATGATCATCTTCATCTTCGGCAGCACGATGGTGACGAAGCGCTGCCACGGATTGGCGCCGAGCAGCGTCGCCGCCTTGATCTGATCCTCCGGCACGCCGACCAGACCGGCAAGCAAGATGAGGAACATCAGCGGCGTCCACTGCCAGATGTCGGCGACCATGACCGCAAACAGCGCCAGCGTCGGATCCGACAGCCAGGCAATGGTGACGGGAGAGCCGGTGAGCGACGACAGGATATCGTTCACCGGTCCGCCCGACTGGAACAGCATGAAGAACATGTAGCCGGCCACCGCCGGCACCACCATCATCGGCATCAGCAGGATCGAGTAGAAGATGCGCTTGCCGGGAAAATCGTCGGCAAACAGCGTCGCCAGCGCCAGCCCGAACAGGAATTCCGCCGGCACGCAGACGATCATGACGATGGCCGTGCGCTTCAGCGCGCTCCAGAAGCGCGTGTCTGCGGCGAGATCGGTGTAGTTGGCAAAGCTGTTCCACAGCGACCAGGCGTTCCACCAGCCAAGGCCCGACAGCGGCGACCAGTCGGTGACGCTGATGTAGAGCTGCATCAACAGCGGGAAGGCCGAGATGAACAGGACGAGGATCTGCGCCGGCAGCGTCAGCCGGAAGCCGAGCCTTGCGCCTTCGTCCGACACGGACGGCCTTGCCCGCGCGGCGTCCATCTTGTCCTCCGCAATCGTCGTCATCACCGCGCTCATTGCTTGAGCGCCCCGAAAGTCAGCCCGCGCACCAGATGGCGCTGGATGGCGATGCCCATGATGACCGGCGGCACGGCAGCGATGAGGCCAAGGGCCGCCTTGGCGCCATAAAGCTGTCCGGTCATCGAGGACGACAGCGAAGCCATGTAGACCGGGATCGTCACCCATTCGCGCGTCGTCAGAAGCAGCGCGATCAGATAGTCCGACCAGTTGAGGATGAAGACGAAGAGCGCGGCACTGGCGAGGGGGGCGCGCATCATCGGCAGCGTGATGCGGGTGAAGACGCGCAGCCGCGAACAGCCCTCGACAAGTGCTGCCTCCTCGATCTCGCGCGGCATGTCGTCGAAGAAGGTTTTCATCAGCCAGAAGGCGAAAGGCAAGGTTACGATGCCATAGATCAGCGACAGCCCCCACCAGCTGTCGGTGAAATTGAGGAAGGACCACATGATCATCACCGGGATCATGACCGCCATCGGCGGAAACAGCCTGAGCTGGATCAGCGCCAGCGGCAGGTTCTGGCCGGAGCCGAAACGCGACAGGCCGTAGGCGGCGGCAGTGCCCGCCGACATCGAGATCACCGTGCCGAACACCGCCGACAAGAGCGACGAGGCGATCGGCTTCAGAGCGGTGCGGTCGAGCGCGACGATCAGGTTGTTGGTGGAGTCGCCGAAGACGAAACGGAAATTGCTGAGCGTCGGATTCTTCGGCCACCATGTCAGGTCGGCTCCGGTCGCCGACCATTCGGCGATCGGCTTGAACGCCATCGACACCATCCACAGGATCGGCACCAGCGTCACCGCCATCGCCGCGAAGATAGCGGCGTAACGGAATATCTCGAAAGGGATGGAACGCTTCATCTGGCGGCTTTGCTGGTGGCGTCGTTGGCGGAGGGGAGAAGCAAGCTCCTCCCCTCCTTCGATGTGATCCCGGGAGGAGGATCAGGCGATTGGATCGAGAACTGTCGGCCAGGCTTCCTTGTTGGACTTGATGGCTTCGAGCAGCTTGTCCTCGCCGGTGCGCCTGGCGATCTTCTTCCACTCGGCTTCGGTGTCGGCCATCGCCTGCTCGGCGGTCTTGGCCTTGGTCAGTGCCGCCATGAGGTTCTCGTCCAGCGCATTGTGGAAGGCTGTCGCGCCGGGATAATTGATGGTCGGCACGGTGCGGGCCACCGTCTCGCGCACAATGTCCATGTGGTAGGCATGGTAGGTCTGGCGCACCAAAGGATCGGAGAAATCCGAAAGCCGGAACGGGTCCAGATAACCGCCGGGGTTGGCGCTCATCCAGGCGTAGATGCGGGCGGAGCCCAGCCATTGCAGCAGGAGATACGCAACCTCCTGGTTCTTAGACTGCGACGAGACCATGCCGGTCAGCGAGAACCACAGCACGGAACGGCTGATCAGCTTGCCGTCGATCTCGCGGCCGGGCGGCAGCATCGAGCCGATCTTGCCGGTGACAGCTGAATCCTTGTTGCCGGCATTGTCGAGGAATTTCGGCAGGTTGGAGAAGGCGCAGGTCATCGCCGCCCCGCCCTTGGCGAAATTGCCATACTGTTCAGGCCAGCCCCACGAGATCGCATCCGGCGAATGATGCGACAACGATGCGATATATTCGTTGGTGGCGGCGATGCCTTGTTCCGAATTGATCAGCGGCTTGCCGTCATCGCCAAACAGGAACTGGTTGGGCGAGGCCATCGAGACATAGCGCTGGTACCAGTTGGTGTAGCCCCAGCCCTGGTTGCGCAGGTCGGTCGAGCCGAACAGGCCCTTGTCCGGGCGCTGGAAGAAGGCGGCGATGTCGCCGTGCTGCTTCCAGGTCTTCGGCGGCGCCAGATCGTAACCATACTTGTCCTTGAAGGCCTTCTTCTCGGCCTCGTCGCCGAACAGGTCGGTGCGGTAGACCCAGGTCTGGAAGTCGCCGTCCAGCGACACGCCATAGTTCGAGCCGCGATATTTGTTGAGCAGCGACACGCCCTTGGCGCCGTTGACATAGCCGGTCACCGGATCGTCCCACTCAGGCTTGTACTGCGCGACAAAGTCGTCGAGCTTGGCGATGCCGCCGGTTTCGGCGAGGTCGCCGAGGCGGTTCCATTCGGTCGAGTAGATGTCGTACGCCCCACCCTTGGTGGAGATGTCCTGCATCGTCTTGGTGAATTCCTGGCCGTTCGGCAGGCCGACGATTTCGATCGGAATGCCGGTCTCCTTTTCCCACAGATCCTTGATCGACGGCGCGCCGGCAGGGAACGGCTGCGTCAGTTGGCCGATCGAACCGTCCGACAGGCCAAGCACGATCTTGGCCGGCGCCTTGCCGGCACCCTTCAGCGCCTTGGCCGCCTCGATGGCGCGGCCTTCCGGCGTGTCGGCGCCATATTGGTAGCGCTCGGCTCCATCGAAGCCGGTCGGGCCACCGATCATGCCTGGCGCCAGCGCGTCGGCCGCATAGGCGCGGCTCGGACGAATGAATTTCGGCGCAATACCAGCGGCGGCCATGATCACGGCCGCTTTTCCTCCGGACGCCAGCAAGCGGCGCCGCGACATGCGGATCAAGTCAGACATTGAAACTCCTCCCTCAGGGCCACGTTTCCTCCACGGCCCTATGAGGGATATTGACGGCAGCATGGGAACGCTGTCAACATCATAAATAATCAAAATACCTCACAACATTGCAAACAGAGCGAGAAAAAGCGTTATATCGGGATCCATACATCACTCCTGATGCCTAGATTTGAGGGGAAATGCATCTTGCCAGCCTCGTGCAGCCCTGCCGGGCGATTTGATTTAGCCCGGCGGCTTGCGCATCGGCCAAGGGCGGATACATCATTTCCCATCAGAATCGCGAATGGCAGAGAAGCCACCCGACCTGACGCATGCAGGAGATGAAAGACGGTGCGGTCCACCCTGACTGACATAGCCCGGGAAGCCGGTGTCTCGGCCGCCACGGTCGACCGAGTGCTCAACAACCGCCCCGGCGTGCGGGCGCGCACGCGTGAAATCGTGCTCGAAATGGCGCAGCGGCTCGGCTACATCGCCGAAGGCCCGAACGGGGCGCCGCCGGGACACTTGCCCAGCGATGTCATCCGGCTCGACTTCGCGCTGCCGGCCGGCACCAATTCCTTCATCAAGATGCTGCACCGCCACATCGAGGCGCAGGCGCAGTCACGACCCGACCTCGATGTGCACATCGCCACCATCGAAGGGTTCAACCCGGACGGCCTCGCCCGCCTGCTGCAGGAATTGCGTGGACGGACGCAAGGCGTCGGCGTCATTGCGCTCGACCATCCGACGGTGCGCGAGGCGATCCGCTCGCTGTCGGCCAACGACATCAAGGTGGTGACCATCGCCTCCGACATCCTGCATGTGCCGAGGGTCGCCTATATCGGCATCGACAACCGCGCCGCCGGGCGGCTGGCCGGCTATCTGCTCAACCGCTTCATGGGATCGGGACGTCCGGGCAAGGTAGCGCTGTTCGCCGGCTCGCTGTCCTATCGCGGCCACGAAGAACGCGAGATGGGGTTCCGCCATATCCTGACGGAGGAATCGCCCAATCTGCAGATCGTCGAGATGCGCGAAATGCTCGACGACCGCGAAAAGGCCTATTCGGAGGCGTCCGCCCTCCTGGAGCGGCATCCCGACCTTGCCGCAATCTACAATGTCGGCGCCGGCAACACCGGCATCGCCCGCGCACTCAAGGAGCGCGGCCGCGCGCAGTCCATGGTTTTCCTCGGCCATGAGGTGACCGACGGCACCAAGGACCTTCTGCTCGATGGCACGCTCGACGCGGTCATCGACCAGAATCCGCGCGTCGAGGCGCGTGAAGCGCTCAACACCTTAACCCATGCGGTCAGAGGACTGCCCTATGAATTGCATCAGCCAAGGCTGCAGGTGATCTTCAAGGAGAACATCCCGGAGATCTGACCCAGCCGAGCGGGGCAGCGCTGCAAAGGCCCGCCCCATCAGATGCTTCCACTCAGTCTGGGAGACTCCCGATGCTGACAATCGCCCGGCCATCCGCTCCGAGGCCGACCGCGATCCGGTCGCCGGAGGCGACACCGGCAATGTCGCACACCACCAGCGGCATACGGATGTCGTAGAGGAATTCGGCGACGATGGCGCCCACCGCAAGGATCGGGTCCGGCCGCTCCAGAAGAATGCCGGCCGGTGCCGTGCCCCTGCGGATCGCTTCGGCCAGGACCGAGGATGAGGATGACGAGCCGCGCCCGCTCGGCATGACCAGGATTTTGCCGGCGACATTCTGGCTGAGGCCCGGATGCGAATGGTCAATGATGTCGCCAGTCTCGGCGTCGATGCCGCCCCAGAAGCTGAGCGGCTGCGAAAACACCAACGCCTGGCCCTCGGCCTCGCCGGCCAGCTGGAAGGTGCCGAACCGCTCGACGGCCCCGGTTTCTGTCGACCAAATCATGGCGCACCCCGCACGACATACCCGACTGCAGCCGAGCGGATGCAATCCTTCATGTCGGCGAAGGCGACGGACACACCGATATTGCCCGGCGCATAGTGCGCCCATTTGCCCGAATTGGTCATCACCACGCCGTCGAGCCGCTCGAGGATCGAGGTGACATAGGTGCAGGTGTCGGCGACCGGGATCAGGCCGAACGCCTCCATGCCGGCCAGCGCGCCCTCCTCCTGCAATCGCGTCAGCGTTGCGCGGCCGGTGTTGACATAGATCGGGATGCGCCTCCCCGGCGCAACGTCGCGCAGCATCGGCAACAGCCGCATCCATTCGTCATGCGAGAAATGCGGAGTACCAAGCGACACGGCCGCCAGCGGCGCGCCATCGGGCACACTCGATAGCTTCGCCAGCGCTTGATCGATGTCGACCCGGGTGATGCGGATCGTCTCTTCCGCCGCGTAGCCCTGGAACGCCTCGTCAAGCGTGCTTGCTTCCGGCGTGATGCCGATCGCATGGAACAACGCCACCGCGCCGGTGGTTGCCGCGGCGGCGCCCAGCGCCTTCAACTGGTCCTCGTCGCGCGGCTGCGGCAGGCCTGCAATCACCGGAATCCGGTCGCCGCTCGCTTGCCCGATGAATAGCCCAACGCCGACGAACAGGCTGTCGTTCGGCTCCGGGTCAGCAACGGCCAGCTCAAACAAAACCCGGCCACGCCGGTTGTCGCGCAGATGTAGGCCCCAGGCCGGCGCGCGCCCGGTCATGGCGCAACACAGGTCGATGAAATCGCCGTAGCGGTTGGTGCGCGCGCCGATGACCGAATTGGCAAAGACAATGGCGTTGGATTCGCCCCAGGCGATCTGCTCGCCGAAACTTGGCCGGAACCGCGTCTGATAGGGCGCGCAAGTGAATGTCGCCTGGCAGCCGAGTTCCAGATGCGCCTTCATCAGCCGCCGCGCCGGCACTTCCTCCGCCACCGGCATCTTCACCATGCCGGGATGGATGAGATCGAACGAGCCGACATTGAGCGTCGTCGGCACCTGGACGCGGCCGCCGCCCTCGACCAGCCGTTCGACGAAATCGAGCCCGGCCTTGCCGTGGTAGAGACAGCCATCGATATGCGCGCCGACAATGTCGAGCAGGCTGCCCGCGCCGACCGCATTGGAAAACGCGACCAGGATCTTCATCGCGGCGGCTGCGGACGGGCCTTGCTCGCCGTCGAGCATGGATCGGTCCCTGGCCGTCAATTCCAGCGTCATCGATGTGCTCCGGCCCTTATTCGATCTTATGGAGGGACAGCACCCCCCTCTGCCCTGCCGGGCATCTCCCCCGCAAGGGGGAGATCGGCTATCATAGCTGTTTCGCAAATTCTTGCGTTGCTGGAGAGGCTAGAAGGGTGAAGCGGACAATCTCCCCCCTTGCGGGGGAGATGCCCGGCAGGGCAGAGGGGGGTGGGACGGAACGCCAACCTCCCCCATCCGGCGACAGCGCCAACTAACCCGCGATCAGCACCGTGCTCTCCGGCGACCACCGCAGCACCACATCCTGGCCCTCCGCCAGCCGCTCGATGCCGGTGTTCTGCACGATGACCTTCAGCGTCTGGCCGGCACGTTCAACGAAATAGGTGCTGTTGTTGCCGGCAAAGATGCGCTTGGAAACCTGGCCCTTGAGCATATTAGAGTTGCCATCCGAAACCCCTGCATCGGTGGCGATGCGGATGCGTTCGGGGCGCACGGCGCAGCTCGCCTTGGCACCGGCTGCAAGCGTCGCGCCCGCTCCCGCGGTGATCGCCGTGCCGTCCGCCAGCCGGATGCCGCTGCCCGTACTGTCTCCGCGAAAGATGTTGGCGTCGCCGAGGAAGGTGGCGGCGAACTCGCTCTTCGGCCGGTCGTAGATCTCCTCGGGCGGGCCTTCCTGCACCAGCCTGCCGTCGCGCAATATGCCGATGCGGTCGCTCATCGTCAGCGCCTCTTCCTGGTCGTGGGTAACGAAGATGGTGGTGATGCCGATCTCGCGCTGGATGCGCTTGAGTTCGATCTGCATGTCGACCCGCAGCGCCTTGTCGAGCGCGCCCAATGGTTCGTCGAGCAGAAGCACGCGCGGCTTGGTGACGATGGCACGCGCCAGCGCCACGCGCTGGCGCTGGCCGCCCGACAGCTGGTGCGGCCGCCGACCGCCGAGCTTGCCGAGTTGCACAAGGTCGAGCGCGCGCTGCACTTCCGTCGCAATCGCCGCCTTGGCTTCGCCGCGCACCGACAGGCCGAAGGCGACATTGTCGGCAACGCTCATATTGGGAAACAGCGCATAATTCTGGAACACCATGCCGATGCGCCGCTTCTCGACCGGCACCCGCTCGACACTCTCGCCGCCGATCGAGATGCGGCCACTGTCGGGAAAGTCGAAGCCGGCGATCTGCCGCAGCAGCGTGGTCTTGCCGCTGCCCGAGGGCCCAAGCAGCGCATAGAAGCCGCCATCGGCGAAATCGATGGAGACGTCATCCAACGCCTTGTGCGCACCAAAGCTGCGCGACACGTTCGATACCTGCACGCCGGCCATTATTTCTCTCCGCCGAATTTGAAGAAGCGCGCCGTGAGCAGCATCAGCGCCATCGACACGACAATGATGATCGTCGAGACCGCATTGATCTCGGGCGTGAACCCCTTGCGGATCGCCGCGTAGATTTCGACCGGCAGCGTCGTCTGCCCCGGCGTCGCCAGGAAATAGGACACCACGAACTGGTCGAACGAAACGGCGAAGGCAAACAGCCCGCCGGCAATGACGCCGGGCATGATCCACGGCAGCGTGACGCGCCGCGTCACTTGCCATTGGTTGGCGCCAAGCGAGCGTGCCGCCTCTTCCAGTTCCGGTGCGAAGGTCTGCAGCCGCGCCGAAACGACGACGATGACATAGGGCAGCGCCAGCGCCACATGGCCAAGCAGGATGGCATGCAGCCCGCGACCGATGCCGACGCCAAAGAAGAAGATCAGCATCGCCGTGCCGGTGATCAGCCACGGAATGGCGATCGGCGGAAACAGCAGCGCCTGCAGGAATTTCTTGCCGCGAAATTCATTGCGATAGAGCGCCAGCGACGCCGCCGAACCGAGCACCGTGCAGATGATGGTGGTGATGACCGCGATCTCGACGCTGTTCCAGGTGGCGGCGATCAACTGGTCGTTCTGCCACAGCGAGGCGTACCATTCCGTCGTCCATTCGAACGGCAATTGATAGAAGGGAGAGACGTTGAACGACATCAGCGCCATGATGATGATCGGCAGGTATAGGAAGGCGAGCAGCAGCCAGATGTAGAGGCGGCCGAGCCATTCGAGGATGCGGGTCGTCGCCATCACGCAGCCCTCTTGAGCACTGGCGAAGCGACCGCCAGGATCACCAGCACGACGGCCAGCAGGATGAAGGAGAGCGCCGCCCCAAGCGGCCAGTTGAACACCGCGACGAACTGGTCCTCGATCACCGTGCCGTAGAAGGTTCCGGTGCGGCCGCCGAGGATGCGCGGCTCCATGAAGGAACCGACAACGGGGACAAAGATGAGCGCCGCGCCCGCCACCAATCCGGGCATCGATAGCGGAATGATGACCCGCTTCAGCACCTGCAGCCGCGAGGCACCGAGCGAGCGCCCGGCCTCGATCAGCGAGTCATCGATGGCCTGCAGCGTCAGGTAGCAGGTCAACACCATGTAGGGCACATAGGAATGCACCAGGCCGATGATCACAGCCGGGTAGGAATACATCAGGTCGATGTTGATCTTGAAGGGCAGCACTGCGTTGAGCGCCGTGTCGAGGATGCCGCCTTCGCGCAGCACCATCGCCCAGGAGAAGATGCGCACCAGCCCGTTCGACCAGAACGGCAGGATGACGAGCAGGAAGATCGCCTCGCGGCTGCGGCCCTTCAGCACCTTGGCCAGCACGTAAGCCGCGGGATAGCCGATGACGATGCACCACAGCGTCACCTCGAGGCCAAGCCGTAGCGACGCCAGCAGCAGCGTCAGATAGAGGCTTTGCGAGAAGAAGGCGGCATAGTTGCCGAGCGTGAACGCCCACGGCTTCCCCGACAGCGGCAGCTCGGTCATGAAGGAGAAGAAGACCATCGCCGACAGCGGCAGGAAGATCGCCACCGTCAGCCAGAGATAGGCTGGCGCCAGCAGTGGCAATGCCGATCTCAGCCCGCTTCGCGACGCTGTCGCAGCTGCCATGATACCCTCCTCCCCAGAATTGAAAGTACCAGCCGGCGCGAACCGCCGGCTGGCCCGGATGTCGGCCTTATTTCACGTCGACCTTGAGCTGCTGCCACAGCGCCAGATAGGCCTCGCGCTGCGCATCGGTTATCGGCGCCTGGAACTGGATGCGCTTGGCCACTTCTGGATCGCCCATCACCTTGCGGTTGAAGGCATCCTCGGGCAACGCTTCCACCGCCTTGGTGTTGGCCGACACCGGCGCGCCGACCTTGGTGACCCATTCGACATAGAATTTCGGATCGATCATGTAGTTGATGAAGGCCTCGGCGTCGGCGACATTCTTGGCGCCGACCGGAATGGAAAAGGCATCAAGCCAGGCGACGGCGCCTTCCTGCGGCACGACCAGCGAGACCGGCAGCTTGAAATGCGTCTTGGCGCGATCGGCCGAGCCGCTCCAATAGGTGCCGATGTCGATCTGGTTGGAGGCGACCATCTGGTTCCAGTCATTCTCCGAGCTCCAGAAAGTCTTGATCTGCGGCATCAGCGAAGTGAGCTTCGCCTTGACGGCGTCCATATCCTTGATGTCGTTGATGTTCTGGCCGGTGGCGATGGCACCGAACTGAACCGCCTCGACGGCATCGTCACGAATGACGACGCGGCCCTTGTGGGCGGCATCCCACATCTCGGCGATGCTCGTTGGCGGCTTGTCGAAGGATTTGTCGTTGATGGCGAGCGCCGTCAGGCCCCACACCCACGGCACGCCATAGACCTTGCCATCATGGACGAGCATTGGCGAGCCCGCCTTGTCCTTGCTAATGTCGGCGTAATTCGGCAACTTGGAAGTGTCGATTGGCTGGATCAGCTTTCCGTCCATCGCCTGGTCGTTGAAGGCGGCATTGATCATGACGACGTCGTAGAGGCCGGGATTGGTCCGGATCTTGGTCAGCATTTCCTGTTCGGAATTGAAGAAGTCGTTGATGACCTTGTTGCCGGTCGCCTTTTCGAAAGCCGCGACGGCCCACGGCTCGTCGGTGCCGTAGCCCTTCCAGTTGAGCACATGCACGTCGTCGGCCTTGGCGGCGAAGACGAGTGCGGATGTAAAGACGGCGGTCGCCGTCAGCAGAGCAGTCAAATCAGGCATGCGCATGGTTGGTTCCTCTCTGTGGGTTTGCCCGCTTTCCCAGGCTTGTCAGGCTTTCTGGCAGTTATGCATTGGCCTTCTGTGTCCGGCCCTGTGCGCCCGACGGTCGGCGACATGGCTTAGGAATGTCTGGATCTCGTGTTCGGTCGGCGCCGACGAGCCGCCATGGCGGGTCACCGAAATCGCCGCCGCCGCATTGGCGTGGCGCGCTGCTTCGAAGGGCGGGATGCCACGCGACAACGCGCCGACGAAAGCGCCGATATGGGTGTCGCCGGCGCCGTTGGTGTCGATGGCGGTGACTTTGAAGCCGGCAACGGTCTGCACCGAGCCATCGGCCAGCCGTACGTAGCAGCCCTTGGCGCCGGCGCGAATGACCACGCCCGCTGCCTTCGGGCAATGGACTTCCAGCAACCGCGCGGCAACCGTTTCAACGTTGCCCGAACCGGCGATCTCGGCCGCTTCCGTCGTGTTGCAGCTCAGCCATGTGGTGCGGGCCAGCACCCGCGACAGGATGGGGCGCGGAATGTCCGATATCACCGGCGTCGGATCGAAGACAAAGGGAATGTCTGCCGGCAGTGCCTCGATCCAGTCGGTGAGCGCGTCGCGGCTTGCCGGATAGCTCAGCGTATAGCCGGAGGTGAACACCCAGTCTCCCGGCGCGGCCGAGACGGGCGCCATCATGTCGAGACTGAGCACGCTCTCCGAACCTGGCCACGACACGAAGGTGCGTTCAGCGTCGCCGCTGATCATGGCGACGCAATTGCCGCTGTCCATCAGGGGCGATGGCGGCGTCAGTGTCTCGATGCCCTCGTTGGCGAAAGCGGCACGCAGGAAGTCACCGTTGGGTCCACTGCCGAGTTGGCCGCCGAACACCACCTTCATGCCGGTACGGCTCGCCGCGACCATCATGTTGAACCCTCCGCCGGCGACCTGGGCGAAGCTCGATGCGGTCTTCTCCGTGCCGGGCGCCGGCAAGGCATCGATGCGGTAGACATAGTCGACCACGGCACTGCCGATATGGACGAGGCGTCCGCTCATGCCGCCGCGTCCTTGCCTGGACCTTTTTTCGCCACCCTTGCCGCAATGAGATCGGCGGCAAGGGCGCGAACCTCCGACATGTCGATGCCGACAAGCCTGGCGATATGCTGCTGCGGCAATCGGGAAAAGCCGGTGCAAGCGCCGGCCATGCCGGCCGCGATGGCGCCTATCGTGTCGGTGTCGCCGCCGAGATTGGCGCTGATGACGGCCGCTTGCCATGGATCGCCGCCGGCGACTTCAAGTACCGCGAAGGCGGCCGGAACCGATTCCTGGCTGGCGACGCCGGTGCCGACCAGATCGGTGATCAGCCGGATCGCATCCTTCTCCGCCTTGCCGCGCACGATATCCTGCGCCCAGACAATGCGGGCGGCGATATCGCCGCCGGTCACCCAATGGCCGAGCGTGGCCCCGCGCCTCGCCGCCGCAACGGCGCTGTCGGACGCGGCGCGCCAGCCGCCGCCGGCGACGCCGCGGCTGACGGCGGCAGCGACGGCAGCGGCCGAAGCGATAGCGATCGCAGTGTTGTGCGTCGCCCGGCAGGTCTCCGCAACCTTGGCGACCAGCGCGTCGAGCGGCGCCACCGGCATCATGATGCCGACAGGGGCAATACGCATCGCCGCACCATTGGTGTCGCCGCCGCGCCCGGCCTCTTCCGCCGGCACGCCATTGTTGATGGCGTCGATGGCGCGTTTGGTTGACGGCCCCAGCAGATCGTAGCTGCCGCGCGCCTTGACCTCGCGCTCCCAGCCGAGCAGCGCGTTGACCCAGCGCGCATGGTCGAAACGGTCACCGGACTCCACAAGGATGCGGCCAAGCAGTAGCGCCTGTTCGGTGTCGTCGGTGATGGTCCCGGCCAGAAGCCCTTTTGACACTGGGTGGTCGGCCACCGGGGCGACGAAATCGTCGACATGGCCATAGAGCTCGGCGATCCGGGCCGGTGACAGGAGTTGCGTCGGCATGCCCAGCGCATCGCCAATCGCCCCGCCGACAAGTGCGCCCATGGCGCGGTCGATCGCCTTGCTTGTTGCATCTGACATCGCTCAGAACCTCATATGCAGCGCGAAATGCGCCGGGTTGAGCAGGCTGGTGACATATTCGATCGGCCGATCGTCGGCGGCGCGGGTCAGCCGGCGGCCGCGCAGGAACGGCGTGCCTTGCGGGCAGCCGAGGATGGCGGCATCCTCGGCATTGAGCATCTCTATCTCGACCCATTCCTCGCCATGATCGGGCACGAGCCCGGCGCCGCGCAGCGTCTGGTGCAGTGAACCCTCGCGCAGGCCGCGCAGCGGCACGTCCTCCAGTTCCGGCGACAACGGCAGCCGGCTGCGCTCGATGGAAATCGCATGGCCGTCGCTGGCGTTTGTGCGCACCCGGTCGACGGCGATGAAAAACGGGCTCTCAATGTCAAGCCAGGCAGCCAGGTCGGCGTCCTCGATCACCTCCAGCCGCAGCGTCCGCGTCTCGGCATTGGCACCCGCATTGGCGAGCGCCCGCGACCAGCCGATCGCGTCGTCGACCGGCTTGCCGTCGAAGGTGACGAACGAGCCGATGCCGACCTTGGTGGTGATCAGCCCGCGGCTGGACAACTCCTCGAGGCCTTTGCGAACTGTGTTGCGGCTGACGGAGAAGCGCTGGACCAGCTCGTTCTCGCTCTGCAGGCGGTCGCCGAAGCCGAGCACGCCGGAGCGGATTTCGTGCTCCAGGACAGTGGCAATCTGCTCGGGCTTGCCCGTGCCGGGAGACAGTTGAACCGCGCGCCGCTTCATATGCGTACCTGTCTAGTGAACCTGTATAATCCTGTTCAATATATGGATGCGGATACCGTGTCAACGGGATGCCGAAGACACGCCAAACGGGCAGCGAACGGTGCGGAAATGCCTGCAAAGCGTCCACAGGCCGGGCACTACGGGTCCCGAAAGCTGACCCAAATCGCCGAAAAGACCTCAATCAATCAACAGGATAGAGCCAAGTCTTGATTCAACTTTTCCGGAACAGGCTACGGCAGCGACACCTCACGGGGCTCAACGAGGATGTCCGCCTCGATAGCGGCGCTGATGAATGCCGCTCGTGCCGCCGAGGCTTCCTTCTTTCCCTCGAGCACGGCCAGGCAGACCTTGCGGGCTGCCATGTGCCTTTGCCCTGTCGCCACCGGCCAGCGGTTCATCAGAATATCGGCGGCCTGGGCGACCCGCTCCACGTTGAAGATCGAGTTTCGCGACCGGCCGAGCGCAATCCTGACCGGCTCGTCGAAACGCTGGTCCTGCACCACGTCACCTCCCGAGGTCGAACGTGCCGACCTAATTCCCTGCAAAGTGATAGATTCTCTGAGGAAGGTGCAAGATGTCCGATTCCAGTGGCCAGAAAAGTCCCAAACTGATTGTCGTGGTCGCGTTCGACCGCGGCGAAGACGGCGAATTGTTTCCGGCCTTCGGCCCTGCCGACCAGCAGAGCGAGGACCGCGCATCCGCACCGCCAGGGCTCTGGCGGCAAAGCATGTCGGCGTCATCGCCTGGAGCCGTGATGCCGACCCCATGCTGGGCGACTACGGCCCACCGACGACGCTGTTCGTCAGCGGCGACGTGCCGGACATGGAGTAGGTCGACCGCCACAGCGCCAGTTGACTCGGCGGCGTTCCACACAGGGCCGGTAAAATAAAACGTCGTTTTAATATATGTTCATCTCAAGGAACTGTTTTCTCTCGATTCCGTTTGTCTGCAGGTCGTTTATTTTAATGACCTCCACAGAGAGGAATATCCAGATGAACTTCAAGATGCTCACCATGGGGGCGATGGCGCTTGCAATGATGACTGGCTCAGCGCTTGCGGCTACCCACACGTCCGCGCTCGACGATCCGGCAAAGATGTCGCCGTTCTTCACCGATGCCGGCATGAAGACCATGAAGTCCGAGGCGGAATTCAAGACCGCCTGGATGGCCATGAAGGAAGAAGACCGCGCAGGCATGACGAAGGAATGTGGCGACGAGGCCATTGCCAAGTCGCATGACAATTTCTGCAAGATGACCAAGCAGCTCGGCGGCGCGAACTGACGCACCACGATTTGGGCGCATACCCAAATCGAACAGCTGGATGAAGGCGGGCCAAATGCCCGCCTTTTTTCAGCGGCGATGTGAGGCATCACATCACCGTGCCTGCGGATTCACTTCGCGACAACGGTCGGGCAAATGTATAATGTCCCTATTTGGAGTGGCAGAACGCCGCTCATTTGGCTTTGTGCCCATGTTTCAACCCATTGCGAATATCGAGGACGCACAGACGCTGGCGCAGGCGATCGTCAACACGATCACCGAGCCGTTTCTCGTGCTCGACGAGCAGTTTCGCGTGCTGGCTGCCAGCCGCTCCTTCTACAAGACATTCGAAGTCGACCCCGCGCAGACCCAGGGCTCGCTGCTCTACGCGCTCGGCGACGGTCAGTGGGATATTCCCGCACTTCGCCTGCTGCTGGAGACGATCATTCCCGAGAAGACCGCCATGGACGGCTTCGAGGTCGAGCATGATTTCCCGCGCATCGGCCGCCGCACCATGCTGCTCAACGCCCGCAAGGTGCTTTACGACCACAGTTCGGCGATCACCATCCTTCTCGCTTTCAACGATATAACCGCCCGTCGTGTCATCGAGCGGGAAAAGGAGGAGTTGCTTGGCCGCACAGAGGATCTACTTCGGCAGAAGGACGTCCTGCTGCGCGAGATGGAACATCGGGTCGCCAACAGCCTGCAGATCATCGCCAGCATCCTGTTGCTGAAGGCACGCTCGGTCACGTCGGAAGAGACGCGCCAGCATCTCAAGGACGCCCACCAGCGCGTGCTGTCCGTGGCCGAAGTGCAGCGCCATCTTCACACCGCGGCCGGGGTCGACGAGATCGATGTCGGCTCTTACCTCCCGAAACTGTGCGGAGGCCTCGCCTCGTCAATGATCGGCGAAGCTCAACCGATCGCGGTCACCGTTACTGCCGAAGGCGGCAGAATGGACTCGCAGCGCGCCGTCAGCCTCGGTCTGATCGTCACCGAACTCGTCCTCAACGCCATCAAATATGCCTTCCCCAAGGAGAAGGCCGACGCCCGCATACAGGTGAGCTACGAGACCGCGGGCAGCGATTGGAAACTGACGGTTTCCGACAATGGCGTCGGCAAGATCGCCAACGACGTACCGGCTACCGGGCTTGGAACAGCCATCGTCGAGGCGCTGGTCAAACAGCTGGAGGCCAAGGTGGACGTCATCAGCGACGCCGACGGCACCAGCGTGTCGGTGACCCGGGCGACATTTACCTCACGGGTGCCGCGAGCGGCGTAAAACCGCTACCACGATGCCTGCCTTCCCGATATCGCCTCGATTCTGATCTGATAGAAGAGATGGCTGCCCGAAACCGTTGGCGCATCGCCTGGCTTCAGGGCTCCCGGTTCCCACCAGTTCGCGTGCTTTGCAAGAAGCGACCAGGCAAATTTGCGGTCACCGTCGATCGGAGCAGTCATTCTTTCGACGCCGGCAGCGCTGTCATCCAGGTCCGGCCCTTTGGGCAATGCCTCGAAGAGGCCGTCAACGACGACGCTCCTCCAGCCATGCGGACCACCAACATCATCGACCTGAAGGCAGACGTGGGGGTTAACCTGCATCCACTCGACCTTCCTGCCGGGAAGCGAGAAACTGAAAATGGCGTTGTCACCAAAGGCAAAATGGATCGGCACCACATAGGGTTTGAGGTCACGCACACAGGCCAGGCGGCCAATGCGTTGCGTCTTTAGCAGGGCAACGCAGTCATGCCGCGTCATCTCCTTGACGTTCATCGCAAATCCTACTTTCTGTTCAGGCAGCGCGATCGATGCGGCGGATGACCTTGATGGCCTCTGCTTCCGCCACCCCAATCAGCGCATCGATTCCCTGGATGGTCTCGGTATGGCCGCGAGCCGCCACTATCCGCCGCAGGACGTGAAGATCATCGCGAATTTCGCAGAGTGTGGTCCGGAGCGTCACGGGCATTTGGCAGCCTTTCCGCAACTCAACTGTCTTGACGGCGAGCCGGTTCCCTCGACCGCCAAGCAAAAGCCCGCCACGGCGAACCGGAGCGGGCCTTGGAGGAGGACAAGGGGTGGGACCCTCTCCTCTTGTTTCCACGGGGGGTGTGGACCGCAATCACCTTACAAAGTTTTCGAAACAAGCCGGATCACAAGCCAGCCTGCACACATCACAATCCAGTGCCCGCCGGCATCGATGCGGTCACGAGATTGAGATCGTTTCGGCGAGCAACGCGGCTAGATGCGTCCGAGCACGACAAGCACGATGATGACGAGCAGCACGAGCCCGAGGCCGCCGCCGCCATAATAGCCGGTGCCATAGAACGGCCCGCCGCCGAAGCCGCTGAAGCCGCCAAGCAGCGCTATGACAAGAATAATGATGAGTATGGTTCCGAGGCCCATGGCTTTCCCGCTCCTGTAGACGCTGACGCGCCGGTTTGAACATCGTCGCACGCGATGTTTCGATGACGTAAACGTTCGAGCAGCCTTACCGTTCCGCGAGATTGCCATGCGGCGCATGCATGAAGAAGATTCGCCGGCAAAATGAAAAAGGCCCGCCACCTTGCGGCAGCGGGCCTTAGCGTTTTCCAGCTTTAGCGGCGCGAAGTCAGCAGGCGCAGCTCGCGGTCGTAGCTGCCTCTGTCCACAGGCCTTTCGTCAGACGATCCCGTAGTACAGCCTGTAGTGGACGCGCTTCATATAGTCCCGATATTCCGGCGTGGCGGCAAGGAGCGCCTCTTCGCGCAGGATGCGATGCATCTGGAAGAACGTGATGACGGCGTAGACGGCGAGATTGTAGAAGGAAAAGGCCGACAGCAGGAACAGGAGATGGCCGACCAGATAGCCGGAATAGATCGGGTGTCGCACCAGGCGGTAGGCACCGCCGGTCATCACACCGCGATTGCCCGGCAGAATGGCGAACGAACGCCCCAGCGATATCTTTCCCCAGATCACGAACCCCAACGCCAGGGCTTGCAGGGACGCGGCGACATAGACCGGGATAATGGCAACGCCGGGCTCAAAGGTGATGAAGCCGACACCGAAGCTGGCAATCACGGAGACGATCACCGTCAGCGGGTTCCAGTCGCGAACCTGGGGCCGCCGCGACAGAAGCAGCCAGGTAAAGGTAAGGATCTCGGAAGTCGCCACCAGCGCCACGTTGAGACGGGTCGGGTCGAGCATGAGGTGAGATATGCCGCGGTAGACAAACAGCCCCGCGAAAACCAGCGCGCAGGTCCGAAAGAAACCTTCCCGCAAGTCGACCAGGATTTCCGGCCTTCGGGCTGCGGACAAAATCCCATCGTCGTTGACGTGCGAAAGGGTTTCACTTTTTGACATGAACAAGGCCAAGCACCCGATTATCCCTCGGGGCGACCTTTGCATGCAACCATTGCCGGACGGTTAATCAACAATGCCGGATTGGCATTAAAACCGGGCCGAGAGTGACAATCAAGGATTGCTGCGCAGCCTGGATGCAATCCTGAGATTATGCGAAGGCCGGCAATCGCTCGCTCCTTTGGTTGGCGAGGCTCCCTACCCCAGATACGCATTGCTGAAATACCCCGCGAAATCCGGGCGTTGCTTGACAGCATCGCTATTGGCATCGCGCAGAATGCCGGACGCGAAGACATAGTCGCCGATCGCGTCCATCCGGCCCGGATTCATGGTGCCGATGGCGCCGTTTTGGCCGCGCAGGTAATGGCCATCGATCAGTGCCCTCAGCGAGGCCTCGATCAGCGCCGCTTGCCGCCCCCGTCTCAGCCCCGACGGTACGGAGCACCCCTGTGGATGCGCGGGTTAAAACGCCATTCGAGCTGAAGCGAAAGCCGTTTTTTGGTGCGCTGCGCCAAGGCATTGCGCCAGGCTCAGGCCCTGAGCCGAAGCAATCAATGCTGCCGAAGCGGAATTTATCGGGAACCTTCACTGCCGCAGCGTCTGGCTGCCGGTATGCGCATGGCGCAGGAAATCGACGAAAGCCCGTACCGCCGGTGATGTATGACGCTGCTTCTGATAGCAGAGGAACCAGCCGGGAAAGGCCGCGCACCAATCATCCAGCAGCGACACCAGCTTGCCGGCATCGATCAGCGGGCGAACGAGGTCTTCCGCCCAAAACGCGATGCCGACGCCCTGCACGGCGGCGGCAATCGCCATGTCACGACTGGAGACGACCAGCGGACCATTGACCGCGACCGAGAACCATTGGCCATCCCTGGCGAATTCCCATGCGTAGAGCCCAGCACTGCCCGGCCGGCGCCAATTGATGCAGCGGTGCTGGAGCAGATCGGCCGGCGCTGATGGCGATCCGAAACGGGCGATGTAGTCCGGCGAAGCCACGGCGAGCTGGCGCTGGGTGCCGCCAAGCGCCACGGCAACCATGTCGGCTTCGAGAAATTCGCCAAGCCTGGCGCTGACATCATAGCCGGCCTCGACAATGTCGACGGCGGCATCGTCGATCGTCACGTCCAGCACGATGTCCGGCCATGCCTCGTGAAAACGGCCGAGCACCGGCTCCAGGTAGGTGGTGGCGGCAACGCTGGGCATATGGACGCGCAAGATGCCGGCCGGCGTGTCGCGCAAGGCGGCCGCATCGCTGACCGCCGCCTCCATCTCGGCCATCGCCGGCGCGAAGCGCGCATGCAGGCGCGCGCCGGCTTCGGTCAAAGAGAGGCTGCGGGTGGTGCGGTTGAGCAGGCGCAGGCCAAGCCGCATTTCGAGCTGACGGATCGTCTGGCTAAGCGTCGACGCCGAAATCCTGAGATCTTCAGCGGCACGGGCGAAGCTGCCATGCGCGACGACAGCGGCAAAGGCCTTCAGCTCCGCATAGTCGCTACCACGCATTATGCCATATTCTCCAATGAGTATGATGGCATTCTATCGTATTTTCCGCAAAGCGTCTGCTGCCTAGCTTGAGGACATGTCTCGAACGGCGCCGATCATCGGCATAGAGCACATCTGAATCTCCCTCTGAGCAGGAGCAACGAACATGCAGAAACTCAACGGAAAAATCGCGTTGGTGACCGGAGCCTCCTCGGGCATTGGCGCTGCAACCGCGCTGGCGCTGGCGGCGCAAGGCGCGGTCGTCGCCATCGCGGCGCGGCGCCGGCAGCGCCTCGATGATTTGGCCAAGCGCATCCGCGACGCCCGCGGTGAGGAGCTCGTGATCGAGGCCGACATCACCGACGAGGCGCAGGCCACAGCCATGGTCCGGCGCGTGCTGGAAAGCTATGGCCGGCTGGACATGCTGTTCAATGTTGCCGGTGTCGGCGTCGCCGCCCCCTTCCGGAACACCACCACCGGCGAGTACCGGGAGATGGTCGACATCAACATCCTGGGTCTGCTCTACACGATCAATGCGGCGCTTCCGGCGATGAAACGGCAAGGAATAGGCCATATCGTCATCGTCTCGTCGGGCACCGGTCGCTACATCCACCCATCGGTGGTCTATTCCGGCACCAAGCATGCGGCCAGCGCCATGGCGGAATCGCTGCGCCGCGAAATCGGCAAGGACGGTATCCGCGTCACGGTGATCGAGCCGGGCGCGGTCAGGACAGAGTTCACGGCCAACATGCGCGACGAGGTGCGGCTGGCGGTCGAGCAAAGGTTGGGCAACATGGAGCAGCTGGAGAGCGAGGACATCGCCGCCGCCATGCTCTATGCGGTCTCGCAGCCACCAAGGGTCAACGTCAACATCCTGACCCTCTATCCAACGCAGCAGGCCTGAAAACTCCCGCAGCCCGTTCCCCGCCGCGATCGATTGCTCAGTGGCGGATGAAGGTGGCGCCAGTCCGACAGTTATAAGGTTTTCGCAATTTTCTTATAACTCGCTTGAAATTCGGAGCAAAAGCGCACGATGCCGCTCGACGACCTCGTCGAGCGGCATGTCCGGCGGAACCGGGAACTGTGAACCTTACGAAACCGCCTTCTCGCGAACCGGCAGCTTCCAGCCCGGCCTGACGAAGTGGCAGGTGTAGCCGTTGGGGTATTTCTCCAGGTAGTCCTGATGTTCAGGCTCGGCTTCCCAGAAGGGACCGGCCGGTGCGACTTCGGTGACGACCTTGCCCGGCCACAAACCAGAAGCATCGACATCGGCGATGGTGTCTTCGGCGACGCGCTTCTGTTCGTCGCTGGTGTAATAGATCGCCGAGCGATAGCTCATTCCGACATCGTTGCCCTGGCGGTTGCGGGTCGTCGGATCATGGATCTGGAAAAAGCGCTCCAGCAGCGTGCGATAGCTGATGATGGCCGGATCGAAATTGATCTCGATGGCCTCGGCATGGGTGCCATGGTTGCGATAGGTGGCGTTGGGCACGTCGCCACCGCTGTAGCCGACACGGGTGGAGATGACACCGGGATAGCGCCGTATCAAATCCTGCATGCCCCAGAAACAGCCGCCGGCAAACACTGCGCGTTCGGTCGAAGTCGCCATATCACGTCTCCTCAAAAGCAATTCCGGGAAAAGTGCGTAGCGACTCTCCGTCTGGAATTGAGCAAAAGCAAGTTGGATCTCCCCATAAATGGGCATTGTCTCTTGCTTCGTCCAGCGGACCGGCCGACCTGCTTCAGTTGCCAGGTTGGGCGAGGCTGTCGATCACACTCGGCAACTGCGGCGCACTAGGCGGAACGGCGGCAAAGCTGACCGCCACCGGCGGCGCCTCGAGCGACCAGTCGAAAAGAACGGTTTTGACCGGGATGTTGCCCAGCCACGCCTGCAGATAAGGTGGCACGTCGCGTCCAGGCCAGACCAGGAGTATGCCGTGGTCGCGCAGCCGCTCCTTGGTGATCCAGGGGGCGTACTGCATGTTCAGGTCGGTGAAGATCGACGGCTTGTCATAGGCATTGAGGCCCGCCAGCGGCGCAATAAGGGCATGGCCGCCGACGATGTCGAGCCGATCGGGCGTCGCCGCGTGCCAGACGGCCTCGGCCTCATCCGAGATCTTCTGCGCCGGCCAACAGACGGCGTCCATGCGCCCGCGCAGATTGCATTTCGTCCAGCGGATGCCCGCATAGGCACCGGAGATGCCAATAATGCAGATGAGCGCGCAGATCGCCAGCTTTCGCATCTCGACGGTGCCAAGGCGGTGGCCCAGCAAGGCGAGCGCCACAACGCCAGCGAGATTGTACATCGGCGCGCCCCAGGCCTCGCCTGCGCCGGCGAACAGGGACGCCACCATGACGAGGATCGCCGGGCCAAGCCCCATCCACAAGAGATAGACCAGCGTACCGCGCCCGACGGGCTCTTGCGGCGGGGGCGAGCGCCGCAGCAGCCCTGATATCGCCAGCACCAGAAGAAAGCCGCAGAGCCCGGCCATCTGGACGCCGATATAATAAAAGCGGGAGCGATGGGCCTGCACCCACTGATCGCGCCAGGCGGCATAGGTCAGCGGCAGGAAATCGACGCGGTAGAGCTCGATGGCCAGCGGCGCAGCGACAGCGACGAAAACCGCAAGCCCAAGCCATGGCCAAGGCGTGGCGAGCCGGCTGCGTGCCCGCGTGTCGGACAGCAGCCAGATGGCGCCAAACAGCAACAGCAGGCCGGTGGAAAACTTGGCGTAGAGCCCGACGCCAGACACCAGTCCGAGCGCCAGCCACCAGACCGGCCCACCGCCACGGCCCGCGCGCCACAGCAGCCAGCAGATAGCGGCCCAGAAGGGCATCTGCGCGTAGTCATGATTGAACTGCGGGGTCGGCCAGCCGAAGAAATAGAGCGACGGCATCAAAAGCACGGCGGCCAGCGCGCGGGTTCGCCCGAGCATGTCGCGGGCCAGCAGATAGACCAGGACGAAAGTCGCCGAGATCGTCAGCTGGGCCACGAAATATTGCGGCCAGCGGAACGATCCGGTCAGAAGATGGCTGGTCTCGAGCAGCCATGCGGGAAGTTGTGGATGCTTGTAGGTCAACAGCATCCATTCGCGTCCCCACATGAAGCCTTCTACGACATCGTTGGGCGGTGAGACGTTGACAAGCGCCGGCGCCACCGTCCAGCAGAATATCTGCATCAGGCACAAAATCGCCAGCAAATACCAGGGACGACGGATCAGACTGGACAAAACGGAGGGGGAATCGACGCCGGCGGCAGTCAATCCCGCCGGCACCCAGTGATCCATGGATCCATCTATCCCCGCCATGCGGCGCTTAAATCACATAGTCTGGTTTGACGAACAGCCCCAAACATCGAAGCTTACGAAAAAGTATAGCTGTGTGCCATTGCAGCACCAAGATCGAGCAGGAGTGTCGGCGCTCCTCTCTCCAGGCAGGGCAGCGCTGCACGTCTGACCCTGTCTGAAAATCCGGGTCCCAATGCGCCACCAGCATGCCGTCATCCACTACCGTGCGCTCGACTTCTGGATGGCGCGTGCGGCCGTCCTCGTCATCATCTGCCTGCAGCTGCTGGTCATCAACAACCTCTCATTCGGGCCGCGCTGGCTGGCGCCGGGACTGGAGGCCGCCCTGCTGCTGCCCCTGTCGGTGGCCACGGCCTGGACACAGGCCGCCACCAGAAAGGCGGTCGAGGATCACGAATGGCATGCGATCGGTCAGTTTCGCGTCATGATCCGCAGAACGGCCCTGACCATGACCGCCATCATCAGCATCATGAATTGCGGCGCGCTGGTCTTGCTGGTGCGCGCCTTGCTGGAGGGCCATGCCGGCAACAGCGGCACGACGCTGTTGATCGACGCGCTCAACATCTGGGTGACCAACGTCATCGTCTTCGCCCTGTGGTTCTGGAGCACCGACCGGGGCGGGCCGCCGACCTGCGGCCTCGTCAAGCTCGCGAAGGCCGATTTCCTGTTCGCGCAAATGACGTTGAACGACCGTGAGCTTCGCGACTGGCTGCCCGGCTTCGTCGACTATTTCTTCCTCGCCTTCACCAATGCGACAGCTTTCTCCCCAACCGACACGCTGCCACTCAGCCAACGCGCCAAGCTGCTGATGATGGCCGAGGCCATGATCTCGCTGCTGACCATCGCGCTGGTCGCGGCACGCGCCGTCAACATCCTGGCCTGATCGCGCCACAAACGCAAAATAGCCCGCCCGGCGAACCGGAGCGGGCTATTTTGCGTCTGCCGGCGACCAGGACTTCAATACCGGGGCCTTTTGTCGGAGACCACGACCAGCCTCCCCCCGACATTTTGGCACCGTTTGCATACCAGCTTCGACGCTAGCCGCCTTTCGGTGACGAAATCATAGTGGGTACCGTAGATTTCGATCAGGGCATCGAGATCAAGCGAACGCAAATGACCACAGCGCGGATTGCCGCAATATACGCTGAGGCCCATGCCTTGTTCGCGAAGCTCGCCAAGCTTTGTAGTCAGGGCGACGGGGAAAACGATAGCTTCGGGCATCGCGGGGTTCGCCACCACCACGAGAATGGGTTTTCGAAACGCGGCCCGGTCAATGTCGCCGATCGCATGGACTGCCTTGTCTTCCGCGACGCCTATGAGGGAATCGATCTCCTCCATGGCTTCGATATGCCCGCGGACAAACAGAGCCCTTCGCAGCACGTGCAACGCATCTCTCGTTTCGCAAAGTGTCGTCCGCAGGGTGAGAGGCATTTCGCGCTCATCTCCTCATGTAGCTGTCGGGAAGACAATCGGCTTCAACCGCCGCGGCAGTGAAGGCTCGGTGGACGTCCCTTGTGCTGCAACATCCCACCCTTTCCCCAACCAGGGCAGCAAGTGCAGCTAAAAACATTGGGCCATCGGATGGCCAGTCGTCTGCCAAAGCGTCGGCCATCTGGGGAAGTGTACAAAGAGTCGAGATAGTGCCATCACTTCTCTCGATGGGGATTCCGGAAAACATATGGGCTGGCTGACTGTCACTGCATAGCTCCCGCTGGGGCGGGAGAATGTTATGCGCCCTCAAGCACCAGCGCCCGTGCAATAGCCGACGACGATTTTATTGAAGCACTTAAAGAAGTCTCCGCCTATTAACTATGACATATCACGCAAATAATATGCAACTTTAGGATGATATTCACAATTTACTTATCAGTCGAACTGTACGCTTCCGACAGTTCCTTTGACGCGGGTCTTGGCACGAAACCGACAAACAACAAGCATAGGCAGCGGCAATTCTGGGTGCCGCCGGGGATCAACCCGGCGCAAGGTCAACGAGCGGCGGAAGGAATGGTTGCTGCTGGCGTTTCACTCCTCCGGCGCAGGCTTGAACCTGCGCACGACAAACTCGAACAGGATATCCGAGATCCACATCGCCGAGACGCCGATCAGGAAGGCAGCGGCCAGCGTGGTGGTGTCGTCGGCCGGATCCGGCATCGGCAGGCCAGTGATCCTGGCGTAGGACACCACCGGCAGCGTCAGGTAGGCCGCGGCTAGCGCGCCGCAGATCGGCGAGGCCACCATTTCGCGCAGCTTGTAGCGATGCCGCGACAGCGCCCGCAGGACGCCGCCGGCAAGGCCGGCGGCGACGACCGGTCCCTTGATGCCGAGCAGGTCGAAAAGGTCGTGCATCACGGCCTCCATCCACAAATCGTCTGGCCCTTTTCATTGTGCGCCAGGATCGCCGCCACCGACGCGTCGGAAAGGGTCGCCACCTCTGCCTTTGTCGGCCGGATGGGATGTTCGACCGCGCAGTACGGCCCGCCGGCGGCGGTGCAGCCAGCCAGCATCAGCGAAAGCGCTATGATCTTGACCATTTCGCCAGCCTCCCCCTGTTGTTATCAGGCGTCCGGCCGGCAACGGCGTCGTCGATCTTCCGGGCTTCGCTGCGCGCCGCGGCGTCGGCGGCTTCCTGCCTTGCCTTCTGGCCAGCCTTGCCCTTGGCATAGGCCGTCCACAGACCGGCGAGCGCGGCACCCGTTGCAAGCAGATACGGCCAGAACTGGCCAAGCAGGGCGAGCGCTCCCATCTCATTTCTCCTCGGCCGGCGGCGGCGCGACCATGCCGCGCGGACCGTCACGCACCGCGTTGACGATGATCTTGGCAAGGGCGATGGCCCCGCTGATCTGCAGCGCGGTGCGATCGGTGACGCCGAACATCGTCCAGTCGAAGCCGACCAGGGCGCCGCCGCAGATGATCGCGATCAGCGTGTTGAGGAGATTGTGCAGCGCGTTGGTGTTGACCCATTTCATCAGAAGAGGCTCCCGAAAAGATCGCTGACGTGATGCCGGAAGGCCGCGAGCGCTCCGGCGACGAGGACGAGGATGCCGACCGCGGCGGCAGTCTTGCCGGTCGGCTGTACGGGTCGCGCCGCCGGCGCCCCGCCAGCGGCCGTTTCGACGCCGAGGGTTGGCGCGGCCGGCACAGGCGCCGGCGCGGCCACCGGCGCCGCTGGTTGCGCCGACATCAGCAAGGCTTGAACCCGCACCGATTTGACACGATCGGACCAGCCGCGCCCGAATGTTGCCCATGTCGGCAGCCGTTTGAGAAACGCCAGCCGCGCATCGCAAAGCGCGTCGATGGTGACGCCGGCAGGCTTTGCCCTGGCCGCCGCGAGGGTCGCCGGCCCGATCCGGCCATCCTGGGCAACGCCCAGGGCCGCCTGCAGGGTTTTCGCGGCCCGGCCAGGCCCGCTGTTCACCGCGAAATCGAACACCGCATGGTCGACGCCATCGGGCAATTCGGCGCCGAGCACCGCATCCCAGTAGAAGCGGCGGAAGACGGTGGCGATCTGCGCGTCGCTGATCTGCCTGAGATCCGCCTTGGTGGCGCCGGCCTTCACATAGCGGCGGAAGTTGGCGAGCGTCACGCCCTTCATGGTGGCGCCGCCGGGATCGGCCGGATTTTCCGACCATCCACCTTCAGATTTCAAGACGAGCGCGAGCGCCCGCGCGAAGTTGCGGTCCATGGCAGTTCCTTTCGAATTGGATTTTGGTAGGCTGCGAGAATGGAAACACTGGTTCAATTCACGCACGACGCGTCCCGGGTAGGACGGGAGATGGACTGGCGGATCATGGCGTTGGCTGGCACGGCCATACTGGTGGGCATGGCCGTGGTGTTCTGGTCAGGACGCAAGTCGCGAGGCGATGATGACCGGATATGAGAAATCGCCCGACTGCGACGGCAAACTGCCTATTGCGATTGCTTCCATTGGACGAAAGCTGGCGTGCCACTTTTTGAGCAATTCCCGGAAAAGTGTGAAACGGTTTTCCGTCCGGAATTGCGTCAAAACAAGGAGATAGAGTGGTTCGCTGTTTCCGTGAAACGATGAAACACTCTAGCGGCCAGGAACGGCTTGGCCATGTTTCCTTGTCTCGCCCACCACCGAGTTTTACGGGGTTGCGACACCAACCAAATTGCTGACGCCGGAATTGGATACGTTCGTCGTCACGTGGTTGTAAGAGTTGGACGCAACCGTCCAATGCCGGGAGCCGGCCTGAAGACCGACACCAAAACCAAGGTTGTAAAATCCATTGCCGGTGATCGTTCCGACGTTGCTGGCGCCGTTGGCATTCACCTGAATTCCATCGCCGCCCGTCGTCTTGGTGTTTTCGAAAATATTGCCGAGAATGGTGAACCAGTTTGCGGAAGCGTTGTTGATGTAAATACCATTCCAGGGAGACGCAGGAACCGTAAAAACATTGTTCATGATTTGGCAGCCGACCAAATCACCCTTGATCAATATCTGATCGTTGGTGGTGTTGAACTGGCTATCCGACACCGAAAGTTGTGCGGTGCCAATTGAGCCGACAGGGACATTGATGCCTGTTAGACCATTGGCGAAGTTCGACTGCGAAATTGTGACGCCTTGCGCGGCCTTGCCGTAAAGAAAGCCGATTTTGTCGTTGATGAAATTCGCATGGGTCACGTTCAACACGATGGCAACGCAGGTCTTCGGATTGCTTGATTGATACGTCAAACCGGTTGTGTGGTTGCCCCTGTTGCCGAAGAAATCAACGTCGGTTGCACTGACGTCCGACAGGTTGTTGATAAGCAAATCATTCGTCCAATAAGAGGACGGCAAATAGTTTCCCTGCCCGCGAAACGACAGGTCATTGAAATGCGACGAATATTTTGAACCGCTGCAATCCGAGCTGTTGACCGCGAGCGCCGTATTCGCGTTGAAGCTGCGGGTTTCGAAATCCAGCCCGTCAACTTCAACCGTCATTTCATTGCCGGTGGTCAGGATCATGCCAGCGACGTTCACGTTCCACAAAAGATGCGTGACGCTTTTCCCCATGCCGAAAATTCGGATATGCGCTGTACCGGACGGGGTGGCGGAGGCGGTGTTGCTGAAGACGTAGGTGCCGACTCCAAACTTGATGCAGATATCCTTGGTGCGGAATGACGACACCGCGGCATTCCAGGCCGCAAGAGTGTCGGTCGAGCCGTTGCCGACGCCACCGAACGCTTCAATCGCAACGCAACCGGAAGCGAAATGCTGCCCGCTGGCGTTCATCACATCGTCGCCAGCGACGTTGGTGAAGCCAGGATTCGTGCGTGCCGTTGCGGCGCTCGCAAGATCGGAAGGATTATTTGCCTTGAGTGCGGCGAGCGGATAATCGGCGGCAACCAAGGCCCGCATGGTGGCCGCGCCTGGGCTGCCGTCAGGAGCTGCAAGAACAGTGTTGGCGGCAGCCGAATTTGCGCCGGTACCGCCGGCGGTCGCGATACTGCCAATAACTGGCGAGGGAGGGCCGACAACGGACTGCACAAGGACCACGGACGCATGGCAAATGAATGCCAGCGCGGTCATGAAGCGTCGCAACACGATATACTCCTGTTTAAGGGAATGGCGGGAAGGCCGTTGCCGTTGCGCGCATTCGGATATCATGATCATGGCGCGAACACGGGCGAACACTTCAACAATCGGTGACATCCAAACGCACGATGTCTCATGCGACGGCCAATGTGATGAAGAGCGGTGATCGCAACGATGCCGGTGTGATTTTCAACGCGCTGCGGAAGGCGAATTAGGCCGAAACAGGCTCTGACATTTTAATGCCTTTGGCGTCAGGGGCCTCGATCCACCTTCTGCCGGCGCATCGTGAGGCAAAACCCTTGCCCCAGTTATTGATCCAGTTCTCCCAAGCGTAGAACGTCAATGTCGCGACCGGGATGATGCACAGCAGGGCTATCGCAAGCGCCACTGCATAGGCCTGAATTTCGCTCAGTCCCGAGTGCCGAAGTTGCCTGAACAAAGGAAACAAGGCGGCAATAATCGGACCATGCATCAGGTAGACTGAATAGCTAATATCGCCCAGCCATCTCGTCGCTCTGTTGACCAGGGGCTTGATGGGGAACAGGTAGAGCCCAACCAGCAGGCAAAAAAACATCGGCCCTTGCCAATAGATAGCCGGGCCAAATGGCACCATGCCAGTGACAATCACATAGAACTGAAGCGGTACGAACGCCAGCAGGGCAGTGCCGATCGCGCGTCTATGTTTCCATTCGCCGGCAATTTGAACCACATAAAACGCGATAATTCCGAACATGAACATTGGAGCTAGGTGAAATATCGATTTAGGAATGTAGATCCCCGGCTCTGCCACGAGATTCCCGATTACCGAGCGAAAGACCGCAGCCACGACGAGGGCAACGATGAGCGCTCGGATCGCCAAGGTTACACTTTTAGTCCTGGCGTATATGAAGGGGAATACCAGGTAGAACGCCATCTCAACGCCAATCGTCCATCCCGCAAAGAGGACCGAGGACTGGAACCCAAGGCCTGGGGTGAAATTGAAGACAAACGTCAGGTTCGCCAGTATCGTTTTGAAATTGTAAGGAAGGCCAGCCGGGTTGAACCAGTGCGACAGACATGCCAGACTAATCAGGGCATAGAACAGCGGAGCTATCCGAAAAAACCTCCGTAGCATGAATCCCAAATACGGCCTCTGTTCGCTATCGTGCTTTGGCATCGTGAGGCAGAGGGAAAAGGCGCTCACAAGGAAGAACAGATTGACGCCCATAACGCCGCTTTGGGCCAGAGTTTGCGGCCACCAGGGGAGCACAAAGCGTGGATTGGGCATTAGTGCTACGTGAGCCATCACGACCCATAGAGCGGCGAGACCACGCAGCGCGCTGAGGTAGGGGAAGCGGTCCGGCTTGCTCGGCGTCATTGTATTTACCTGATCGACCCCACCGCCAAATCGTGATGTTCATGCCCTACATGGATTAGAATTTCGGTGCAACAATTGAGATCGACCATCAAGATATGATATCAACCCGCCATGTTCAGGCCCAACAAGACTGAGAAGTTCGCCATCGGCTTGGCCGTGGTCGAGTTCATCATGTGGATGCGCACTTTCTCCGAGATAAAGCAGACCCCGGTGACGCAAGCCGACCGGGATCTTTTTTACTCGCTGGACCAATCGCCACAAGGCGATATTGTGTGGAGCGATCCGACGCCGCCTTAATGCTCGATGTCGCGGAGGTCTTGAACAGTGACGGCAAGGCCGGCACCATTGGCGCGTAGGCCCATGAACCCGCCCACATGCGGGCCGGTAAGTGCCACCGTTCCTTGGCTTACACCGTTCATGTAGACGGTGAGATTGGCGCTACCCGCAGGACGGAACAACCGCCATGTGCGAGCCGTGCCGCTGAGATCGACCGCGCCTAAGACTGAGGTGGTGTAAACGCCAGCGTTGGGATTTTGGTACACGGTGCAGAACCCCGTCCCGACCTGCAAGCCCACGCCGATACCCATGCGAGGCGAAAGCGCAGACGCGGCCCCGGTCGCGGTCAGAATGCCGTGCAGCACGAACTGCGTATCTTTCGCCATCGTCGCGGTGAACGTTATATCCGTCCCCTCTGCATCGAGTGCCCTGCTGTGCGGCAACTCATCCATCAATAGCGTGCTATCCGCACCTGTGCCGGAAAGCGTCATCAATGAGTACGCCTTGTCGCGCCACAAATCCCGAGCCGGACCAAATTTCTTGGCGGGCTTGGAAGGTCTAGTCCGCAGATAGCTAAGACCGATAGCAAACGCTTGTCCGCCAGAAGCCAAGGTCAACATGTGCATGCCAACCGGCACGTCACGAGCGATGCAGATTTCGTGATCGTAGACGAACTCACCAACACCGATCGCCAGAGTAGAGAACTGGTTTATGCCAACAATGGCTTCCCCGTCCCACGCGATGTTGATGCCGTTCTTGCCGCTACTCCAGATCGGGTAGGCGATGAACACGTCCAGGTGCGGCACCGAAATATGCACCGCAACCTTGATGCTCTTGGGCTGGTCGATGGCGTCGGTGGTAAGGTGATAGCCAGTGCGGGCCGCCGCCGCCAGTTGCGGAGCCGTCGGTGGATAGGTGTTCGTCGTTCCCTCTATGGTAGAGATGAACTGATCAGGCCCGTTTATGCCCGCGTGCGGATGGATGATTGGCCTAGCCATTTCGAACGCCATGGCACGGTAGGTGATAACTGTCGGGTGAATGCCGTCCTTCACCAGCTCTTGAACGGTATATTTGCCGGTGTGAATGTAAGCGCTTATGACCGCGTACACGTCGACAAGTTGGGTATTGGTAACCTCTGCCACATCCCGCATGATCGTCACATAGGTCTTGAGACGATTGGCCTTGTCAGCGGTCCCAAGAACACCAACGCCTGCATAGATCGGAGAGGGTGTTTGCAGAACAGGGATTTTGCCGTACTTCCGACAAATCGTCACGAACTGCATCAGCAGATCGCGATACGTTTCCGGTGGAGTCGGGGTGGGAGATAGCTGGCAGTCGTTTATACCGTGGTTGCAGTAGACGATATCCGCGGAGCTAATAGCCATCTTCTGCTCGAATGTAGAGCCAGAAGTGTCAAGCCCGGGGATCATCTGATAAAGCCCGCTTAGCAAAGTTCGCCGTGCCTTCCTGCACGTAGACGGTGGTCCCCTTCTGCATGGTGCGCGACGTGCGCGCATCAGCCGCCCGATACCATTGGCCAGCACTGGCCGTGTAGATGCCGTTGGTGGTGGCGTCGGCCTGGTTCTTCACCAGCACCCTGTCGCCGACTTCGGTCAGCACGCCGTCGATGGTCTTCAGACCTGACAGGATGATGTTGCCCGTGGTCGCCAGGCGCACGGGTTCACGTTCCCCGGTCAACAGGCGAACGGCGGCAGTTGCAGGTCGGGCCATAAGGCTTGCTCCATGAAAAAAGCCCCGCGAAAGCGAGGCTGTGAACGTTGCGGATTGTGTGGCCGGTTCAATCGCAGGCTGGCCCTGCTTCGAAATGGCTTGGCCTGGTGCCTTTAGGGCGGCGACGCGTCCGGCCGTTAGAGCCGCTGCCTCTTACTTCTTATCACCTTCATCATCGGGTGGCGCCTTTGAAGCCGCCAGCCAAGGACTATCCGAATTACGGTGACAGTGCACTGTCTTACCATGTCCGTCCGGCTGTCATTGTGTAGGTCAACCGGGAAGGCGAGGCAGGCGACGAAAAGAAAATGGTGCACTGTCACCGTAATTCCGATGTGGTGCCCAAGCCTTGCGGAAGGTGAACTTGGCCCTGGTGTGGTTGATTGAATTCTCGTGACGCGCCGTCTATGGTCGCCGCTCAAATGAACCAGGGGGAAATTGCATCTTGGATAGACGCGAAGTTCTTTTGTCGATGCTCAACCCGGACGGCGTTGGTCTGGAGGTCGGGCCGAGCTATTCGCCCCTCTTGCCGAAGTCCAAAGGCTACAATGTCGAGATATTTGACCATGCTGATGGCCCGGCACTTCGCAAGAAGTATCACGACAATGCCTCGCAGATCGAGGAAGTTGATTACGTTTCAGACGGTCGCGGACTGCTGGATATCATCGGCAAACCTGGGCGATATGACTACATTGTAGCTTCACACGTCATCGAGCATATTCCTGACATTGTGCGCTTCATCCAGGATTGCGAAACCCTTCTGAAGCCGGGCGGCGTGCTGGTTCTGGCTGTCCCCGACAAGCGGTATTGCTTTGACACGCTGCGGCCCGTCTCGACCGTTGGGCAGACGCTTCAAGCCTACGCGGAGAAGCGCACGCGTCATCCTGCCGGCGTGGTGTTCGATCACATGAATTCCATCTGCACCAAGGCTGACGCGATCGTATGGGTTGAGCCAACGCTTGACGATCTAAAGTTCATGTACTCACCTGACGCTGCCCGCGATAAGTACGAGGAAGCCCAAACGACGCCTGATTATCTTGACACGCACGGATGGCAGTTCACGCCGACCTTTTTTGAATACCTCATCAAGACGCTGCGTGGCCTGAATTTCATCAAATCGGGTGTGCAATCTCTTCAAACGAATGTATCCACCGGTCTTCATGAGTTCTACGTCAGCCTGTCGATGAGTGCGCAGACTTGCTTGACTTCCGACCTTGATCTTTTGAGGAAAGCAGAGCGCGAGGTGCGAGACATCCATGTCGCTAGGATCGACGCGCAGCGGGAGACAGAGGAACTTTTGCGCCTTCGCTCCGGAGCGGAACGGGAGACAGGGGAACTTATGCGGCTTCACTCCGAGACGGAACGGCAAACGGAGGAACTTGTGCGCCTTCGCTCCGAGGCGGAACGTCTCCGCTCCGAAAGCGCGCGCTTTCAATCTGAAAATGCGGCACTGAAGGCTTCGACATCGTGGAGGGTGACATCGCCGCTTCGGTACCTTCGGACCTTGTTGGGTTAATCGTGCAGATCTTGCGGGAATGGCTGGAAACGAATGCCTATCTTCCGGTGCGCTATATCGATGAGGAAAGCGAAACGGACGGCAGCGCTTAAGCCAGGGCTTCCGCGATCACGCCATAGGCTAACGCGATCACGCAGTTCACAATACAACTATAAGCGGTCGATTCCTCAGGGATGTAGCCACTCCAAAAGCCCGCCGCGGGTCGCTCCCGTGGCGGGCTTTTCATTGATCAGGTTTTCGGGCTTTTGCAGTGCCTGTAGGCGCTGCTTACAGCGAGCCAAAAAACCCGCCGCTCCATTCACGGCAACGGCGGGCAGTCCCTAGGGATAGCGGGACTTGCTGGGGTGTTGGTTTGCCCCTGCTGACTAAAAACTATTAGCAGCCTCTAATGTTCCATTGCATCGCCCTGACGGGCCGGCCTTAACGCTTCTTCGGCTTCGGCGTAATCTCTTCAACCCGGACCTTGTCGCCGATCTCCTTCGTCATCGCCGGTGCTTTGGCCTTGTCTTTGGTGGTCAGGACAGTGCGCCAATGTGGCTTCTCGAATACGCTCACCACCTAGGTTGTTGCCGGCGTACCTGTCATCGCCAGACCTTTGCGTTCCTTCATTAGGTGCTTCACTTTACATTAGCAAAGGCGCATAAAGTTCTCCAGCTGGCGGCGATGTTCCTCGCGAGCACATCCCGCCGGCTAGGCCCGGTGTCCTAGCCCCATCCCAACCCGCAGGGTGCCGGGCCGCTCCATCCAAAGGCCCGCCGCCCCATTTTGCGGAGCGACGGGACCTAGCCCAGCCCACTGTGGCTACGCTATCCTCATATTAGAGATAGCTCAACTAAGACTGAAGTCCCTAGTCGACTACCCAGCCGCAGGGGCCGCACCGAACACCCTCCGTGCCACATAGTGAAAGGGGTAGCCGCCACGCAAAAGCCCGCGCCTCGGCGGGAGAGCGCGGGCCGATCGGAGGCCCGATCTTCGGCAGGCGATGGAGGGCACCACCTGCCGCCAGGTAAAAACATTTAGAGGTCGCTAATGTTCCAGCGACTTATGATGCCTATTCATCTTCTCTCGAATGTCGGCTTCCAGTCGCGATTACAGGCGGGGTTTTCTTACGGGCACGCGGGGCCTTCTTATCGTCAGGCGAGCTTTTGTTACCGGAAGCGACTTTGGTTTGGCGGCAGGCAAGCTTTTCTCTCTTTCCCTCTCCAGTTCCAACAACCTGATGTAATAGGTATCAAAGGCCTCACTGTTCTTCCGGTCCTGGCTCCGGAGATAGAAATACGGCAGCGCAAATGCCAAAATCATGACTATGCCGATCGCACCCGTCATGTGACTGCTGCCGAGAAGCCAACAAAAAACAGCGACCACGCCGCCGGCTATCGCCGCCCCGGCCGCACTTGCCCAGAAAGGATCATATTGAGGCGGCGGAGCAACCGAGTCTGCCCGTCGTCTGGCCTCAACGCTAATGCGTGCAGCATCCAATCTCACAATTCCCGATATCGACTGTAATTTAGCAATTTCTAATGAAATGGCAAACCGCGTCGGCCATCGTCCAAAAGGCTGTGTTCCCGCAACTCTAGCGAGAGCGCTATAACTCAATACTCGGCGTCGTTTCCTCAAAGCGCCGCCGGTAAAGGCTCGGCGCCCCTCTGGTTTGTTCAGTGTCAAAAGCAGGGCGCCGGGCCGCTCAGCCAGCGCTACCCAGCCGTAGGCCGCACCGGCCCCGCCCCGAACCATTGAATGAACGGCGCATCCTTGCCAGTGATTTCTCGGATAGATTTTAGGAGCGCTTCATGCGCCCCCTGGAGCGCTCGATGGTGGTCGCTGGTAGGCAATAGAAGCGGCTTGACGATGCTCTTATGGAGCGACTCCGCTGCCCGTCAGAAAGCGCTCGATCTCAGCCTCTGAAAGTTGCTTGGAAAGTCTGTCGACGGCCCGTCGCCCCATTTGCGAAGCGACGAGCTCTCACCCCCCTGCCAGGCGGCGCCTCTACCACAAAGCCCATACAACAGGCGCCGGCCATTCCGCGAAGGCAGCCCTGCCATCGATATATATTAGCAGTTATGCAACTACGCCGCATTCAACTTTGACGTATTGAAGCGGCCCTATGCGCCTTGGTTAAAAACGTACAGTCGCGGATGGCAGGCGCTAGACGCAAAAAGGTGGGTGCCAGATCATTACCGGCTTGTGCTCCACCTTTTGCTGCTTCCACCGTTCATACGGATAAGTGCCGATTATATCAGCAGAGGCATACATATATTCGCCAGCCGGCGCGACCGCCCATGCCCCCCGCGCCGGTCAGGCCCGGCGCCCTGCTGGCCACCGCGCTGTAACAGGGATGCCGGGCCGCCTAGTCTGAGAGCCGCTGTCCTGGTGTCTTCGGATGCTGGTGAACGAGATGTTCCGGTCAGGGCACCCTCACAGACCGCCAGTTCCGCCACCAGCCCAAGTGATTATCTGGGAAAGTTCGGCGATGTCGCCGTAGATCATCGAGCCTTTGACGAGATAACACTTGTCACCCAGGACTTCGGCGAGTGAGCTTGACGCGGTGCAAACCGGCAGGTTCACCTTACGGTCCTTGGCATCGGCATAGCCGATGCTGATCGCGAGGATAGTGAGTATGAGAGTCGTTTTGCTCATATTTAGCCCCCTAGAGCCAGCAGGCCCCTTGGGCAGCAAAACCGGGTTGCCGCCCTTTGCCTTGCCATTAGGTGGAGCAGGAGGTTAAGTCGCGCCATCCCTCAATTGGATGACGCGGGCTTATCTATATTAGCTAACGCTTGACGAACAGGTCGGTCCTGTGGCGGGCTTTTTCCTATGGTTTTATGTAGGACCTTTGACCGCTTCGACGCTGATCAATTCATTGGTCAACCGAGGTTTTGTAACCGGCCGTAGGCCGCACCGGGCCCGTCCCGATCCGTGAGCGGCGGCACGGTCGGTTGCGGCTCATACGGATCATTTTAGAGAAATTGAATATTCGAATAAACGGCCTATAATTTGCCAGCCGGCAAAACCCACCCCGTTTTTGCTGGTCAGGCCCGGCGGTCAAACCCCGAGCCCCCCGCCATGGCCGCCGGACCGCTGGAAAACGGTCGGCAACGCTACGCGGTGGTGGCGGGGTGAGGCTGCGCAAGAATCGGTGGCGGAGCACTGACGGATAGGTCGGAATTCCTCACCGTAACCAGCGAAGGGAGGTCATTCCCATGCACACGGCAGCACTGCGGCTTCGATCGATCCGAGAAGCGTTATTGCCGCTGATGGGGTTTACCGACTGGCACGAAAGCGTCAGCGAAGAAGGCACGCCCATTTGGACACGTTACATCGCGAAAACGGACTCATGGGAGGTCCGTCCGATGACGCCCGAAGAGGAAGCCAAGGCTTTCTGGTGGTGTCATCCACCGTTTTGAGCGTCGTCCAGGGCGCCGCCGTCACAGTTCCGGCGGCCGAAGCACAACGCCGTTGACCACAAATTACGGTGACAGTGCCCTTTGCCATATTCGTACCGGCCGTCATTGTGTGCAGGTTAACCGCATGGCCCATCTTGCCAGCAATGCGCAAAGCCGAGAGAGCATCGGTCGGCCGGCAGGCAGCGAAGCCATTTTCTGGATCGGGCTGCCCAACCAAACCGGAAAAGCAGTGAAATCGGAAAGGCGAGACAAGCGGCGAAAGGAAAATGGCGCACTGTCACCGTAATTCCAATGCGGCTTCTCGAAAACGCTCACGATATATGTGGTTCTTGTGGGCTTAGGTCCGGCAGGCATACCTCACCTTGCCCCACTGGCTGCATTGAGGACACAAAGGATGGAGATAGGCCAACTTGTCGCCCGGAATATCTCCGGAGCTGGTGATCGTCAGGCTACCGCCATTGAAACCCTCCAAGCTGTAGGATTCCCAGGTGCCGCTGAGGGGCTGATCGTCTTCTCGTAGTTTCAAATACCCGGTGCGACCGCATTCGCAAACCAGCTTTTCTCGTAAAACAGTTGAGAGCACTTAGGACTGACCTTCCGATGCGGAAAACGTGCCCGATGCTACCATGGGCATTTTACGCTTGCGGCCATTCATTGTGATGATTGCGGATAACGCTATCGGATACTATCGAAAGTCGGGAATTACGGTGACAGTGCACTTTCTTACCATGTCCGTCCGGCTGTCATTGTGTGTAAGTTAACCGGGAAGGCGAGGCGGGCGACGAAAAGAAAATAGTGCACTGTCACCGTAATTCCGTAATTCAGCAGTCCTACCCCTGCGAAGCGTCTCGCGCGGCCTGGCGCTCATCGCTGAGCCGAATAAGCCGTTCCCTGGCAAAAGGCGCAATTCAATTAGCATGCGCTTAATTAGTTCCCGGAAAATTTTAACGAATCGTTGACCGCGCTGTCCCAGAATAGGACGGCGCGGTCAAACCCCCAACCGGACTGCGCGGGCGGCTCCGGCACTAAGCGCCCGCCCACTGTCGGAGCCGCTACTCACACCCTCTAATATACCAGCGATGGTTGAATCAACTGTTACCGCACATGCTTTCCAGTGCGCTTTTCTGATCGTTAGACTTTGATGGAACTACGGTGACAGTGCACTTGTTACCATGTCCGTCCGGCTGTCATTGTGCGTAGGTTAGCCGGGAAGCGAGGCACTTTCCGCACCATATCCAAGATACTCGCCTTTGATGGACAACACCCAATCGTATAATTCGAGATACTGCCGTGCCTCGATCCTCGCAGAATCAAGGTCGGCTTCACCGATGCTGATATTGGCCGGAGGCAAACGTGTGACATTGTTTAAGTCGGGGACTATGCTGTTCATGTCTTCTCCAGCCTCGTTAAGGCACGCTAGGACAGCCACAAATCGTTTATCCAGGGGGTTTCAACAAGATCAAACACAAAGCAAACTCGGGAATGCCTTCATCGGCGAGCCGGCTATGCCAGCGACCGAAGTGCCGGTTTGGAGCGAGCCTATGGCCTACCCCGAAACTTGCAAAGAGCTATTGAGCGGCGGAACGTTGCTCCGCCCTAATGGCCTTGTCTTTGAGCCGTCCTGCTAGCACTACTTTGGCAGGTTTTTAGCGGCGGGCGAGTTTTTGGAATTCCCAAGAGAGAGTTTGCGTGATTCATAGGAGGTCGGCTTGTGGAGGGCCGATCAAT